>CAZPKF010000004.1:0-151852 GCA_964587155.1 uncultured Fibrobacter sp.
TCTACGATGTGGTGGACAGCTATCAGGCGTTGCTTGACAGAGTTATGAAATAAATCAAGTCATGCGTTTGACTACCGCTATGGACAGTAGTACTACAGGCATCACCATACCCACGGATGCGAGTTCGGCGGTAATAACGGTAACGGAGTTCTCTAATGCTGGGCAAAAAAGGTAAGTAATGCGAATGTTAATGAACAACAGCTAATACCTTGACTTGGGGCAGCAAGTTTATCAAAAATCTTGCCGCCGATATTAAGCAGTCTTTCCCCGATGCCAAGGGATATTCTGTGCAAAACCTGAAATACATGGTAAAGTTTGCCGCTACCTACACCGAAGATCAATTTGTGCAACAGGCTGTCGCATAAATCCCGTGAATACACATTGTCGTTTTGCTGGACAAGTCTTCAGACGATACGATTCGGAATAGGTATATTCAGAAAACGGCTGGTCTCATAGTGAACTGATCCATCAAATCGAACGCGGACTATATGAGCGGCAAGCCATTGCCAACAAGATGAGCAACTTTGAAAATCGCCACACTTCACCCCAAAGCGAGCTTGCTGTACAGACCAAACATTGAAAAAGACCTCGTAAAAGACGGGACAAAGTTGCTTTTGGAGCTTGGCTCAGGTTTTGCCTTTCTCGAAAATCAGTGTCACCTCAATGTGGGCGGTGATGATTTTTACATTGACACAGCTGTTCTACAACCTCAAGCTCCGCTGCTATGTGGTAAATCGAGCTGAAAACCGGTGAGTTCAAACCGGAATACGCCGGTCAGCTCAACATCCACCTGTTGCTGAATATGCGTTCAAGGATATCTAGACCCATCGGAGTCAGCGAATATAAAGTTACAAACAATCTGCCTAAAGATTTGTGTGGGCAGTTGCCGTCTATCGAGGATATTCAAAAACGCATTTCAAACGCCAGAGGTTAAAAACATTCCACAAGAAGAAAATCTCCCGTATTGCAAAGAAACGTTCCTTTTCTTCTTTTTTTTGATAGATTTACGGCATGGCAACGGAACCTTTACAGCCCTCGCAAGAGCACATCGTTCAAGTGCTTCTGAAGAAAAATCCGGCTTTGGACGAGCAAAAGCTCCGTGATGCGGTTGCTTTTATCGCCGACGCCCATAAAGGCCAATTCCGCAAAAGCGGTATGCCTTACACGGAACATCCTTACGAAGTCGCCAAAATCATCGCCGACATGAAGCTCGACACATCTTCCGTTTTGGCGGGCCTGTTGCACGATGTCGTCGAAGACACACCGCACACCCTTTCCGAAATCAAGAACCGTTTTGGCGACGACACCGCTTTCATGGTCGATGCGGTCACAAAAATTTCTGCAGCCCAAAAGCAAGGGAACAAAGTCGAACAAAAAGCGGAAACCTACCGGAAATTCATCAACGCGATGGCCAAAGACCCCCGCGTCATCATGATAAAAATCGCCGACCGCCTGCACAACATGCGGACACTTCAATACATGAAGCCCGAAAAGCGGAAAGTGATTGCCCAAGAGACCCTCGACATTTACACGCCTCTCACCCATCGGTTCGGCCTTTACCAATTCAAATCCGAACTCGAAGATTTGGCTTTCAAATACCTGAACCCGGTAGAATACAAAAAAATCGTCGACCATTTGCTTTCGACAAAAGAAGAACGCGAACGTTACGTCAAATCCGTCATCGGCCCTCTCCAGATCAAGATGGCTCTTGAAGACTTGAATTGCACCGTTTCGGGGCGCACCAAAAACATTTACAGCATTTATGGGAAAACCCTCAGCCGGGGTTGCTCCCTAGACGAGATTTTTGACATTTTCGCCATCCGCATCATCGTCGAAACCATTCCGGAATGCTATTTGGCACTGGGTTACGTGCACAACCTGTGGACGCCGCTCCAAGGACTCTTCAAAGATTACATTGCGACGCCAAAGCCCAACCTTTACCAAAGCATCCACACGACAGTCATCGGCCCAGAAAATAAAATGGTCGAAGTGCAAATCCGCACTAAAGACATGGACTTGACCGCCGAAAAGGGGTTCGCCGCACATTGGGCTTACAAACTGGAAACCCAGCGCAGTGGCGAAGAACTCGAATGGCTCGACCGTTTGGCTAAGCTCCAGGCGGAAATTCCCGATTCGATTGAATACTTGAACTTTTTGCGGGTGGATTTGAAAAACGAAGGCGTCACCGTCTTTACCCCAAAAGGCGATTCCATTGAACTCCCAGAAGGCAGCACCGTACTGGATTTCGCCTTCGCAGTCCACACGGAACTGGGCCTCCATTGCGTCGGGGCGCGCATTAACGGCAACGTCATCAGCGCGACAAAGACAGTCCCGAACGGTGCGACTATCCAGGTGTTGTCCAGCCACAACCAGAATCCCCTCCCGGAATGGTTGGAAATCGTCCGCACCGAAAAGGCGAAGCAGGAACTCCGCCGTTGGATGAAAACCAGCATCACCAAAGAAGCGCAGACCTTGGGCAAGGAACTTTGGCAACGCGAACTGCGCATTTTCAAAATTCAAAAAGCCGAGGAGCAGCCCAAACCCGACGAAATTTGCGCCTTTTTTGGCGTCAAGAGCGTTGAAGAGTTTTACGACAGGCTCGGCCAAGGCAACATGGAGCTTTCTGAACTCGAAAAGTTCATCCAGAAAATCCATCCGGAAAAATTCAGCGAGGCGGATCCGGAGTCTCCTGTCAAACTGTTTGTGACCGATCATGCCGACGAATCGCAGCTCCCTGTCGAAGTCAGCAACGAATCCAGCCTGCTCATCCATTTTGCCGGATGCTGCTCCCCCATTCCCGGCGAATCCATCGTCGGCGCCCTCATTCCCAAACATGGAATCGAAGTCCACCGCAAAGATTGTCCCCATCTTTTGAAAATCCCGGAATCCCGCCGAATCTCCATGGAATGGAACCGGGATTCCAAACAAGAATTCCACGTCCATTTGAAAATCGAAACGGACGACCGCAAAGGCATCACTGCGGACATTCTCGATGAAACAGCCAAGGCGAAAATTTTCATTGAACGCATGAGCGTTGTATCCATCAAAAAAGCGGGCCGCATCCGACTGGTGTTCCGCATTGCCCGCCGCGATTTGTTGGACCGCCTTGTAGAATCCATCCGCCAGATTTCCGGAGTCCGCGAGGTGATCCGCCTATGATGACGACGACTTTATCCCATCCCATCGAAGACGAAACCGTTCGCAACAGGGCGTTCAATTGCCGAATGCGCAACCGCCGATACGAAGAAGTCTTTTATGCGTTCAGCGCCCTTTCGCCAATCATCACCCAGACGAAAATTGACGACAGACGAAAATGGTTTGCCGACATCGAAGAAAAGGCGAACATTTGCGAAACCTCCTTGGCCGCATGTTTGGAATACGCCCAATCCTCCATTTTCTTTGGGAAAATTGAAAAAATCGGACGCTATTCCACAGAAAATCCGCGGGGCATTCTGCAAGAAGAACTTTTGCTCGTTTACTTTTTGAGCGAGCTGCAGTCCACCACCCGCTATTTCCTTTCCCGGTTGGAAACGGACAAAGAACTCCAGGGAATGGATTCCGAAATGGAAACCAAAAAAAGCGGAGCCTATGTTTCGGGATTCATTTCTAACATGCACAAGAACTTGAACGCGTTGAACCTCGCGACAGAAAAAGAATTCCGCGATTTACATTCGCACATCAAGGAACGCTTTGAAATCGGAAACGAGCTGTTTGGAACACTTCAAGAAGTTCAACACTTTTATTGAAATTTCCCCGAGGCTTCACTCCAGTTCATCACCGATTTCATTGAGGATCTTTTCCAAAACGTCCCTTTCTTTTTCCGTGAACGGCGATTTCAAAACATTTCCTTTCCAAAATTCCCACGCCCGAACGCTTTTTTGCCGACTCGGAAGCCCTGAAATTTCATACCGTTCTTCGAGAGTGACAAATTCTCCTCTGAAAATTTCAGACACGCTTTTACGCCATTCATAAAGATGGTGAACGATTTGGGGAACGGGCACTCCGTAAACCATTCTCTTTCCGCCAGCCGAAAATGTGTCCCTGAGCGAAGGGTTGACTATCCAATGCCTGTAAAGCCATTTCGCTGCTTCTTTGTAATTTCCGCGGAAAATTTCCGGAAAGAGAACGAGCATCCTCGCAGCAATCGTCCGCTTTTTCGCCCTGTCCAATTCGTCCCAAAAACGGGTTCGAATATTTTCCATTTCCGAAGAGAATCTTTTTTCCGCCAAGTCCTGGTCGCTGATTACGTTCAACGGATCTAACCACCAGGAGTTCTGCCCTTTTTCTCCCCGGCTCTTTTCCAAAATCAGATAATCCCTAAACGCCAAGAATGGATTTTCCATTTGCCGGATTTCTTCATAAGGCCGGCGAATCTTTTGAAAGATGCTCTCTTTCGAAGGAATTTCCAAATCCAACAGATAGCGGGGGCTGTGCGTGACCGCGACGTCTTGTACGCAATCTTCAAACGGCCGGATTCGTATTTCGAACGGATTTTTCTTTGCGCAAAAAACATGAATCCGTTGAACGTCCTTTTCCGCCGTCGACTCCATGATGCTGCCGCCCATCACCTTCCACTTTTCGCCGACGGAGCTGAGCGTTTTCACTTCGACTCCAAACGATTTTTCGCCATTTATCTTTGCGACGATATCCGGGAACTTGTGGCCGCCTAAATAATTGATTTTCCAATTCAAAGATAAATCCCGGCAAGAACTTTCCATGGAAAGATTCACATCCCGTTCAAAAGCTTTCCAAAATTCTTCCGCGTTTCCAAATAGACGATTTCCCTTATCGCGAAGGATTTTCTCTTTTGAAAGCTGCAACATTTTTTGAAACGCTTCGAAGTCAGCCGAGTCTTTTTCGGCATTCAGATTTTTCCCAGCAGAAAATACTCCCATCTCATTCTCCAAAAAGAGGTTCCCAAATTTCTTCCAGGCGTTTTGCAATGGAATATCCCAAAAGCGGCGGAACCGCATTCCCAATGACTTTGTAAGCATCAGAAACATTGACGCGACCGAATTCGTCGTCGAATACAAATTCATAATCATCCGGAAACGTTTGAATTCGAGCGCATTCGCGAACAGACAGGCGCCTTTCTTTAAAACCGTTCTGCAATTCGTTTCGATGCGTACCGCCGTGTTCCGCATTCAACCGGCGGAATTCGATGTTGCCGTGATGCTCGCTGCGAATCGTGGGACCGATTCCGTCCAAATCCACTTCAAAACCTCCCTGAACCTTTCCGTAATACTTTGCCCTTGAAAACGCCCGTTGGCTGGAATCTTCTGAATCTTCCGGTTCTTTCAGCAAAGCGAACGCGTCACTGCAAGTCACAAGAGCTTGTAAGCCGCTTCCATGAGTCTTGACGGGATAAGGATAATACGGGGAACGGGATCCGTTTTCTTCGATATCCCGGACAATTTCCGGATTCGCCTGTTCCCAAAAGCGGCGGAACCGCATTCCCAATGACTTTGTAAGCATCAGAAACATTGACGCGACCGAATTCGTCGTCGAATACAAATTCATAATCATCCGGAAACGTTTGAATTCGAGCGCATTCGCGAACAGACAGGCGCCTTTCTTTAAAACCGTTCTGCAATTCGTTTCGATGCGTACCGCCGTGTTCCGCATTCAACCGGCGGAATTCGATGTTGCCGTGATGCTCGCTGCGAATCGTGGGACCGATTCCGTCCAAATCCACTTCAAAACCTCCCTGAACCTTTCCGTAATACTTTGCCCTTGAAAACGCCCGTTGGCTGGAATCTTCTGAATCTTCCGGTTCTTTCAGCAAAGCGAACGCGTCACTGCAAGTCACAAGAGCTTGTAAGCCGCTTCCATGAGTCTTGACGGGATAAGGATAATACGGGGAACGGGATCCGTTTTCTTCGATATCCCGGACAATTTCCGGATTCGCCTGTTCCCTCGAAATGCCTATGAAAATAATTCGTTCGCGACTTTGCGGAACACCGTATTCCCACGCTTTGAGAACCTGAGCGTCAACAACCAGGTAGCCTTTTCCGATGTGCCGAAAATCGCGTTCTATCCTCTTTTTCGCTTCTCCAAGCGACACCAAGCCTTTGACATTTTCGGCGACGAAAACTTTCGGTTTGACAATTTCTATCACCTGTTTCATCCAAAGGTAAAGGGAACCTCTGGATTCTTCCTGCCGGTGTTCCATTTTTGAACCATCATGATTTTTGGAAGAATCGAATCCCATCCTTTTCCCCGCTACAGAAAAATCCTGACAGGGGAATCCACCGGTCACCACCGCGATTTCCTTGGGAAATTCAAAGGAATCTTTCGCCTTTTTAACCAGATCGACGATGGACGCCAAATGATAAACGCCTTCCCTGCCGCGAAAAAAACGATTCCACGTTCTTTGTGCGCAAGGCAAAATATCGTTGGCGAAAACGGTTTGAAAACGATTTTTCCCCAGCAGACTTTGAAACGGATTCAATTCCCTTTCGATCCAACCCGGATGAATTTTTTGATTGATGGATTTTGTCAGCGCCGTGAAGCCGCCTTCAAACCCCAAGTCTAAACCACCGCAACCCGAAAACAGGGACAAAACATTCAGACGCGATTTTTCTTTTGTGGACATACCACTCCCGTGTTCCGCAGAACAGATGAATGAAACTCGGCGTTTTCACTTCTGTCCCAGAACACGTGACTGTGTCCTTCCATCGCAAGCCCAAATAGAACTCATCCGACTCGGATGAGTTCCATTTGTCCTGTTCTTGGTGTGTCTAAAAATTGGTCGTTTTCAAGGACGCAAGAACGGGAGCAAAAACATTTTGTTTTTGACTCTCGTCCTCGATAAACTTTCATCGGTAAAAAGCGTGGACCGATTGGCGGCTTACCCGTCCTAAGGCAACGACCAAGAAGCCCACACACTGATAAGCACAAACGGTCCACGCCCCAAAAGGGTTTGGACTATTCGACTTATTCCGAGTGCGTTGAAATTGGTCGTTTTCTAGGACGCTAGAATAAGAGTCGAAAACTCATAACCGGCCAAAGGAAAATCCATGACCGTCATTTAAAAGATAAAAAGAAAACGCCCGAAACGAGCGTTTTTCAAAATCATTTCACATTCACGTTTAGAATTTTGTTTCCGGATTTTGCAATGTAAGCGCCTTTGGGAAGCTTATCCAAAGTCAGTATGGCTTCACCACTTCCGAATTCCGTCCATCGAATCAGTTTGCCAGTTACACTGAAAAGGCGGATATTTTGCGACGACACCAAACGGTTTCCGTCCAAATGAAGTGCAGCGCTCCCTTGGAAATTTGATGCCGTCCATTTTTGGATTCCAATCGTCTCGCCAAAGTCAATCCGATTGGCGCAAGTGTTTTTCGAAGCGCCTTCTTGGCCATACACGATGCCGCGACCGCTTGTCCCCAGATAAACCCGGCTGTAAATGCAAGGATCTCCGACAACAATATCGACTGCGCCGAACTTGTGGTAAGCATCGTCGATCGCTGTCCAAGTCGCCCCCTGGTCATCGGAACGGTAAAGCGCCCGAACCGGTTCGGATTCTTTTTGAATCCCCGTCAGATAAACTGCAGAAACACCGGCGGTTTTTCCTTTGCCAAATCCGATGGAATACGCGTAATCCATGGATTCCACTTTGTGGAATGTTTCACCACCATCCGTAGAATGAAACACTCCCGGAGCCGTTGTTCCCGTCCACGTGACCCCTCCGATATTGATGCCTTGCGTTACCCAGAGGTCCCCTTCCGCATCCGGAGAGACAAAAACCCGACCTTGATTGTAAGCGTAACTGTCGAGCTTTGCCATTCCGCTGTTGGTAGCCTCCCAAGACATTCCAGCATCCGTGCTGCGGTAAAAGATGCCCGTGCCGCAGTTGTAAACATAAAATGTTCCCTTCGCCACTTTGTCCGACTTCACAGGGAATCCGGCAAGGTTTGAAGTTCCTTCGACAGCCGTCCACGATGCACCACCGTTTTTCGAAACGTGAATTCCATAAGTATCCATGTTCCATACGATGGTGGAACCATCTGCAGAAATTGCCGCGAAATTGGATTCTTTCGAAAGGCTTGAATTATACTCGTTCGTTGTCGTTTTCGGGGCACTGGCAAATAATGTCCAACTTTTGCCGCCATCTTCAGAATAAGCGCCCATGTGATTTTCGATGCTACTGAAAATACGGATCATCTTTTGCGGGGAAAGTCCGGCGTAATCCACCACATAATTCGTCCCCACTTGCGCCTGATGGCGCATCTTTTGCGGTTGGTCAACAGATTCATGATAAAATCCATCGATATCCCCAACGGCACTCACCAGCGGCGCACCCTCTGTTGTACTAATTAGACTCATGGGAACCGTTTCTTCGATCCCCTTGTCGGTAAAGCTCCAGGTCGGCGTTTTTGCACTGGCGTTTTGCGTACTCCACACACCATAACCCGTTCCAAAAATCAGATGGTCCGCATTCGTCGGATCGATTCCCACCGCAGAAATCCAATGCGGGTTGTTGTTTGCGGCTCCCGGTGCGGAGGTCTTGTCCAAAACGCCTTTCTTCAAAATTTCATTCCACGATGCACCGCCATCCTGCGTGTAAAAAATGGCTTCGTGAGCGCTGAAATCCGCATCGAAAAGAGCCCCTTTGCCGCCCCAACAGCCTCCGGTAGAAACCGCCGCGACAGAACCATCGCCAACACTCGATATTCCAAGATATCCGATCGACTTTCCGGAACAATACTCCGGCATGGAAACCTTGGATGCCGCACCCGTTTTCACGTTGTATTTATAAACAGAACCTCCACTCGGATTGTTCTGGTCAAGGACCGAAGCGGAATTCACCGACAACCAGACAACGTCTCCGGCGACACTCGCCTGATATACCGTTCCGACAATCCCTTCAACCTTTGCAAACGAATTTCCGTCTGCGCTCTTGTAAAGTCCACCCGCATAAGGTGCCGCATAAACGTTTCCGGTTTTGTCGAAAAATACGGAACCGATGCCATCGGTATTTGAAAAATCGGAAACCGTTGTCCAAGTTTCCCCCTGATCCGAACTTTTCAAAAGTCCATTCTGGTTAGTCCCCAGATAAATCTGTTTGCCTTTCACCGCCAGCCGATTTCCCATGCCGCGGCCTTCGCCGTTGCCGCCCAGGCAAATGGCACCTCCGCTAGTCAGCTTGGCAGAAGCAGTTCCCGAAACATTGGCGTTCGTCAGAGGAATCTTTTTCCAATTGACGCCTCCATCCGTTGAGCGGAAAAGGCTCCCGCCGGAAGCCCAGGCGACATCCGTGTAAAGGCCCCCCGTCGTATAAACGTTGTTTTCATTTTCGCTGTCGACGGCAAAAGCGATGGAACCCATATCATTCCCATCGGTGAAGGAATCATTCAAAGGAGTCCAGGAACCATCGACATTCCGTTTGTAGGCTCCCCCCACGTCTGTCCGCAAATAAGCATTCCCCGATGCGCTGAACGTCACTCCGGGAACATATCCGCCACCCCAAATTTGCACTGCGCCCCAATCATAAGCGGCACTAGCCACAGTCGAAGAAGCAAAGGCAAGCCCAAACTTCAACAAACTTTTAAAAGAACCGGACATAAATCTCCTTTGTCAACACTCCCCCACACACAACCCAAAACAAGTTTTTATATCACCGGGTTTTTTCGCGTTCCCCGATCGGAAATGCCCATATCTTCTTTCGAAATCGGAGGAAACGGCAATTCCAAATCCACGCTGATGGGGCAATGGTCCGAACCCAAAACTTGCGGATAAATCCGCGCATCGGTCACATTGGGCAAAATGCCAGAATCGACAAAAGCGCAATCGACGCGGAATCCCTCGTTTTTTTCTCGGACAGAGGCTTTTCCCGGCCACCACGTATAAGCTCCAGTTTCATCCGGATGCAAAGCGCGGAACGTGTCTTCAAATCCCGCTGCAATGTATTTGTCAATCCAGGCGCGTTCCACAGGCAGGAACACATTTTCTTCTTCATTGTCTTGTGGACAAGCGATGTCGAGTTCTGTATGGCAAGCTTTGTAGTCGCCCAAAGTCACCACATGACGCCCCCGGTGAAGCCATTCCAAGCAATTGTCCAAGAACGCATCGTAAAAGCGCAACTTGAAGTCCACGCGGTCCTCGCCGCGATTGCCGCTGGGAAAACAAATCGAATTCAACACCCAATCCGGAAACACCAGCTGGACTACACGGCCTTCGTCGTCAAATTCGTCGATGCCAAATCCATATTCCACCGCATCCGGTTCTATCTGGCTGAGGATAGCCGTTCCATTTGTCCCTTTCTTCTTTTTGGACGAATTCCAGAAACAGAAATAACCTTCCGGCATGCGTACATCATCAGAGAGGCTGTTTTCTTCCGCCCGGGTTTCCTGCAAGCAAAGCACTTCGGGGCAGGCATTTTTGAACCATTCGCCAAAACCATTCTTTGTCGCGGAACGGATGCCGTTCACATTCCAACTGTAAATTCGCATGTTTTCTGTCTCCTAAGGGACGATATAGCGCCAAAGATAGTTAAAAGCAGTCGCAGAGGCCGCCCGGCAAAAAGAGTCGCCCCATTTTGGGTTTCAACAGGCCTTTTTGCTCTAAAAAAGACTTTTTCTACCACATTTTAGATTTTGCGAATTATATTCACACTATGAAGTTCCGCATAATTCCTTTTTTCGGCTGCCTGTTTCCTTTTTTCTTCAACGCTTGTGGCGGCACATCCGATGGTTCGAACTTGGAAATGCCAGAAAACATGCCCCCGGCCTGCCGTGAAATTGACTTTGTCGAACAGCCCGATATGCGGGAACTTTGCGGAGTCCGCACCGTACGATTCAAATCATACCGGAACATTCCCAAAGAACGCTATCTAGTCAACCCCAAAGATGCCAAAATAGTCGCTTCAGGCGACCGATACGAAATACGCATTCCCGGCTATTATCCCATCGAACTTCACGGTCAAATCACCCAAGATCTTCGCTTTGACCAAAACGCGCGTTTAAAGAAGATTCCCAACCGTTTTGAATATCACGAAGGCTACGCCGCCGGCACCGAAAAGAAACGGGCAAACCGCATCCGCGCATTCCGCCTGACGATTCCCACCGATGCCGGCTCCGAATTCGAATATTGCTTCCGGATTCCGGAAAAACGCGGCAATGAACGCACGCGCAACCAGGCTATGGGAAACCGCCTCGAAGAATTTTCCTGCGAAGATTTCACGTTCCTCGTGAACAATCACAAATAAAAATTCCCCAATTCCTTGGGAAACCGGCAAGATTTTCAAAGCAGCGAAAAAAGCGTTCCCGAACAAATAACCGAAAGCATCAGGTTGAGGAAGAGCATTGTCCGGCGGAGAATCTTGAAAAAAGTCTCCTGCCACAGGGGGCTTTTCACCCCGCGATATTCCTTGATTCCCAACAAGATGCTTAAAAAGCCTGTCACCACAAGCATCCACGCGCCCAAATAGTAGCCTTCTTGGAAAACAAGGATACTCAGCCAAAGTCCAGAAATCATGGCTATGATACCCACGACCATTTCCAGTAAATAAATTTTTTTCGACATAAATCCTCGGGCGTTAAAGGGAGAATAATCCGACAAGAGCGATTCGCGGCATCGGCGAGACGAGCGGTCCGTTCAGCGGCCAGCTGAAATTCAGATGGTTGACAAGGCCGGACACGGACTTGGTCATCGCCAGCCGGAGTCCAAACCCAATGACATACGTCAAATCGTCCGGTTCAAACTGATGTATCGACGAAGCAGTCTCCCCCGCTTTGAAAAAGACGGCAAGAACCGGCGCCACGGTTCCAATTTCAAAATGTGGGAAAAAACGTTCTTCGATTTGTCCGAAAAACCGCGCCTGCCCCGTGTAGAGATAAGTCGGAAATCCGTAAAATTCCTGCCCCGAAAGTCCGCCCAGCGAAAGCTGCCTTCCATAAGCGGCTTCTTTGTAGGCATCCATGTATCCGGAAATCTGAGTCGAAAACCATTCATTCGAGCGCCAGATGTATTCCAACGAGGCGAATTCATAAATATCACGTCGCTCTTCCGAATTAAAGTAAAAATGCGATTTCGTGTTCAACATCAAATGGTGTGTGCGGGAACCGAACGCCAGATAAATCCTGTAATCCAAACGAGAGTCATCATCCAAAGCGCCCAGCGACTTCCAGTTTTTGGAATACCCCACTTTGACGCTGTAACCTTTATCGACATCTTCTGTCCACTTGGCATGTTTGAAATTGACAAGCCTGTCGTAGCGGATCCGGGAGAGCGTAATCGATACGCCAAAACGGGAATCCAACATTTGCGGAATCCAATCTTTGACCGAAGCGGAATCCACGGCAAACGCCCGGTCGTCCGCCCGGAAAAGATAGCGGGAAACATCCCCATAAGAACGCCCCAAACGGTGATAATCGTATCCCAGACTCAAATAAACTTTGAATTCTTCCGTTCCAAATGAGCGGCCCACGTGAAAACTAGCCGAGTCTTCTTCGAGTTTTTTCACCCGGATAAGTTCGTTCCCTTCTTTTTTGCCGTAACGGGGCAAATCGTCCAAAACCGAATCGGCGACAGACTCTTCCGTTCGAGCAGTCGGCAATTTTCCCGTCCAATAGTATTTGACATCTTCTTGGTTCATGTAGCCTGCAGCCGTATAAGTCCACTCATTTTTTTTCCGGGAAAGATATGGGCGATACATCGTCACGTAATTCGTGTATCCATCGGTATTGTCCGAAAGGGAAACTTCAAATCGGTTGTGGCGGAAAAGAAAATTGCTGTTGTTGTAAAGGGCCATGAAACGGTCACGGAATTCATCGTGCGAATAATAAACGCCTATCGTCTGCCCAAATCCCAAAAAATTGTTTTCCCAAAGACCAATGCCGTAATAAAGCGGTCCATCGCTGGGACGTTCGATAGAAAGGGGAATGGTGAGCGTCCACGTGTCGCTAGTCTTCACCCGGAGAATGTTCTTGCCGTCGTCCGAGACTACTCTTTCGATATGCGCATCCGCAATGTAGGCCTGATTGCGCAAATTTTTTTCACTTTCAATGAGTTCGTACAAATTCACCGTGTCGCCGACATCGAACAGGATCAACTTCTTCACAACAGATTTCCGCGTTTCTAAATGTACGGCGTTCCCGATGCGATACACCAAACTGTCCGCCCACGAATACGCTTTGGAATCATCAAAGGCATCGCCGTTTTCCACGACTATGGAATCGACGCGGAAATAAACCAGGGAATCCGCCGTAGGCCGCGCGATAACAGACTCGAACACGGAAACATTCGCCAAAGCCGAAGCAGTCAAGACAAATGCGAAAAAAACAAGGGAAAATTTTTTCACGGAAGCTCCACAGACATCCGGAATACGGATTTTTTACCGGCAGCCGAACGTTCCGAAGCATTCGCCGTGCGGACCTTCAGATTTTTTTCGTTTACTCCCGGCTGTGCCCTCAAAAACTTCAGCAGTTTTTCATTGCGGACATTCGCCAACTTTTCAATTTCCGCCAAAAGTTCATCGTCCGAAGGGCGTTTCCACGAATTTGCAAATTGTTCTAAATCCGCAGAATCCTCCGTGTCGAGCGCCGCTTTGCGGTCAACCGGAGTCAGCGTGGATTTTCCGGTTTTCCATTTGTAAAATTCGATTTTTTTCAACGATTCCGCCATTGCATCAAACTGTTTTTTCGGCTGATACGATTGAACGAGCGTTATCGAAGAGCCCGGTTTCGAAGTCAAAACCGCCGTCCATTTTTTTGCCAAATCGTATTGTTCGCTGGTCAAATCATCTGCCGACACATCGAATGCGAAATCACTGGGAACGGAAGACCCCAGAAGTAATTTCGCCGGCGAAAGCGCCACTTTGACAAGCAGGTTCACGACCGTTTGCCATACAATTTTTCCGTAAGAAAATTCGGGATCCCGGATGTTTCCTTTGACAGGAACATCAAACGCGATTTTTCCGTCTTTGTCTTTTAAAATGTAAAGAGCGATTTTCATGGGAACGGTGTATTCCGGTTTTGCATTATCCGGTTTATCGCCCACGGTCAAATCGTAAATATCAATGTTGTTCCGGCTGTCGATTTCGTCATTTTCCAAAACATTGTCAGAAGCAAAGGCCAAGCGTCCTGCGACCAGTGGATATCCCGTGTAATGTTCCGCGTATTTTGAAAAATCGCGCATATCCACATTTTTTACGGAGACATTCGCGCGGATGGAATTCAAATTAGCCGGAACGAGGCTAGCCGTTGCGCGGACTGTTCCTCCGCGGGGAAGACTTGAGCGCACGTCGACATTCACCCGTTTATCAAAGGCCAAATTCGAAGCGTCCACGGCAATGGAAGAAACCGTATAGCTGAAAGATCCCGGAATCGTGTTGTCGTTCAACGTGAAACGCGTGTCCGAAACAGAAAATTTTTTCAAAGAAAAATCCAAGTTCTTTTTGCCCGACGCAGAATCGACAACGGCATGGACCGTATCGGATTTCACTTGCTCCGGCGCAGAATCCGATTGAACCGTATTCTTCGCCTGCGAAGAAAACAGTTCCTGTAAATTGTTCGTTTTTTTACCCAGGTCGAAATGCAAAAAAGCGCCTCGGACAAGAACGGAATCCAATGCGAAACGATTTTCCGCCAAGTTCGCATCGGCAATTTCCACGCCGATGTGGTTTACGCCCAACGATTTTCCTGAAACTTCCGTTAAAACGATGCTGTCAAGAAAAACGGACCCTTGGGCTGATGCCGAAAGTACATCAGATACATTTCCCGAAGCTTTCAAATCCACGCCAAGAGTCCCCGTCAAATCCTTGAAATTCAACATTTCCGACAGATAAGGCTTTACTGTAGCCAGTGAAAAACGGCGCAAATTCACGTGAACGGCGAAATCGCCTTTTTGCATGTTGTAATCGGCATCGACAGCAAGAGAGCCGCCTTCGGAAAAATCCAGTTTAATCCCCGCCGATGTACTCTTGTTTGAAAAATAAACTTCGGGGACTTTCAGTGAAAAATCCTGAACGCCAACGTGCGAATTCACCCCGTCATCATCAAAAATGAAAGAGCCCGAGAGAACGGAAAAATTTCGCACCGAAATGCCAAGCGGCAATCCGTCCGATGCGCCTTTTGACGACTTCGGAGAAGATACACCCGAAGAATCCGCAGAAGAAATCTTTTTCAGAATATCCGAAAAATTGAAAAGTTCCCCGTTTTTGACAATCCGCGCATAAGGAGAATCCACTTTCACTTCCGAAAGGGAAATATTCCCACCCAAAAGACCAGAGGGATCCACGTTGACAAAAAATTCACGGAATGCGACAAATTCCGTAGAATCGTCAGCTTCAAACAGTCGGAAATTTTTAACGGAAAGAGCAAAACGAAACGGATTAAATGAAATTTCGTCAATGGCTATCCGGCGGGAAATCCAATCTTTGGAATGGGATTCGACATAAGACTTCGCCACCTTGGGAACAATAAAACTCGCAGCAAGAAACAAAACGACAACGATGGCAGCCAAAACTCCGAACAAGGTCAAAACTTTTCGGAATCGGCAAACTTTGGCTGGAACGGCAGCGGTTTCTTTGCAATTATTCATGGTGAAACGATAGAAAATAAATGCAGCCCGATTAGATCCGTTCTTTCTGAAATTGCGGGCAACGAACGATTCCGTTTAAAAATCTTCGGCAGATTCTCCTGTTTCGCACAGAAATTGTACCCGAACGCCTTTTCGCGCCAAAGCCTCGCGGACAAGCGGCACCAAATTTTCCGTTTGCTCAAAGCGAATGATTTTATCCAAAACATCCGAGATGCGGTGGGCAGAATCTTCCCGAACAAACGTGAATCCTAAAACCTTTCCCTTTTGAACAATCACGACGCCGCAATCACCCGAAAATCTTCCCGGCAAAAAAATCGCCATGTCCGGCAACGGGGCTCCGATATCCGGTTTTTTTAAAACAGCGGAGTTACAAAGATAATGGTTCTTTTCTATATCCGATTCCAAACAAAGTTTCGCCAACAATTCCGATCCGAGTTCCTTGACGCGAATGTCTTCCAAACCGCCTGTCAAGTTTTTTATCGGACTTCTCCGCGTATTCGACAACAGTTCTAATATCCGCGTCCGCAAATTCCTCGCCGCCGTCGCATATACGACTTCCCGTTTACAGACAAAATAAGCAACTCCCGGAGACCTGGGAATTTCTGCGATCCGATTTTCCGTCCAGCCTTTAGGATAAAATACCGGGCGTTTTCCTCCGCGAAGAAGTTCTTCGATTTGGGGTAACCCGCCGCGGTCCTTGGCCAAAATCAGCAAGCGCGCAGCCGCAAGCGCATCGTTCAGTGCCCGATGCTGTCCAAAATCCGGAAGTCCCAAAGCAAGAGAAAGCGTGCGCAAGCTGTATTTGGACTGTCCGGGAAAGACGCGCCGGGAAAGCTTGAGCGTGCAAAGGCGTTCCGGAGAAAAATCAAATCCGGCGC
This sequence comes from uncultured Fibrobacter sp., assembly GCA_964587155.1. Classification (GTDB taxonomy): domain Bacteria; phylum Fibrobacterota; class Fibrobacteria; order Fibrobacterales; family Fibrobacteraceae; genus Hallerella. The sequence continues at coordinate 16,422 of CAZPKF010000004.1, forward strand.
GACGCATTTCAGCCCCGACGGCGCTGTAATCAAACGCCACGTTGTGCGAAACAAAAATCCGATTTTCCAAAAGCGCATCGACTTTAGACGCAATTTCTTCAAACATTGGAGCGCGTTCCAACATTTTCCCCGTAATGCCTGTCAAATTCTCAATAAAGGGCGAAAGTTCTTCCCCGGCGTTCACCAAAGATTCATACTGACTTGAAATTTCCCAATTGTCGACAAGGACAATTCCTATTTCAATGATGCGGGAGCGCTCCGGTTTTCCCCCGGTAGTTTCCACATCGACAACGGCAAAACGCAAATCGGAATTCATCAGCGGATATCAAAATCAACGGAAGTGGAACCCTCTTCTATCCGGGCCTTGATTTGTTTTCCAGTCACCTTCATTTGCAGCGGAACGGAAAGCAGGTAAGATACGCCAGCCGTTTCCGAAGGCCTTGCGGCAGATTCCGAAACCGGAGACTGGTAAACTGTTTTTTTGCCAACCCAAACCGTATACGTAAAGGTTCGCGGATTTCCCCGGTGAATTTGCTCTTCGGGAACGCAAAAATGGACAATGCCGCCAACAGGAAGCGTTTTCAAACTGTCCTTGATAATTTGTTCGGAAACATCGTCCGCTTCTAACCGCATCCGCATATCGTTTTGAAGTTTTTCAATCGATTCGTATTCAATCGAAACGACCGTTTGCATATCTTCGGGAATCGCCGATTCCCGAATATCCCGGACTTCGGAATTGTTCCTGTAATAATTCCACGTTCCATTGTCGTGCAAAATCACAACCGAACCATTCGAAGTCGTTGCCGTTATATCGCCGGCGACAGCAAAGGTCCCAAAAAAAAGAGCCATTTTCAAAATATGTTTCATTGCAATTCAATTTAGAATTTTAGGTCATCCACAAAAAAATGATTCCTCAGTCTCGAATCTTTTCGTTGCGGCAAGATTTACTTTTCACAAGCATATCCGCATTCCTTCAAAGCAAAAAAGCTTCCCAAAGGGAAGCTTTTCAAGTATTCCCCCGGAACTTTCGCCCCGGGGGAATCGTCTATGGCAATATTTGCCGATTGCAACGGGCCGCCACACGAGCAGAACACCCTCTGTCGCATCCCAGACAAGCCGGATTCCCATTTACCGCAGCCTTTTTCGCACTTTTGAAGATAAAGGATACCGCGATAAAAGTCCAAGCGAACAGTATTGCGACAATCAAGATGTTAGCAAACATGGAATCTCCCGAAGAAATCAATTCTCGTTTTGCTTTGCAATGGCATCTATCGAGCGAACTGTTCCAAAGGTCTTTCCCTTATAAGGATCCGGACGGAACAATTGGAAGAGAATCGCTGCGATAAAGAGGCATGCAATAGCTGTCGCCACCGAGAATCCGCCGCCCATCACCAGGCTGCCGATTTGATAGACGATGAACGTCATCACCCACGCCCAAACATTCTGGAAAATGATTGCAAACCAGAACCATTTGCGGTCATTCAGTTCTCTAGCCATTGTCGCAATGGCCGCCAAACAAGGAGAATCCAACAGGTTGAAAAGCAAGAAGCAGAACGCAGCCAAAACACTCGGGAACCACGTTTTGAGAACTTCTCCGAATGTGCTCGCATCTTCGTACGTTTCTGCGCCTTCCGCTTCTTCTTGCAAGGCATCGTTTCCTCCAGCCAAAACGGCCATCGTACCCACAATGCCTTCTTTCGCCGAGAAGCCCGCAAGCGAAGAAGCCGCCGCTTGCCATCCGCCCTGTTCTCCGCCAAAGCCTAGCGGCAAGAAAACGTAACGGATCTTGTTTCCAATTCGCGCAAGGATTGAATTCGCCGGATTTTCTACCAAACCGAATTCCAAATTTTCACTGTCCGCAGTCAGGGCTTCACCAGCAGCAGCCTCTTCATCTGCAACTTCTTCCGAAGCCGCAGCATCTTCTACGACAGCGACAGATTCTGCTTCCGGTTCTGCGCCTTCCGCCGCAGCCGTTTGCCAACCGTAACTAGACAAGAACCACATCACCAAGCAAGCGAGGAAAAGAATCGTTCCCGCCTTGATGAGGAATCCCTTTGTGCGTTCCCAAGCATGCATCAGAACCGTTTTGAGTTGCGGAAGATGGTATTGGGGAAGTTCCATGACAAACGGAGCCGCTTCACCGTGGAAAGGCTTTGTCTTTTTGAGCATGATGGCAGCGAGCAACACACTGCCGATGCCGCAGGCATACATCGTCGGAGCCACCCAAGAACCCATTCCGCTTTCCGCTGCAATTACGCCAGCCATACAAGCGATGACCGGAAGTTTTGCGCCACAAGGAACCCACGTCGTCGTCATAATCGTCAGGCGGCGGTCATTGTCGTTTTCAATGGTTTTCGAAGCCATGATGCCCGGGATTCCGCAGCCCGAAGAAACAAGAAGCGGAATAAAGCTCTTGCCCGAAAGTCCAAAGCGGCGAAAAATACGGTCCATCACAAAGGCAATGCGAACCATATAACCGCAATCTTCGATAAAGGAAAGAAGGATGAACAAAATGAACATCTGCGGAGCAAAGCCCACAACAGCTCCGACGCCGCCAATGACTCCGTTCACCAAAGCGTCCGTCAAAACGGGATTCGCGCCAGCGCCTTCAAGCAATCCCTGCACCGCTTCCTGGATACCGCCGACAAAAGAATCGTTCGTCCAGTCCGTCGCCATAGTCCCCACCGTTGTGACAGAGATGTAATACACAGCCCACATGACAAATAGGAAAATCGGAAGGCCAAGAATCCGGTTTGTCACGATACGGTCCACCTTATCGGAAAGAGTCAAGTGGTTTCCGGACTTTTTCAAGACTCCGTTCAAAACTTCTGCGATGTAATTGTAGCGTTCATCCGTAATGATGGATTCGCTGTCGTTATCGCGAGACGTTTCCAGCGCTTTCACCAGCTCTTCGATTTTCGCCTTGTCCGATTCCGAAAGTTCAAGCCGCGCATAAACGTTCTTGTCGCGTTCAATTAGCTTGATGGCATACCAGCGTTTGAGATTTTCTGTCACCGATTCGGGAAGAATTGCGCTCACGTCGGCAATTGTCTTTTCAACATCGTCCGAAAATTTGGCCTGCACCTGAGTCGCTTTCGTTTTTGAAAGTTCCACGGCTTTTTCCGCCGCTTCCCGGATGCCCTTACCGTAAAGGGCCTGCGTTTCGATAATTTCCACGCCGAGCTTTTCAGAAAGCTTCTGGACATTGATCGTTGAACCGGATTTTTTGAGCGCATCCATCATGTTGAGGGCAATCACTGTCGGCTTGCCCAATTCCAAAAGTTGCGTTGTCAAATACAGGTTCCGTTCGATGTTCGTCGCATCGACAATGTTCAAAATGGCATTGGGCGCAGAACTCATCAAATAATCCCGGGAGACGACTTCTTCTTGCGTATAAGGAGAAAGCGAATAAATTCCCGGAAGGTCCGCGATAATCGTATCCTTTGATTTTTTTAAGCGTCCTTCTTTACGCTCTACAGTCACACCGGGCCAGTTTCCCACATACTGGTTCGCTCCGGTAAGCGCATTGAACATGGTCGTTTTACCGCAGTTCGGATTTCCTGCCAAAGCAATCGTTGTTGCCATATTCGAAATACTCCTTATGCATCCTTGACTTCTACGCGTTCAGCATCGTCTTTGCGAACGCTCAATTCATAACCGCGCACGTGAACTTCCACAGGATCTCCGAGGGGAGCGACCTTGCGGACAAGAATTTCTGCGCCATTTGTCAGCCCCATATCCATCAGGCGGCGTTTCAACGCCCCTTCGCCGTGCAATTTGACGACTTTGACCGTCTCGCCGACTTTGACATCTCGCAACGTTTTCATATATCTCCTGAGCCTGCCATTACACCATGATTCGGCTGGCCAATTTATGGTCCAAAGCGATGCGCGATTCCTTTACTTTCACAATTACGTTTCCACCGAGACTGGCCACAACGGTCACCGGAGAACCAACGCAAAATCCAAGTTCATTCAGATGTTGGCGTACGGCGGAATCTCCAGACAACCGTTTTACCGTGAACAATTCACCAATCGAGCATAAAGTCAAAGGCATCGTTTAGACCTCTTTTAATTAGAACGTAAATCCAACCGTGGCTCCGGCACCGAAGTAAACGTCGTCGGAATCCAAGTCTTCATAGTCATCGCCAATCGGAAGACAGGCGCGGAAGTAACCTTCCAGGGAAAGATTTTCCACCGGATTCAAATACGCTTTCGGACCAACCCAAATTTGCTGCAAATCCGCATCTTTGTCAGTCGTCATCGTGTGATATTCACCCTGAACGCCAATTGTCAGCTGATCATTGATGGCAAAGGACGGTTCCACATAAGCGAAGAGATATTCCGGCACTTCAATTTCAGTCGGGACATCTTCTTCATCCGCCTTGTAAGCGTAGAAAGCCGTTCCCTTGATATTCAATTTGCCCAAGTTGAATTCCGGTTCCACAGCAAAAGCGTGGCTCATTTTCGGTTCATCTTCCTTGAGGAAATCAGAAAGAAGTCCATACGCCAGCTGGACGTTCACCATTTCGCCAAAAACGAGATTCGCCGTCACGCCTGCGCGGAGCCTATTGGAACTTTCCTGCTGATAGCTTTGATAATTGGCAAAAGGCCGAATGGAATGGTTGCCGACAGCCAAATCATAAGCGACATGAACGTCATAAGATTTGCAACCGGCTTCTTCACCCTCTTCTGCGAGGACATCAACGCAATCATCGTCGCCACGTCCCCAGCCAAGGCCAACCAAAAGTCCGTAAGCGTTGATTTCAAGACCGCGGATATCGCGTTCCGTCATCCCGACTGCGGCATCTCCCGGATCATCATAATCGTAATAACGGAGAGCTCCTTCCGAGTACGTAAAATCACCGGCCTTGATGGCGATACCTTCGTTCAGCTGGTACTGGATAAACGCGCCATCATAAGCGAAGCCCGGAGCCGTGTTGGCATCGTCCGCAGAAATCGCCGCTTCCGCAGACCATTTGTCATTAAACTTCACCTGGAACACTAGATTGAACGTCGAAGAATAATCGTGGAACCACTTGTTGTCTTCGCCGTTTTCAAAAACATCATCACGTGGGTCAACTTGTTTGAAGTGCGTATTCGCTTCAAATTCAACTTCCCCCGCAACCGAGAATTGAGGCCCGGATTTAGCCGCATCTTCAGCAAAGAGCGGTGTCGCTGCCAAAGAAGAGGCGAGAATCATGCCGATTGTCTTTTTCATTGAATGTTTCCTTTCGAAATGAATGCTATTGTTTTTGTTAGCTTTGACTAGTTTAATTAGACAAAGCTAATTAGTCTAGGCTAAATGTAGCACACCTTCAAAATTTAGTCAAGGCTAAATTCTACAAAATATTGTCGAAAGCTCTCCTATATTATTCAAATGAATCATTTTACAACTGCCGTCACCTCAAAATTCAAGACTTTGTCGCCTTTTTAGGGGCACTCGAACGCGACTCCATCCGTGTTCCCCGCCGAGAGGCGTTTTTTTTGACAAAAACAGAAATTTTATCCAGCGTTTCCCCCGAAAGGATGTGCTCCAGCGCACAGGCATCTTCATTCGCCGCCTGCGAAGAGACGCCTAATTGCAACAAGAAATCCCGGAGAAGCGTATGCCTGCCAAAAACCTTTTTGGCGACCGACAAACCTTTTTCGGTGAGTTTGATGTCCCCATAAGGTTCCTGCTCGACAAGTTCCAATTCTTTAAGCTCATGAATCGCCCGGAAAACCGAGGGTGCTTTGACGCCCAATTCCGAAGCAATGTCCTTGAGCCGGACATAACCCTTTGAAAGATGCAACATGTGCACCATTTCCAAGTAATCTTCCAAGCTTTGGCTAAGACTTTTCATTGGATGCAATTTAACAAAATTGTCGAAACCCGTTTAACGGATTTTCCAAATTGCCCGTTCAAGCGGTGCTTCACCGGGAGCGCGCACGTAAAAAGTTTTCACCCCAATGACCGAGCCGTCTTTGACCGCCGTTTCCACCTTCCATTTGCCTTCCGGAATATTCTTCTTTACCGTGTAAATGCGGAATCCCTCCTCGCGGCTGCCATGGGTACGCATTCGCGCAGAAGATATCCGATTCATCAATTCGTATTTTCCCGTCTTTTCATTTTTTCGATACCAACGGTGTTCCAATTGCGCTTCCACTTTCGACGGCGCAAAAACCGAACTGACAAACGCAACGCCGGGAGATTCATTCGAAAGCGTCACCGTCGGCGAAAAAATTCCCATTCTTTCAAAAATGCCGGGTTTGTCCACATAGCAGGAATAATCTTTTGAAAACCCGACACAGGCATTTTGATCTTTGAGGACAAGGGGCACGGGCGGAATCCAATTCAAAAGATACGCGAAAATCAGCACCAGAGAAATTCCCACCGGAGCAACGAGCGTTTTCCACGAACAACGGGATACTTTGTACGCAATCAAACAACAGCCAAAGGAAATGACTGCCGACAGCAAAAACCACAAAAACCCCATTCCATTCACCAAATGCGGAATGAGAAAATTCAAATACATGGTGCCGAGCAAAGAAAAAAGCGCGAGCGTAAACGCAAACATCAAATAACGCTTTTGCAAAAATTCATTTGCAACCAAAAATGCACACAAAATGGCGACCAAGACAAATGCGCCCAAGGAACTGCTGCTTTTAAAATAACAGATGACCAGAGCACTGAAAAGGCTTCCAAAACAAAATTGAACGCCACAGGCAAATCGATTCTGCCATTTTTCCGAAAACGGTTTCCACTTCCACACGCCCTCTTTTGCTGCAAGCAGTAATAAAAAAACAAAAGACGCCAAATAATAAATCAGCAGAACAACCAAATCCGAAGCCTGCACCATTTTTCCCAGTGTTAGGGAATCCCAAGTAAATCCACCAAAGAACGAGACTGCAGGAAAAAAACGGCGCATTTTTTGCACCACCGCATTTTGCATCAGCTGTTGAACCCATGTTTTCATCTGTTTTAAAGAATCTAGAAAATCTCACTTTTCATCATCCCCACAAAGTTAGAAATGAGAAGTGAAAAATGTGGAATGTGGAATGAGAAGTGTGATGTCGGGCGTTAGAACTTAGATATGAAAACGTTCGTTGATGGGGTTTTAACGAAAAGCCTTTTCGGCGAATGGGGTGAGTTTTGCACGGAGAAGAACTCTGGCGGCGAGCCTTTTTTGTGAAATTGGGGCAGCTCGTTTCGAAATGGAAACTTTTTGTCATTCGGAATAGAAGTTTGAACTGAGAAACGATGAGGTTTCAAAGCCTCTCTTTATTAAAATCTTCCTCTGGAAATTCAGAAAATGCATCACAAAATTTTGTCGGATAAACGAGACTGTCCGCTCCCACTGTGGGATTTGCAACGCCTCCGTCACTTCCTGAACCGCCCGAACCGGAAAACCCCTCTCCGCTGCCATGAGAAGACGAACTTGAAGTGTCTCCACCCTCTCCCGAACTTGATGATTCCGCAGCCGAGCTTGACGAACTCTGAACGCTTGAAGAACTTTCCGGCTCTTCCTTGCACCCTGTAGCCGTGCGGTCTACCTTGGAACAAACTTTGGGGAACGCCCCTAGCGAACCGCCCCATTCGCCATTTTGCCAAACGCACTGATAATCGGTGAGCATGCACTTTTCCGCACAGGCGTTCTTGAAGTCTTCAACTTCTACAACGATTTCTTTTGATTCGCAGGTGTTGCAACCTACTACTATTTGCCAATATCCATCATCTGACGTCACATATTCACCTCCGTAAGAATCTGAACATTTTGCAACTTTGGAATAAGAACCATAAAATTTGGAACCACCGCCACCATAATTTTCGCATTCGGCTTTATGGTCATTAATGACAGATGCTATTTCAGATTCATCTCTATCACCATAATCACAATAAATCAGCGCATAAGTATTTGTTGCCACTAGGGAAAATAATACCACCGCTTTTGCGAGAATCGCAAATACACTTTGCTCGTGCTTCTTCATCATCTACAAATTGCTCCTTGCAAAATGCTGCACGAGCTCCCAAGCGAGTATTTGTTGCAGGTAGCGGAGGAATACCCATCCTGTCCGTATCCGACTTTTCTTGAATCGTCCCCACCTTTTCTTGCACGGATTCCGGTTGCTCCCTTTCCGAACAGGCGACTAGCAGGAATGCGCAAAGCGAAAAGAGTATTCCTTTCATAATGACCTCTCTTGTCTATGTGTTCAAATCTAATCATTTCACGAGTTGATTAGAAATGAGGACTTAGGAATGTGAAAAGAGTGTCGCGAACGGAAAACTCTCCTTAGTGGGGTTTTAACGAAAAGCCTTTTCGGCGAATGGGGTGAGTTTTGCACGGTTTGGACGGCAAAGGTGAAACCGTTTTCGCCGAAAGGAAATCTTATCCCAACGGTCTTTCTGGAGCACAAAAAACGAAGAATCCGCAAAAGTCTTTTCTTCAAACGGACTACCCCTCTTTTCGCAATAAATTATGAAGGCGCAGTGAACCAAAGCACGTTTTTCTAAGCCACGGAAATAGCTCGGAAATCGGCGTTTGGCATTCTGCGCCATCAAGCGCGGGCAGAAATCCCGCGCAAAGACCCGTTTTACACTTTCAATTCGCCCGCATCCAGATTGTCCCATTCCGGGACCGCTTCTATCGCTGGGCGGACTTCTTCCCCGACAAACTTCGCCACCTGTCCGGGAGCGCGTCCCACGAACTTTTTCAAGTCCAAGATTTCCCGCAATTTCGCATCATCGATTCCCAAAGCCCGGAATTTCGGATTTGTCAACACGCGTTCGAGAAGATCGTTGTCCTTACCCTGTTCTTTCACCACTTTCCCCGCTTCCATGCTCATCACGCGAATTTCTTCGTGAAGTTCCTGACGGTCCCCGCCCTGTTTCACGCCTTCCATAATGATGTTTTCCGTCGCCATAAAGGGAAGTTCCGCCATGATGCGCTTTTCAATGACTTTCGGATATACGACAAGTCCCGTGCTCACATTTTCTGCGATAATGAGCATCGCATCCATCGCCAAAAAGGCTTCCGGAATCGCAAGGCGTTTATTGGCGCTGTCATCGAGCGTCCGTTCAAACCATTGCGTCGCTTGGGTGAACGCCGTACTGTTTACCTGTTCCATGACAAATCTCGCCAACGAGCAAATCCGTTCGCAACGCATCGGATTTCGCTTGTACGCCATGGCGCTAGAACCTATTTGAGTCTTTTCAAATGGTTCTTCCACTTCTTTATTGCCCTGCATCAAGCGCATGTCTGTAGCAAACTTGTGAAGGCTTTGGGCGATAGAACTGAGAGTTTGATTGACGCGGTTGTCCCATTTGCGGGTATATGTTTGCCCGGTAATCGTGAGAACCCTGTCAAATCCGGCTTTGCGTGTCACGCGGCGATCGAGTTCCATAATCCGTTCTTCGTCGCCGTTGAACAAATCCATAAAACTAGCCTGAGTTCCCGTCGTTCCCTTTACCCCGCGGAACGGCAACACCTGAATGAGGAAGTTCAATTCTTCCAAATCGATTAAAAAATCCTGCAGCCAAAGGCAAGCGCGTTTGCCGACTGTCGTCAACTGGGCCGCCTGAAAATGCGTCGCTCCGAGCTGCGGCAAATCTTTGTATTCCAAAGCGAACTTGGAAAGTCTGTCCATGACGCGGCAAAGGCGTTTCCGCACAAGGATAAGTCCCTGTTTCATCTGAATCAAATCGGTGTTATCGCCGACATAAGCAGAAGTCGCTCCCAAGTGGATGATTCCCTTCGCCTTTGGGCATTGCACGCCGTAAGCGTAAACGTGGCTCATCACATCGTGACGGCGCCGTTTTTCTTCCGCTTCAGCAACTTCAAAATTGATATCGGTCGCATGCGCCTTGAGTTCGTCCACCTGATCCTGTGTAATGTTCAGTCCCAGTTCCATCTCGGATTCCGCAAGGTAAATCCACAATTTCCGCCACGTTTGGAACTTGTATTGCGGGCTGAAGATATAACTCATTTCCTTAGAGGCGTAACGTTGAATCAGAGGGCTTTCGTATTGATCGCGCATTGTGGTTCCTTTTCTTGAATTTTATTTTTCCGCCGCTTCCGGCGAGTTTGTGACATCCGTATCCATTCCCAAAGAATCCGGTCTTACATTCAACGCCTTCAGGCTGTCGACTTTCAAACTGTCGCGTTTGGGAAACATATTCTGGTAAATGACCGTCCGGCGGCTGGACATGAAACGTCCGTAACGGTTGTTCGGATTGTGTTTTCCGGGACTGGCCAAAACAGCCGCCATGTTAATGGACTGATCCAAGGATAGCTTGTAAGCGCTCTTGCCAAAATATTCACGACTGGCCGCTTCACAGCCAAAAATGTCTCGCCCCCATTGCGCGTAATTCAAATAGAGCTCTAAAATACGATCCTTGCCCAACATCTTTTCCATCAAAAGCGCATAAGCGAGTTCCTTGAATTTGCGTTCCCACGAACGTTCACTCGAAAGAAAAAGATTCTTCGCCAACTGCTGCGTAATCGTACTGCCGCCGAATTTCGTCTTGCCGTAATAACGGTTCGCATCGAGGGCCTCTGCGATTGCCCGAACGTCAAAGCCCGGATGCTGATAAAATCCAGCGTCTTCGCTGGCGATGACCGCCTTTTGCAAATACGGACTGATACTGTCCAAGGGAACGAACCGGTGTTTGAGCTCCGTCGCCGGATTCGAATCCAAGAGCGCTTCCATATAACGGCTCATCTCCGGATTCGAAAATTCCAATTGTTTGACGTTATCGTAAATGGCGTAACCGTATGTAAAGGCTTTATACAAAAGAATCGAAGACACCACCGTAAATGCGATTGCATAAACGGTAAGCGCCAAAAATGCCAACCGCACGAACTTGTTCAAAGCCCAATAAATCCATTCCAAAACGGACAACGCCACCCGGATTCCTTTCGGGAGTGCGTTCAGGCGCTTTCTCACAGAACGTTTTAATTGAGTACGGTTCACAGGGGAGAATATAGAAAAGATGTCATTGGCAAAAGAACGGATGCGCCCCGTCGACAAAACAAGAGCGCGGCAAACGGCCTTCAAGAACCAACAACGGAAAAAATTCTCCCTTAAAAGACGTTTCGAAGCCTTCCTGTCGGGAATCTTGGGCGATTTTTCTCAACTTTGACCTCTCCGGTTTGAATTTTTTATAAATTTTGCTCAGCTAAAATCTCCCGTTTTGAGAGATGGCAGATACACAATAAAACAAAAGGATCCTATCATGGCTCTTAAACTCGGTATTAATGGTTTCGGCCGTATCGGCCGCATGGTTTTCCGCGCTGCTGTGGAAAACTTTTCCAAGGACATCACTGTTGTCGGTATTAACGACCTTCTCGATGTTGATTACCTCGCCTACATGCTGAAGTACGACTCCGTGCACGGCAAATTCAACCACGACATCAAGGCGGAAGGCAACTTCCTCATCGTTGACGGCAATAAGATCCAGGTGTTCGCCGAAAAGGATCCGACCAATATAACTTGGGGTGCCCTGAATGTTGACGTTGTCGTGGAATCCACCGGATTCTTCCTGACCGACGAACTCGCCCGCGCTCACATCAAGGCCGGTGCGAAGAAGGTCATCATGTCTGCTCCGTCCAAGGATGCGACTCCGATGTTCGTCTATGGCGTCAACGACAAGACCTATGCGGGTCAGGACATCATCTCCAACGCGTCTTGCACCACGAACTGCCTCGCCCCGATTTCCAAGGTTCTCAACGAAACCTTCGGCATCAAGCGCGGCCTCATGACCACCGTCCACGCTGCTACTGCAACGCAAAAGACTGTTGACGGCCCGTCCAAGAAGGACTGGCGCGGCGGACGCGGCATCCTCGAAAACATCATCCCGTCTTCTACGGGTGCTGCCAAGGCTGTGGGCAAGGTTCTCCCGATGCTCAACGGCAAGCTCACCGGTATGTCTCTCCGCGTTCCGACCTCCGACGTTTCTTTCGTCGACCTGACCGCTGAACTCGAAAAGCCGGCTACCTACGAAGCCATCTGCGAAGCCATGAAGAAGGCTTCCGAAGGCGAACTCAAGGGTATCCTCGGTTATACCGACGAAGCTGTCGTTTCCACCGACTTCCGCAACGACGCTCACACGTCCATTTTCGACGTCAAGGCTGGCATCCAGCTCGACCCGACGTTCGTCAAGGTTTGCGCCTGGTACGACAACGAATGGGGTTACTCGAACAAGGTCTGCGAAATGGCCAAGGTCATCACCAAGTAATTCCGCTTCGGAAACGAACTTGAAAAGGCTCCGCGCAAGCGGAGCTTTTTCGTATATTTGCGCCATGCAAGCTCAACATCGCGGTTTCATTTACGGAGCCCTGGCCGCCATTTGCTACGGCACAAATCCCTTAGGCGCCCTTTACCTTTACAAATCAGGACTTTCTCCGGACTCTGTTCTTTTTTACCGCTTTTTGGGAGCCACCCTACTAAGCGCGCTTTTCATTCTTTTTTTGCGCAAGGATTTCCGGATTCCCAAAGAAAACATTCCCGCTATCACTCTGTTGGGAATCCTCTTCGCCGTTTCTGCGCTCGCACTTTATTCCAGTTTCCTCTTCATGGATGCGGGAGTCGCCTCGACTCTTTTGTTCGCTTACCCAGTCATGGTCGCTATTTTCATGGCCGTTTTTTACAAAGAGAAAATTCAATTCAAAACGGTCCTCTCCATTTTTTTGGCCCTCGGCGGAGTCGCCCTTTTGATGCGGACTAGCGACGGGAGCACTCTCAGCCCAAAAGGAATTTCACTAGTCTTCCTATCTTCCCTGTCTTACGCCGTTTACATTATCGTCGCAGCCCATGTTCCAAAGCCCATGGGAGCGTTAAAAATGAACATGGCTGTTTTTGGAATCTGCAGCGTTTGCCTTGCGCTGTATTCTTTATGCATGCCCGGACATGCCCTCGCCCCACTGCAAAATCCGACTCAGTTTCTTTGGGCTTTTCAACTCGCTTTAGTCCCATCGCTGCTCTCTCTCGTTTTTATGCAAAAAGCCCTGCGGACAATTGGCTCTACGCCCACAGCCATTCTCGGCGCACTAGAACCGTTAACTGCCGTTTGCATCGGAGTCGGCGTTTTTCACGAGACCCTTTCGCCTAGGCTCCTAATTGGCATTTTCCTGATTCTCGGTGGCGTTACTTTGTTAGCAATCAAAAAAAGCAGTTCCCATTAAAGTTACCCAAAGAAATTTTAGGGAGAAAGCCAAGGGAACAGGTTGTCGCGGTTTTCTATCGCCAAGAGCAAGCTATCGTCTTTAAATTCGCCATTGAACATGGCGCACAATTTCATAAAATCCCTTTCGTGTTCAGAAAGACGGCGGCGTGCGTAATCCTCTGCAGAATGATTGTGAATCATAAACGCCCAATCCGACGCCTGGAAAAGGACCAGTTCGCGTTCCATTTGGGCGAGGATTCTCTTCTGCTCTTTGGATTTCGCCTTATTGTGAGCCTGTTTGAAAAGGGAGAACATTTTGAAAAATTTGGGGTAGACGAAATCCACTTGGGAATTGATCCAAACCGACGCAAAACCGTTTTCGCCCCACGAAGAAAAAATCGGACGGTGGATGCATTCGTCTTCGGGATCGGGCGTCATGTCGCCAACGGATGCCAATTGCAAAATCGAAGACGAGGCTGCGCGTTCGAAAACGGATTCAATGAATTGCGGACCTTCGAACCACCAATGTCCAAAAAGTTCCGCATCGTAAGGGCATAGTTCACAGGGCCTGTGCGAAGCCATCTGGGGCGAAAGTTCCGCCATAAGGGCTTCTCGGTTTGAAACAAACAGGCGCGCATGTTCTTTCGCCAAATTCATCGCCTGCCAAGGACGGTAAAGTTCCTTGGCTTCTCCTCCGGTAATTCGGTAATACTTGAACCCGGAATCGATCGGAGCGTCTCCTGCAAAAAAATACTCGCCCAAATAATTTCGGTCCAATTCCTGGGAAATGTCCCGATAAAATTCTCGGTAATCCGGATGTCCGGGATAGCCGCGCATTCGGCTCCACACTTCTACGGAACTGGCCTGTTCCCTGCCCAACGCCAAAAGCCCCGCCGGAGTTTTGATGGGCGCAAAAACGCCATATTGGGGAGCGGGATCCGAAAGAAGAACTCCATGAGTTTCTAGGAAAAAGACCTTCAGGTTCTTTTCCGCCAAGTAAGCATCCAAGCCGTCAAAGTATCCGCATTCCGGAAGCCACACGGCCCGTGGCGCTTTTCCAAAAGCGCGGCGGAAAGCTTCGACAGTCAAATCCAATTGCATCCGGATGCTGTCCGGTTCCGCCTGGTAAGCCGGCAAAAACGGATGCGTCCCCACGCAAGTCAAGAGATACAGTTTTCCCCGGCGTTCTAGCGAAGCGAATTCCGAGAGGATGTCCCGATGCAGGCGACATTCCCACAACTCCGAAAGTTCCATCAATCGGGCTGCATAAAATTTGGCGATAGGCAAACGCTCGGCATCACCGGCAAGCCTTTTCAGTTCTTTGCCGGCCAATTCCTGCAACTTTTGAAGGTGCGCAGAATAACGTTCGCAAAGAAGTTTGTCCGAAAGCATCGCCAACAGCGTTGGAGAAACGCTCAAATTGAGTACACCGGGAACACCTTTTTCCGCCAAACGGGAAAGGGTTTGCACGAGCGGCAAATATGTTTCCGTCAGGGCTTCGAACAGCCAATTTTCTTCGAGAAACCGGTCATAATCCGGATTCCGCACAAACGGTAAATGCGCGTGCAACAACAAATAAAGCTGTCCGTAGCACCCGGAATTCAAAAATGCCTCCGATTATTCCGTACGCTTGATGACTACGGGCACAATGGTCGTCGGAAAATCGCCGTCTTTGTCTGTCGCGAAAACAGGAATAATCTGAGTGGAATCCGGCAAATCCTGTTCAAAAGAGAACGTGCCATCTGGATTGAGCGGGAACGGTTCTCCACGGACTTGGAGATGGGCATCCGGGCGCGTGCCACCGTAAACGATAAGGCGCGTCTTGACCCACAGGAAAAAGTCCTTGCCGTAATTCACGCTTTCCGGATTCGGAGCTTGCACAAGCGAGCCGCTTGAAAACGCCCCATTTGAAAGAGCGCCGGAAAAGAACGATTCTGAAGAACTTGCCAAATTTTCCAACCACTTCGAAACAGTCTGACTGGAAAGTCCGGAACTGCCAAAGCCGCCGATTCCCGCATTTCCCAGAGAAGCTTTGAAAAAGGCGCTATCCGCATTCTTCGGGGATTTTTTCACACTGTCATAGCTGAAAACTTGCATGGCAGGAGATTCGAGCAAGGGAGCGAAAGTACCCTTAGACGATTTGACACCCAATGTTGCGCGGAACGATTGGGCTCCGCGGTTCTGCACATACCAGCTTTTGGCATCGGCAGGGACTTCGACATCCTGGAATTTCCGCATTTTATTTTTGCGGATGGTCAAATCCGAAGCCACATTGTACAGACGGAGGACAAGCGTATCTTTTTTGTCTTTGAGCGCTTCTTTGACACGACTTTCACTGACTTCCCAGAAAGCGTGGAGGAAATTGGGGTCCCGCTGCATGAGCACCAGGTATTCCGGGGAAAATTCCGTCGGATTCTGGAAAGCCGCAGCCGAATCGCTTTCCACTTTTGGATAAACCTTGGTTTGGGGCTTGGTCTTTTTTTCCGCAAGGCTTCCTTTCGCCTTTTCAGTCCGTTTTGCCGCCGTAGAAACTTTGTCTATCGTGGATTTGCGGGATTCCGAAGCCTTTGTGCGAGTCGTTTTGGAAACGGCGCTCTTGATTTCGGCCACTTTGGTCTTGACTTTTTCCTTCGCCTTGCGAGAAGCCGTCTTGAGTTCGGCGACTTTGGATTCAGCCTTTTGCGAAATGGCTTTCAGTTCCTTGACCTTCGTCTTTTCTTCTTTGACGACATCTTTCACTGCTTTTTTCAGCGAAGAAACAACCTTACTTTTAGAGGGAGCCTTTTTCTTCGAATCCATGATTTCTCCTTTGGCGCAGATCAGTGCACCGTTTTCGGCTTGTTGCCCCAGTTGCCTACACCCGTCAGTCCAACGGCGATTCCGATGAATTTCTCTTCCCAGATAGAATCATCGCCCGACGCGCGCATGCCACCCTGGATGGCGACATCCAACTTCGTTTGGCGTCGTCCCAGCGGGAAACCGGATCCAATAGCGGCTCCAAATTCCCTGACATCCGAAATGTAATAATTTCTAAACCAAGTCCCAATCCGGAAGTCCATTTTCTGGAGGTAACTTTTGAAATAATCTGTCGAACCGCTGCGTTCATACCCCAAAGCGGCGACGAATTCTGTTTGCGTGTCCGTTGAATCCTTTAAATTCCACGAACCGGCGATATTGGCCACATCGGCATCCCATCCC
The DNA here is from genome assembly GCA_964587155.1 of uncultured Fibrobacter sp. Taxonomy (GTDB): domain Bacteria; phylum Fibrobacterota; class Fibrobacteria; order Fibrobacterales; family Fibrobacteraceae; genus Hallerella. Next base: position 32,763 of record CAZPKF010000004.1, read on the forward strand.
CGAAGCATAAAGTCCAGCATGAGATGGTTCCGTTTTTTGAAGCGGAACGCAAGCCCCGTGGCAAGGGTCGGCGGAACTTCGATTTCGCGGTGGAGCTTTGTTGGGACAAGAGTGTCCGTTTGGCTAAATTCCAAGTTGTATTCGAGCTTGTTCTTGAGCGTGTAAGGAGTCGTGTAAGAAAAGTAGTAAGACGCCTTTTTCCCTTTGTAGTGGAGGGCTCCCGTGTAATAAGCCGGATGATTTTTGATTTCCCAGGAACCTTCGGCGGATTCCGTAAGTTCCGAATTGTTCGTCGCCCATGCGTCCGATGCGGCGACTTGGCTGTTGTCCGCACCTAAAACCAGCTTCCGGGATACGGAACCCATGACAAAGTGAGCGGAAAAGCCCAGAGAAACGCGCCGGAAAAACGGGAGACGAACCGCATAAGACGGAGTGATCTCGTAAAGGTTTCCTTTATACTTGATATTTGCCAAACTAGTCTTTGTCGAGTCTTCGACTTCTTCGTCTAAATTCGACGTGTATTTCTGCGAAAGGGAGAGCGACAACGTTCCCCAATCATGCATGGCGAAAACAAAGGAAAGCGAAGGGATTTCGAGAGTCGTCGACGCATACGACGTTTCGTCCTTCGACGCGACATTCGCTTCGAACGCAATCGTCGCATTGAAAGACGTATTGGTTTCAAACGCAAGACTTGCCGGGTTCCATTCCACGTAGCCGCTACCCGCCTTCGCTCCACCCGAATATCCGCGTCCAAGCGTGATCGCCGTGGCCCCTTCGGTCGGTTTTCCCAAAGCTTCGAGCCCCATCATTGAAGCTGCGTTTGCCGCCATGGAAACACAAAAAACAGAAAAGAGGATTTTGCGCATCATGGTTCTTCGCTCCGCTTGGTAGCCAGCCAGAGTTTAATCGACATCGGCTGTTCAATGTAATCGGTGAAATCATACCGGGAATAGGTGTTGTATCCCATGAAAATGGTCACAGAATCGCCCTTTTCAGTAACGTGGTCGTAGTAAAGCGTATCGTAAGGAGCGAGCATCGAATATCCCATGCGAAGGACCATCTGCATTTTCATCCCGGTCCCCGCCTGGTTGATGAACGCCCGGAAACCCTCCGTCAGCTGGAGACCTAGCGTGTCGCCGTCCAAAAAGACCAAATTGGGATGCCCGTATTTTTTGATGTATTCCCTGTTCAACTTGTAAACTTCGGACGATTGGATGGGAGTTCCGTTCGAATCCACAAAAGTCGAAGCGACGACTTGAACGGGGAATCCCAGTTCCGAGCCATCCTTTGAAGAAGAGCGCGGCATAGTGAGCTGCGCAAGGACGACCGCTTGCCGCACATCGTTGCCATCTCCCTCGGTATAGGGGAACTTGTCGCCGTAAAAATCGGACAGCGTCTCGAGAATTTTTTTGCCGGGAATTTCCACCAGCAGCGATTCCAAAACGCCTCCGTGCAAAATGGCGCAATCCGAACACGTTTCAGTCGACGTGCTGATGATCGCCGCACGGAACGGCGCAATGTTCTTGTATGAGTCGGAACGCACCGTATCGCCCGCAGGAGAAACTTTCACTGTGGAATAAGACCGCAACCGGAGGAATGGCACTGTAGTTTCGCCCGGACCATAAAAACGATAAAGCCGCGAAGCTTCGGGAGCAGATATCTTGATTTGAAGATGGGCCGCATCCTGAATTTTTGTCAATGATTCATAAAATTTATTCGGCAAATCGAGGCGGATGGCGGAATCGAGTTTCGCAATGCGGAGTTCCAAAGTCGTGTCTGCGGAATCCGCGCGGCTCCATGCCGCCCGCAAATTTTCACGCCACACAGAATCCTTGACATTTCCTAAACTGTCCAGATATTTTTCGCCGGAGCCCGTATCCAAAATCCACGAAATGCGGACAGAAAGAGTTTCTTTCAACGGCAAGGAATCTTTGAATCCCGCTTGGGCGTAAAATCCGGAGTCCGGGTAAAGCGCCAAAAATCCCGACCGGAATTCCTTTGCGCTGTCCGCTCTGAACCTAGCGAAGAAACTCTTGTCGCGGAATCCGAAATCCAACACCCATTCGTGTTTCATTCCGTTGACCGCACCTAAAACGCCTTGGTAATAGTTGATTCTCGGAGTGCTGTCGAAACCGACTTTGTAAAAAGAAGGCTTTACATCATCAATTTCGACCGTTTGCACCAAATAACTAGAAGGAAAGCCTTGGTCGTCCAACCAAGAAACTAGGGATTCGCCGTCCGAATCAAAGAGGCACGCCGCAAACAGGAGCGGTAGCAGGGAGGCTGTCACAAGCGAAAATCTGAATTTCTTCACGGAATCTCCGAAAAAAGGAAACTTCTGGTGCAAATATACAAAGTCTTTTCCCAAAGGATTTCTAGATTTCGGCTGTAAAAACAATAAAGGCCATCCCTTTCGAGGAATCTATGAAACCATTCCACGCGTATTTTCAAAACATCAACGGTTCTGATACTTATCCTTTAGACGAAGTCATCTACCGGAGCAAAGTTGACGGCAGCCTGCTCGAAGTCCACCACGACCGCGAAGCGCTCGCCGCCCGGGAACCCGACGAATGGAAGGCCCTGTTCGCCGAACGCCGCAAAAGCTTTAAGCCCGCCGACTTGAGCGGTGTTTGGAGCAAACGGGAAATGGTCTTGCCCGAAATTCCAGAAGACGACATCGTCACCCTCCAAGAAGGCTTCAGCCCCCTTTTCAACGCAAGTGCTCTCGCCAAAGAAATCGGTGTAAAATCACTCCACGTGAAACTTTGCGGCAATTCGCATACGGGAAGTTTCAAAGATTTGGGCATGACCGTTTTGGTGAGCCAAGTGAACTCCATGATCAAACGCGGAAAGGCAATCGACGCCGTCGCTTGCGCCAGTACCGGAGACACTTCTGCCGCCCTGGCCGCTTTCACCGCCAAAGCGGGAATCCCTAGCATCGTCTTTTTGCCACGGGGAAAAACCAGCGTTGCACAACTGATCCAGCCCATTTCGAACGGAAGCATCGTACTTGCCTTGGATACGGATTTCGACGGCTGCATGAAAATTGTCCAGCAGGTCACGGCAGACAACCGCATTTATTTAGCCAATTCCATGAACAGTCTCCGCGTCGAAGGGCAAAAGACAATTTCTCCGGAAATCTGCCAAGAATTGGGTTGGCGCGTTCCCGACACCGTCATCATCCCGGGCGGAAACCTGGGAAACGTGAGCGCCCTGGCCAAAGGTTTTGACGATTGCCTCGCCATGGGACTCATCGACAAGAAACCGCGCATTGTCGTCGCTCAAGCCCAAAACGCGAATCCCTTCGCCGAAGCCTATCGCCGCGGATTCGACAAGCTCGTTCCGGTGCAGGCGCAAAAGACTTTGGCAAGCGCCATCCAAATCGGAAATCCGGTCAGCTATCCCAAAGCGGAGCGCGCCATCAAAAATTACAACGGCATCGTCGTCGATGTGACCGAAGACGAACTGGCTAACGCAGCGGAACGGGCAGACCGCATCGGACTTTACGCGTGTCCTCATACCGGCGTAGCCTTGGGCGCTTTATTCAAACTCCGCGCCGAAGGTAAAATCGACAAAGACGAAGAAGTCATCGTCATCAGCACCGCGCACGGCTTGAAATTCACCGAATTCAAAGTGGCTTACCACAAAGAAGAGCTCAACGGCATCGTTTCGAAATTTGCAAATCCCATTTTCGAAGCCCCTGCAGAAATCGGTCCCGTGATGGACATTCTCAAAAAAGAAATGGCCAACCGGAAACGCTGAAATGGTCTTGAACGTCATTTGGCTCCTGTTCTTTTTCGGAGCCTTCGCCGCGTGCCTCGTCGAATGGCTGGTTTTCGGCAATTCGGGAATTTTCAATTCGACGATTCTCGCCGCGTTCGACATGGCGAAAACGGCGTTTGAAATCGCCTTGGGACTCACGGGGATTTTGAGCCTTTGGCTAGGCATTTTAAAAATCGGAGAAAAGGCGGGGGCTATCCAGATTTTGTCTAAGATTGTCCAGCCTTTATTCGTCAGGCTATTCCCCGAAATTCCCAAGGGGCATCCCGTCGTCGGCACCATGCTGATGAACATCAGCGCGAACATGCTGGGACTCGACAACGCAGCAACTCCGATGGGTCTGAAAGCCATGAAAGAGCTGCAAGAGTTGAATCCGAACAAGGATAAAGCAGTCGCCAGTGATTCGCAGATTCTCTTTCTCGTTTTGAATGCAAGCGGTCTCACGCTGATTCCTGTCAGCATCATGACTTACCGCGCTCAGTTGGGTGCGGCTAATCCCAGCGACGTTTTTTTGCCGATTTTACTTGCCACGTTTTTCAGCACACTGGCGGGCATCATCGCGGTCAGTTTTTTTCAAAAAATCAAATTGAAAGACCCCGTGACTCTTCTTTGGATTGGTGGACTTTCCGCATTTGTCCTTGCGACGCTCGCCTACTTCAGTCATCTGACTGCAGAAGCGTTGGGAACAACCAGTTTATTCATCAGCGGACTCATCCTGTTTGGAATCATCATCGCCTTTTTGGGACTGGCCGTTTATAAAAAAGTCCGCGCATACGAAGCTTTTGTCGAAGGGGCAAAAGAAGGCTTCCAAACGGCGGTCATGGTCATTCCCTACCTGGTCGCCATTCTCGTCGGAGTCGCTGTATTCCGGGCAAGCGGAGCCATGGATTTGGTCATGGGGGGAATTTCCAAATTGCTCGGACTTTTTGGAATCGGAAACGATGTCGTCCCCGCTTTGCCCACGGCAATTATGAAGCCTCTCAGCGGAAGCGGAGCCCGCGGCATGATGATCGACACAATGAAATCCTTGGGCCCGGACAGTTTCGCAGGCCGCCTAAGCTGCATGTTCCAGGGAGCAGCCGACACCACGTTTTACATTGTCGCCGTATACTTTGGTTCTGTCGGTGTCCGCAAAACGCGACACGCTGTCACCTGTGCGCTGATCGCCGATGCCGTGGGCATTATCGCCGCCATTACAATCGCCTACATTTTCTTTCCGCCGAATTGATTTTGGCTAAAGATTCCGAGATAAAAAACGGAAGAGAGCCGTGAAATGGAATCTGTGGATTGGGTTGGGGTTCAAACGAAAAGCTTTTCGGCAAATGGATTGAATTTTGCACGGTTTCAACATCAAAAGTGAAACCGTTTTTGCAAAATGGAACGCCTTTGCAGGCGCTCCATTCCCAAAGGTCATAGAACGAATCGATTCAAGGCTTAAAATTTAGCCGTTCATTTTTTGGATGAAATTCCACCGGAGATTATCCTCGCCAAAATAGGGCGGGGATTATCTTGAATTCTAGTATTTTGTGATGCCCGTTGTTCCGCAAGGACTCGTACCGGATCCGCGGTCACAACCCAACTTGCTGACAGAAGACCCTTCGGGTATGATCAAAACGCTTCCAGACGCAGGCATTGTACTGACAGCAATGTCTTTGTGTTCCACATTATTACACTCCAATGTTGTCGAACCATAGGAAACAGTCCCGGAACATTGATAGAACCATTGCGAACCTTTGCAATCATGCAAAACTTTATACTCACCTGCATCTACTATATTTTTAATCTCCGGCCAACCATTATCATTACCTAGGCACGCCGAATTCGACATAACATCCGCCGAATAGGTTACACTGAAATTGCAGTCATCCGAGCCTTCAGAATTAGAAACCCTGAAAAGATAAGAATAGGTTCCATCCACAGATTCTCCCGGGAAAGAAACGGCACCTCCCGAATAATCGGTTCCTGATTTCAAACTGTTTCCGTCTAGAGAGATTTCATAAGTACAGCCCTTGCCGCAGCCTTCCAACGCCTTCGGGAGAACAGATACAGAAGAACCCGTTTTCTCCGTTTGGTCCGCCGGACACGTAATCGTCGGCGCGCGTTCTTTGACCGTTATCGTTTGAGAACAGGAGTCCTTTCCTAATTCACCATCAACAACATGGAAGACATATTGCAGAGTTCCCTCTTCTGTCGGGGTAATTGTATGGGATTCCGCACAATTTCTTTGTGAAACACCATTCCCCGTAATCGAAGAATTCCTACAGTATCCTGCATAAAGCGTTTTCCAAGTGAAAGGTTCTCCTAAACCGATCTCCGTTTCAGAAACCGAGCACGACAACGCAGAAATCACTTCTGCATAGACAACGCACTGCGTGACGCCTTTGTATTTTAACGTCCAGTTGTAACTTCCCACACTCCTTTTTCCCAAAAGCATGACGGAGAGATTTGTGTTGGCTTTGAGCAAAAATTCCCCTAATGAAGACTCTCCTTCATAAAGCTCTAATGGATAAGATTCGTTTTCATTTACATTGTTTTGCGCAACAATGTAAATGTCCTTGCTTCTATAATATGTGGAACTTTCCCCGAAGCTGTAATTATTCATCGAAAGGCCGCACTTTACCGACAATTGCTTTTCGGCACTGGAACTGGAAACCAGCTCTTCGCTAGAACTGCTTTCTTCCACACTCGAGCTGCTTTCTTCCGCACTGGAACTCGATTCTGCCTCCACCACGTCAAATTCCAAGGAGCAGCTGTTGAACGCTTTGTCCGCACTCGTACTTTCTAATGTAAAGCGGTGAGTTCCTGTCGTCAACGGTTTCTCTTTGATATTCGCAGCCGTCGTCGAAGTCGCTAAACCAGAACCGCCTTCATGATTCTTCTCCGAAAGAATTTCATCCGATGCATCCAATACGACGCGATAGTCGCAGCCCTTTCCTTCGGGGCAATTTAGCAGACTGTATTGGAATACAGGCAAGCCTTCGCCCGCGAAAACCGTTTTTTTCGAAACGCCATCACAGGTCGCCGTAATCGCCGAAGGTTGCGTCACCCGACATTCAAAGGGTGATCCGTCGACCAATTCATCGGCAGCATTTTTTAGAGAAACCTGGAACGCATAATTTTTCGTTTCCGAAGAACCATACGGATTGTCCGTCCAGTTGAACATAGCCACGTTGCCCGTCCATTTGCAATGATTTTCCGGCAAGGCATCCGTTTCGTCACACGATGCGTTTCCAGACAAATTAACGCCAACTTCTTTGATTTCAAATGATTTCACCTGCGAAGGATTGGTAACGCCAACTGCAATTTCCCAAGCATTCGAAGTCGAAACATATTGAGCCGAACAATTCAACAATCGGAGCACATTCGGACAAGAAGATTGCACAGAATTGACTTTGACACTCGAAGCCCCCACATTTTTGATGTATACGCCGGCGACGTGTTCTACGTCAAAGCCATCAACAGTCATCAAATCGTCCATCGAAAAAGTCACGCTTCCCGTTTGCGTCGTCGTCCACGGCAAACTGTAAACCGGCGCGCTCCCATAAGAAAATCCATCCGAAGAATTTTGACTATACAGATAAACCTGAACTTCAGAAAGCTGTTCGTTCGAAAGATCAAGAACGAGCGAAGCATCCCGCAAATTCACAGTCGCCTTATTCGCCAAAGCCGAAACCGGGAAGTAAATTCCCTCGCCATCCCCAGAGCCTTGAATAAAATTCACGTCTTCGGAACACGCCGTAAATTCTCCCACCCAGAAAGAGCCGCAGTCGTCTTCCGCATTCTCCATCCACGAGGATTCTTCTCCTCCCAAAGCGCACCCCGAAACTTTCGCCTTCGCCAAAGTCATCGGTTCCAAAACGCCATGCGGGCCGCCTTCCGTAAACAGATATCCCGAAGAACACTCCGAATAAGACGCTTGCGTTCCGCCGCAGGCATCCTTTCCCTGATAATAATACTTGGCAAAACATCCCTTGGAATCAAACCAGGCAGAAAGTCCCACCCAAGGCTTTGTCTCTTCGTTTTGAGGCACAATGCCGCCCGCGTAAGCGGCTTTGAAAGAACAGGAAACTGTCGGATAGGTATCCCAGCACGTCGAAGCGTAATCGTCGCTTTTCCAGCCGATTCCGTAAAGTTTAAAATTCGGATCCGCCAGGCTGAATCCCACGTATTCATGAATGCCGCGGCTGTTCAATTTTTCGGAACCTATCAAATCCGCATTCGGAAGTTCAAAGACTACACTCGCTTTCGAAGAACTCCAAGAATCCAAGGAGACTTCTAATTGGAGCGCATCTTTGCCGGATTCCACTTTTCCAAACGTGGCAGAAAGCAGCACAATTTGCGAAGACCCCACAGAAACGGAGCTGCCGTTTTGTTTGAACGCCGCTTCTTCTACGCAATCACCGTTTTGCTTACAAAGGCTCGCACGGAGTTCGCGCGAAGCGTTTCCAAAAATGGTCAACAGTAAATATTCAGACGCTTTTGAATTGGAACGCAGCAAAAATCCCGATTTTTTGACCATCGCCTCGCTTTCATTTGCGACGCCCCCCAGCATGGGCACTTGGAATTGCGCTTTCAACGTTCCGTAAAGCCCCGCCATCACCGTGCTCAAAACCATTACCGGAGATTCTCCCAATTTGGAATCTTCGCGAATCGCCGTGGACGAATACTGGATTTTTCCATCGTTCAAGAATTCGATCCGATTCCGGTCGCCGCGGAGAAGCAGCCACTTGGCAAACGAATTTTTTCCCAGTCCCACATTGCAAACATCCCCAGCGCATTCATCGATGCAATATTCCGCATTGCCGCCCAAATTGCCCGAAGAACATTCAAGTCCGTGATTTTTGAATTCATCAAAGAAGCAATGTTTGTCGCTTTCGCCAAAGTGCGCCATCACAACATCGCCATCGGTAACAGAAATCACGTAAGTGTCTCCCGTAAACGGCTCCGAATTATCCGGGCAATCCAAACCAGACGCACATTCCCAATAGTTGAAATTTTCCTTGTCCGCAGCGGTTTTCAAAGAAAGAGTCACCGTTTCACCCGTGTAAACAGCAAAAGAACAATTGTCCGAATTCGCTTTGTAATCCGCATACGAACAGGAATGGTTCCGTTCGCCGTTGCCCGTAACCGAAATGGAAATCGTCTGGGAGTTCTGAATGCCTTCGCCTTCAAACCCGACAAAGAATGTTTGCGCTTCGGCTTTCAATTCACCGTAAAGGAAATACGTTTCACTATTTTCTGGATTGAGATCTGCCGCCCTCAACAAGTTTCCTTCCGAAGCTGTGGGAATCACCGCTTCACAGCCATTGGGAACCGACGGCGTGACAAATGTAAAGTCGCTGCCGTCCGCAGAGCAGGTCCAGTCTTCGTTCTTCAATCCGGTCACGCGGTCGTTGCAATTGGGCATCACCCATTCTTCGGTTGTTGAACAATTGGGACGGTCACTCTGAATCCACTTTTCGTATTCGCCGCCAATTTTACACTTTTCATTCGCACTTCCCGGCCCCGCACAAAAAGCCGCAAGGCCTTTCCTTTGTACCGAAACCGAAGAAGAGTTGTAAATGTATTCAAAATTGTTTTGTCCAATATTGCAGCCTTCCACTTCTGAAATTTGGAACAAAAGCCCGGACGTTATCGCCGATTCATTTTGAACATCAAAAATTTCCGTTGTCGCCGCCGACGTGTTGATGTCAATCGTACAATTTTCGCCATTGCAAGAAATGCCGTTCATTGGAGTCACAGACCAGCCCAGCGTTTCTGCCGGCCGGATAATGGAAACTTTGCAATTTGCCGGCGCCGCCGTTGTCGTGGGAACAGTCAAAACGACTTTTGTCGAATTGCCTTTTTTCAGTTGCAGCTGCGCTTCGCCAAATTGAACTTCGGGTGCGCTGCTTTCTTCACCAGAAACGACGACGTAAAAAGGAACCTCGCCCGATGTCGCCTTGGATTCCGCCGAAACGGTGCAGCCGTAAATTCCTTTCGTCAACAATTCCGGATTTGTCGATTTTCTATCGAACATCAATCCAACCGTCGGAATGCTCGCTGTTCCACCAGAAAGGCTTTCGCACCGGATTCCCGTCTCTTTAAACGGCTCCGAAGAATTCAAACTGACCACTTTATAGTAATCGCTCAGCTTGCCATAAGGATCCCGCGGCAGATAAGCCACTCGCGGCAACACGATAAACGAAGAAGACAACTCTTCGGCAGAATCATCCGGAAGATTTCCCTTGTGCGCATACTGGGATTCGAGCGAAATGGAAAGCTGCGGTGCCATGGCAGTATAATAAGCATCCGGCTTTCCCGTCGCCATCGTATATTCCGAAGACGACGCGCCCGAACTCGAAGTGGCGCCACCACAAACAGCAGCATCTGCATTGCAAATGATTTTGCTTTGCGTCAAGCTGTTCATCAAGCTTTGATTGTATTCGATTTTGGCAATATCCAAGTCGCCGATTTTAGAACAGTTTTCCGCAGTCGCATAAACAGACCCGGAAAGAGTTGATTTAAAGAGGAGTTTTGTCGCATCCTTTTCTGTATAAATAAAGTAATTGTACTTGTTCGTTATGCCTGGAACAGCGTCCTGAATTTCGCCGTTCCCCCCTTCTTTCAACAGCAAAAACACATAAGAGTCTTCAGTTGTCGGCGGAAGGGAATTTTGCCCCATCTGATTATCGACAATGATGATGAACTTTCCTTTGAGCGGTTCCTTTGGATCCTGTTTGCTGGAATAACTCACTTTGACAACCAGGTAGCCGTTGTAAAGATTCTCTTTTGCCTTGTCGGCATCTCCAGAAAGTTCTTCGTAGCAGGCGTTCAGATTCTTGCTTAAATCGTTGTTCCAAACGGTGATGCCCGCCGCACATCCCTTGCTCGCGTAAGAAGAAAACGCACTTTCCGCAGTTTGGAGCATGTCGTCGACCTTGTAAGAAGAACCGTCGCATCCGGGCTTCTTTTCCCACAGGGAGTCACAACGGGATTTGAGCGAATCCGCCACGCAGAAATTGGGAGAATCCGTCCATGATTTGAGTGTTCCGCCGACCTTGAACCACGGAGAAACGCCACAGACAGGGTGAAAATCCGAACGTTTATAGCAATAAGGAGAACCCGTGATATTGGATCCGTTCAAATCCGCCCGGAAAGAATTCCATTTATAGCCCAAGTCATAGTAAAGCTGATTTCCAACAAAGTAAGCGTAAATTGTCGTCGGGTAAGCATAGCTCTGGCACTCGGACCCCGGTCCACTCGTACAATGCGCCCAATAACTGTTTTGGTAACTTTTAAATTCCACATCGGCTGTATCCGCCGGCAAATGGTAAAGGTAATACTTGTCCGGAGCAGGGTTTACTTTGACATACGGGCTATAACTGCCATTGTCCCACGGGTCAAAATAGTCACATTTCGCATGAGTATCTTCATAAGGTCCTCTTTGATTGTTGTCATTACATTTTTTCCTGAAACTCATATCTTCCGTAAACGATTTTTCCATCAATTTTTCATAATCGCTGTAGGGATGTGCCGAACGGATATAAACAGAAGAATTCTTGTCTTTTCCAAAGACGATTTTGTCGTAAGTCCCGGAATTGTCGTTCCCGGTGAAAATGCCATTCGGATTGTCTATCCACGTGTTGCCGAAAACTTCAAACGGATTATTTGTTCCACTGGAATAAATGACCGCATCGGATGTCGCACAAAAATTCCCTCCAATTTGAGGATGGAATGCGCTTTGGTCTGTCGTCATCTTTCCGTCAAGGGTCACGCTCCCCGTCACCGAAAATCCCGGAGTCGAAACGCTTCCCATTTCAACGTCGCCCGCAAAATACGCATCGCCGGAAATCGCCGCGTTAAAGCTTGTTGCGTTTCCCGCAACGTAAAGGTCCTTTCCCTTAAAGCCGTTTTGCGTGCTCAAATTGCCGCCGATGCAAGCCGTTTTTCCAATGCTCAGGTTATTTCCCGAAAGCGAAGCGTTCCCCGTGACAACAAAGTTGTTTGTGACTTCGTTCGGATTCCCCTCCCAGTTTCCATTCACCAACATCGCCGACGGATTCATGTTGCCATGATTTTTCGTGGAGCCGCCAAAATAGGCGTATTCAAAATTCACTTCCGAACCCATTCCCGGCAATTGAACACGGTAAAGCCCCTGCACGTTCAGCACCGCTTCCACATTGTAAACGCTGCCGTTCCGCGATTTTCCCGAAGACAGCAATTTCAATTTATAAGGCTTTGAATCCGTGTTCGAACCGACAAGCCAAACGTCGTAAATTTGCCCGCCCCGCGAAAACGCCGCAATTCGGGAATTCAACTTCACCGGTTTCCGGTTGTCGTCCTCGTATTGTTTCAACAAGGCACCCACATCATTTGCATGGTAAGTCATCCACGAACGGGCAGCATCGATACCCGCCACTGCCGACTGGTAAGCTTCGTTTGTGCGCATCCGCGATGCCGAGGCATCGCTTTGCCGCGAAAGCCAACGGAAAGTCGCCGTAGCCGCAATAGTCGCCACTAACATGAACAGCATCACGACAATCAATGAAACGCCTTTCTTCGTATTCGCCATAAAGCCTCGCTCAGTCCCTGGGACCGTTGCTGGGAACCGGCACGATAATCGAATCGTTCCCCGTTTCGTTTCGCCTGTTGATGATTAACGACAATTGCAGCGCTTTCACATTTTGTTTGTCCGCTACTTTCAATTCTTTTGTCGAATCAAATTCGTAACCGAATTGCGCCACCCGTTTGAGTGTCAAATGGCTGATGTTCATCGAGCCTTTCGCTATCATCGGAGAATAACTGGCAAATGTAAAGGCCAAACAGGCGTTTTTCACCGTATCGGGAACCGTAAAGCGCATTTTCCGCGCCGCCGTGGACTCATCGCCTGTCGGCGGATAAAACATAAAGTCGTCAATGGCAGCCGGGCGTTTTCCGTTCACCAGGCGAAATCCGACGGCCATGTGGTCTCGCCCGGGAACAAAGGTGCGCATTTCATCGTTTAACGCTTCCAGTTCAAAGGAAATTTCGTATAAAACACCCGGAATGAACATGAAATGATTGTCATCCTGAGCGCACAGCTGTTTCCAACCAGCAGAGCTCCCCGTGTTTGTCGTCGCAAAAATCTGATTCACCTTTTTACCGCCGGCGACAATTTCACCCTTTTCCGAATCGTAATTGGTCGTAAATCCCGAAATTTTCACCGACTTTCCACCTTTTCCAATTTGCGTCATCAGGTAATCCGTTTCTCCGTAGCGCCCTGCAAAGTCAAATTCCTCCATGCCTTCGGGAGGGAACATTTGGACCGTTTTGAATTCGGCAGAAGCGGCATTCGTCCGAATGATGGGGAGTCCGGGCAGCACCTGGAACCTTTCCACGCCCGTCGCCATTTCCACCGCTTCCGGATCGTCTGATTTGGAACACGGATCATCGGCGGCAAAAGAATACCCGGGACTCTTTTCTAGGACTTTGCACGTGCGGTAAAGCGTTTCATTCTCGACATACCACGAAACTTCTTCGATAGAAACAAAAGAACCGTCATGGTCATAACGCATCCGGCGAAACGTGAGCGCACTGTCGTTTTCAATCAAAAACGAAGAGGAATCCGCCAAGGATTTATCCGCATTGAACGGATCCATGTAAATTTTATCCACATTCGCCACATAAAACACATCTGTCGCCGCCACGGCAGACTCTTCTTTTGAACTCTTCGCCCCCATTTGCGAAACGTCATCCCGGAAAATCGCCGCCACATTCGAAGCCTCTTCCGACGCTTTGAGCATGTTCTGGGTGCGCACGCGGAACTTGGTGCTGTTGGAAAAAGCCTCGCCAGCAATCAAAACCACGATGCCTATCATCGCGATGTAAACAACCAGTTCCATCAAAGTGAAGCCGTTCTTTTTCATCGGATAATCCTCGATATTTGAATGGACTGCGTCGAACTTTTGAATGGCCACGAAACAGTCACATCAATCCGCTTGGCATAGACATGAGAAACTTTGTCGTATTCCGAAGAATCCGTCGCGGTAAAGGCGGTATCCGGAGAAACGGCGATGACGGCATCGTAAAGGACTGTCATATCGTGCGAAATCAGACCGGGCTGCCCACGCCATGTCCGTGGAATGTCTTCGATTTTCACCGTATCTTGCAACGAGGTCAACCCGACGCGGCTGAGCGAATCAATAACCTGCTGGGCAACTTCGACAGCCCCGTCCCGTCCGCGGATGCGCAGCAACGTTTCACGGTTGCCGGATTGCAAATTGTTCACCGCCAAATACAAGAACCCCAAAACGGCTATCGCGACAAGCACTTCCATGATGCCGATTCCCTTTTTCATTTTATTTTTGAACGCCAGATCCATGGGAACCTCACAAATCGCTGAATCCGTCAGAAGAACCTTTTTGGGGGAGAATCGCATTCTTCATTTTTTCCTTGACAGCGGCACCGTAAAGATTTTCGTTCCCGTATTTAGCCGCCCAATAACCTTCAAACGGCATCGCCGAAAGACCAAAGCGGGGAACAAATTCCGCTCCTTCTGCCCAATTTTCCCCAGGCAAGCCTTCTACCGAAGCATCCACAAGGGAAACCCCAACGACCATTTCCAAACTGTCTATGGGATCCCCGGAATCCGAGTTTGCACAGCTAGCCCGATATGTCACAAGCATTTTGTCCGTTTTCTTTTTGACGCAAAGCGTATCGTTGAGTTGCCGCGCCCGATTGGCAGTCGACTCTGCGTAAGCGGCTAGATTAAAGGCAGCATCCTTAATACGACTGTTCGCAATCGCTCCCTGCAAGCCACCGTAGCCCACAGCAGAAAGAATCCCGATCATCGCAACGACAGTCAGGACTTCAACAAGCGTATAACCGCATTTTGCCAGAATACTTTTTTCCACTCTATAAATTTATACAATTCCACGCTTTAGCGTAAAAAAAAGGAAACAAGGAAAGGTAAAAAACGGCTTTTTGGCCGTTTTAAACATCAAATAGCGAAAGTTTCCTTCAATTTTTCGACTTTTTCGGCAAATTCTGGCTCTCTGCGCATTTCGCGCTCGACCGATTTGATATTCGCTATGACCGTCGAATAGTCCCGTCCAAAATGGAATCCGATATTCGAAAGGGATTCTTTGGTCAATTCGCGGCAAAGGTACATGGCCACTTTCCGCGGATACGAAATCGACTGAACCCGGGTGTTCGCCCGGAGCGATTCCACAGAAACCTTATACGAAAGAGCGACGACTTCTTTAATGGACTGAATGGTCGGAAGTTGCCTGTCCGCAGCTTCCGCAGACAATGCGACATTGCAAGAGCCGCAGAGTTCCTTGAACGATTCCAGAGTCAGATTCACTCCCAGCAAATCTTGGTAAGCGAGAAGTTTTGTCACGACGCCTTCGATTTCACGGACATTCCCCTGCTGATGGGTCGCCGCCCAATGAAAAATGCGTTCCCGCTCTTGTTCCGGGATTTGCAAATCCTTCGCCTTTTTGCGGAAAATGTTCAAACGGGTTTTCAAGTCGGGCGTATTCACCGCGACGACGTTCGAATCAAACCGGGAGAATCCCTCGTACAGATTGGGAATTTCGGATGGGCGCCTGTCTGCGCAAAAAACGGTTTGCCGTCCCTCGGAAACGCGCTTTTGCAGCACGTCGAACAGAGCCTTTTCCGTTGCTCCGCGGCCAATGCCCGCTAAAACTTGGATATCGTCTAAAAGCAAGAGCTGCGGTTCTTCATAGGTGTAACGCAATTTCGAGAGTGCCTCGGCGCGGTCTTCGCGCGATGCCGAAGTTTGCGTCAACATGAAGTCTTTTAAAAAACGTTCCGCCGTTTGGAAAACGACCCGGGGAGCCGTTCCGTATTTGATTGCGTAACGGCCAATCGACTGGAGCAGATGGGTTTTTCCGACTCCCGTTTTTCCAAAAAGAAAAAACGGATTCATCGTACATTCCCGCGGATTTTCGGCAATGGTACGGCACATGGTCAACGCCAACCGATTCGAATCGCCCTCGACAAAGGTGTCAAAGGAATATTGTGGGTAAAAAGATGCCAGAGTCAGCGCATTTTCTCGCTCTTCCCGGCTGAATTTCGGTTTTCGTACAGCCGAAGGCGTCTCTGAAGACGACAGGGAGAGGACTGGAGCGGGCTGACTTTTGGCTGCTACGGAAATTTCGTACCGGGAAACGCCCTCCGACACCTTACGGAGCGCGTCGAGCAGGGCTTCTTTGAAGTGTCCATCGATCCACGTGACCACCAAATCGTTCGCCGCGACCAATTTTGCACAATCGCCCTCCACCGAATCCAAACGGATGTTTCCGAACCACATTTCGACAGCGGCAGAAGAAAGCGTATTGCGCAAACAAGCGAGAACAGAGGACCAAAGGTCCTGCTGAACTTCTGACAAACGAATCACATTATCTATCGACATTTCAACCTAACACACACCAAAAAGTTTTTCTTTATTTTTCGCCCTGCAATTTAACTAAAACAGCCCAAAAGGGCGAAAATTTTTCAAAAAAAACAGAAAACGGCGATATTTGCCAAATTTAAGGGGAAGCCTTTTTATGGTCAATTACAGCCCAAACAATGCCCCAAACACACCCGTGCATATTCCAGTCAAAATCACAATCTATCCACAGATATTTTGATAAAAACCCCTTGCCAAAAATCCACATTCAAACATAGACACGGAAAAAAAACGGTCCACTGAAAAAAAACTTCTTCTTTTTCGCCCCCAAAGCGTCTATTCCCTAGACTCTTTTTAAAGGAAGCCTATGAACACCCGAAACGAAATGGAATGCCAAATTTTACACGGTCTCAACAGCGACCAAAGGCGCGCCGTCCTCTTCGACCATCAAAAAGGCGGTCCCTTATTGATTCTCGCCGCCGCAGGCTCGGGAAAAACATCCGTACTCACCCGCCGGATTCAGTGGCGAATTTTACAAGGTGCCGCACCCGAATCCCTACTTGCGCTGACATTCACCGCCAAAGCGGCCGCCGAGATGCGGGAGCGCGTACAAAAACTGTTCCCCGCAGCCAACATCCGGCTGAGCACATTCCATTCGCTTGCCTATGCGATTCTCCGCGAAAAATTCGGCGGAAAGTTCGGATGGGAACTGGCCGGATTTCACAAAGCGCCGCGGCCCTCGGAAAATGCCGGAGAACATTTCGCCTGCGAGCTGGCGGAGCACCGGATTTCCCCAGAGAAACTCCCGCGCGATGAGCTATTCAACCCGGAACTTCCAACCAAACTCGTCCGCAAACTCTCGCCCATCCGGAAAGGCGTTTTGAATTCGGGAAAAATCGTTTTCGAAGACCTCATTTACCTGTCGACCGACCTGATTTTGCGAAATTCCGCCGTGCGAATAGAAATTCAGCAACGCTACAGAGAAGTCCTTGTAGACGAATATCAAGACATCAATCCTTCGCAATACAGACTAGTGCGCGCCATCCTCGGAGAAAACCGGAACCTATTCGCCGTCGGCGACGACGACCAGGCCATTTACGGGTTCCGCGGAGCGGACATCGGCAATGTTTTCCGCTTTTGCAAAGACTTTTCCCAGTCTACGTTGTTGCGCCTCGAATGGAATTACCGCTCCGTTCCCCAGATTCTTTACCTCGCCAACCGGATTTTTGAAAGCAAGTCGCTTCTTCTGCGCAAAACGCTGCGGGCCGGCAACAGCTCGAATGCGCCGTTATTTGCCGAGAACAGAACGCCGGAACTTTGGACGTGCGAAAATCCTCAAACAGAAATTCTCCGCATCGTTTCGAAAATCCGCGAATTGCGCGAAGCGTATGACTTGGATTACGGAAATTTCGCCATTTTAGTCCGCTACAACAGGCAGCGCCTTTATTACGAAGAAGCCCTGGACAGTTTCCGCATTCCCCTATTCCGCGCAGAAGATGCCGAAACGCCGGAAATTCCCGGCGTACATGTCGAAACAGTCCACGGTTCAAAAGGTCTGCAATACACAGTCGTCTTTTACGCGGGCCTTGCCGAATCCCTGACCCCCGGCGAATGTGAAGGTTCCCGAAAAGAGCGGAAACGGCAATTCGAAGAAGAAAAACGCCTGTTTTACGTGGGAGTGACTCGCGCAGAGGCGTGCCTCATTTTGCTATATTGTAAACGCCGGTTTTGGAAAGGCCGATTAACCGAATTCAAGCCGTCACGCTTTCTCAAATTTTTAGAGCATCCGCTTCCGGAGAAATCGACCATGCCTCTGTTCTTGTTCAAGATTCGCGCCGTCGTCCTGATTTTGGGTTACATGCTGTTTGCCATGCCGCCATTTCTTTTCCGCTGCCTCTTTTTGCGCAAATCGATCCCCGCCTGGGTGGAGTTCCGGGTACAAACCTTCACCAAATTTTGCTTCCGCGTTTTGCGCGTCCAGATAGAAATCGAAAACCAGTCCGCACTTTCCCGTGTTGACTGGAGCCGCCCCGTCGTCGTCGTCGGAAACCACCAGTCCTATTTCGACATTCCCATCGTCTTTTTGACATTGGGCCGCACCATCGGATTCATGGCGAAAAAGACACTCACCTACATTCCCTTTCTGAATTTCTGGATGAAGCAATTGCACTGCGTCTTTTTAGACCGAAAAAATCCGCGGGCGGGAGTCGAATTGAAAAAGCGGATAGAATCTTCGAACGAAATTCCCCACGTATTTATCTTTCCCGAAGGGACGCGCAGCAAGGACGGAGCCGTACACGCGTTCAAAAGCGGAGCGTTCCGGCTGGCCGCCGATTTAGACGCAATCATTCTGCCGATTTACATTCAAGGTTCCCGCAACACGTGGGAATCCCGGAAGTCCTCCGGAAAAATTCAAGTCCATTCGACCGTCTTGGAACCCATCGACGTCAAGAGCCTTGCCGCCGAAAAATCCGTAAACCCCAAAACGGAACTAGCCCCGCGCGTGTTCGCCCTGTTCCAGGACGCCGCCCGGACAAACCAGGACGCCGCCCGGACAAAAGCTTAATTGCGGAGAAAACGGAACGCGAAAGATTTCACGCCTTCCGTTTTTTTTCGGTAAGGAAGAAGAACGCCCCCCAAAGGCTCACCACCAAACTGGCCAAATAGGCTAGCAATTGCACAAAAACAGATTGCAAACCGGGAACGCCAATGTGCTCAAAAAGGGACTGCGCCAGCAATTCGCGCGGGCCAAATCCGCCAATCGATATCGGAAGCGCACTCACCACAGCCACCATCGGAATAAAAAAGAAATACCACGAGATGTCGATGGAAACGCCAATCGCGATGCCGCAAAAGAAATGCACGACCACGCGCAAGCTTTGCGTCAATGCGGAAAGAGCCGTTATTTGAACCCAGAGCCGCCAATCCCGAAATTCCTGGAATCTGTCCTGAAAGCGCAAAACGCGATTCTGTACCGAATGCGGCAAGAGCTTCCCGGAAAACCAGGAGAACACTCTTCCCAAACGGCGGCTGAAAAGCCCCGCGAAAAGAGAGCAGAAGCCGAAAAAGACCCACAAAGACGGCAATAACAGCAGCCGCTGCTCCGGATCGCGAACAAAGAAAAGAGCCCCGACAGAGAGCGCAAGCACGTTCAAAAAGAAGAGTCCGAAAAGTCTGTCGAACAAAGTCGCCGTCAATCCGCCGCCAACCGTTTTCTGATCACCCTGCACCCGGATGTCGTAAACCTTTTTCACATCGCCGCCGACATTTCCCGGCATGAAGTTGTTGAAAAAAAGTCCGACAAAGTAAAGCTTCACCAAGTGCCAGTAGCCCATGCGGACGTTCTGTTTGGCAAGCAGCAGCTTCCATTGGAGGCATCCCGTAAAATTCGAAAGGAACAGACACAAAACGGCAATGCACAAGGGCAACACCGAAGACGTTGAAAAAAGTCCACCAATGTCGCCCGCATCCCATCCCGGAGCCTCGACGATGTTGTTGTACACAAAGTAACAAGGAACCAGCGTAACCAGAAGCTTCAGGGAAAAAATCAGAAAAGACTTGAGCTGGCTGTTCATGAATGCGGCTTTTCCGCCAAAATTCCTATGGAAAGTTGCGTATAACGCGCCAAGGGAAAGCGATCTAGAGCATCGAGAACAGCATTATTCGCCTTTTGAAACGCCGTTCCGGCAAATGGATACTTGGGCAACTCCACATTCAACTTGAAACAGGCTTCGCGGAGCATCCGGTAGAAAAGATTGGGACGCATCCAGTCTCCGTATTCATACTTGGGGACGAATCCGGCACGCGTCAACAATTTGCGCAAGCCGTTGATTGTGAACTGCGTTTCCCAACCGGCGAACCATTTATCCATCGCAATCAAGATGTGCTTGATGACGGTGTAAAGATGAAAAGTTTGAGGAACATCGCAAAGAAGGAATCCTCCGGGCTTGACGATGCGGAAGTTTTCCGCAATCAGCGGATTGGGATCCACGAAATGTTCCGCGAGTCCCTGGTGAAACACCAGGTCGAATGTTCCATCGGGAAAGGGAGCGTGGAAAGCGTCGCCGCGGATACAGTGCAAGTTGTCTTCAAGATGTTCCCGGAGCCGCAACGATTCGACCGTTTTCAAACTTTCCACGGAAAAATCCAAAACGTAAACGTCTGCTCCTCGATGAGCGAGAGTCGCACTGTCCCGACCGGTCCCCGGCCCCACTTCAAGGATTTTCAAACCTTCGACATTAGGGAAATGTTTTTCGATTGTCCGGATGATTGTGGGCGATGCCGGGTAAACTTTGGACAAGTCTTTTTTGCGGGCCCAAAAACGATCCCAAACAGATTGATCTGGTTCATGAATTGACATACGGGAAAAATATAGGATTTTTGGGAGAATGACTGCCATCGGCGTTTCGCCTTTCGAAATTCCATCCCCAACCGTCCGCACCCATTCCTTTGTGGGAAAATGTTCAAAATTTCCCGAGTTTTTACGCGTATTCATAAATTGACACTTAATCGAGATTTTCGTATTAAAAAACAGACGCCCATAAAAAGCCTCCCTTAGAACTGGCAAAATTCCACGATGGGCGTCACTATTCGCCATGGAAATTCCTTTGAAAAAATTAAAAATTCCCCAAAACGCCCGCGCAGCCCCCTTTCCAAAGAAATTTTACATTTTTTGGCACACTCCTTGCTCTAAAAAATGCGATATTATAGGAAAAAGGAAGATAAATGCATATTGATTCAACTGATGTCACCCTCAAACGTTATTTGGACGACATCCGCAAAACAGCTCCTCTGACCCGCGACGAAGAACAAATTCTTTTCCAAAAAGCCCGAGAAGGCGACAAAATTGCCCGTCAGAAATTGATTTCTGCCAATATGCGCTTTGTGTTGAAAGTTGCCATCCAATACCGCGGTTGCCCCATTCCCCTGCCAGATCTAGTGAGCGAAGGCGCCATGGGCCTTGTCCGCGCCATCGAAAGTTTTGAACACACACGCGGACTCAAATTCATCAGTTACGGCGTGTGGTGGATCAAAGCTTACATTACGCGCGCCATCAACGAGCAAGGAAACCTCATCCGCCTGCCGGCAAACCAACATTTACGCGTCCGCCGTGCCCTCCACGAGCAATCCCGCGGAAAGGAAATCAGCGAAGACATCCGCGAACTCATCCAAATCGGGCAGCGCGGCGTTTCGTTCGACAGTCCGCTCAAGGCGGACTCCAAAGCGACTTACGCCGAGGTCCTAGCGGACGGCGGTGCGGTCAACCCCGAAGCGGATTCCGAAATCCAGAGCGTGGAAAACCTTTCCCGCGAACTGATGGAACAGCTGCCAGAACGCGAAGCCAAAGTGATTGAAGGCATTTTCGGCATCAACCAAGAAGCTCCGCAAACGCTGCGCGAAGTCGGCGAGTCCATGAATATTTCCCATGAACGCGTGCGGCAATTGCGCGACCAGGCACTCCGCCGAATCCGCAAATACAACAGCCGCGAATTCCTACAAGAAAAGAAAGACGCCTATTTGGCATCAATCAACAAATAATCTTTACTTTCAAAAGGAAAAATCCCGGAACGTTCCGGGATTTTTTTTACTGTTTTTGAGGGAGGGATTTTACTTAACTAAAATTCGTCCGCACTAGACTTTATGAAAGTCTAAAAATCCCATAGGAGGTGTTTTTTAAACCAATTTATAAAGCATCCTTTTAAGTCTTTATTTTGCATCAATTGTTCCGTAACATCTTTTTGTATGTACTCATTCACCCAACTTCCGCAATCACTTCCACTTCGACAAGAGCGCCTTTGGGCAGCGCCGAAACTTCGACACAGCTCCGGGCAGGCTTTCCGACAAAATGCTTTTCGTAGATGGCGTTGAACGTTGCAAAATCGGAAAGGTCGCGCAAAAAGCAAGTCGCTTTCAACACACGGGAAACGTCCGTTCCCGCGGCGGAGAGAATCGCGGAAATATTTTTGCAAACCTGTTCCGCTTGGGCTTCAATGGTGTTCCCGGCAAGCGTTCCCGTTTCGGGAACGATGGGAATTTGTCCGGAGACATAAACCGTATTCCCACAGCGAATTGCCTGAGAATACGGGCCGATTGCCGCCGGAGCATCTTTCGTGTGAATGTGTTGCATCCGAAAATTCCTTTCGAAAAATCAGGCTCCGATTTTTGCGCGGATCCAATTGTTTGCGTCAGCGATGGCTGCGGCGATTTTTTCCGGTTCACGGGTTCCCGCTTGCGCGCGGTCCGGGCGGCCACCGCCCTTTCCATTGCAAACCTTCGCGAGGTCGCGGACCATGTCGCCCGCCTTGATGCCTTTGGCAATGACGTTCTTGCCGACAATCACGGCGATGTTGCCATTTCCCGTTCCTTTGTTCGCAATGACGGCAACCGAGTCTGGATCTAGCCGACTTTGAACGCCATCGAGCAAATTCTTGAAACGGTCATCCGAAATGGACATTTCGCGGACATAAAGTTTAACGCCCAGAACATTGATTGCGCCCTGCAAAAGATCTCCGGCAGCAAGAGTCGCCAGTTCCAGTTGCACCGATTGCAAACTTTTTTCAAGGCTTTGCGTTTTGGCAAATGCCTGCTGAATCCGATTGAGCACTTCGGCATCCTTACAGCGGAGCTGTTCGCGGAGAGCGGTCAAAATGCGAGTTCCTGCACGCAACAGAATCAGTGCGCCGTTGCCTGTCACCGCTTCGATTCGACGCACGCCCGAAGACACGCTCGATTCGGAGATGATTTTCACCATTCCGATATTTCCCGTGTTTTGAACGTGCAAGCCTCCGCAGAGTTCCTTGGAAAATTCCTCGCCGGCGTTTCCCATTTTCACGACGCGGACCGTGTCTCCGTATTTTTCGCCAAAAAGCGCCATGGCACCGCTCGCCTTTGCTTCGTCCACGTTCATCACGTCGGTCGACACAGGCAAACATTCCATCACTTTTGCGTTTACCAAATCTTCGACTTGCTGGATTTCGTCTTCGGTCATCGCGTTAAAATGGCTAAAGTCAAAGCGGAGCAATTCGTTCGAAACAAAGCTTCCCTGCTGTTGTACATGGGAGCCCAAAACCTGCCGAAGGGCAGCTTGAATCAAGTGCGTTGCCGAATGGTTCTTGCGGATGTCGGATCTGCGGGCATCGTCGACAGTCGCAAAAAATTCCGAAGCCATCGAATCCCTGTCCGCAACGCCCTTAGTCACTTTTCCGCGGTGCACCGTCGTATCATTTACGCGGACGGTGTCAAAAATCGAAATTTCGATTCCTTCTGCAGAAAGGGTCCCCTTGTCGCCGACCTGGCCGCCCATTTCCGCATAAAACGGCGTCGTGTCGAGTACAATGGAAAGGATTCCCTTGTCTTCGCGGTAACGGAGAACCTTGACTTTTGCCGCATTCACATCATAACCGACGAACTTCGTCGAACCGACAGCGTATTCGGTCCAACCTTCGGAGCCCATCGTATCGATGCCTTTTTTCATGTTCGCACGGGCGCGGGCTTTTTGTTCTTCCATGCATTTTTCATAGCCTTTTTCGTCGATGAGAAGGCCCTTTTCCTCGGCTAAGATTCCCGTGAGATCGGGCGGAAATCCGTACGTATCGTAAAGGAGGAACACTTTGTCTCCGGGAATGCTTTCGCCCTTTTTCAAATTTGCAGAAATGGCGGCAAAGCGTTCGAGTCCCGCATCCAGAGTCCGGATAAAACTTTCTTCTTCGCTTTGAATGACCGAAGCGACAAAATCCTTGCGTTCGCGAATTTCCGGGAAGGCATCCCCCATCGTATCCGCCAGGACTTGCACCAATTTGCAGATAAAGGGAGACGTTTGACCGAGAAGGCGGGCAAAGCGGCTCGCACGGCGCAATATGCGGCGCAAGACGTATCCGCGGCCTTCGTTAGACGGGAGCGCTCCATCGGCAATCGCAAAGGAAATGGCGCGGAGGTGATCTGCAATGACGCGGTGAGGCGTGCCCTCTTTTCCTTCGCTGTAAGGGACTCCGGAAAGTTCTGCGACCTTGCGGATAATCGGACTGAACACGTCCGTATCGTAATTGCTAGTCTTGCCCTGCAAAATGGAGCATATCCGTTCAAAGCCCATGCCCGTATCGACATTCTTCGCCTTGAGCGGAACAAGCGATCCATCGGAAAGGCGTTCATATTGCATGAACACGTTGTTCCAAATTTCAATGTAGCGGTCATTTTCTCCGTTCACGCCCAAAATCGGATCTTTGAAAGTTTCCGCCTGAGTCGCCAAATCGCCGCGGTCATAATGTATTTCGGAACAGGGGCCGCAGGGACCGGTGTCGCCCATTTCCCAGAAATTCGAATGGGCGTCAAATCGCATGATGCGGTCATCGGGAAGCCCGGAGACTTCTTTCCAAATTTGCCACGCCTCGTCATCATCCTGGAACACTGTTGCGAACAAGCGCTCCTTGGGGAGCTTCCAAACTTCGGTCAAGAGTTCCCATGCCCACGTAATCGCTTCGCGCTTGTAGTAATCGCCAAACGACCAGTTGCCGAGCATTTCAAAAAATGTATGGTGATAATTGTCTCGGCCTACGACATCCAAATCGTTGTGCTTTCCCGAAACGCGGATGCACTTCTGGCTGTTGCAAACCCGCTTCCAGCCCTTGGGATTGTCTCCCAGGAAAATCGCCTTGAACTGGTTCATGCCGGCATTCGTGAACATGAGCGTCGGATCATCGTGGGGAACAACCGGCGAGCTACGGACAAACAAGTGTCCTTTCGATTCAAAGAACTTGATAAAAGATTCGCGCACTTGCGCAGAAGTCATCGTTTCGGACATAATTACACCTTTGAATTTTTGGGCAAAGCTAGCAAAAAACCGCCGGTATGGAATCCGGCGGTCGCTTATCGAGTTTCAAAATTTAGAAGTGAATGACCCGGACGCGGATAACCTTGTCGAGTTTTTTCAATTCGTCAATGATGGAATCATCGACAGTCGCTTCGACATCGATCAAGTTGTAACCGATTTTGCCGTTCGACTTGTTGCTGAAGCTCGCAATGTTGATGTTCGCTGCGCCAAAAACCTTCGTGATTTCGGCAATCATGTTGGGAACGTCCTGGTTGATGACGACAACGCGGCTCTTCACTTCGGCATGGGGGAAGCTGTCAAGCGGCGGGAAGTTCACCGAATTGCGGACAACGCCGAATTCCAGGTAATTTTTGAGTTCTTCCGCTGCCATGACTGCGCAATTGTCTTCCGCTTCTTCGGTGCTTGCGCCCAAATGCGGGAAAATCGAAATCTTGGGAGTCTGGAGGGAACGGGAATCAGCAAAGTCCGTCAGATAGCCTTCCAAACGGCCCTCTTCGAGCATCTTGTAAACAGCATCCATTTCCACGATGCCGCCCCTTGCGAAATTCAAAATCAGGGAACCCTTGAATGCGGAAAGATTTTTCGCGTTCAACATGTTTTCGGTCACGCCCTTGATGAACGGAACGTGGACAGTGAGGTAATCGGCACAGGCGATGACTTCGTCGAGAGTTTTCACGACAGTCACGACATTCGAGAGCTTGTGCATGTTGGCTGCACTCGGATACGGATCATAGGCGACGACCTTCATGTTCTTCCAACGGGCGTAGTTCGAAACGAGAACGCCGATTTTTCCAAGCCCGATAACGCCCAGCGTCTTACCGGCAAGTTCCGTACCGGAGAACATCTTTTTGCCCTTTTCAATCGTTTTGTCCAAAGCGGGATCATTTGGATCCAGACTTTTCACCCAGGCGGCCGCTTCGCCGACATGGCGGACAGCCATGCCCAAAACGGTCATCACCAGTTCCGCGACGGCGTTCGCATTGGCACCGGGCGTGTTGAAAACGCAAATTCCCTTTGCGCTAGCCTTGTCGATGGTGATGTTGTTCACCCCGGCACCGGCACGGGCGACAGCCAACAGGCCGTCAAAAGAATCCGTATCGACCTGTGCACTGCGGACAAGGATGGCTTCCGGAGATTCTACGGCATCGGAGACTTCGTAGTCTTTTCCGAAAAGATCCAGACCTTTCTGGGAAATGTTGTTCAACGTTTTGACTTTACGCATTTTGAGTTCCTTTTGGTGAAGGTTCATTTGTAAAAATTAAGCTTCCTTGTAGCGGCCCCGAGACTTGATGAGTTCCACAAGTTCGTCCAAGGCTTTGTCTTCTGGCACGTTCTTCTTGACGCAGGTTTTGCCTTCGAAGAGGTTGATAAATCCCGGAGCGCCGCCGACGTAACCGAAATCGGCATCCGCCATTTCGCCCGTACCGTTCACGATGCAGCCCATGACCGCAATGGAAATATCCTGGAGTTTTCCAAGGCGCGCTTGAATTTTCCCCAAGACCTGCTGGATGTTGTAAAGGGTTCGCCCACAGCTCGGGCAGCTGATAAATTCCGTTTTGCTGCGCCGGACGCCCGCCGCCTGAAGAATGTCAAACGCGAGCTGGACGGAAAACTTTTCATCTTGCGGTTTTTCTATGACGACCGCGTCGCCGACCCCATCCGAAAGAAGGCATCCGAATTCAGCCGCCGTTTTCAACGTATCCAGTTCATCCCCGGAAATTTTCCGGTAAAGCAAAATCGGATTTTTCGCCTTGCGCAGAGCAAGCGCCGACGCCAAGGCCCGCGTTCCATAAAGAAAGTTTTCTCCGGCATAGACCACAGGAGACGATTCCTGCACGGCTTTGTCCCCAGCCGCATAAGCGTCGATGTCAAACGAGTCGTGGAACACGACGACATTTCCGGATTCCATTCCCGTAAAGGCGAATTCCGGAGACCTTGTCTTCTCAGTGACACTGACAGCCGAAGCGGAAAGTCCAACGCGGACTTGTTCCGTTCCACCGACAGACGTTCCCGAAATCGACACTGGGAGAGATTCCCTACGCACATAATGGTAAGGGTCCTTTTTCCATTCGGGAACTCTGAAGTTCAGCGTTTGTCGGGGCAGGGCACAAGCGTCGATGAGTTTTTGCGCCACAGGGACTTCGGCGACAGGATCTTCGGTGAGCGAAACACGAATCGTGTCCGCAAGCCCGTCGAGAAGGAGCGAACCGATGCCCACAGCCGATTTGAGACGACCGTCTTCGCCGGCTCCGGCTTCTGTAACTCCCACGTGGAAAGGATACGGTGTAAAATGCTCTTTTTCAAGACGCGCGGCGAGCATCCGATAAGCGCAAATGGCAACGCGCGGCGTCGACGATTTGAGGCTCACTACGACATCTTCAAAATGTTCCGCTTCGCAAACCGCCAAATATTCCATGGCGCTTTCCACCATGCCTTCGACAGTGTCGCCGTAGCGGTAAAGCATTCGGGCAGAAAGAGAGCCGTGGTTCACGCCTATGCGGATGGCGCGGCCAAGACGCTTTGCTTCTTGAACAAACGGCGTGAAGGTTTCAAAAACTTTTTCCCGGCCTTCGTCAAAACTTTTATCCGCCTGCTTGTCTAGCGCAGCGATGCCCGTGTCCACAAAATTTCCGGGATTGATGCGGACTTTTTCGACCCATTTGAGCGCTTCAAAAGCGGCCTTCGGCTGAAAATGGATATCGGCGGAAACGGGAATTTGACAGCCCGCCGCCCGGATTTTCTCCATGACTTCTTTCAAAGCGGCTGCGTCTGCCAACGTCGGCGCGGTAATGCGCACGAGACCGCAACCGGCACGGGCCAAGTCCAGCGTTTCCCGGACCGTTTTTTCCACCTCTTTGGGCTTCGTTGTCGTCATAGATTGGACAAGAACCGGTGCGCCGCCACCGATAACGGCGTTCCCGACTCTCACCTGGACCGTTTTCCGGCGAACCGGAGAAAAACGGTTTTGCAAATAAGGAAAATCAAAAATTTCGGGCATGGCCTTAATATAACTATTTTCCAGAAAGCCTTTTGCAAAAAGCGGTCCATTCAAAAACTATATTGGCGAAAACAGAGAAATCTTCAAGGAGTTCTTGGATGACGGAAAAAGAAAAAATGCAAAAACAGATGCTTTACGATGGCAATTACGACCTTCCCCTTTTAAAAGAACGCCTAGAAGCCAAAGAACTCTGCCACGCATACAATCAGCTCCGTCCCTCGGACACAGAAGGTCAGCAGAAAATTCTCCGAACGCTTTTGGGAAAAACCAAAAAGCAGTTTACCGTCCTCGCCCCCTTTTTCTGCGATTACGGTTCAAACATTGAAATCGGCGAAAACTTTTTTTCAAACCACAACCTGGTCATTTTGGATTCGGGAAAGGTCATCTTCGGCGACAACGTTTTCATCGGCCCGAATTGCGGATTTTACACGGCAGGGCACCCTGTCGATGTTGAACGCCGGAACAAAGGCTTGGAATACGCCTATCCGATTACTGTCGGAGACAACGTTTGGATTGGCGGCGGCACTCAGGTGATGCCCGGAGTCCGTATCGGAAGCAATGTCGTCATCGGCGGCGGAAGCGTTGTCGTCAAGGACATTCCAAGCGACTCTGTCGCCGTGGGAAACCCGTGCCGCGTCATTCGTCAAATCACAGAAGCTGACAAATTCAAAAGCTGGAACAGGAACCCGGAGGAGGTCGCCAAATGACTCTCGACCAAATGATTTCAAAAGCTGCATCCATTGCGATATTCGGGCATGTCCGCCCAGACGGAGATTGCATCGGTTCGTGCCTTGGGCTTTACAATTACATTGCGGACAATTATCCGCACGTCAACGTTCAGGTATTTGCAGAAGCTTTCCCGGAAAGTTTTCGATTGCTGAACGGCGCAGAAAAAATTCTTTCCGAATACGATGGGCGACAAGTGGATTTGGCCTTCCTCATGGACACACCTTCTTTTGAACGGTGCGGAGCCCGCGGAACGGAATGCCTTGCCAAAGCAGCAGTCACATGCAACATCGATCATCACGTCAGCAATCCGCGAAGCCTTTGCCACGAAAATATCATCGAGCCAGAAGCCAGTTCCGCAAGCGAAGTCCTTTACCGTCTGCTCAATCCAGAAAAAATCAGCCGCGACACGGCAAATTGCCTTTACCTGGGAATCGTCCACGACACGGGAGCGTTCAAGTTCAGCTGCACGGGAAAGCGCACCATGAACGCTGTCGGCGACTTAATCGACAAGGGATGCGATTTCACAAAAATCATCAACGACACCTATTATACGCGTTCTTATAAAGAAACTCTTGTCACCGGATTCATTTTGCAAAAATGCCAGCTGGGACTTGGCGGAAAAGTCGTCTATGCGGGAATCTCGCAAGAAGAACTCGACAGATTCCATGCGACACCCTTGGATTTGAATACCGTCATCGATTCCATCCGCGAAGTCAGCGGAACGGAAGTCGCCATTTTCATTTATCCGGTCGCCGGGCAAAATAAAATCAGTTTGCGTTCAAATTACGTGGTCGATGTGAACAAAATCGCAGGTGCGTTTGGCGGAGGAGGGCATGTGCGCGCCGCGGGGGCAAATTCAGACAAACCTTTCGACGATTTGATTGCGGAATTGCTCTCCTTGATACAGATGCAACTAGAAAACGGCACGGGCGCACCGTAGCGGTTATTCCGTTTCAATCAGGACGGCGACTAGAGAACTTTCCCGCCGCGTTCCAGCACCCGGAAAATCCAGCCCCTGTCCGCGGACCCAAGCCGTTTTCGCTTTCGGAAAGCGCCTCTGTACAGTCGCAAGAGTTTCTTTCGCAAAGGATTCTTTGACAAATCCGCTGAAATTTGAACTGGCCAAAAAGAACGCTCCCGGTTCGAGAATTTCTGCAACTTCATCGACAAGGGTTTGAAATTCGTTTTTGACAGAAAACACTTTGCCCCTGTTGCGGGAAAAACTGGGCGGATCCAGCACGACACCGCCGAATTTCACCTTTTTGCGGCGGCACCAGTCCAGATACTCTCTGGCATCGCCCTTGAAAAATTCACCGCGGAGAATGTCTATCCCGTTCAAACGGTAATTTTCCCGCCCCTTTTCCAAGATTTTTCCGCTGATATCCGCATTGACAGCGCGTTTCGCCCCACCGACTCTCGCATGGACGGCAAAGGCGCACGTATAACTGAAAAGATTCAAAACTTCTTTTCCCGCCGCGCGGGATTCCACATCAAAACGCCCATCGCGCATATCGAGGAACAGTCCCGGATTCACCGTATCGAGCAAATCCACGTGGAATTTGCAATTTCCTTCGCGCACAACGGTCGCACTGCCGGATTCTTCGCCCAATTCCAGTTGCATTTCCGGCTTTTCAAGGGAATTTCCCGATGGCGAAAGACGAAACTTGGAAACGAGGAATCGCGGAGAAAATACGCGGGAAACCGCCCTAGCGATATCTTCCCGAGCAGAAAGCATCTCCGTTCCAAAATACTGAATTTGAAAACAATCCGCATAACGGTCAACGACAACGCCGGGAAATCCATCTTCGACACCGTTCACAACCCGATAAGCATCCGTCAACGGCAAAAGGGGCGAACGCCTTGCGTGGGCTTTTTCCAAGAGAATTTTAAAATCGTTCAAAGACATCGAGAACCACCGCGGCAAAGGCGCATCATCCGCGACGAATATAGTTTTTTCGGCAAAGCTTTTCTAACTTTCCACCGAAAACTCTTTCTGGAGAAGATTATGGACATCCCGGAATCGACCAATTTTATACAAGACATCATCGTAAACGACTTGAAGTCCGGCAAGCGCGATCATGTCCTGACGCGTTTCCCGCCAGAACCGAACGGTTACATCCATATTGGACACGCAAAAAGCATCTGTCTGAATTTCGGCACGGCGAAAAAATTCTGCGGCAAAACGAACCTCCGTTTCGACGATACGAACCCCACCAAGGAAGACACCGAATACGTGGATTCCATTTACAACGACGTTCACTGGCTGGGATTCCAGTGGGAAGAACCCGTCCACTACGCGAGCGATTATTACGACAAGCTTTACGAGTTCGCCGAAGAACTCATCCGACTGGGAAAAGCCTACGTTGACGATCTTTCTCCAGAAGAAATGCGCGAATACCGTGGAAACGATGCCGGAAAACCGTCGAAGCCTTCGCCTTACCGGGACCGCAGCATCGAAGAAAACTTGGAGCTTTTCCGCCGGATGAAAGCGGGAGAATTCCCCGACGGAGCAAAAACGCTCCGCGCCAAAATAGACCTTTCGAGCCCAAACATGAACATGCGGGACCCCGCGGTTTACCGCATCAAACATGCGACGCATCACCGCACCGGCGACAAATGGTGCATTTACCCCATGTATGACTTCGCCCATCCCCTTTCCGATTGGATCGAAGGCATTACGCATTCCATTTGCACATTGGAATTTGAAGCCCACCGCCCGCTTTACAACTGGGTTCTCGAAGCGTTGAACCTTCCGGAACGCCCACAACAGATTGAATTTGCGCGGCTGAACCTTTCTTACACCGTGATGAGCAAGCGCAAGCTGTTGGAACTGGTGAAAAGCGGACGCGTCATGGGCTGGGACGACCCCCGGATGCCCACCGTTTGTGGGCTACGCCGCCGAGGATACACTTCGGCCTCCATCCGGGAATTTTGCGACCGCATCGGCATTTCCAAAGCCGACAGTATGGTGGATATCAATCTTCTGTACTTCTGCATCCGCGAAGAGCTGAACAAAACGGCCCGCCGCGCCATGGCGGTCCTCGATCCGGTCAAAGTCGTCATCGACAACTGGGAAGACGGCAAAGTCGAAGAACTTTCCGTTGAAAACAATCCCGAAGATCCGAATGCGGGTTCAAGGACAGTCCCTTTCGGCAAGGAAATTTTCATCGAACGCGACGACTTCATGGAAAATCCGCCGAAAAAATACTTCCGCCTGAAACCAGATGGAGAAGTCCGCTTAAAGGGCGCTTATTTCATCAAATGCGTCCGCGTTGAAAAAGACGCAAACGGCAACGTGACCGAAATCCATTGCACATACGATCCCGCCACGCGCGGCGGCGACTCCCCCGATGGACGGAAAGTTAAAGGCACCATCCACTGGGTTTATGCGCCGACAGCCATCGATGCGGAAGTCCGCCTGTTCGACAACCTCTTCACCTTGGAAAATACAGGTGATGTGCCCGATGGAGAAGATCCTCTGAACTATCTGAATCCGGATTCACTGGTAGTGAAAAAGGCGAAACTCGAACCGATGCTCGAAAACGCCCAAATCGAAGATCGTTTCCAGTTCATGCGGCAAGGCTATTTTTGCCTGGATTCCCGCGATTCTGCGCCAGGGCATCTGGTTTTCAACCGGACTGTCGGGCTCAAAGATTCCTGGGGGAAAGCGCAAGCGAAACAGTAACCGGTTGGTTACAACTGTAAACGAATTTTCGTTTCAACAGGTTTTTCCTCTAAATTTCATTTCTTAAATTAGAGAACACAACACTCCCCCTTAACTCCTCTCAAGGTTCTCCTTTCCTTGGGAGGAGTTTTTTATTGAAGCCTCCGACATTGCAAACATCCATTCGGCTTCTAGCGTTACCATTTTAAATGGAAATGCATTCCCAAACGCCAAAGGCGCATTCGGCGCAATCTGTCCGCGCGCAATTCCACAGAAGTCTTTCCACTCATGCGTTCCGCAAAATCCATTTGCGTTTCCCAACGGATGATCAGCGGTTTCGTTTCCGGTCCACGAACGATGAAAAGCCATTTGGAAAGCACGCTTTCTTCCATCCGAACAGCGATTCCGGGCCGAATTTCATAAAGGCTTTGTGAAAAAGGGATTTCCGGCGTAACCTTCCATTCCGCAAAAAGGCTTTCCGCTGCGAACAAACGCAGACCACCCCGGAGAATCCACGTCACCGCAGCCGAATCCCCAACCGCTGTCGTCCGGAAACCAAGAGAAAGTGTTGCGGACGATTTCCTTTCTGCATAAATTTCCGAAAAGCTCCGGGTTTTCCCCGAATCCACCGGAATCGAAAGCCTCGCATTCCATCGGAAATTCCACTGCGACACGAGCATTTGCACCTGCGCATCGGCAAAAGCTCTGGATTTTTCAACGCGACGCGGCAAACGAAAAAGGCCCGGAACGGAATCGTTTCGATGAAAATACGCCCGGAAGCGAGCGCGGAGAGGCTCATTGCGGCCACTTTTCCCCGAAACAAACCACAACGGCGTTTCCCAGTTTCTGGAATACAACACCTGCAAGTCGACATTTGGCAAGCTTATCTTCCCAAACGCCTCCCGAAAGCCGTCAAATGAAAAGTTTCCCATTCCCGCCAATTCGAACGCATCTTTGGCGCGCCAAAAAGCGTGCACTCCCGCAGTCGAATCCGTCAACAGCAACGCTCCCACGCAAACTTTCCGGAATGCGGCACTCGAAACGCCGCCCCTTCTTTTTTGCAGCGGAATGGCACTGCCCACGTCGGACGCCAAAATGTCCCCCGCCGCAGCCAAAAGGTTTTTTCCCCGGTATGCGATACGCGCGCGTTCTACGGTTGGCGTTTCGCGGTATTCCGATCGGACGCCCCATTCTCCAGAAAATCGCCACAACTTCATTTGCAAAAAAAGCTGTTCATTGCGGACGCCCCCTACTGAATCCAACGACACCGCATATTTCGCATTCCCCTTGAATTTCAAGTCCGAAATTCGCTCCGATAAACTTTTTTGACAAGGATCTCCGCCCAAAGCTTCCCATTCCGCACAAGCTGCACGGACATTGCCCGTTTCGATGAACGTCAGCAAATCTTCCAATTCTTCATATCCGATTTTCCCATCGTCATAAGCCCAAAAGGCATCTTCGAAAGAAACGGATTCCCTCCCGGCAGACCAAATCCAACCAAAACATCCGAGGAGAACCATTAAAAATCTTCGTTTGTACACAACGCTTCGACTCCATTTTTAAGGATTAACGCTTGAAAATGAAAATCGGATATGCATCTTTCCAAAAATCGAATCGCTTTTGTTCTTTCCGCAACGATTTTCCTTCAAAAGTTTTTCACTTTTCTACCTTTGCTGTATGCCGAAAAATTTTTTTCGAAAACCGCCTGTCCGCAACTTTCCCCTCTTTGACGGAAAAAGGGCAAAGCCTTCGCCCGCAGGGCTCAAACAGCTTCTTGAATATCACGGAGTCTGCCTGCAAAAAGAAACCCTTGAACAGTTGTGGGCTTATCATCAGCTGTTGCGGGAACACAACAAAGACCAAGACCTTACACGACTGAACGCTTTCGAAACAATTGTAGAGCGCCATTATGCCGATTGCATTCTCATCAACGCCTATGTTCCCCAATGGCCCAAGCGAATGATCGATGTCGGCAGCGGAGCGGGATTTCCCGGCATTCCACTGAAACTGGTCAATCCGGAAATTCGGCTGACCCTTTGTGAACCCCGTCCGAACCGCATTGAATTTTTGAACCTAGTCATTCGAGAACTCGGACTCAAAGGCATTGACGTTTTCGGGCACAAAGTGACTAGCCGCAGTTTAGAATTTCCCGTCCAAGGAGTCATCAGTCGGGCTTTTGAAAAAATCGAACTGACTTTGCCCCGCATTGAAAAGGCCCTCGTTCCCGGCGGAAAAGCCTACTTTATGAAAGGTCCCGCCGTCAAAGAAGAACTGTCGAGCCTTCACCCGGAAGATTTCGGGTTCGCCCTCGCCGAGAAGCACTTTTACCGGATTCCGCACAGTACGCAGGACCGGGCCGTCATCGTGTTAGAAAAGCTTTGACCGCAGCGGATTCACTTTTTGCCGCCAAACCAAGAATTGATATCCTGCCCCTCTGCCATCTGAAAACTTTTCACTTGAATGCCATCGCCTAGCCGCGAGGCTTCCACACCGTTCTGTTTCAAAATGTCTTCGATGATTTTAGATCCGGCGCGGCCCGCTTCGTCTTGATCCAAGCAGACTATAACGCGCTTGTTGCGGAATAGGCTTCCCCATTCCGGTTTGAACGACTTGACTCCGGGAATGCCCACGGCAGGAAATCCGCGGCCTATCATGGTCAGCGTATCGATGCAACCTTCACACAGATAAATCCACCCCACGTTTCCGTCCAACAGAGAAACGTTGTAAGGAAACGGAACAGCTCCACGCAAGTTCAATTCTTTCGGCTGCGTTTCCGCATCGGTCGCCCGCGCCTGAAAATACCGCGGAATTCCTTTGCTATCGAGATACGGAAAGAGAAGCCTGTGCTTGTAATACTTCAAATTGCCTTTTTCGTTAAAGAGGCCCGCCTTTTGTAAATCTTCAAGCCCAAACTTTTGCCGTAACCCGGCGTTCACCCGGTCGTAATCGACAATGGTGCGCAGCCGCATGGCATTCCACGTTTGTTTGAAAATCCGCCGTTTGACAAGCCACGAGGCCGCCGGAGAACCTTCTACGGGCGAAAGCATTCCAAAAAAAGTGGCGATGATTTTTACTCGAAGATACGGATCCATTTCCACTTCTGGTATGCGGCGCACCGGCATTCGAAATGCCTCCCCACCGGGAGAATGTCCGCACAAAGGAGCCCCAGCGCTCCCGCCAAATTCATTTTTCAACCACTCCAGAGCTTCTTTAAATTCCAAATTCTTTGAAATTTCAACCAGGCGGATAAC
Organism: uncultured Fibrobacter sp.; assembly: GCA_964587155.1. GTDB lineage: Bacteria > Fibrobacterota > Fibrobacteria > Fibrobacterales > Fibrobacteraceae > Hallerella. The sequence continues at coordinate 68,391 of CAZPKF010000004.1, forward strand.
ATCCCCCCGGACATCCGGGCAAACCCAGCAATTAAAAAGTCCCCTGGATTCCGAAAGGGAAACGCTTGGGGTCCTGTCGAAATGGGCGTGCCGCAGCGCATAAGGACAACGAATTTTTCCGTGCACCACTTTGTGACCCAAATGTTCCGCCACTTGAGTTATCGAAAGAGACGCTTTCAACGCTTCGATTTCTGTACGGTCTGCCGATTTCATATTTTACAGTTTTTCCCAATATACATCCTTTTCTGGAAAAACAAAACGACAAAAGCCCGGCCAAAGCCGGGCTTTCTTCACAACAGACGCATTACTTGGTGGCGACTGCGAGTTCCGTCATGCCGGTCATCCGGGCGCGGAGCCACGCACCGATGATTTCCGTCGGATGCTGACGAATCGCCTTGTTCACTTCGATGAGCTTGACGTTGTCTACGCCGTTGTCCTTGCCTGCACCGTAAACTTCGCCCAGATCTTCCTTCGTGACTTTCTGCATAAAGTCCTTGAGCAAAGGAACGCAACTGTTCGCGAACAGGTAGCAGCCGTATTCAGCCGTGTCGCTGATCACGCGGTTCATTTCGTACAACTTCTTGCGGGCGATCAGGTTTGCAATCAGCGGGACTTCGTGCAAAGTCTCGTAATAGGCGCTCATCGGCTTCATGCCCGAAGCGGTCATCGTTTCGAACGCAAGTTCGGAACCGGCCTTGAGCATCGCAACCATGAGAACGCCACGGTCAAAGTATTCCTGTTCAGAAATCTTCGCATCAGACGCTTCGGTCTGTTCGAAAGCAGTCTTGCCCGTTTCTTCACGCCACGTGAGAAGGTCCTTGTCGCCGTTTTCCCAGTCTTTCATCATCGTCGAAGAGAATTCTCCCGAAATGATGTCATCCTGGTGCTTGCGGTAAAGGTCGGTCATGATTTTCTTCAATTCCACGGAAAGTTCGTAAGCGCGAATCTTCGCCGGATTGGAAAGACGATCCATCATGTTCGTGATGCCGCCCTGCTTGAGCGCTTCGGAAATGGTTTCCCATCCGTATTGGAGAAGCTTCACGGCATAGTGCGGATCCACTCCGTTCTTGACCATGTGTTCATAACCGAGGATGGTTCCCGTTTGGAGCATACCGCAAAGGATTGTCTGTTCGCCCATCAAGTCGGACTTGACTTCGGCGATGAAAGAGCTTTCGAGCACGCCGGCGCGGTCCGCATGGAGGCCAGCCGCATAAGCCTTGGCATAGTCCCAGCCCTTGCCTTCCGGATCATGATCCGCCTGAACGGCGATAAGGCAAGGCATACCGAATCCACGGACGTATTCCGCACGGACTTCGGATCCCGGGCCCTTCGGAGCGCACATGATGACCGTGATGTCGTCGCGGATCTGTTCGCCTTCTTCAATGATGTTGAAACCGTGGCTGTAAGAAAGGACTGCGCCCTTCTTCATGAGGGGCATGATTTGCGGAATCACCACGTGATGCTGCTTATCCGGTGTGAGATTGATGACCAAGTCCGCGCTCGGGATGAGTTCCTTGTAGGTACCGACCTTGAACCCGTTTTCCGTTGCGTTCTTGTAAGAGGCGCGCTTTTCCTGAATAGCGGATTCGCGGAGCGCATAAGAGACGTCTAAGCCACTGTCGCGCAAATCGAGACCTTGATGCAGTCCCTGTGCGCCGCAACCGACGATGACGATTTTCTTGCCCTGGAGGGCTTCCGTCCCATGGGAAAATTCGGAAGCTTCCATAAAGCGGCAATGACCCAATTCCTCAATCTTTCTGCGGAGAGGAAGCGTATTGAAGTAGTTCATCTTTTACCTCGAATGGTGAATTGATTCGGGCATAATGTAGAAAATTTACGCAGAGCCACGGGGCGTTTACCCATTTTGAAGCGCTTTATTCCTTTTTGAAAAAGCAAGAGACTTCTTGTAGACGTCGCCCGACCGTATTTTTGCTTTTAACAATCAGAACCGTTTTTTTCGATGATGCGAAACTCCCATTTTGGCGACCAAAAGAATTTGTTTGAAAAAAAAATCCGCCAAAATATCGAGATTTCAAGTAGAGAACGAGAGAATATTCGATGCCCAATACAAATCACTCCTCGAAAAAAACAGACTTTTTCTCCGCCTTTTCCCGGATTTGCCTATTTTAAAGAAAAACTTCTCCCGGTAGGATTTGATGAAATTTGGCATTTTAGGTTGTGGACATATCGCAAGCAAAATGGCTTTTGCGGTAAAAACATTAGAAAAGCAGGGCTACGGAATCGAAGCCTTCGCTGTCGCGTCAAGGACTTTGGACAAAGCAGAAAAGTTTGCGGCGGATTACGGTTTTGCAAAAGCTTACGGCAGCTACGAGGAACTCGCCGCCGATCGAAACGTCGATTTGATTTACATTGCGACTCCTCATTCCGAACACGCCGCCAATTCTTTACTTTGTCTAGAACATTCCAAACACTTGCTTGTCGAAAAAGCGTTTACCGAAAACGAAAAAGAAGCGCACCAAGTCATCGCAAAAGCCAAAGAAAAAGGGACATTCCTTTGCGAAGCGATGTGGACCCGTTTTTTACCCGCCGTCCAAACGATCAAAGAAAAAATTCTATCGGGAAAAATGGGAGAAGTCAAATGCATCGAAGCGGATTTTTCCATGCCCCTTTCCCATATTGAGCGTTTGCGAAATCCGGAACTCGCTGGCGGAGCGCTTTTGGATTTAGGCGTTTACAGCTTGACCTTTGCCGATATTTTTCTTTCCGACCCTCAAATCGGAGGTCCAGGCAATCGCATTGCAAAAATGGAAACGAAAAGCATTCCGTTTTACACAGGAGTCGACGCAACCGATTGGATCAATTTTATTTACAGCAACGGCCAAATGGCGAATCTAAAAACATCCATGGTGTCGCCACTTCACAACGAAGGCTTTATTTACGGAACAAAAGGATTCATCCGCGTTCAAAATTTGAACAACATGGTCGAAATCCAATTGTTCGATTGTGAAGGGAATTTGACGGAAAAGATTACGCCGCGAGAAATTGCGAATTTTTATGAGTACGAAGTTCTCGCTTGCAAAGGGGCGATTGAAAAGGGACTTAAGGAATGCGAAGAAATGCCTTGGGAAAAAACGCTTGAAATAATGCGCATTCTCGATGACCTTCAAAAAACTTGGCACACTGGAAACGGGTAACATCCCGTTTTTCACAAAAACGGTTTGCCCTCCGTTTTGATTACACGGTTGTCTTTGAATTTTGAAGTTAATTTGTATTCTTTTTAAGATCTAAGTTCCAAGTTTAAACTCGGTTCTGCTTTGACATTTTAGAGATTCAAAGAGCCGGTAGAATCCATATCAACAATTAAAACTTTTTTTCTTAGATATTTCACCTTTCAATGGGGATCCCATTCAAAAAGCTTTTTCTGAAAAACGCTAAAATCCGGTTTTCGAAAACGGTATGAATCCAAAACGGAACGGTCGTCATGTTGAACGAGGCTGTGTCATGTTGAGTAATTCGACTGCCGAACGGGAAAGATCGAAGAACCTCTTTACTGTTCCTGAATTCTTCGGCTACACTTTAGAATGACGATGTGCCACTCAAAATAGCTGTCGTAAAAGAGCGTCGTCCTGCTGAACAATGCAAAACAACACTCGCAATAAAGCCTAGTCTGAATTGTCGGTTGCAGCTTTCGAGGCCGGCGAATTCACTCGAACTTTACCCAGTTCCCCGCCGACCTTCACGACAGCCGGAAATTTTATAAGCCCCTATGCGCCACCGCTGCCACCCGGTCCGAAAGCCTGCCGCGGGCAAAATGGCAACAGCCCTTGTCGCAATTCACCATCCTCGATCCTTTTCTCTACTCCAAGCGCTTACCGTCCAAAATACACACCCTTGGGCAAGTCTTTTCCCGAACCGTTCCCGATTCGATGTCCGAGAGCGTCATAAATCCAATGAACACCGGCTCGTTGCACAGAAACAGTTCGAATCCGTCTTCGCATTCCCGCCGATGACTCCGACGACGAACTTTTCGCATCCGAAGCAGAACTGTTTTTTTCGTATTCCGAGGGCGAACAGCCTGTCCGGTAAACGTTCACCATGTCAAACGCTATCATGTCGATATTCGGGCCACCATCCTTTGTCGTTGATTGAATGGTCATCTGAAAATCCAAGGCATCCACCCAAGCACTGTCGATGTAAACCGTATCCCAGACATCCCAACTTCCCGTTGGAGGAAAAACAACGTCATAAGTCCCATTGTCAATGGTGAATTTCATGTCGCGGTTTGCCGCACCGTCAAAAGAGTAGCGAATCATTACCTTAGCATCCGAAGCGGACTGATCCGATGTGATATGGTAAACGGCAAAGCTGTTCGAATCATTTGCAATGTTGAAAAATCCAGCTCCCGTGTAGCCCTGATGATTTTCATCCGTCGTTCCCTGACCATGCTCCGGATAAGCCATGTCGATGGGAGATGGCCAATTGGAGCTTGCGATACCGTTAAAACAGATTTCTTGCCGGAAAGAGGAAGAAGACGCACTGGAACTGCTGAGTGCTGCAGATGAACTCGAAAGTTTTTCTTCTGCTCCATGTGATGTCGCCACACAGGCGTTCCCCCCATCAAATACGGCTGTATAAGTGGCTGCGCGGTACAGCGTTTTCACCCCGTAATAATTGGAATCTTGCGAAAGCAATTGGCAATCGTCATCATACCAGCCCTTGAAAACCTTTCCAAAACTTCCCGGGCTGACATGAAGAGAAAGCGGCGCGCCTCCCGGAAGTTCCTGCTGATGCGTGATGATTCCGTCGGCAGACGAAACGTTCGATTTGACAGACACCGTATAGCGTTTTTTTATCGCGGAAAGAAGTACACTCAAACGCGACTTGGATTCTGCGGAAAGGTAGTTTTCACCTATCAGCGCATTTTCCAATTCTTCGACAATCCACTGGCAATGCGAAATGGAACCGGATTCTTGAAAGTGCGTCGTCCCGTCATTTGTCACGCCATCGGGATAATTCGGATATTCTCCGGGCAAGAAATACTTGAACTGATAACGGGAAACATAAGCCGCGTTCCAATTCTTGCTGTATGCGTTGTACGATTTACTGTTCAAGTCCACAAAAGGGATTTGGTTCGATCGGGCAAGTTCTTCCATTTTTCCGCGGACGTTGTATTCGGTAAAGATATTGCGTCCGTTCGTTCCCATATTCATATTCATCGGAGAGACAAAGATGGGAGTCGCTCCGCGTTCTTTTGCCACATCCACATACTGCTGCAGCCAATAACCCAACGAATCCATTGGAACCTGCCGCGAATTATTTCCAAAAAAACGGTCATTGTGTCCGAATTGAACCATCACAAAATCGCCCGGCAAAATTTTCGATTTGAGATTTTCCAACCGACCTTCTTGAATGAACGTTTTTGAACTGCGCCCGCCAAGCGCCACATTGTTGACTTTCACTTTGGAATCATCAAAAAAGCTTCCCAGAATCTGTCCCCAACCGGTCTGCGGATAAGCCCGCGCCGCATAATTGCAAACCGTCGAATCTCCGATAACGTGAATCGTCACCACCGAAGAATCGCTTTGAGACAAAACGGTTAATGCTCCAACCAAAAGAAGAGATGCCGCCCAGTTTTTCACAGATAACCTCCTAACGGACAAGCGCCCAATTGCCGCTGACCGCCGCCGACACCGTCCGAAGAACAATCCGATACACGCCAGCTCGGGAAACCCAGGAATGCAAAGGCAACGCCGAAGTCCCGGCAGAAAGAAAAACGTTTTTGTCCACCATCAAACGGCCCGACATGTCAAAGACTTGAACATTCACTTTTGCGGAAGCGGGAAGCGTCACCGCATTTCCGTTCAAGCGGAGTTTTCCCGGATTGCCGTTCGATTGAATTTTTTTCAAAGAGCCTTCGCCTGTTCCCGAAGAAGACGAAGATTCTGCAGACGATGATTCCGGGGGAACTTCCCCTTCTCCGCAAATAGTGTCGCCAGATGAAAGGATTCGACGGACTCCTTCGATGCTGAATCCAAAAGCGTCGATATTTGGGCCGCCATCAAATGTCATCGAAATCATCTTGAGCGATTCTTCCCCTTTTGCCAAGTCGATATTCACCCATGCCGTATCCCAAATGTCCCAACTTCCCGTCGATTTGAAATTCACATAATAATCGTGGTCCAAGTAAACATTCAGTTCCCGTTCCGTCGCTCCAGAAAACGAATACCGGATTCCCATCGTCACGTATCCCGCCGCAGGGAAAAGCATCCGGTATTCCGCAAAAGAATTCACCGCATTGTCAAAATTGAAAAATCCCATTCCCGTATAATCTTTGTGGTTGTTTTCCGAAAATCCTTTTCCGGAATCCGGAGCGTAAGCATCGAACCAGCTGACGATATTCTTGTCGTACGAAACCGCCGTATCGATTGTAATTGAGCCCGTTTGTTTCGCTTCTTCAAGAGTACGCGGCGTTCCCATAGGGAACGCTTTACGGGCCGCACCGTCTCCCGTGTAAAGGAGAGCTTCTCCGCCGCTGTAAACCGCCGTATATTGCGTTGACGCATTTTGCATCGTCAACGTACAAATGTAAGGCGAAGCCACCGCAGATTGGGAATTCGAACATTTGTTGCCTTTGCCGTCATACCATCCCAAAAAAACTTTTCCCGTTTTCGGAGTCGTTTTCAACGTCACAGGCATTCCCGCCGGATAATACGAGCTCAACGTTGTGACAGAATCCGAACCTTCCGGACTGATTTTCACATCGAGCTGGTACATCGGAGCTAGATACTTGGAAAGCGCACGCACGTTCGCATCGGCATGATTCCGCATTTGTTCCGTTGTAATTCGCCCAAAGACAGTCGCTCCGTTTTGCTGCAAATGAAGATTATCCGAATTCCCTTTCACATAAGTTGAATATTCCCCCGAATCCAAATACATGTTCACATAGTGGAGCGCGTAAAATTGTCCCACCGAAAGCAGATAGTTGCGCGAAAGCGTGTCCATGTCAATCAGCGGAATGTTCAAATCCGCCGCAATTTCCCTTGCGCGAATGGGGTAACCGTGATAGGATTCATAAATGGAATCATGAACGCCCACCGCCGACTGGCTAAACCGGAAATCACTTCGCCGAACTGGATTGATGATAATCGGACGTGCGCCTTTTTCGAGCGCCTCTTGAGCCATCGCCGTCGTCGCTGTCACAAAATCATTTTCATTGCTGTAAGAGCGGTCGTTGATTCCAAATTGGATAATCACAAAATCGCCGGGCTGAAGTTTCGACTTGACATCCGGCCAAAAACTGTTGTAATAGCCCATGGCGTAAGTTCCGCCCTTTCCCACGTTCACCACATTGACAAAGTCCGCATTCCAAAAGTAACTGAAATCCTGACCGATACCGCGCTTTGGATAATAACCGTCCGCCCAATCCTGCATTGTCGAATCGCCGCAAAGATAAATGGTTATTTTGGCCCAGACCGCCACAGAAAAAATCAAAGTCAAAACGATTGCCGATTGCCAAATCCTTTCACCCAATTTTCGCATGTACATTTTCTCCCTTTAAGGATTGACGATAAATTTTTTCTGGGCAACAGTCCGCAAGTCCAATGAAACATTCACCATGTACATTCCCGCAGACAGAGTCTCTTTGCGCAAGGGAAGCGTTGATTCCCCGGCAGGGACCTTTTCCGCATACGAGAAAATCTTTTTTCCATGCATATCGAACACAGAAACTGTTGCCAACCCCGCTTTATCCGTCCGCAACCGTTCTTGCGCAGGGTTAAAGTCGGCGGAAAATACGATATGTGAAGCTATGACGGTTGTTGAATCACCTCTGTTTTCACCCTCGCCAAAAACGGTTCCGAGTTTTCCTATCGAAGAGACATCAAAGGCAAACACGCAAATATTCGGTCCGCCGTCTGTTGTCGCAGAAACAAATTCCACGTCAAAGTTTCCTTTCGGAACGGAAACTTTCACCAAAGCCGTATCCCAAACATCCCATCCTGTCGGCGGAAAACTGACCGTGTAACTGTTCGTTCCCACATTCACCACCATTCTGCGGTCTGCCGAGCCTCCGTTTGCAAAAACCACAGCGAGAGTCGCCGACGTATCCGTTTTCGCCGTCAAAGAGTAAGAGGCAAAAGACCCCGCTTCGTTTGCGAAATTCCAATACGCCTTTCCCAAGAACCCGGCATGATCCGATTCCACATATCCCGAGTTATTCGCGTCCGGTTCCGAAGCTTCGAATGTGGCCGCAAATTCAATGGACGCAGGAGCTTTTGACGAAGTGGCGACAACGGAAATTTCCGGCTTTTTCAAATTTTCTCCAACAAAATCAGGCAGGTAATAGCTCAAATGAGGCGGTTGATTGTAGCCTACATTTTGCCACGCAACGCTTTCGCGGTATTGGCGGTCATGCATCAACGTGTAAACACGGTGCGGCGTTTCATAATTTGTCACAATGATGTTGACCACAGAAGGATCCGCGCCGTTTCGTACAATGAATTCTTCGCGCCAATCTCCAAAAATATCTGCGACAATACAAGGATTCGCCTTGGTATAATTGTTCAACGTAGAACCGTTGATGTTGTAAAAGCTGAGGAAGCGTTGAACTTGCTTTGTCGTGGAATTCCATTTTTCCAGTTTACCGCCACTGCCGCCGCCTCCTGTCGCATCCAACAATTCGTCTTGCAAGTCTCCGTCAAAATAAATGCGGAAATTATAAGAAGGCATAACTGCACTGAGAAGGGTGCCGTTTACCGTGCGAATTCCCCCCGAAGCGCCGCTCCACATTTCAAAGCCCCTATTCGTGGAATCAATATCAGCAGCAAGTCCGCGACCATTGTCGCTGCCAACTTGCGCCGTTCCCCAAAGTACTTTTCCCTCTTTATCGCGGAGTTCATCGCTGTAAGGGGCTGTCGATTCTTCGTGGACATCCCAGACTTCCAAACCGGGATTGTCCGGGTCCATGTCAGAAAGGTGCATCGCATCTCCATGGCCAAATCCCGTCCTGTAACGCAACGTGCCGTCGTGATTCACTGCCGCGCTTCCAAAAACAATTTCATCAAATCCATCTCCGTCCAAATCGCCGACAGAAATATTGTGATTGCCTTCTCCCCAAATACCGTTTTCCGCTTGGTTTCCCTTGTGAATCCAACGCTGAGTCAGATTCTTTCCGTCAAAGTCGAAGGCGACCATGTAAGCTGCCGCATAATAACCGCGGGTCATGATGAGGCTCGGATGGACTCCGTCAAGATAAGCGACCGCCGCAAGCATCCGTTCGGAGCGGTTTCCATATGTATCGCCCCAAAGATTCGTCTCTTCGCGGCCCGGAACGTAGTCTATCGTCGCCAGCGCTTCACCTGTTTTACCGCTGAACACGGTCAAATATTCATTGCCGCTCATTATGCGGCCTGCCGGAGTGCGGTAGTCCGCCGAGGCTTTGCCAATGACATTTCCTTTCCCATCGACAGTGCCATCGCCTGTCTTCATCGCGACTTCGGCAATGCCGTCTCCATCCAAATCATAAACGATGAACTGCGTATAATGCGCGCCGGCCCGGATGTTTTTTCCCAAATCAATGCGCCAAAGTTTTGTCCCATCCATTTTATACGCATCGATGTAAACATTTCCCGTATAACCGTCATTCGCATTGTCCTTGGAATTCGACGGATCCCATTTGAGAATCAGCTCGTATTCGCCGTCCCCATCCAAATCGCCGACGCTCATGTCGTTAGGCGTATAGGAACATTTTACATTATCCGGCGTTTCCACACTGTCCGGAACATCCAAAAGAATGCTCTTGTAAGCGGCATGGCCATAGTTGTCCTTGTAATATTTGTCTAGAATGATAACGGCAGAAGATTCCACGCCCGATTCGTCTTTCAACGTGTAAACGCTTTCCGTCGAACCGGAAGCGTCGAGATACGATGTGGGGGAATTTCCCGAAATCTTCGCAATTTCCTTGCCATCCCGAAAAAGGGTGAACGTCGCCATCGGAGAATCCGTGCCAAGCAACCGCCAAGAGACAAACGCTCCCGTCCCCGCATTTGCCACCGAAAGTCCCCTGCCCAATTTTTCCATCTGAGACGCAGCAAACGATTCCGTCACAAGGCCGAATAAGAGCGCACTGCCGCACGCTCCTAAAGCAGCCCGTTTCAAATACTTTCCAAACATCCAATCCTTCCTGTCAAAGGTTTCATTTAAAATATCTTTGAAAAATTCCGCACAGAATATTTCCCCTTCAAAACCGAAGTCCAAAGACAACGCTTGTTAAATCGCGTTTACAAAAGTGTCATCAAGGCAATGCGCTTGGCACAGGCCAACGCTGCGCAGGATTCTGGTTCGCATAAGAAGCCTTCACCCAATCCGCTGAACGCGGAACGCGGCTCACGTGCAATTCGTCAATGACGCCTTGGAAACGGTGCGTGACCGTATTTGTCGCCGAATCCGCCGGGTAAACCAGCTCTCCGATCACAAAAAGACTGTCCGCAATCCGGGATTTTGTGCTCGTTCCAATCCGCGCCGACGAAACCGTCAGCGAATCGTTCACATACATGACCGTTTTTCCCGTATCCTGCACCACCGTAAGGAATGTCCACACGCCCGCTTCAGCCGTCGAGTCGCAATACCAGTAACGCGTCGATGCGGTCGTCGAATCTTGGCCTAGGATTTCATCCGAAAAAGCTTCGTAGAGCCACAGGGATTCCGTACCGTTCAAATACGACAGATGGTATTGGGACGCGCCTTTGCCAAACACCACCCGGGATTTTTCCAAATTTTCCATTTTCACCCAGACCGAAAACGTGATGGGATCCTTTACGGTCACGTTAAAATCGTCGTCCGCAGAATTTGGAATGCGGATAGAGCTTTTCTTTCCATCGTAATACAGCGCAGAACCGGCAACGGCTTCATCGGCGACAGCCATATTCTTCGGTTCCCCGTCAAAAGAATTTCCGGTCGCATCCCAAACAGAATCTGCTCCTTCATCAAAATGCCATGCGGCGATATAGCTGTCTGCAAAAACGTTTACGTCTGAATTCCTTTGCACAGAATCTTTTTCCGTAAAATACAGGAACAGGGAATCTTTCGTCCCAGAACGGAGCTTCGGAATCCGCGTCCAGAACGTAAATTTTCCGGCCCGGACATCTGAATACGAAAGATTCAACGAGAGCGTGTCGCCGCAAAGAACGGCATACCACACGCCCTGAATGCGTTCCATCCCAGAGAAATCATAATCCGAAGAATCCAAGCTGAGCTTCAGCGGAAAATTCAACAAATTTTCCGAAACGCCAACGTCAGCCGTATTCAAAAGGAACTTGAACCCAAACGAAACCCGTTCTGCATCGACATCCACAACGGAATCCGCCACGACAAGCACTCCTTCTTTTAACGAAAGCGAATAACCATCGTCAGAAACAAAGACTAACGGAGAAAGGGAATCTGCCGGGAGGGAATCCACAAAAATGTTCCCCATTTCAACCGTTACCGCCCGAAGAATCGTCGTCCCGGGAACCGTGACAAATCCTGTCGTTCCATCTTTGAATCCGTGGGCGCCCAGGCGCACGCTGCCCGTATTTTCCAAAACACCGTCTAGTTCGATGACCGCCGAATCCTTGACGCCGATTCCCAGCTTCAAGAACATCTGTCCCGAAGCAGAATCCAACGCTTCCAACGAAAATTCGCCCTCAGGAACCCGATTAAAAGAATAACGGCCCAACGAATCGGTTTTTGCCGTCCACGAAGAATCCAGCATTTCGCCAGAAAGCGCAGAATATTCGGCAGGCACCAAAGAGACGCGAACTTTCGCCGCCAGCTCCCCATTTGAAAAACGAAGTACTCCCGCGATTTCCGGATTCCCGGACTCCGCGCTATTCCCCAAAGCCGTCGTTTCCGACGAAGAACACGCCCAAAAAGCAAATACCGACAAAAGCGCACAGAAAAAGGTTCCGGCATTTTTAATCCAATTCGCATTTTTTCGCATAAATTCCATATACTATCTAAAAATATACATTGCCATTTTCAAAATTGTTTCAAAAAAGTCCGCTAGCGTTGTCCATGGACAATCCTCGACAACGGAAGGCGTTTTCTTTTGAACAGCGCCTAGATTCCACGATGCTTTTCCACAAGCTGTCGTAAAGCGCATACAGGCGTTGCGTCCCGTTTTCGAGTATATAATAATGGCGAATATAGGGAACGAGAAGCAGCAAAAATAGCAGATCCAGCGCAAACAGTGGCAACGAAGGAAAAACGGAAAAGAACAAAGTCGTTCCCACAAACAACAAAGCGAAAAGTAGCGTCACGAGCAAATGCACAAGGCGCTCATGTTGGAAAAAACGGATTTGCACAAGCAAATCGGCCAATGCAGCTTCCTTGTCTTCGGGCGAAACCTCCCCGTTGACAATCCTCTCGACAGAGGCGATATATTTCAAAAGGCGCACTTTCATCAAAAACCTTCTTCCAAAACTTACTATCTTTTGAGACGAAATGCAAGAAATCAGGTCCCTGCACAACGCTTTGCGCCAAGTCCGCCATCATGTCGGTAAAGTCCAAATCTGTGGATTTTCCGTTTCAGGGCTAGCCTCTTATACACAACTCCCAGAATTCGATTTTTGCGTCGATATGGGAGAATGCCCTGTATCCGCCATCGGCATCAACCACATTTTTTTGACCCACGCTCACGGCGACCACAGCCGCTGCCTGATGCGTCACCACAGTCTGCGCCGGATGATGGGCGTAGAACGTCCCTCCGTCTATTACATGTCCGAGGATTTGGTCCCCGGTGCCGAAAAATGGATCCATGCCGAAGCCCAATTCGAAGGCGTTCCCGAAAGCCGGTTCAAATTGCCAGAACTCGTTCCCATGGCGCCTGGCAAAATCACGCCGCTGCGCTACCGCAAGGATCTGGCCATTCGGGCGTTTCCCGTACAACACGCCCAAATCGGAAAGCAGCATTTCTTGCCCTCCATGGGCGTAACCCTTTACAACCACAAGAACAAACTCAAAGAAGAATTTTTGGGCTGCGATGCCTCAGAAATCATCGCCTTGCGGAAAAAAGGAGTCAACGTCACCCGAGAAGTCTTTTCCCCCGTCATCACTTTTATGGGGGACTGCCTCGGAAGCAACCTGGAATCAATTGAATCCATTTGGGAATCCGAAATCTTGGTCACCGAGTGCACATTTGTCGATAACGGCGAAGAATCCATGGCAGAAAAAAAAGGCCACACCCACATTTCTCAAATTGCGAAAGCCTTGGAACGGTTCGGTTCCCAGATGAAATGCAAACACATCGTACTGAACCATTTTTCCATGAAGTATTCCGCAGACCACATTCTCGAAGCCATCCGGGAAAAAATCCCAGAAGCGCTCCAAGACAAAGTTATTGCATTTATTTAAGGTCTATATGAGCGAAAACATCCCACAACCGGAAGAATCCTTACAAAAAAAAGAAACCGTCATCCCCGAATTTTATCGGGACTTGAAGCGCGATGCGGATTTTCCCTGCCTTTGGCATTTTGTCCACCGCCACATTCCCGGCACGCGAAAGCCCATCCAGACCGAGGGCAACGTTCCCGACAGCCATCCGTTGGACTGGGCAGAAATTTTTCCCAAAAACGATGGGCATATTGAAATTGAAATCGGTTCGGGCAAAGGCGGATTTCTCGTCGAATACGGAAAACGGCACCCGGAGCTGTGCATTCTCGGCAGCGAATGGGATTTGACCTGGGCGCATTACGCCGCTAGCCGCGAAATGCGGAACGGTGTTGGCGAAAACACAGCCATGCTCCGCGGAGATGTCTTCTACTTTTTGAGGGACCGCGTCAAAGCAAACACTGTCGATGCGTTCCACATGTATTTTCCGGATCCTTGGCCCAAAGAGCGCCACCACAAGAACCGCCTTTTGCGGACGGAGTTCCTCACCGAAGTCGCCCGTGTACTGAAACCCGGCAAGCGTCTGTTCCACTGGGGAACAGACCACAAGGAATACAACGAAATCGCCCTGGATATTTTTGACCACTTCCCCGGTGCAACCGTTTTGGAACGCAATACGGCGCTCCCCACCGAAGGCATCATGACGAATTTTGAAAAAAAATACCGGGCAGAGGGCCGTCCCATCTACCGCAGCATCATTGAATTTGACAAGGCTTGACCGGATATGTTGAAGCAGCTGACCATCCGCAATTTCGCCCTGATTGAAGAATGCTCCATTCCTTTTGGAAATGGATTTTCAGCCATCACCGGAGAAACGGGAGCCGGAAAATCCGTTCTCATGGGAGCCTTGCGCGTAGTCGTAGGCGGGAAACCCCTCCCGACAATGGTCCGCCACGGCGCAGAAAAAGCGACCGTCGAAGCAACTTTCGAGTTTTCCGGAAACCGGGAAGTCGAACATTTTTTGAAAACGGCAGAAATCGAAGACGATGGAGAACTTGTCGTCCAACGGGAAATCTTCGCCGGAGGAAAAAGCCGCGCCCGCATCAACGGAACGCTAGTCAACCAGGCGACACTTCAGGGCTTGGGAGAAATCCTTGTCCAAATCCACGGTCAAAGCGACCAGCTGCTGTTGCGCGATCTGCGGACTCAATTGCAAATGTTGGACACTTTTGCCGAAACCGGGCCCGAATTTACCGCCTACGAAAAAGCATGGAAAACTTGGACCGGACTCAACGAAGAGCTTCAAAAGCGCGAAGAAGAAGCCCGACAACTGGCTGAACAGAAAGAATTCCTGACATTTCAGAAAAACGAACTGGAAAAAGCAAACCTGAAAAACGGCGAAGAAGCGGAATTAGAAGCCAAAACCACCGCAGCAGCCAAAGCGGAAACGCAAATGCGTGCCATCGGGGACCTCCGCGAACTATTCGACGGCGAAAACGGTCTCCTGTCAAAATTCGAATCATTCCAGTCCAAGTTACGACACTTTGCCGTACGGCTTCCCGAACTGGAATCGTGGGCGGTCAAATTGGAAGATGCCTACGACGCACTCTCTTCGGTTGAAGATTTTTTGCGAAAATCCGAAGAGGCTTCCGAACTGGATCCCGCCGAATTGGACAGAGCAAATGCGCGGCTTGCGCAAATTCAACGTTTAAAGCGCAAATACCGCACCGATGAAGCGGGATTGATCGACCTCCGCGACCGTCGATGCCGAGAATTGGAAACTTTGGAGAACTTGGATTCGGACCTTGCAGAAATCCGGAAAAAGCAAATCAAAGCCGAAGCCGCCTTAGCGGAATCCGCCGAAAAGCTTTCCAAAAAGCGAACCGAAGCCAGTCGCACTCTGGATTCAAACGTCGAAACCATTTTGCACACGTTGGGGATGCCCCGGGCGAAATTTGTCACCGATATCCGAAAAGAGCCCTGCGGACCCAGTGGAAAAGACCGCGTCGAATTTTGCCTCGCCCCCAATGTCGGAGAAGGGCAAAAGCCTTTGCGACAAGCTGTTTCCGGCGGGGAACTCTCCCGCGTCCTGCTCGCTTTTGAATCCGTCCTCGCCAAACGCGGCGGCGTCTCGATTTTGGTCTTTGACGAAGTGGACTCGGGCATCAGCGGGGAAATCGGCAACAATGTCGGAGACGCGTTGAAAAAAATCGGTGAAAAAAATCAGGTCTTGGCCATCACGCATTTGCAGCAGGTCGCTTGCCGCGCCGCTTCGCAGCTGGCAGTCGAAAAACGAGAAAATGGCGAAGGGCGTACAATTTCCAATGCAAAATTACTATCCTATGAAGAACGGATAATCGAAATTGCAAGAATGCTTGGAGACGCCAAATCCCCCACGTCCCAAGCCCACGCCAAAGAACTTTTGGAGGAAGCGAATGCCACTAAGTAGTAAGCTCCTAAATCTCCGAATGAGAGGTCGCGTCTGGAGAATCCTCCGCGCCGCCGTATTCATTCCACTGATCGCCGCCATTTGGACTGAGCACAATTACACAGCATCCATGCTCACGTTCATCGTTCTCATTTTAACGTGGCTGAACACATGGCAGCTCCGCGTCCAAGAAACAGAAGAGCCTTACTACGAATTAGGACTGAGTGTCCTCGAAGGCATTCTTTCCGTTTCCGTGATGACCAGCATTTTAATCCGGGATTACTTTGCCGACAACGATTTCGAAGTTTTACTGTGCATCGGGTGCGCCTTCCTGTTGATGCGGCTTATCTCCCATTCACTACTTGCGTATTCCGTCATCCGCGAAGGAAAATCCATGCCGGGGAGACACGCCTGGTCAAAAATTTCCGCCGTAGCCATCACGGTGACAATGCTTGTTTACATTCTGAATCTAGAACGTTTTCAACAAATCTGCATGGTGGCAAGCATCCTTTTGATGTGCGCCGCTTCGATTGAATTCCTCTACTGGTTTTACCGGGATCCGGCACACCGCAAACCGCTTTCCATCGCAAGTCAGCTGACAATGACGCGAATTGTGCTCACTCCGTTCTTTTTGTGGGTATTCTTCTACGACAACAATTTGAATTACGAAGACAACCATATCGTTTTCAAAATCCTTGCGCTGGTCATGGTTTTGGGATTTATGCTCACCGACTATTTAGACGGTCACCTGGCGCGGAAATGGGGCGAAGTTTCAACTCTGGGAAAATATTTAGATCCGTTCAGCGACAAAATTTCCAACATGACCATTTTCATGTGCTTCATCGCGACTAGTTATGCTCCCGTGTGGATGGTCGCCTTAATTTACTTTCGGGAAGCCAGCGTGGAAACTCTCCGAACGCTCGCCGCCGCCGAAGGCTTGATTATGCCTGCTCGTCGCAGCGGGAAATGGAAAACGGCCCTTCAGGGAATCGGCATTGTCACCATCCTCATTTGCGCTTTAGATCCCATCCAGCAAATCGAGGGCTTCAAAGCGGTCTGGAATTATTTACCGCGCATCGTCATGGGCGTCATCACATTCATCACCCTGGCCAGCGGTATCGATTACTTTGTCGCCTCCAAGCATATTTTGAAGAAATACATTTAGCCCCCTTGCCAACAGGCGTTCAAATTACTATATATGGCATGTATCGGAAACGATACGCCCCTTGACGCGGGGTGGAGCAGTTGGTAGCTCGTTGGGCTCATAACCCAAAGGTCGCAGCGTTCAAGTCCTGCCCCCGCTACTAAAGACTCGGATTCATTCCGAGTCTTTTTCTTTATTATCCGTTTCCATCCATATTAACTATCTTTCAAATGTGCGATTTTTTGGACTCCCAATGAAACGAATTGCTTTTTCCGTACGATTTTTCACACGGAAATTTTCCGGCATTCAAGCAAGCCCGCTTTCAAAGCAAAACGGACTTGGGAGTTCTGTCTGATGCGCTCCGAAACGCAAAATCGCATCAAGGCCTTCTTAAAGCTCCTCGTCAGCGCTGCGGGAATCGGCTACATTTTTTATAAAGTTCCATTCAGCAGCATTCGACAAAACTGGACCGCAGAAACCCTCCCCTGGATATTCTTTCTGCTTATCATCACATTCTTGTCAATGCTCATACAAGCGAACCGCTGGCGGGGACTTCTGCTCGATGAAGGGAAAAAAATCCCCTTTCGGACATTCTACGCTTATATTGCACTAGGATATTTTTTCACCGCTTTTTTACCGGGCGGATTCGGCGGAGACATCGTCAAGACATTAGCATTCGGAAAGCGTTTCAAACAGACCTCCCGTTCTGTTGCGGCAATTCTCGTTTCCCGCGTCCAGGGGCTTCTAATGCTCTTTCTCCTTTTCTTTGTTTCCCTGCCTTGGGTCCTTTGGCACTATTCGCTGCCTTTTTACTACACGATTGGCATGGGAATAGCCCTATTCCTTTCCATCGCCGCGATTCTCTTTTGCTGCTTTTCAGACAAAGTCAAGATTCCCGAACGTTTTAGCGAACGTCTGCATTTTATCGCCAAATTACAAGAATCGCTTTCCCTTTACCGGAACCATAAAAAACAATTTTTTCTGTCGTTCTGGGATTCTTTCCTGTTACAGCTCATCGTCTTCGTCACCTCGTATGGTTACTTCCGCTCCATCGGAATCGCTTTGGATTTTCGACTGGTCATCGTATTTTCCGCCATCACGATCATTGTCACCATGCTGCCCATTTCCCTCAACGGAATTGGCATCCGGGAATGGGTCATCATCAGCCTTTACACGGGAATTTTGGGACTCCCCGCCGACAAGGTTTTAGCGGGAAACCTGCTCGGTTATCTGTTGCTGTTGTTCCAGGCGATTCAAGGCGCAATCGTTTTCGCCGTTCAAAAAAAGACAATCTAAAGTCCTAGCAAAATTTTACATTTTCCATGCGCTTCTTGAAGCAAAGAAACTTAATTTGATAAAAACTTCGAAGACGAGGATTTGCCATGCGCGTTTTCATTACAGGCGGAACCGGATTCATTGGGCACTACGTCGCCCGCGAACTTTTGGAATGCGGACACAAATTGGTCATTTTGGCCCGTCACCCCGATAAAATTCCCTATTTTTCAAATCACCCAAATGTGGAAATTTTACCGGGCACTATTTATGACGGAGCCACGATTTCCAAAGGCCTCGCCGGCTGCGAAGCGTGCATTCACATCGCCTTCGGCTGGGGAGAAACTCCACTTTCGATGTTGGAAAACGACACACGCGTCACCGTTTTGATGCTGCAGGCCGCCGCCAAAGCCGGATGTCGAAAATTCATTTACACGTCAAGCACCGCCGCCATGGGAAAATTCCGCCCGCTGATGACAGAAAATGTGGTGAACCTTCCCGTTGACCTTTACGGTGCGACGAAAGCCGCCGGCGAAGCTTACATTTTGGGATTCCGCGGCACCGACATGAAGCGCAACATCATCCGGCCGGGTTACACATTTGGGAATCCCGCCTTTGGAAACGCCGGCGGAACAAGTCAACCGGACAAGCGTTTTGCAGAAATGGCGAAGTCCATCGTGAACGGCACCGCCATCCGTTTAATCAAAAACGACGGGACTCAATTCATCCACGCCCGCGATCAGGCAAAACTATTCCGCCACGTTTTGGATTGCGACATGAACGAAGAAATTTTCCTTGGACTGGGAAAAACTTGGATTTCGTGGAAATCCATTGCGCAAAAGATGATGGTCGCCTACGAAAAATTGGCAGGTAAAACCAGTTCCGCATTTATCGAAGAACAGGACTTGGGTTGGTCCGATTCTCCGATGCTTTTTTCCGTTGAAAAAATTGCCACCCTCTTCAATTTGCGATTCGACGCTCAAGAAAACATGGATGAGCACATCGAATGGCAATTGCAAAACGCATTAAGATAGCGATTCCTTCAAAAAGGCTATCGCCTCGTGGCGGGAGGGGCTTATGGATTCGTATAGTTCCAGTATGCGGAGCAGCCTGCGGCATCCCGGAACGATGAATTTTCCAAAGCTTTCGATTTTCTTTTCGCGGGAAAGAAAACAGAACGCCCCCAACGCCTGCATCAGACGCTGCATTCCCGCCTGCAAAAAGAGCACCCAAGCTTCTTCCCGGTCAAAAGAACTCGAACAGAGGGAATTGTTCCGGTACCATTCGTCAAAAAATTCCGTCACCAAATTTTCGGAAAGCGAAACATAAGGGTCTAAAAGAAGCGATGCGATGTCATAAAAGACGGACCCACGTCTCGCTCCCTGAAAATCAACAAAACCGATTTCGGAATCGGATTGGACTGTTACATTTTGCGATTGAAAGTCCCTGTGCATCAAAACTTTGGGATGGGTATCGACCATGCAGGCCAACGTGGAAAAGAAGTTTTCTACCGCTGCGGGAATTTCAAAAATGCCCTTTTCCTTTTGCAAGAAATTTTCCCGGAAATAATCGGATTCCCATTTGAGTGCCGCATAATCAAAACGCCTCGCCGCGATATCCGGTCTCGACAAAAAGAATCGGGGGCTGGAATGTTGCCATTTGACAAGAGCCTCGATAGCTAACGGATAAAGGATGCGGACATTCCCCACCAAAAGTTCCCCGTTTTGCATCACCAGGGAATAAAGGGTGTTCGTCCCCATGTCCTGCATCAAAACCTGAAGGGCCTCTTCATCGACCGTCCAAATTTCTGGAGTCGGAAACCCAAACGCCGAAAACGATTTTCCATAAGAGACAAAACGGTCGAAATCTTCACCTTTCAAAAGATTAGTTTGCAAAATGGCGGAATTTTCCCCTTCGGCAATTCGGAAATACCGCCGTCCCGAACCAGCCGAACCGGCGAGCGACCACTTAGCGGAAGCCCCAAAGCCCCTGTTTTCAAGAACCCGGAGAATTTTAGACGAGACCTGAGGAATTTCTTGTGTCATGGCGCACCTTGAAAGAATGAATGTGTTTTTCTCCAATATACTTATATGCAAAACAAAATAGATTCTTTCGAAGACAAAAATTTTTTTTGATTTTTCCCATTGCCAAGTAAAAAATCCTTTTATATTATTTTGGCAAATGAAAAACTCGATCATCACAAAGAACAACAATTGGTGGTGGCGCACTTCGAAGTCGGAGTTCGCGTTATAAGACTGTTGCTCTTTTAAATAGTGGCTAATAAGCGGCTCCG
The DNA here is from genome assembly GCA_964587155.1 of uncultured Fibrobacter sp. Lineage (GTDB taxonomy): Bacteria > Fibrobacterota > Fibrobacteria > Fibrobacterales > Fibrobacteraceae > Hallerella. Next base: position 88,854 of record CAZPKF010000004.1, read on the forward strand.
ATTTCATCGGGGCCTTTTTTTATGCAAAAACTTCAAAACAAGGACTACTTATGAAAAAAAGAACTGACAGCGTATACCTTTCCCTCGAAGGGGAACGCTATACCCCATTCACCCTAGCCAAGAAGCTTGGCGCAAAAGCGATTCTTGAATCAGCTTCCTTTTCACAAGGAGCGAACCGATTTTCCATTTTAATGTTGGAAGAGGCGTTCCATGTCGTAGAAGATGAAAACGGCGTTGCCTTGCTCATTGACGGCAAACGAAAACCGTTCCCGGCAAACGACATTCTCGATGCGCTAGAACTTATCGCAAGCGAAAACGAAAAGCCGAAAAGCATTCCGCTTCCGGCGGCAGGCATCGGATTTCTTTCTTATGAATTTTGCGCGCGCTGTGACAGCATCCATTTGCAAAAACAGGAAGATTCGCTGCAAATTCCCGAATCGGAATTTACCGTTGGGCACATTTACATCGTATTTGACCATTTTACAGATACCCTGCACGTATTCGGACTCAATTACAACGAGCACGAAATCGACTTAGAAAAGGCTATTGGGAGAATGCGCAAAAAGCTTTCCAATTTGGACTTTTCCTATCTCGAAAATCCCGAAGACAATTATCCCTGCAAAGTCATCACGGATTTTCAAAAAAGTCACGACGAATATGTTCATTGCGTTGCGGAAATAAAAAAACACATCATCGCCGGAGACATCATCCAAGCTGTTCCGTCACGCCGATTGCAAATGGAATCTGAAATGCCCGCAATAGACGTTTACCGCCGATTGAGGACTCTCAATCCATCGCCGTATCTGCTCTACATCGACTTTGGAAACTATCAGCTGGTCGGTTCTTCTCCAGAAAGCCTCGTGCGTTCTCGGCAGGGAAAATCTTCCATCCGTCCCATCGCCGGGACCATCCGCCGTGGGAAAAACGAAGCCGAAGATGAGTTTTTAAAAGAAAAGCTTTCCCATGACCCCAAAGAACGCGCGGAACATTTGATGCTTGTCGATTTGGCCCGAAATGATTTGGGCCGCGTTTCAGAACCAGGAACGGTTAAAGTGACCCGCAACATGGAATGCGAACTTTTCAGCCACGTAATCCATCTCGTTTCTGAAGTAGAAGGGAAAACGCGAAAGGATTTAAAGCCGATTCAAGTTCTCCGCTCCGCGTTTCCCGCAGGCACGGTCAGCGGTGCGCCCAAAATCAGCGCCATCGAAATCATCTCCTCGCTAGAAAGTCAAAAACGGAATTTTTACGCAGGAGCTGTCGGTTATCTCGAAGCAGACGGCGACTTGGATTTTTGCATTGCCATCCGATGCGCCTTAAAGCAAGGCAACCGTTGGACTTTACAAGCCGGTTCGGGAATCGTCTACGCGTCTGACCCGGAACGGGAATGGGAAGAAACCAATGAAAAGCTCGGCGCCATGATTCAAGTTTTGGAATCCGCACCAAATCACGTCAAACTTTAATGCAGAGGTATTTATGATAGTCATCATTGACAATTACGATTCTTTCACCTACAACGTATACCAATCCATCACAAGCATTACGGACGAACCGGTCAAAGTTCTCCGTTCAAAAGAATGTTCCATCGCAGATATTGAAAATCTGCACCCCACGCATCTAATCCTTTCGCCGGGACCCGGACGGCCCGAAAACGCCGGAATCACGGTCGATGCCATCCGTCACTTCGCCGGGAAGCTCCCCATTTTGGGCATTTGCCTTGGGCATCAGGCGATTTGCTACGCCTTGGGGGCAAAAATCGTCCAAGCGAAATTCATCAAACACGGAGTCGCCGAAGAAATGGACCTAGACGGGCGCGGACTCTTTCGGAATATCGGAAAGAAAGGAACCTTTATGCGTTATCACAGTCTTGTCGTCGACGAAAAAACACTCCCTGCGGAACTCGAAATTTCCGCCCGCGCAAAAGACGGCGATGTGATGGGAGTCCGGCATAAAACATTGGACATCGAAGGCGTTCAGTTTCACCCGGAATCGATTGCAGCAAAAGACGGCGAAGCGTTTTTCCGCGCGTTCCTCACCTATCGAAGAGAAGCTTTGCCTGTCGCCCAGTTTTTGAACAAACTCATCGACAGACAGAATCTGACTCACGAAGAATCTGAATTTTTCATGGAAACACTCACCGACGGCATGTTAGACGAAAGGCAAACGGCTGCCATCCTCACCGCCTTAGCGGCCAAAGGTCCTTCCGCTTCTGAAATAGCAGGGTGCGCAGCCGTCCTTCACCGGAAAAAGACCCCGTTCCCATTCGACAAAAATGCAGACATCGCCGAAGTCGTCGGAACAGGCGGAGACAGCAAGGGCAGTTTCAACATCAGCTCCTTTTCTGCTCTAGTTTGCGCCAGTTGCGGTTGCCTGATAGCCAAACACGGAAACCGGGCTGTTTCGAGCAAATCGGGTGCCGCGGACTTTTTTGAAAATTTGGGAATCCGGCTTTCCCTTTCCCCGGCACAAGCTGCAGAAGTCTTGAAAAAAACAGGTTTTGTTTTTCTCTTTGCACAAGTGTACCACAGCGCAATGCGATTCGCCGGGCCCGTTCGGAAAGCACTTGGAATCAAAACCATCATGAATTTGGTCGGGCCGCTGACAAACCCGGCAGAAGCCAAATTTCTGATGCTCGGCGCTTACAGCAGGGATTTGCTAAAACCGATGGCGGAAGCTGCCAAAATGCTTGGGGCAAAACACGTTTTGGTCGTTTCCAGTCAAGACGGCTTTGACGAAATTTCACCTAGCGTTCCCACATTTGTTTACGAAATAGACGAAGGCGGAAACGCTTATGAGTACCTGCTGCACCCGGAAGATTTTGGCATTCCTCCCGTAAACGATTCGGAATTGGCAGGGGGAACCGGAGCAGAAAATGCGAAGACCGCATTAGAATTGGCCCACGGCAAAGGTGCTCCGGCAATTCGCTACGCTGTCGGACTAAACGCCGGGGCGACTCTTTACGCCGCCCGCAAAGTCAAATCCATTCGCGAAGGCTTCGAAAAGGCCATTCAAGCGCTTGACGACGGTTCGGTTTTGAAAAAAATCGAAGAAGTCCAAAGAGCGACTTCTGAACTTGCCGCCTAAAGCGAAGCGTTTTCATTCCATCCACTTTAACTATATTTAAGGGACTTTAACGTCCCTTTTTTATTGAACATTTCCCATGAAAATCGAAGTCGGCATTATCAATTACAACGGTGGAAACGAACTCGCGGAATGTGTCCAATCCCTCGTTTCGCAATCCAAGAGCGTTTCGGTGTACGTCTTCGATAACGCTTCATCGGACGATTCCATTAGAGAACTAAAATCCTCAGGTCTCCCGTGCACAATCCTTCAAAGCACTTCTAACCTGGGCTATGCCGGTGCCTGCAACGCTTTGCTAAACGCCATGTCTGCCGAAATTCAAGTTCTTTGCAATATGGATTTGGAGTTTCACCCGGACTGGGCAAAAAACTTAGAAGCTTGCTTTATGCGACATCCGGAAGCCGGTTCCGTCGCCAGTCTCGTCATGGAAAAAAAAGGCGTCGTCAACGCAGTCGGCGTTCTATTTAACCCCGATCTTTTCGCTCAAAACGAAGCGAGCGGTCTCCCCCTTTCCCAAGCGGACATCCGCGAAAAAGAAGTTTTCGGCTGCTACGGAGCGGTCATGAGTTTTCGACGCGAAGCCGCACAAGCCGCAGGGAAACTGGATTCCAGCTTCTTTCTTTTTTTCGAAGAAACAGAATGGTATTTTCGTCACAACCTCGCCGGATTCAAAACAATTTTTTGCCCCGATGCGAAAGTTTTCCACGAACGCTCCCTGACAACCGTTCGATACTCTCCCCGAAAACTGTTTTATTCTGAACGCAACCGTTTACGCGCCGCCGTCCGACTGCTTCCCATTTCCGATGTATTCAAGCTCCCCATCCGCGGATTGATGCGATACGTCAGCATGGCAAAAGGCGGCGTTCCCAATCAATCCGGAGACGGAAAAAAACTTTCCAAAACAAGCATTTGCGCGGCTCTCGCCAAAGCATGGATCCAAGCTTTCATCCGGCTTCCCGCAGAAGTCGTCATCCGATTCCAATACCGGAGAAAGTTCCATTCGGTCAGCACAACCGTCAACGCGCTTGTAAAAAAATATTCCCTGAAGTAATCCGTTGGATTCCGACACTGCGCCTATTTTTATATCTTTGCCTTGAAACATTTTCAAGAGGTTCCCGATGGCCGGAAAAAAAGGCAAAAAAATGATGTGGGACGGCCGCTTTGACTGCGGAATGGCCCAAAGCATGATTGATCTCAGCTTCAGTTTGGATTTCGACAAAGAGCTTTTAGAAGAAGATATCCAAGGTTCCCTGGGACACGGAATCGGTCTTGTTGAATCGGGCGTTCTCTCCAAAAGTGATTTTGCCAAAATCCGTAAAGGACTGCAAAGTATTTTAGATGATATCCACGCCGGAAAAAACCTTTGGCTTCCGACTGATGAAGACGTCCACATGGCCGTAGAACGGGTTCTCACCGACCGAATTGGCGATTTGGGAAAAAAGATCCATACCGGCAGAAGCCGCAATGACCAGGTTTCAACGGATTTCAAACTGTATATGCGGCACCGCGCGGCAGAAATCCGAAGCCTTCTCGTCGAACTGCAAAAGACCGTTTTCGATGTGGCCAAGACTCATTTTGGGAAATTGATGCCGGGCTACACACATTTGCAGCAAGCGCAGCCGATTCTCTTCAGCCATTACCTGATGAGCCTCTTTTTTGCGCTCAACCGCGACGTTTGCCGCATCGACAACTTTTTGAATTTGCACGTTGAACTTCCCTTGGGCAGCGGTGCCATGGCCGGATCCGCATTCCCTTACCACAGAAATCTCGTCGCCAAAGAATTGGGATTCGAACGTCCCAGTGCAAACAGCATCGATGCCGTTTCTCACCGGGATATGGCACTTGAATTTTTGAGCGATTTATCCATTATCGCAAACACCCTCAGCCGTTACGCCGAAGATTTTGTCATCTGGAGTTCTTCGGAATTCGGCTACCTCACCCTTTCCGATGCATTTTCCAGCGGATCATCCATGATGCCGCAGAAAAAAAATCCCGATTCAATGGAACTCATCCGTGGAAAATCGGGGCGGATGCTCGGAAATTTTGCCGCCATGTTCACCTTGGTGAAGGGTGCTCCGCTTTCGTACAGTCGGGACTTGCAAGAAGACAAGCAGCCCGTTTTCGACAGCGCAAAAACAGTCAAAGTTCTCTTGCGCGTAATGCGTGAAGCCATCGCCTCTGCCCATTGGAATTTTGACAAAATGGAAAGCCGGATGCTCCCCGCCCTTTTGGCCACGGATTTGGCAGATATCCTTGTCGAAGACGGCGTTCCCTTCCGCGATGCGCACCGCATCGTGGGAAGCCTTGTGGGAGAAGCGGCAAAACGCGACGAACAGTTTACTGACCTTTCCGATGAAGAATGGGAAAAGAAAGGCGTTCCCAATCCGAAATCCGTGAAATCCCGTTTGACTTTCGCTTATTCCGTTTCACGCCGCAACATTGAAGGGGGAACGGGACCGGATTCCGTCAAAGCCCAATTCAAAAAAGCAGAAAAAATTCTCAAAAAAGAAGCGGGCGCAAAATCTCCGCGGCACGTCTGACTTTAAATAAATTTCCTCATTGCAAGCGGCCTCGAGCCGCTTTTTCTATCAACAGAAACCGATTTAAACGGGAGAATCCTTGACGACCATTTTGGGCTTTCCCGTCCATCCCAATTTTCCGCGCAACGCGTCGACGAATCCGGAATTTTTCATCCGGATGAAAGTGGTCACATCCTTGCTTTTCGAAAGGACTAACGAATATTCCGCATTGAGCTCTCTGGTGACACGACCGTCAAAAACCAAATCCAAGGAGCTGTTTACCGCCGAAGTCACACGGCACACAGCATCTGCCGGGACAATCAACGGACGAACCGAAAGGCTGCTCGGAGCGACAGGCGTCAGCACGAAAGCTTCTGTCGAAGGATAAATGATGGGACCGCCAGCCGCCAAATTATAAGCAGTCGATCCCGTCGGCGTAGAAATCAGCAAAGAATCCGCCCAGTATTCCGTCAACGGGCGCCCCTTGTATTCCACATCCACATCCACCATTCTCTCCGGGGCGTGCGCGCGGACATGGACTTCGTTCAAAACAGTTTCTTTGGCAATCAATTTTTTGCCATGATAAATTTTGGCATCCATCATCATGCGTTCCCGCGTTGTAAAATCCCCTGAAAACAGGGCTTCTAGCGCAGCGGGCAAACTTTCGACAGGCGTTTCCGTTAAAAAACCGACACGCCCCGCATTAACGCCCAAAATTGGAATATGCAACCCCAACGCCAATCGGGCTGAACTCAAAAAAGTACCATCACCACCGATGGCTATCAGCAAATCGCACTTTCGAAGCTGCCGGTTTGAAACGACTCGAATGCCCCGCGCCGCAATGGCTGCGAGCGGTTCCGCCGCATAAAACGAAACATCCTTTCGACGCGCAGCAAATTCGGAAATCATTTCCAACGCCCGGAAAAGTTCCGGACTATTCCCTTTGAATCCAACAATACCGATTTTTGAAAAGTGCGTCATTTTGTCAACTCTTTTAACTGTTCCGAAATTCCGGGAAACTCCTGTTCCATTTGAGTCGCATTTTCAATTTTCGACTCTCCTTGGGAAAATAAAGATAAAACGGTGAACATCAATTCCAACACAGGATCATTTCCCGCATCAAAATTTCCCGCATCGAGTTCTTCGCGTCCGCGGACGACAAGGCCTTCTTCATAAACGCCGATAGACGCTCCCGTTTGCTTTAAATTCCGAGCCAGTTCCTCGCAACGCGGGCGAAGTTCTAACGCAAGACTGTCGGGAATCCGAAGAATACTCTCGCCATCCGCCGTACAGGCGGCAAGCGCAAGGAACGGATACTCTTCAATACACGTGCACAGAATGTCGTCGCCAAGTCGCCTGGCCGAAAGGCGTTTTTCATACGTTGAATAAAGATTCGCATAAGCGGAACCATAACGTTCGTGCCTAGTGCCAAATTCGATCTTTGCCCCCATGCGGCGGAGTGCGGAAAAGACTCCCGAACGGTCCGATGCAATCAGCACATTTTTGAGCTCCACCTTTTTCCCTTTGAACACCGGCGATAGCGTTGAAAGGGCTGCAAAAGCTACAGCTTCTGTCGGATCACTGGGAACAAAGTAATCCCGGCTAGTCAAAACTTTCGTTTCGGAAAGAACCGTTTTCACGCGGCGTTCCGACTTGATGCCTCGCGCCTTGGCGATTCGCCGCTCCAGTTCGCTCATCTCCTGCATTCCCGTAATTTGCACCTGGATTTGCGCCCCGAAATAAGAGAGCATTTCAACAAATCCAGAACGGATGGGAGTTCGCTCTTCGCATTCCACATTTTTCCCGCAAAGAAGTGCATTCAACAAAACGGCATTCTTCGCCAGATAAGGAATTTGACCTTCGCGGGTCTCCTTCAACATGGGGAGCGTTTTTGCAAACTGGAATGTGATGGTTTGGGGTGCCGTTTCCGAAACCTTTTCAATTTTCGCCCCAAATATTCCGGTCAAAAAATTCTTCGCCCGATGAATCTGTTTCGCCGACCCTGTCGCCGTGAAAATCGTTTCGTCATCCTTCGAAGCCAATCCGAGCAAAAGAATCATGGCGTTGTCACTTTCCGGAAGATGAAGCAACGTTGGCAGCCGATACGAAAACCCTGTTCCCGTCAAAACAACGCCCGCACTTCTCTCTTCAACAACCAAGCCGAATTCTTGGAGGATTTCTGCAAATTGACGGCTGCGTTTCGTCCAAGTGAATTTGTCTAACGTTGTCCGGCCTGTCACCAAAAGTCCCAAGGCAAGGACGTCTTCCGAAAGTTCCCGATCCGGATGCAATATGATTTCTTCCATCAACGCTCCGTTACTTCAAAATTCAGTTTGCGCAACAATTCCCGGGCAAACTCAGCCTGAGCTTCTGTTTTAAAAGCAATCAAAAGCGTCCCGGCAATATTTTCGCGGACTTTCATCAATTCGATATCGCGCACATTGAGCTTTGCTCTGGCCAACGGTTCTAAAACAGAAAGAATCGTTCCCGGTTCATCTTTTAATTGCACTGTCAACTGGAAAAAGCTGTTCCCCGCATTTTTTCCCGGTGCAAAAAGAGAAGTTCGACCGGAATTACCCTGGAGGAAAATTTCATGGAGTGATGTTTCGTCGGGAATTTTTTCAATCGCATCTCGGGTTCTTTTCAAGGCATCAAGATATTCATCCATCGCATGGAGAATTTCCGTTTTATTCGTTTCCGCAATATCTTTCCACATAGCCCAACTAGATGCAGCGATGCGCGTCATATCGCGGAACGCTCTACCGGCAAACTGTTGGTATCCGCGGTCCAAAAGCCTTTCCGGAATTCCGGCAGCCAAACTCGTACTGGCCATTTGCGGCATGTGACTGACCCAGGCCACAGTCCCGTCATGATGTTCCGGTGGGAAAACGATTTCTGTCGCCCCTAAAAACGCAATCAGTTCCGACAAAAAACGATAATTTTCTTTTGGGGAACCTTCTTGTGGACAAACGAACCAATAAGCATTTTCAAAAATAGACGGATCGCTGTATTCGAGAGAATGCTTTTCGGAACCGGCCATCGGATGACTTCCCACGAAATGGAACGGCGGTTTGAGCAAAGCTCCTGCCCGGCAGATTTCAGCTTTGGTGCTGCCGATATCCGAAACAAAAACCGGTTTCGATGGAGAAATCAGAGAAAGTTTTTGCAATGTCGAAAGGATGACCGAAATAGGCGTACAAAGTAAAATGAAGTCCGAGCCATCGACCCAACTTTCCACGTCGTCATAGCCAAATAGTTCGTCCGCTAGATTCAATTCCTTGGCGCGGGCAAGCGTTTTCGGCGAACTTACCGCCCGCACAATGATGTTAGCACCGGACTGTTTCAAAGCGGCCGCAATAGAACTGGCCAAAAGTCCAAAGCCGACTAATGTAATGCGCCGAAATGAAAAATTCACTTCTCCACCTTCCTCGTTTCCGACATGATCGTTTGAAAGATGTTTTGCATGGATTCGGGCGAAAGAGGCCCACCGAAAGCGTCTGCTTTTTTCGCTACGCGGTCAAGGATTTCCTTTTCGCGGGCAACATCCAACACGGGAATGCCATTCGCTTTCTTGATTTTACCGATTTCCGTTGCGTATTCCGCGCGTTTGTTCAGCAATTCAACAATCACGCTTTCGAGTTCGTCGATTCTCGTTCTCCAATTTTCAATATCCATACTGGGAAAGTTAATATATTTTGGGCATGAAAATTGCAGTCGGACTTTCCGGCGGCGTCGATTCTACGATGGCCGCTTATCTTTTGAAAAAACAGGGACACACTGTCGTTGGAGTCACCATGGCCCTTTGGGACGGCTCCATTCCCATTCCCGACCGCGGACAAAGCGGCTGCTTTGGTCCCGGAGAAACGCGCGAACTGGCGGAAACGGAAAAAATTGCAAACCGCCTCGGCATTGATTACGAAGTAATTCCTTTGGCCGAACAATACAAAAAAAACGTTTTGGAATATTTCCGTTCGGAATACAAAGCAGGCAGGACTCCGAATCCATGTGCCAAATGCAATCAAAAAATGAAATTCGGATTTTTAGTTGACAGTGCGCACAAATTGCTCGATTTCGACATGTTCGCCACAGGGCATTACGCCAGAATTTCTGATAGTGGAAAACTTTTGCGCAAAGCCCTTGACCCGACAAAAGACCAAACCTACTTTCTTTCTAGACTCAATCCCTCTCAACTTTCCCGAGTCATGTTCCCACTAGGAGAACTCACCAAAAAAGAAGTCAAGGCGTTAGCCGCCGAATCCGGATTCGAAGATTTGGCGAAAAAGCCCGAAAGTCAGGATTTTATCGAATGCGAAGATTATTCCGTCCTCTTCGACAAAAACGACATCCGGCCCGGTGAATTTGTCGATATGGCTGGAAACGTTTTAGGCCATCACGAAGGAATCGTTTATTACACGATTGGACAACGCAAAGGTCTTGGCATCGGCGGACTAAAGGAACCTCTGTTCGTCGTCAAAATCGATCCGCACAAGAACCGCGTTGTCCTAGGAACCAAAGCGGAACTGTATTCCAAATCTCTCAAGGCGCACGACCTCAACCGTCTCTTGCTCGGAGAAAACGAAAACACAGGGCGTGCCATGGTGAAAATCCGCCACGGGAAAAACTTGGCTGAAGCCTCTTTCCGCATCGACGGTGACGATTTGATCGTCTCGTTTGATGAGCCGCAAATGTCTGTCACTCCGGGGCAAATCGTCGTTTTGTACCGCGATGACGCCGTTTTGGCAAGCGGCATCATCGATGAACATTTCAACGAGGATTTGCTACAATGATTGAATTCACCAAAATGCAAGGGGCTGGAAACGACTACGTTTACATCGACAACCGGAACGGAATCGTTCAACATCCCGAAACTCTTGCTCCAAAAATTTCCGACAGGCACTTCGGCATCGGTTCCGATGGACTTGTCCTCATCGAAAATTCTCAAAAGGCAGACGTGCGGATGCGCATGTTCAACCCAGACGGCAGCGAAGCGGAAATGTGCGGCAACGCCAGCCGCTGTGTCGCCCGATTCGCATGGGAACGTTTTTTTCAAAAAGAGCGCCATTCTTTTGATTTAGAAACGGGCGCAGGAATCAAACACATCCTCATCCACTCTGGCAAATCAGGTTTTGAAAGTGCGACAGTCGACATGGGTGTTCCCATTCTTAATCCTGCACAGATTCCTGTCACCGCAAGCAGCAACCGGATTCAGCTCGATGGGCGAGCCTTTACTTGCGTTTCCATGGGAAATCCCCATGCGGTCACTTTTGTCGATAAAGTCCAAAACGCTCCCGTCCTCACCAAAGGGCCTGAATACGAATTGGCCGCCGTTTTTCCGCGCAAATCGAACATTGAATTTGTCGAAATCATCGACCGCAAAACAGCCAAAATGCGCGTTTGGGAACGGGGAACCGGAGAAACTCTAGCCTGCGGCACAGGCGCTTGCGCAACCCTTGTCGCCTGCGTTTTAAACGACAAGACCGACAGGGAAATCGCTTTGCAATTGCTCGGCGGGACACTCCAAATAGAATGGAGAAATTGCGATTCTCACGTTTTGATGACAGGTCCCGCGGAATTTGTTTTCGATGGAACTTACAAAGACTGAACTCTTGTTGTCCTCCATCACAAAGAGAACGCAAAAAGAACGGAAAACACTTCGTAAACGGGTTTTTACGCAAGGTTTTTCTGTAAAAGAATAAATTGCCTACAGAATATTCTCTTGAGGCAAAAATGAAACGTTCTTTCTTACTGACCATTCTCAGCATTGCAATCGGCAGCGCATTTGCCTCAGTCAACTTTCCCTATCCACAAGAAAGAAATTATGCAAACGGCACCTATGTCAAAGGGAAATCCGACGCTTTAAAATCCCGATTCGAAGCTTTTTATGCTTCTTTTTATGAAGAAAGCGGCAATTTGGCCCGGATTAAATTCGATGATAACGCGTATACGGTCTCCGAGGGAATCGGCTATGGAATGATCATGATGGTCTATTTCAGCGACAATAAGACCAGCTACCAATCCCAATTCGACAAACTCTGGGCGTATTACAACAATTTCACCAATTCAAACGGGCTCATGAACTGGCAAATCAATGGCTTTTCAAATGCAATTGAAAGCAATGCGGCGACAGATGCCGACTTCGACGTTGCGTTCGCCTTGGCAATGGCTTATTATCAATTCGGAGACGAAAAATACAAGACGGCTGCGAAAAGCCTCATTGCCAAAATTCGCCAACACGAAATGGAAACAAACGGGCTCCACAAACCGGGAGACGCTTGGAACACTTACCGCAATCCCAGTTACGTCAGCCCCGCCGCTTTTGAAATTTTCAAATTATTCGATTCCAACGAATCAGAATTCTGGTCAAGAGCCCTAACGGTCAACTACACCCTTTTGAAAAACAACCAAAACAGCCAAACGGGCCTCCCTTCGGGCTGGAGCGACGACAACGGTTCCCCGATAAATGGAAACAACGACATCACCGCCTATGACTACGACGCGCCGCGCGCTCCTTGGCGCTGGGCTTGGAGTTATCTCTGGTATGGCCACGCCGATGCCGCCACGCTCCTTTCCAAACTTTCCGCGTGGGTCAACACGAAATCCGCCAACGAGCTCAAAGTTCCCATGAATTTGAGCACTGGCGCTCCCATCAACGGCTATTCCAATTCAACTGCAGTGGGTCCTCTCACCTGCGCATTGCTTTACAGCAGCAATTATTCTTCGAAAGCGGCTTCCAACACAAGCACACTTTTGAACTATAGCGGAGAATCCTACTTCAACTCTGCAATGCAAATTTTGAGCGGTCTCCTTTTAACGGGAAACATGCAAAATTTTTCCACAATCAAAGCGAATTCTTCGAGTTCTGCCGCACATTCTTCGAGCAGCGCGGCATCTTCGAGTTCCCAAGCCGCAGGGACAACCGATTTCATCGACGACTTTGAAGATGGAGACAGTCTCGCTTACACCGGCGGCGTTTGGTACGCTTATACAGACCAAAACGATGCCAATGGAGTCGGCGCATCAACAATCACCAATCCGTCAAACAACGATGACGGATACAACGTTGTATTCACAACAGACAATTCTTCCCAATATATGGCAGGAATCAAAGGTGTCCGTTTAAGTCAAGGTTCTAATCCGTATGAACCCTATGTTGCACTGGGATTAAAACTGAACTCCGACGAAAGCGCTTACGACCTTTCCCATTGCACGAGCATTTCGTATAAATACAAAGGCGCAGCGCACAATTTCAAAGCAGAAGATATGAACGTGAAGGATTACGCCTATCATTATACTCTTGTTTCCAATTCTTCTGCTTGGAAAACTGTTTCCTTTTCGTGGACGGATTTAACGCAACCATCTTGGACAAAAGATGGTGTATCCATTTCCCAAAAAAGAATCAACAAATTCACATGGGAAATCAAAGGCGACTTAAAAGGCTCTCAGCCGACCTACAACTATCTTTACATTGACGATGTCCGTTGCAATGGAATGTCTATCATTCCCGTAGAAAAATCTTCGAGTTCCATGTCAAAGCCATCTTCGAGCAGCGCGGCATCTTCGAGTTCCGTGTCAAAGCCATCTTCGAGCAGTGCGGCATCTTCAAGTTCTGCACAAACATCTTCGAGCAGCGGCAAATCTTCTGCCAGCGCAAGCTATGTCATCAGCGGTAGTCTAAATCAAACAGTTGCCAGAGGCCACGCCATTGAAACGGTTTCCATTTCTGGCGTTTCCAGTTTCAATCGGCAAACCTGGTTTTTGAGTTCTATTGGAAATTTTGAATTCAGCCAATCTGCAAACTCGCTCACCCTTTCCGGCTCTGTTGCCGATTGGGCTCAAATACAAACCTATAAAGAATCTTTCGTCATCAATGGCGAAACGGTTGTATTCACAGTGAACGTCGTCGATGCAGGAATCTCCAGCTCGTCGGCGGAAAATTCAAGTTCCTCGGCGGAAAGTTCAAGCTCTTCGGAAGTCGGAATTTCAAGCTCGTCTGTGGAAAGTTCAAGCTCTTCGGAATCCAAAATTTCAAGTTCGTCTGTGGAAAGCTCAAGCTCTTCGGAATCCAAAATTTCAAGTTCGTCCGTGGAAAGTTCAAGCTCTTCGGAATCCAAAATTTCAAGTTCCTCAGCGGAAAGCTCAAGCTCTTCGGAAGTCGGAATTTCCAGTTCCTCGATGGAAAGTTCAAGTTCTTCGGAATCCAAAATTTCAAGTTCCTCAGCGGAAAGCTCAAGCTCTTCGGAAGTCGGAATTTCCAGTTCCTCGATGGAAAGTTCCTCTTCCGCTTCAACAGCCATAGCTTCCAATTCTACCCCGATGAATTTTTCTTTGGCCGTTTCTGGCAAATCTCTGAACATTTCCAGTGTCAATCCGATACACCTTGAAATCTTCGACATGCAGGGAAGAATCATCAAAAAGATTCCTCAAGCAGCCGGAACCATTTCCCTGTCCACCATGCAATCGGGTTCTTACATCGTCCGAATCCAATCCGGCAATTCCCATTGGACAAAACGCATTTCGATTCGTTAAGCTTTACTTTCGCAAAGAGAGAGAAAAGGGTCTTCGCTTCGGCGGAGACCTTTTTTGTGGAAAGACGCACTTTCCGTGTTGACGAAGTGAAGTGTGACAACCAAGTTTTAAGTGCTCTCCTTGATGGGGTTGCAAACGGAAAATCTTTTCTGCAGGGAGTGCAATTCACACGATTTTGACAGCAAAGGCGGGCCGTTTTGGCGATATGTGGGCAGCGTTCCCCAAAGAAAGCTCTTTTCTTCAAGGAAATCTACTTGTGAAATAATAACGTCTTTTAAACTCCAAAAGAAAATCAGGTTAAAGTTTCCCGCCGATGGGAAAAAGCAACAGTTGCATTTGATAAACTTTGTCGGCGCACTTGTCTTCGTCGGCGATTTGGGCTATTTCTTTGCGAAAAGCGCTGATCCGCTCTACAATTTTTTCGTAACCTTCCTGAGAAATTCCCAAGGTAAGTCCAGAAATGTTACGCGTATTTGGAGGATCCCTGTCAATGGATTCGGCACCAAGGGCTAAGCATCGTTGGTGAAAACCGCGCAATGCGATTCGCGAAGTCCTGTCACCCGTGGTGATGTCCTTGTTCACCAATTCATAAGAACCATCTTCTTTTTGTTGAATCAGATTGCATTTTTCAAGAAGTTCTACGGATTCTTTCGCCTCTTCGGCAGAAATTTTGGGATGGACGGATTTCGCCAATTTTTCAAAATCTCCATGAAATCCATACATACCGATGAGCGAACGAATGACGAGATGCCGCCAATGGGAATAGACTTGGAATTGGTAAAAAGCCAATTGGTGTTGTCCTTCTGCAAAGCGGACGATTTTCAATTCGTTTTGCATTTTTTCAAACCAACGGTTCTTCTCTTCCATCGTTTCGGATTGATTGAACCAAACCAGATCTTCAAAAAATGCGGATTCCCGTTTGCCGAATTTCAGCCCCGTTGCAATCTTTTGAATGCTCTGCGCCGAGAGGTTTTTATTTCCCTGCATCACTCGACTAATGAAATCCTTCGCCTTGAATCCGATTTTGTCAGAAAACGCGCGGAGAGAAAAAGCGGGATTCTTCGCTTTTTTGGACTGATAATAGTCGCGCAAAAATTCTCTGTAGTCCAGATATTCAAAAATTTTGCGATGTTCCGTTTTCTCTGCCATATTAAGAATGTAGATAAAACAAAGGATAAAGAAAATTTTTCGAGCATTTTTGCGTTGTCCAGGAACAACGCAAACAAAAGTCAGAACGACAGAACAATTCCCGTGGCGAAAAGCCCCCCCGCCAAAACCAGAAATCCGATTCCAGAATAGCGTTCGACTTGGGAACGATCTGCATATTTGTGGTTTTCCTTGACCAAACGATTAAATCCTGCGCCATTTCCAGAGCTTGGCATGGAAAGTTCATCTTTTAAATCCCGCGCCTTATCACGATCCCTTTCAGAAAGGTATAAAAGGATCCCTCCGGCGATAGCAGGTGCAATTGCCGTTCCCAACGCCACATGTCCCCAAAAAAGACGCTTTTGAATGGAATGAAAAACACTTTGCGCTTGACGCTCTTCGGGTGTTCGGATGGAATCCAGTTGAATTTCAATGACCGTTTTTTCAGTCGCATAGGTTTGAAATTGAATGGTAGAATCCCGGAAACCATCTTTCCAAAGGTGTAACTCCATCATACCGGGTTCTACAGGGTGCAGCTTTTGAGGCGTTTTCCCAATGGGACGGCTGTGGGGCGTAATTTCTGCTTCATCGAATATTCTGGCTCCTGCCGGGATTGTGCGAATTTCTACTTCCGGACGAACCCGTTTGAGTCTTAAATGGATTTTAGCCGTATCTCCGGGAATCGGCCTGATGGTCGCTTTGTTTGCCCAAAGCGTTTTTTCGACACTCCAGAAGGCTTCAAATTCCAACTTTCCCGTATCGGCAACGGCGAATGTACAAGGCGTTTGACAAATGGCATGCTCTCCTTTCCGCGAAAGGATTGCCCCTTCGGGATCGGTTTCTACATGGATGACGCTTTTTGTCGATTTGGATTCCGGTTCTTTGTATGTGCCCTGCAATTTTTGAATCCAAATCAAGAAACGGTTGTTTGCCAGCAATTCGCTAGTTGCGTTTTTGGCGGAAACGCGCACCAGTTCCGTTTGAATTTTTTGTTGGGCAAGCAAGTAGCAATTCAAAAAAATATCCAAACTATCTTGATGAGATGCGGGCCGGATTTCGCTTGTCCAAAGGGATTTCGCACCTAAATTTTTCGCTTCTTGCACAATGCAGGGAGAATCTTTGCATTGGGGAAAATCTTCTGTGGAAATTTGTTCGGGACGTTCTCCGGATTCTTTCAAAATCGGATAAATCCAATCGCGGATACGCTCGGCTAAAGCAGAATCGATTGGACGGCGCATCACGGGAAACAGCAACGATTTTCCCGATAGATTGGGTACTCGCGAAGGAGTAACGGAATCCTCAAAAGAAGAATCGGGCAAAGAGAGTTTCTCTCTTTGGGCATTCAACATGGAATCCGCCGCAGAAAAGGAGATAGTGTTCCCAGCGGAATCTCTCCATTCCGAAACGCGGTCTTTAATGATTTTCACTACAGTGAACGTGTCGGCGATGAAACCGCCAAAGAAAAGCGTATCGTCCGAGTTCCCCAAATATTCCGCCTTTTGAACGGCTCCAGTGACCAGTTGAATCGAAACGGGAACGCCCTTTTGGGAATCATAAGCCCAAACAAATGCGGTGCAAAAAATGAAAAAGGCAAACAGTTTTTTCATGTTCAGATTCCCTAAAAAGTAAAAATAGCGGCAAAGGTCCAAAGGAGTGCGCCAATGCCCAACGAAACGATGGCTGCGGTGCGGAAATTTTTCCCACTTTCCTTTTTGTCGTGAAAATCATTTTCCCATTTTTGAAAGTGATCACCATTCTGAATCACGCTGTGCTCCAAGCTTTCCTTTGCCTCATCCGCCTTGTGAAAATTCCATTCGGCAAGGCCCGCAAATGTCCCAGACAACGCAAAAGGGAGTATTCCTGAAAAGAAGAGGATTTTTCCTGTCCACTTTTTTTCGCGTTCCTGCAAAATGGACTTTTGCCATTCCATTTTGTCTAAATCAGATTCTTCTGAAAGTTCAATCCAAACAAAGTTTTTACCGGGTGCGGAAAGTTGAATGTCGATTGTCGTGTCGGCAAAACCAGGTTTGAAAAAGGTGGCGCGAATCAAAGAATCCGAGTCCGAAACGGGAATTTCTTGCGGTGTTGTGCGATTGGATTTTTGCACAAAAGATTCCGGTCTTTCGCCGATGTAAACTTCCGCATCGGACGGCCAGGTAGAAATGCGCAAAGTCTTTGTCGCAGGCGCTTCTGCAAAGAGGAGTGAACAGACGCTGAAAATCCAGAGAAAAAACTTCATCGTTCCTCCGGATTGAATGGTCCCAGAACATCGAGGCTGTCCCCGTCAGATAAGATAGTCCATTGGACAGGGACCGCAGCATTTCCGGCGAAATCCCGTAAGAAAACAGAGACACTACAAACAAAAGAGCAGGTCGGCAAAAAGCTTAAAACGTCTCCATTAAGCGCATATTCCAGCGTATCTCTATCTTGAAGTACTAAAATGGATTGTTCAGAAACGCCTGAACCTCCGTCGTAAAGGAAAAACCGGACAGAATCCGAAAGGGCCGTTTTAGCAGAAGCAGCAACCCGATTAGGAGAAATCGAATCGTTCAAAAGCAGCGTGTCTAAAATGGAAAAAGAAGAGGCGCGCAAAGCAATCTCTTGTGAAAGGGAACCGTATTCAACAAGCCGTTTTTCCTGAACCCTGATGCGGAATGTTCCTGCTTTCAAATTTGAAAAACGGATCGTTGTCGGATTCTGATGAAAAAACGTTGAATCCAAAGTGTCTCCAGCTGCGTTCAACAAAAAGACAACGCCATCCGGACGCGTTCCTGAGGGTAAAAATTTATACCGAATGGGAACGAGGAGCGTAGAATTGTCTGTTCCCATCAATGCGGTTGAAATGGTTCGGACAACAGAAGAATCCCTGTCGAAAGGCATTTCAGAATCGGGAATCACCGCTTTGACTGCCCAATAGAGAGAATACGAAGTATCCGAAAAGAAAGAAGTATCATTTCGAGACAAGGGGCCGCGAAGAGAAAAGGTTCCATTGCACGGAATTTCGGCAAAAGGCGAATCCCAGACCGAAGATTTTTCCATAGAAATAAAAAGGCTGCAAAGAGAGCTTTGCCACGAATTGACGCCGAAGGTTTCAACGCGGAAGAGAACTCCCGCCGAATCAAACGGATCAATGGAATTGTCTTTGTCTTCAGGAAAAACGGCTTCAATGGAAAGAGGCGTTGTAACGTAAAGACTGAGCGTATCGTGGAGGGTATCCCCGAAAAAATCGACCGTATGCAAAACAGCATCAAAGATCCCTGAATCAGGAAAATGTTGCGTGACCGATGAAGAGACAAAGTGTTTTCCCTGGATTTCCCAGCTGAAATTCAATACAAATTCCGACATGCGGTCATCGGGAACTGTTTCTCCGCCAACGCGAATTTCTGCAGAAAATGTACCGGATTCTCCTTGGGCTACCGCTTTATTGCGGACACTTGCAAACTGAAGCGGTGAAGAGCCGAATTGACTTTCGGGAACAAAATGGATGAACGCATTTAACCGGGGAACATCTCCAGAATCAAATCGGGAGTCGTTTCCGCATCCGATGAGCCACAGCAAAGTCAAAAGGAATAAGCCGAACTTCATCCGGAAACTCCCAGAACGAATAAGAAAAACGCCGCTTCATATTCCGCACCGCTTTCATAGAGAATGCGGACGCGAATCCAATTCGAATATCGGCGGAAAAGCGTTCCCGAAAACGTTCTTTGTACAGAATCCTCGCCAAGAGAAATGGCTTCGCCCTCCCAATGGCCGTCGTCATCGATATCCCAGAAAAAACGTTTTGGGGTCAAATTGGGGCAAATGTTTTTAATGGGAATTTGAATGGAAGAATCGACACGAATTTGAGCCTCCGAAAGAGTTTCAACGCAAGATTTTCCCGGAGAAACAAAAATGCTTTCGTCAAATCGGTTCCCCGCCCTATCAACAACAGAAATGGTCAGCGGATGCCAAAGAAATGATTTTTGGGAGCTGTTCAAGAAAAGTCGTATCGTATCGCTTGAAAGTTCCAGGTCACGCCATTCCCGTCCATCGAAAACGGCGTGGATATTGGATTTGTGAATGGGTTTTCCCCCTTCTTCCAAAAAGAAGAGTAGCGTATCTTGCCACGGAATGGAATCTGTCCGGCAGAGTGTGCACGAAATTTTCGGAGGTACGGTATCTAAAACAAAAACCGCGCCAAGATCTAAAATATTCCCCGCTTGAATGGAAAAAGGAATCGTGTCACTTGTGTAATCGGGGAATTCCGTGTTGGTAATGAAAAGTTTGTAATCCGCATTGGGGAGGTTTCCCACGAAAAGATTCAAACTGTCCATGTCAACGAAAACGGAAGGCGCTTTGACATTTTCTCCATCGGAATTCAACAGGGTAATTTTCAAGGAGTCGAAAATTTCTGGAAAGGGAATTTGAATTTTTGCAAACACAGCGCCCGTCGCCGATTCCGACTTTTCAGATCTTGTCAAAAAAGAAGCTCGAATAGTTTGCTGGGATGTATTTCCAAAATCGTCCTTGGCAAAAACGCTCCAGGAACAATTGCGGAGTGGGGGAAGTTTTTTGTCGAAGGTAAACTGCGGCGAGGACAGAATGGTGTCGATCAAGAGAAGTGAGCCGCATTTCAAGGAGAATGAAAATTGTGTTTCGGCAAGAAGATTTTGGACGGAAGCTTTCCAGGCAAATGAAATCGGAGAATTTGGATCGATTCCACTTGTACCATCGCGAGGAATGAGAGCCTTCGTGTCCAAGACGGGTTCTGGAGCAATCCAAAGGGTGACACTGTCTTGAAGAGTGTCTGCAAAGCGGTCCAGCAACGTGAACCGGATCACATGTTTTCCCGGTTCTGTAATTTGCGTCCGATGCGAAAATTCCGAATGCGTTTTTCCCGAATCGATTTGCCAATAAAATTCCAAAATGCGAATGGAGCGAGATGGTTCTATCGCTGAAATAAAAACGACACTGTCTGTCGGAAGCAGGGTGTCTGCCTTAAGACGTGTTTTTGCAGAGTCTCCGATTCGCATCATGTATGCTTCGACAGTAACTGTTTCGGCATCGTCCCTGTCAAAAGAAACGCTTTCCCCAGAGCAAGCGAAGAGAATCAAACAGCAAAAAGACAGGATGATTTTTTTCATTCTTCATCCTCGACGAAAAAACGGATAACGTCCGAAGAATCCGCCAACCCGTAGCTGTCCTTGACAAAAATGCGGAACGAATGCCATCCGGGATCGAATCCAGATTGGAAAATTTCGGTCAAGGTTCCGGCAAAAAATTCCAGACTGTCAAAAACGACTGTATAAAAAAGAGAATCATCATCTACATCCGAGGCAGAATAAGAGAAGAAGAACGCTTCGGTTGCGTTTCCCCGGAGCGTATCGCCTTCGGCGGGGACAGCGTGCGAATCCATGACTGGTGCCGTGTCAAAAAGGAAAGAAATCGGAATGGAAAGGCGATTTCCCATCGTGTCAAAAATCAACAGCGAATCGGGCACACAAGAAGCATCCGTAGAAAATCGAGGAGCTTGCGATAAAATTTTTTTAGACGCTTGAATCCATCGGAATTTCAAATCGTCTTTGAATTCGGATACGTGAACATCCAGCAAAAAAGAATCCGACGGCGAAACTTGCAATGGCTGAACACAGGTAGAATCGCGTTGAACGGCGCAAATGGAGACCGTCGGCGTCCGATTAAAAATTTCCGGAGCATCTGGGGTTTCGAGACAGGCGAAAAAAAAGAAAGGGAAAAATGCCGATAAAATTTTCCAAACGGATTGACGTTTGTTTTTGAAAAAATCCGTTGTTTTTTTGACGGCGGGCATAGTTGTAAAATAGACAAAAAATGAAGAAAAATCAGAGGGAACGTTTGGATTTTATGTTGACGCCTTCACGGCAACCGATTTGTTTGCAAATGGGACATTGTTCGGGGTGATGCCCGCGGGCTTTGCAAAATTCTCTGCCAAAATAAATGAATTGCAAGTGGCGGCGATTCCATTCCGGCTTGGGAAACAGCTTTTTCAAATCGCATTCCGTTTGAACGACGCTTTTTCCGTTCGAAAGCCCCCATCGCAAGGCTAAACGGTGAATGTGCGTGTCTACAGGGAACGCAGGAATTCCGAACGCTTGACTCATCAACACGCTAGCAGTCTTGTGACCGACTCCCGGAAGACTTTCTAGATCGGCAAATGTTTGGGGAACGCACCCATTGTAACGTTCCAACAAAAGACGGGAAAGCGCAGAAATATGACGGCTCTTGGCGGGAGCGAGTCCGCAGGGGCGTATGAGGTCTTCAATTTTCGAAGTGGGAATTCGAACCATTTTTTCGGGGGAATCCGCCAGGGCAAATAGTTCCGGAGTCGTCGCGTTCACCCGTTTGTCTGTACATTGAGCACTCAAGAGGACGGCGACGAGGAACGTAAAAGGA
The DNA here is from genome assembly GCA_964587155.1 of uncultured Fibrobacter sp. Classification (GTDB taxonomy): domain Bacteria; phylum Fibrobacterota; class Fibrobacteria; order Fibrobacterales; family Fibrobacteraceae; genus Hallerella. Next base: position 110,534 of record CAZPKF010000004.1, read on the forward strand.
TTTGAAAAATGTAATGGTATCGCGGGGGCGGGATAAAGTTCATCCAGTTTTTTTCCGACGAAATCGGCTCTCGCTTTTTTGTCCACGGAGAAACCTCTTATTTGGAACGGGAACAGTTTCTGTCGCGGGTAAAATCCTGTTGCATTTCAAGGCTAGGCAAGGCTGTGTCCGGATGCCCGACTTTGACGGCGGGAACCCCGGCTACAGTAACATGAGGCGGAACGTCTTCTAAAACGACAGCTCCAGCGCCAACTTTAGAACCTCTTCCTATGTGGATGTTTCCCAGTAATTGCGCATTTGCTCCGAGCATAACGCCATCGCCAATTTTGGGGTGGCGGTCTCCGGTCTCGTTTCCTGTTCCGCCCAAGGTGACTCCGTGCAAGATGGAAACATTATTCCCAATTTTTGCAGTTTCTCCGACAACGAGTCCTGTCGCATGGTCTAGCAGAATCCCACGACCAATTTTTGCAGCAGGATGAATATCCACGGCGAATTTTTGACTGATCAGGCTTTGCAGCATTTCTGCGAGAAAATGCCTGTCGGCTTTCCATAAGGCGTGGGCGACCCGATACGCCTGAATGGACTGATATCCTTTGAAAAAAAGAAGCGGTTCCAGTGGGGATTTGCAGGCGGGATCTCGTTCCAATGTCGCTTGGAGATCTGCTGCGGAATCTTCGACAAGGGAAGGATTTTCGCGGTAAGTCGATAAAAAGAGAATTTCCAACTGAGTCCGGCTCAAAAGGGAAGAGGCCAGTTTCCGGGACAGGGTGACGGCGAGAACTTCTGCAAAGGAACTGCGGAATACTATTTGTTCGTCTAAAACAGATTTGAGCAAAGGCTCTTTGGAAGAAAGATTTAGAGCCGCAGTGACAAGCGCAGAAAAAAGTTCTTTTGTTGTTTTGCCGTTTTCCTTGATGGGCATTCTGGTCTCCGAAATTTTTACATAATGTAGAAAAACAAGAAGAATGATCACCGAAACACTTAGCCGCTCTTTCGAGTTTGCGTATTTTTAAAGAAATGGAGTGAATTTTCAAATCGTTTTTTGTCGTTTATTAAAAAGTAAAGGAAGATCCGCCCTTTGGGCGGACCTTCCAGCTGCTCCCCTCGACAATTATAAAATAGCATTCGAAATTGCCAAATCCTGTCAAAAAAATGTTTTTGAAAAAAAATTGAGAGTCTATCCTTTTTTGAATAAGGTTCTATGTAACGCTTCAGCAGTTCAATGAGTTAAAACCGTTTCGTTCGACAAATGCGTTTACACTCCGCAAACAGAAATTCCCTTTCGCAGATAAACGTTTCTTTTGAAAGAAGTCCACTCTTCACAAAAACAGTCCGCTTTAGCCGTTGAAACCGTGCAAAAATTCCCCAATTACTGAAAAGGATTCCGTTTGAAACCCCATCCAGGAAAGTTCTTAAGTCTTAGAACCTAGCCGTCACTTCACAACCCAAAGTCCACCCTCCAACTCCTAATTTCTAATTCCGCATTCCCAATTTCACCGAGAATTCAAATAGTCAAGAACTTTTTTGGTCAAATCGTTTTCATCTTTCCAGAACAAAACAGAACCTGTCGCACGGTCAATCACCATGTCATAGCCTTCTTGCAGGGCGATTTCTGTCACCGCTTTTTTGATAAGGGAAATAATCGGAGCACTGACCTTTTCATTTTCCGTAATTAATTCCCCTGAACGCCCGTAAACCCGATCGATAAACTCTTTCAGTTCCGTATTTTTCTTGGCGTAATCCCCTTCCAGTTCCTTGCGTTTTTCATCTGAAAGCATCAAAGATTGTTTGTCGAGTTTCTCTTTGATGGCTGCCAGTTCCTTTTGAAGAAGGTTCGCCTGTTGTTCCCATTTCGCCACTTGGCGATCGTATTCTTCTTGAGCCTTCTTGGTTCCTTTGTAGCCTTCGAAGATAATCTTGGAATCCACATGCGCCACGCGCAAACCATCTTCTGCAAAGGCAAAAACGCCCAATGAAAGCAGAACAAAAATCAGAGACTTTATACGCATCAGAATCCCTGCCCAATGACAAAGTTGAATTCCATATCACCCACGCTCGTCCGTTCCAAACCGGAATAAGTTTCACCCGGATCCAACGGCCAAGCAAAGTCAAACCCGATAATGCCAAGCATCGGAACGACTACGCGGAATCCAAAGCCAAAATCGCGTTTGAGACTTGATGGATCCCATTCCGTAAGCGGATTCGGCTGACTCTTAGAAACTTTCGAATCCGGGTCGTAGCGTTTGCCGAAAACATTTCCCGCATCAAAGAACAACGGCAACAGGTAGAATGTATTGGGCACAATTCCCCATTGAATTTCCGCTCCGATATACTGGTAGCTGCGGCCTAAGCGGCGATATCCAATGGAACCCGAACTATAGCCGCGCATCATGCCATCGTAACCCAAAACGCCACCCATCTGATAAAGCGTACGGTATTGGAGCGGATCACCGACCATCACTCCATATTCATTTGTCAGCGCCAACGCCAAGCGGTCGCCAATCAGCGGGAACCACCATTTTACAGTCAAATCCGTTTTGACAAAACTGAAGTCGCTGCCAATTTTATCATCCGCCACTTCTACCGAAAGAACATAGCGAGATCCGTCCGTCGGGAATTGCGGCAAGTTCTTGTCATCGCGGATCAGCTTAAACGTAAATGCGGATTCCACACCCGAATAGCGGACAAGGCTCCCGGCGACATTATCGCCTTGCTTGTTCATCATCCAGCTGTAACCGATTTGACCGTAGAAATAATCGTCCGGCCATTTCAAGCGTTTTCCCACATAGATGGATCCGCCATAACGCGTGATATCCGGGTCATCATCCTGATCCCACCAGGCATAGCTTAAACTGGTTCCTAGCGTAATCGGGTAATCCAAGAACCACGGTTCCACAAAGCTTATCGAGGCGCTCTTCTTATCTTCACCGTATTCCACGTTAAACGAGGCGCTTTGACCATCGCCCATGCAGCAGTTCGGAATAGAGACTCCCAAAGTTCCAGTCAAACCGTCGCTTTGACTGTAGGCAAGACCCGCGCTGAATTGTCCCGTTCCCGCTTCTTTCTCTGCAACCTTAAAGAGCAAGTCGATTTGCTGATCGCCAACAACCTGAATATCCGGATAAACCATGTCGAAGTAATTCAATTGCATGATTTCGCGGAAACTGCGTTCCATCGCCGATTGCCGATATGTGTCGCCCGGATAAAGGCGGACTTCGCGGCGAATCACTTTGTCTTTAGTCTTTGTATTTCCCAAGATATTTACCCGATGAATTTGCGCAGGCAAACCTTCCCGGATTTTGTATTCCAGATTTACAATGCTGTCGTTCACAAAGCTTCGGGTTTCATCGTATTGCGCAAACAGATAACCGTCTTCCCGGTAAGCACCGATAATGGCGGAGCGCGTCGCTTCATATGCGTAATAATCGAAGACTTCCCCGCTGTCTAGGTAAACAGCGCGCGACAGCATTTTGTCTGTCAAGACTTCGTTTCCGGTGAAGTGGACTTCTCCCGTATAATACCGTTGCCCTTCATCGATATCGATGAAAATACGGACATATTTGGATGTGACAACGCTGTCATAAGGCGTAAGCGCACTGAACGTTTCTTCTAGCGTGTAGCGTGTCAACAGTTTTTCATCATACCGATTCCGCGGGCGTTTCTTCAGCAGAGAATCAATTTTACGGTTCTTCCACTGGCGGTCCTTGGGCAAGGAGCGCAGCCACACTTTGCGCAAATCTTCATACGTGATGATGCCGTTCAAAATTTTGACAGCCGTTTCTTCATCTTGGACGGAATAAACGGGAACTGCCTGGGAATAGGGATGGAAATTTCGGCGGTGTTCGCGGTAATAGTGGGTAGACTTTTCTTCAACTCGGCCCGCCAATCGGTTCATGATGTTCGCCGTATCGGCTATCGCCTGATTCAATTGCCCGTAAAGAAGTTCCAGTTTGCGGCCTTTGGGAACCGCCCTGCCCAGATAAAAATTACAACTGGAATCCGGCAAATATTCAGCCCGGAATTCTTTGAGTTCCGCATCCAAAAATCCGAAATGGCGGATGGCGTTCAACACGGTATCCCGGTCCGCTTCAAAAATCGCTTCTTTGAATTCACCATCTCCCCACCAATGCGCACGTTTCGTCAACATGTGATCCGTGATGTCCGTATAAGGAACGTGCTCGTTCCCCGTCACCACGATGGAATCAACCTGGACCTTGGGTCCTTCGCGAACAATGAAAGTCACCGCATTTTCGTGATCGGAAACAGGCGTTTCACGGAAGCCAACTTCCGCAAGAAGATATCCTTCAGAACGGTAATAGCTCAAGATGTTCTGTCTATCGCGTTCTAGGCCACTTTTGCTGTAAACCCGTCCCTGCAGCAGATTGATTTTTAGCCGCACATCCTCTTCGGAGATTTCATCGCAACCTTCCACATAAACCGTATCCAAGGCCGGAAGTTCCACCACCCGGAATACCAGGTCCACCTTATTTTCGTTTCCCGGCAGATAATCAATCCATGCGGTTACATCGTCAAAATACCCCGTTTCGAACAAATCCGAAACACTCTTTTGCACTTTTTCCGTAAATGCAGACGGTTGAAACGCCTGCCCATCGCGAACGCTCACCCGGCTGAGCACAGAACGTTCGTCCATGTTGACAAGGCCTTCCGCCCGAACACGGCGCACGGTCGTTGGAGTCGTAAAATTTTCGGGCACATCCAAAAGCTGCGCAAAGGAAAGCGCCGAACACACAAACAAAAAAGCAAGGACACGAAAAAGCAAATGGTGCTACCTTGTTAGGATAAAAATCGATACCAAAGATACAAAAAACGCCCGCAAAAAAGCGAGCGAATTTCAAACTCTGGAGAAGAAAGCGGAAACCGCTTATTGTCCAAGGTATTTGCGACCGATGCCGAATTGATCCTTGTATTCCACATAATCCGGAACAAAACCGCTCGGGAAGCTGAACGAAACATTGACAGAGCACTGGAATTCGTTCATCAACTCGCCCTTTCCTGTGAACGGCTGTTGTTTTTTCTCCACTTTCATCTTGTCGCCCTTGCCGACGATGACTTCGGCATCGCACCAGCCCTTACCGACCATTTTGGCGAAGACGGAATCGCCCGCAGTCGAAACGAGTTTGATTTTAGCCGGATCCAATTCTGTGTTGTTTCCCGTAGAAGCCCAGAATTGAAGTTCGCCAGAAAGGGACGTCGGCGTCATTTTAATTGTCGGGAACGCCATGACGTAACCCCACTTGTCGATAAGCGGAGATTTGTTCGGGATATTTTCACCGAAAATGAGGAAATACGCACGGGTTTCTACAAGGCTCTTGTTGTGAGCCGCTTTGAAATCCGCATTATTCGGGGCGATAAGCCCGATTGCCAGCAAATTGTATTCCTTTTCCACCGGATCGTCGGATTCAAGAGCTTCTGGAAGAGCCTTGGCGACATAGGCGTTTTCCGCCTGGGTGCGAATCGCCTGAACTTTCGCAAAATTCCCATTCAAACGCTTCAGCAGGGAGAAGGAGGAATCGATTTTAGCGAGACCTTCGAGAATCGTCCCCAATTCCGCACCTTCCGACATTACCTGGTTGAGTCCCACCGTAGAAAGTGCTTCGGCGATTTGTTCTGCCGTTTCGGCATTCTTCACGCTGTCCAAATTCTGGACGACCTGTTCAAAAAGTCCGTGCAACAAAGCGCTTTGCGGATCCTTCTTGCTTTCTTGTTCTGCGCGTTTGGCTATCGCCAGTGTAAAATTGTCATAAAATTCGGACGAAAGTTTGCCTTTGTCCTTTGCAGTCAAATACGAATTAATCGCATTTTGGTAACGCCCCGCCTGGAGATGTTCGTCACCGCGTTTTTCGTTTGTTCCTTTGCAACCTGCGAACAGGAGTGCCGATGCCGTCAAAAGAACCATCAACTGTTTTGTTTTCATTATTTGACCCTTTATCCGAAAAATTTTCGAATGTGATAGATTTCACTTCGTAATTTAATTAAATATTTTTGTGGTGAAACATCCGTTTCGTAAATAATTTTTTGGAGAACGCATTGAAATTTTTAGCCGTCAGTCCGGAAGCCGGTGAATGGACAAGACCAAGCCCCCTGTGCGGGGCGGTAAATCAACTTACCCAGGCCGCTTTTCGCGCAGGGACCGGTACGTTGACGATTTCACCATTTTACCCCAATCTTTTGGACAACGCCGAAGAATATAAATGCGTGTTCAAAGGTGTTGAAAAGCTTAGGAACATGCCTTTCGAAGTTTGGACAGGAAACTCTCCGCTATACGCATACATCCGCTTCGACGACTACTTTGACCGTCCATCCATTTACGGAGACACCGGAAACCCTTACGGCGACAACCACCTCCGGTTTTCTTACCTGGCTTCATCCGCTCTGGCTTACGCGGACGCCATCCATTACAACCCGACCACCCTGTGCGGACACGACTGGAGCGGCGCTTTAATCGCCCCGATAGCAAAGACCGTCTATCCGGAAGCCTTCCTGAAGACACCCTTTTTCTTCACCGTGCACAACATCGCTTACGATTTCCATGTGACCGAAACAGAAATAGAACGCATCGGACTGCCCCGTGTGGACTTCAACATGGACGGCTATGAATTTTGGGGAAAAGTCAGCTTGCTCAAAGCGGGAGTCTTTTATGCGAAAAAAGTTCTGCTCCCTTCGCCCGGTTATTGCGACAGCATCGTCAACGACCATATCGGCGGCGGACTTTCCGGTTTTTTAATCCGCAACAAGGAAAAATTGAAAGGCATCCAGTTCGGGTTGAACTACCCTTTTTGGGACTTTAATTTCAAAGCGGCTCAGCCCATCGAAAAAGCAAAAAAAGCGGCGCGTTCCACACTGTCTGCTTTAGTCGGCAAAGATTTCGATTACAGGATGGTATTGTTCTGCAACCTGGGACCGGAGTCCGGCAAAACATCGGCAACTCTCGCCACCCTTTTGGGCGACATCAACAAGCTGAACATTTTCGTCGTTGTCGGGGCGATTAACGGCAGTCCGGAATGGGATTATTACACGTCTGTGGCAAATCAGGAACATTCCCACATGGCGGTTTTGAATTTGTCTCAAAACAACACAACTGTTCGAACCGCTTTAGCTGGTTCGGACGTACTCTTTGCAGCAGACCCAACAGAACCTTCCGCCAGCATGGTTTTAAAATCCCTCGCCTGCGGAACAATTCCCTTGACCGGACGCGACGTCGGATGTGCAAATCTCCTTGTGAATTACGAGGGCGACTTTGAATTGGCAAACGCCATGCTTGTCGAAGATTCCGCAGCGCCAGACCAGATGATTCGTAAATTGAAAACAGCTGTGCAACTATACAGTTCAAACCAAGACAGTTGGGATTATCTGGTCCGCAACGCCTACCATTTCCGCTACGAATGGGACAGAACAATTTCCCAATACATTCTGACTTTTGGCGAAGAGACATAACGCTTGACGGGCGACGTTGATGAAAATTCAAAACCCGGCGAGATCGCCGGGTTTTCTTTCGTGTGCAAAATTATTCCGCGGAACATCCCGGAATAGCGGATAATTGCGGACGGGCAAGAAGTGCGCGGACATGGTAAAGAGAGTCCGGATCCATCTGGGTCACTCCAAGGACCCCGTCGGCTATGCGGGCATTCAAATTTTCAATGTTCCCCCAGGCCTTGTTGTACCCAGTGCCGTAACCGCCCGCGTCGTATCCGGCATCGGCTAAAATCGGTTTGTTCAGCAGTGAAGAAATTTCTTTCCACGTTGTCTTGTTCGCCGAACGGATTTTTTCACTTCCAGCCAAAGTTCTCCCTCCGGATGTGCTCGCAAAATCAACTCGGGAAAGATCAAAGTTCGAATACCAAGCCGCCTGATCCGCTACCCAAGGCGAAATGTCGATGGCGATTTTAGACCCCGGAAGATACGCTTTGATTGTATCGACAATTTGATTGAAAAGAGCTCCCATGACAGAATCGGGAATGCCTCCGTTATTTTGTACGACAGAATCATATTGCGCTTTTTGATTCGATCCCGATTCAGAATACTGGTAAAAATCCGGTTCAATGAGCCAAATAAATTGCACCGTATCTGGATCTTGGGAATAGAAAAATTCGATGTGTTCCCGGAATCCGGCTGCATATTGCTTGTATCGGTAAAGGATGGAATCTTGAAAATAATTTCGGATTAAATCCGCTCCATCTGTGCATAGATTGGATTTTCCCTTGTTGACATCGCAATCGCCTAAATCATGATCCTTGCCAAATTCCGCGATGACGTAAGCGTAAATCATGGGAGTCGCCTGCACGGTGCGCGTCATGTCGAACATCCGTTCTTCGAACGCGTTGAAAAAGTCGTTATCTCCCAACCAAACGGAAATGTAATCCAGACCGACGTAAAAAGCAGAATCTTCGTGCGCGGCCTGCCAGCCCGCTCCAAAATTGAACTGACACGGCGAAAATCCTTTTTGGTGCACAAAGGGAGATGCAGAAGAAACCGATTGCTGCGGCGAAGAACTCGATGAAGAAGCTTCGAATGTTTCCGAAGAAATTCCCACGTCTGCAGAAGAAAGCGGTGATTCTAATGGTGGTTGTTCAACATCGGCAGATGCAGAGGAGTCCGAAGAACAAGCCGAAAACAATAAACAATTTACGGCAAAAAAAACGATACCCAATTGGCGCATAAACGCATTTCTCCTTTTCCGACTTACACACAACCCATCAAAATTTAGATAAAATCCCCTTTTCGAAAAAAAGCCAAAATATGTTTTACATATCAAAACAGATTCCGCCGAGTTTTGCCGACAATTTCGAAAAATCCAATCCATTTTCTATATTTGCCCAGTATGGCATCCATCATCGACGATTCTCAATCCCAAGAGGAAACCAAGGACGGGACAAAAACAGCCCGAAAGCGTTCCCGCCCCGCCAAAATAGGCGGATATGCCCCCATTCGAAAAATCGGTCAGGGAGCCATGGGCGATGTTTGGCTGTGCGAAGACCCTTCTCTTTGCCGACGCGTCGTCGTGAAACAGATGCTGCCCAGCTTGCGCGGATACGAAGATTTGATAGCCCGATTCAAACGGGAATGCGTCTTGCTAGCCAACTTGCATCACCCGAATATCGTTCACCCCTATGCTCTTTGGCAAGAACGTACGGGAAAACTTTCCCTCGCCATGGAATATGTCGACGGCAAAACTTTTCGAGAAATTTTAGAAGTACAGAATCGCCCTCCTGTTTGGACAATCCTGTACATGATTCATGAAATTCTACAGGCACTCATCTGCGTTCACGCAAACCAAATCATTCACCGTGATTTGAAACCTTCGAACATGATGGTGGAAAAAAACGGCCGCGTTCGGCTTTTGGACTTCGGCATTGCCAGGGATGCAAATCCCGGACAAGACATGACTCTCCCGGGGAGCGTCCTTGGGACAGCCGCCTATATGAGTCCGGAACAAGTCCGGGGGTTCACCGTCACTTACGCTTCGGATCTTTTCAGTTTGGGAATCATCGCTTGTGAAATGGCCATGGGAAAGAATCCGTTCCGCGGAGAATCCATGGAGCTCACGTCTCAATACATTTTAAACCTAAATCTGAAACTGAAAAATTTTCCACCGGAAATTCCTTACAGTTTGCGCCGCTGGATTTTGAAATGCCTGGAGAAGAAGCCTCAAAATCGATTTGAATCGACCAAAGAAGCTGCGGACTCTCTCGCTGCGATTATGGACGGCTATCCCCGACAACTGGATATTCCCATGCGGAAATGGATGACCGCGACAATGCGCAACGAACCCCTGCCGCAAATTCCCCGAAACTCCCGAATGACGATACTTAAAATCGGTCTTGGTGCGGGTGCCGTAGCCGGTGCGGTTCTTGCCTCTTTCATCACCGTTTTGATTTGCCGATAACATGGGAAACTGGATTGACATTTTTTGCGCATCCCTTCTCCTGATTCTCACTGGAGTGGGCGCTTATTTTGGACTTGTCAAAAGTCTTGTACACTTGGCGGCCTGGATTGGTGGAGCCGTTGGCGTTTTTCTCGCACCGGAAATTTTAGGACCCTTTCTCGCCGATAATTTTGAATTTTCCGAAACGGCACAAATCATTTTTGTCCGCGTTTTCGGTTTCTTGATTCCCTTTTTGGCTCTCCGCATCGTAGGGCATTTTATCAATAAATTCATCAAAAAACATTTTTCCGCCTTCAACGCCCTAGGAGGAGCGGCAATCGGTTTGGTGAAAGGGCTCATTCCATGCCTGATATTACTGTCGACTTTATATGTTTTACCTCTTAGCGGAAATTTGAAATCCGAACGAAATTCTGCCGTCGCTTATCGGATTTACGTTTACTTGTTGATAGAATCTGGGACGGACAAAGCCATTTTCAACGCAAAAACGTCTGTGGAAAATGCGATTACAGAAAAAGTCAATACGACAATAGATAGCGCAAAAGCCGGCGCAGAAAGAGCTGTTTTAAAATCGCTTCCGCAACCGTTGCGATAATTTTCATCCTTAAACTCTAATTTGATTTCCATTTCGCAAAACGGCTCTCGATTTTGCATTCGAAAGGCGGCTTTCCGCTGTCTTTTTTTGGCGCACCTCGGAAAAAGATGTCTTATTCCGCATAAAAAAATCCCGAAAGCCAGACGACTTTCGGGATTTTTCAATCTCGTTTGAAAACGATTACATGTCCTTGCCGTATACCTTTTCGGCATACGTTGCTGTCGCCATCAGATATTCGCGGTTCATCTTGGCGATGTAATCCACGGTGATACCCTTCGGGCAAGCAGCCTGGCATTCGTAAAGGTTCGTGCAATTGCCGAATCCTTCCTTGTCCATCTGAGCGACCATCGCGAGTACACGCTTTTTCGCTTCCACTTTACCTTGCGGCAAGTAAGAAAGATGGCTGACCTTCGCCGAAACGAAGAGCATTGCAGAAGAATTTTTACAAGCGGCAACGCAAGCACCACAACCGATGCAAGCGGCGGCATCAAAGGCGCGATCCGCTTGATCCTTGGGTACAGGAATCGACGCCGCTTCCGGAGCCGCACCTGTATTCACGTTCACGAAACCACCCGCTTGAATGATTCTATCAAACGCACCGCGGTTTACTACGCAATCCTTGATGACTGGGAATGCGGATGCGCGCCACGGTTCAATCACGATCGTGTCGCCGTCTTTGAACTTACGCATGTGAAGTTGGCATGTGGTAATCGCATGGTCAGGACCGTGCGGCATCCCGTTGATGACCAAAGAGCACATGCCGCAAATGCCTTCACGGCAATCGTGGTCAAATGCAAATCCTTCACGGCCTTGCTTCATTTCACGGTCGTTCACGATGTCGAGCATTTCGAGGAAAGACATATCCGGGGAAATGCCGTCGATTTTGACAGTTTCGAACTGGCCTTTTGTCTTGGCGTTCTTCTGACGCCAAATTTTGAGTGTCAAATGCATATTGTCGCTCATTATTTGTAACTCCGCGTCACGAGGTGAACATTGTCGAATGTGAGAGGTTCCTTGGAAAGTTCCGGATTTTGTCCTTCGCCCTTGTATTCCCAAGCTCCAACGTAGCAGAAGTGTTCATCGTCGCGCATGGCTTCGCCTTCTGCAGTTTGGTGCTCTTCGCGGAAATGTCCGCCACAAGATTCTTCGCGATGCAAAGCGTCGCGGGCAAGGAGTTCCGCAAATTCGAGGAAGTCTGCCACATGGTTCGCATTTTCGAGGTTCTGGTTGAAATCCCCTTCGCCACCGAGAACATTTGCGTTCTCCCAGAATTCCGCACGGATTTCCGGAATGCGTTCAAGAGCCTTTTCAAGGCCAGCCTTGTTTCTGCCCATGCCAACATAGTCCCACATCACCTGACCGAGTTCGCGGTGAATTTCGGAGACGTTCTTCTTGCCGTGAATGTTCAGAATCTTGTTCAAACGCTCCATGGTCTGGGCTTCTGCTTCCTTAAACGCCGGATCCGAAGCAGAAACCTTTTCGAGTTTCGTGCCCGCGAAGTAGCCGCCAATGGTATAAGGAATTACGAAGTATCCATCGGAAAGTCCCTGCATCAGAGCAGAGGCTCCAAGACGGTTCGCACCGTGATCAGAGAAGTTCGCTTCGCCGAGGACAAAGCAGCCCGGAATCGTACTCATCAGGTTGTAATCCACCCAAAGCCCGCCCATGGTATAGTGGCTGGCCGGATAGATGCGCATCGGAACCTTGTAAGGATCCTCATCCGTGATTTTTTCATACATCTGGAAAAGGTTGCCGTATTTAGCAGAAACACCGGCAACACCCATCCGCTTAATCGCATCGGCAAAATCAAGATATACAGCGCGTTTTGTTGCACCGACACCCATGCCTTGGTCACAAACCATCTTCGCATTGCGAGATGCCACATCACGCGGAACGAGGTTGCCAAACGACGGATAACGTTCTTCCAAATAGTAATACCGTTCGCTTTCCGGAATTTCATTGGCAGGACGTGTATCGCCAACTTTCTTCGGAACCCAAATTCGGCCATCGTTACGGAGAGATTCACTCATCAAAGTGAGCTTCGATTGGTGATCGCCTGTAACCGGAATGCACGTCGGGTGAATTTGTGTGTAGCAGGGGTTTGCAAAAAGAGCGCCCTTTTTGTAAGCTTGCCAAGCGGGGCTGACATTACATCCCTTCGCATTCGTCGAAAGATAGAACACGTTGCCGTAACCACCGGTTGCAAGACAGACCGCATCCGCTTCATAGCTTTCAAGAGCGCCTGTAATAAGGTTGCGCACCACAATGCCGCGGGCCTTTCCGTCAATGACGACCAAATCTTGCATGTCGCGGCGCGGGAAAATTTTCACCGAGCCCTTGGCAACTTGACGCATCAAAGCTTGATAAGCGCCGAGCAAAAGTTGCTGACCGGTCTGTCCACGAGCGTAGAATGTACGGGAAACCTGAGTACCGCCGAAGGAACGGTTGGCCAAAAGTCCACCGTAATCACGTCCAAAGGGAACGCCTTGGGCCACGCACTGGTCAATGATCAAATTCGAGTTTTCCGCAAGGCGGTGCACGTTCGCTTCGCGAGCGCGGAAGTCTCCGCCCTTGACGGTATCATAGAAAAGACGATAAACCGAGTCGCCGTCATTCGTGTAATTTTTCGCAGCGTTGATACCGCCCTGAGCAGCAATCGAGTGGGCGCGGCGCGGAGAATCCTGATAGCAGAAAGCCATCACGTTGTATCCGAGTTCGCCGAGAGATGCGGCAGCAGAAGCACCAGCAAGACCCGTACCAACGACAATGACCTTGAATTTACGTTTGTTTGTCGGATTCACCAATTTAAGTTCGAACTTATGGCGCGTCCACTTTTCGGAGATGGAACCACCGGGAATATGTGCATCCAAAATCATATTAGCGATCTCCTTCTACGATATACGAAACCTGAAATTCGTCTGCGGAAACAGAGAAAGAAATTTTCTTCGCTTTAGCAGCTTCTTCTTGAACCTTTTGTTTGCCTTCGAGCTCAATCTGCTTTTGGTGAGAAGCATTGCGCAACGCTTCTGTGCCCGGCTGATGGGCAATGTAGCAGCTGAAAGCAGCTTCGAAAGCGAATCCCAACGCAACAACCACGCTGTAAACAACACCGATGATTTCAATAATCGGTGTCCATTTCTGGTGGGCAATGCCAAGCGTCTGGAACGCAGAAGCAATCGCATGGAACAGGTGCATGCCAATAACAAACATGCTGATCAGGTAGAAGACTGTCCAAATCGGATTTGCAAACATATCAATTGTGGTGAGCCACATATCGCGAATCACTTCGCCGGCTTCATTTTCATACAGATAATGCGTACCGAATTTGAGGACCATCAAATGTTGAATGACAAAACCCAACACGAAAAGACCAGACCAGATCATGGTGAAGCTGGCAAACGTTTTATGGCCTTTGCGGGCGTTCACTTCATAAGCTTCGGGGCCGCGCGCCTTGCGGTTTTCAAGCTTCAACTTGATAGCCAAAAAGACGTGGATGAAGAAAATGGCAATGAGCCCAATTTCTATGAAGTAGATGATGGGCTTCATTCCCGTCAACAGTTGCGTGTAAGCGTTATAATGCGCCTGCGCCGCGGATTGGTCCAGGTTTACAAGCTGCAAGTTGCCTATCATGTGCCCTAAAATGAAGAGCGCAATCATGGCCCCCGTGCAACCCATAATCTGCTTCTTTCCGATGGAGGAAGTCAGATATTTGATGATCCATTGCATGTGGTTTTTGTCTCCTTGTGTGATGTTGACTAAGATTAACCGAGGACTTTGCAAGCTTTTTGAGAAGCCGCGTCGTATTCGTAAAGATCTTCCTTCTTGAACCAGAAGGCAACTTCGCGTTCCGCACTGGCAGGGCTGTCGGAACTGTGCACAACGTTTTCCGTCATGGACGGGGCGAAATCAAAGCGGAGAGTTCCCGGTTCCGCTTTTTCCGGATTCGTCGCACCGTTGATCGCGCGCACCTTGGCAATTGCATTTTCACCGGCAAGGGCAATCATGACAGAAGGACCCGCCGTCATATACGCTTCCAATTCGGGGAAGAAAGGCTTGTTCACGTGTTCTGCATAAAACCCGCGAGCATCCTCCGAAGTCATCTGGTGCATTTTGAGCCCGACAATAGAAAGCCGCGCACTCGTGTATCTATCCAAGATTCGACCGATTAGACCGGATTTCACACCGTTCGGTTTGATCATGGCAAATGTCATTTCCATATAATTACCGCCTTAATCTAAGGGTTGCTTTAATATAGTTTAATTCAAAGAATTTTCCTGTTTAGAAATTTTTTCGTTGAGCTCTTCCGTGAGCTTTCCGCCGCTTTCAATATCCCGAAGAAGCCATTCAACATCGCCCTTCATTTCACTTTGAGGATACTTTCGCAAAAATTCTTGGAACAAAGCTTTCGCTAGAGAATCATTTTTCACGTTTTCGCGGAGAATGAACGCCCGGCTGAACAGCGCTTTTTCGGCAAAAGGCGAATCCGGCCACAGGGCGCAGTAAGCGGCATAATCCTTTTCGGCATCCGAGAATTTTTCCCGTTCCGCTTCAATTTTGGCGGATTCCAAAATCGACTTGGCGAATAGAGAATCGTTCTCGTCGGCGGCAAGGGCATGAATGCGCTGCCATGTCACCCAAGCACCCATCAGGTTTCGCGCCTGATAGAAAGAATCCGCCACCACGACTAGTTCTGCCGTTGAATACAAATTCCGATGCGGGAGATAAGCACTGTCCACAACGGTAACAGGATATTTAGTCAAAAGATCTCTTCTGTACCGTTCAAACCAGCCCTGCGAGAAATTCTTGGACGCCGAGAGGAAAATGCGGATTTTGACGGAATCCAAATCAAGAGTTTTGGGTGCAGAAACCTGGCTGCGGTAATAGCGGTAAAGGAATTCCTTGTCCGGAGTCTGACGGAAAAGGCCAAGCTCCCCGCGCACATTTTCAAACGGGACATTGGGGAAAAGGGCTGCGCCTATCCGGTCATAGAGGTTCCGCAGAGAATCCTGTGACGAAAAGAAGCCATTTTGGGCTAGCGAATCGGCAAAAGCTTTTCTGTAAAACGAGATGCGAATGTTTTCTTTCAAGTCTTCAAAGAAGGCACTTCGGTCAAGGCCAGCCTCTTTTGCAGCCATCGCTTTCAACTTCCAAGTAGAAAGCATCATCACGCAGCGACGGCGAGGATATTCCCTTTTGTAACGCGCCGGCATTTCATTTTTCAACATTTGGACGTCCTTTTCTGTCACTAACGGTTTCCCGTTGATCGTCGAAAGGACATAAGCGGAATCCAACGGAAGTTCATCCTGCCCGGATAGTTTCATTTCGATTTGACCGGCGACCACCTCCAACGGAGCACCATCAAATTCTTCCTTGTGCTCGGCATAATATTTTTCCACTTCCGGATAATGGATAGGTTCCAACCGGAACTTGTACCGTTCGCGCAAGAGACTGTCCATGTCCGAACTCATCGCACTGCGAATTTCCGACAGGAACTTAGCCCGCAAAACGGAATCGCGGCCCACTTCGGGGATAACTTCCGGTGCACGGCGCAAAAGGATCTTGACTACGTAAAATTCCGCGCCATCCCGAAGAAGGCGAATGGCTCCCACAGGCAACGAATCCTTTCCAAACAAGACTTCGCGGAGAACTTCGCTCTTCATCACGCCGTCTTTAGAGTCCGAGCGGAATGTTTTTTGCATCAACCCTTGAATAGACGACAGAGAAACTTTCCGGGAAACGAGGTCTTCTTCGACTTTTTTCGCTACGGAAGAATCCGAAGTTGTGGCATACGCCACATTCACTTCCGAAACATTTTGCAAGTCCAGCTTTTTCTGGATAAAGCGGTGAAGCGAGTCTGCATTTTCCTGCAAATAGAGCCTGTCCGCCACCTTGGCCCAGCACTCTCCGATTTCAAGACAGGATTCCGCTGCAAAAGAAGCTTTTTCTGCGTTAAAAAATTTCTGAAGAGCCTCATCGGAAAATCCCAAGTTCTGACCGATGAAATATTCACCGTAAACTTGTGCCAGAAAGCGGTCTTCCAATTCGCCCATGCGCTTTTGAATTTTCGGATTATCCTTTCCGACTAGATTTTCCGCTTCTTGAAAAATCAACCGGGATTCAATCACATTTTCCAAGGCGGCACTTTTCTGACTGGGTTCTACATAAGGCTTAGGCGAAGTCCGCCTTAAAAAATCAACATCCGATTGATGAATGTCGATGCCGCCGACCCGAGCCACCAGCCGGTCCGAAGGCGTTTCGGCAGAGCAAGCCCAAAAAACAGCGGCAGAAAATGCACAGACTATTCCCAATTGTTTCTTTTTCATATCGGTAAATTCTCCAAGTAATTAAAGTGTTGCCAACGCTTCGTCCAATGTCTTGTGGAGTTCTAGCAATTGGTCTGCGCCAATAATTTCAATGATTTCCAAAACATTTTCGTTGACATTCGCCACTTTGAATACGCCGCCGACTTCCTTGACTTTTTTGTTTACAAACAAAAGTGCTCCGAGGCCCGTGCTGTTGACATAACGCAATCGGGAAAAATCGGCGACAAGCGTTGTCACATCGTCTTTCAAAAGGGCGACCATTTCATTTGACGTTTCTTCTGCATTTGTCGAATCCAAATCTCCGACAAAACGCAACAGACGCGCCTGTGGGTGATTTTCAATCTGTTCAATACTCAAAAGTTCCCGATGTTCGTTCATATACCCTCTCGGTTTCTGACAATTTCAACTTCGACGCTTTCCGCCTCGATCCGCCAAGTCATCTGCGACGACAACTTTTTGACCAGGGCAATTCCACGTCCCCGGAAAGATCCCGGTTCGATAAATGGATTTTCATAACGCTCAATTAAAGCCTTCCGTTCACTGTCCGAAAGTGCCTTGCAGCGGTTGAAAACCGTGAGCGTGATTTTTTCACAATCAAACTTCAATTGAACGGCAAAAACGCCGTCTGGCGGTTGCCCGTGTTCAATGGCGTTGTTCGCCAGTTCATCGACTATCGTCTCTAGGACAAACACATCCTTGGAACCATACCCTTTGCCCGTTAAAATTTCGGCAACCAAACGCCTTGTCGGGGGAACGATAAGAGGTTGCGCCGGAAGAACCAGCCGAAGTTCCCGGAAAGTTCTCCTGTGTTCCCAGCGGAACGCATTCAAAAATGCGTCCAAATCTTGATACGATGGAATCGCCAAATCAACGCCCATCAACTTCAATTTTTTCGACAATTCCCGACTGGCCGAAAGCAGGGAAACGCTCCCATGCCGGGCAACCATCCGAGAACGCAATCCCATGATGACACCGACTGCGGGAGAACTCAAAAATTCCACCGCCGATAAATCCACGGCCCAATGCAAAGCTCCGCGGCGTTCGAATTCTTCTAATTGCGCAGAAATTCGGGGAACCTGTTCCAAACCGATTTCTCCGGAGAGCCTGATGACAGCGATATCCGGTTCTTCGTTGAGAAATTGTACGGATACGGGAATCATACAATGGAAAATTCCCTTTTCAAAGAACTATTTCCCTTTTCATCTGACGCCGAAAGGATTAACACATTGCCATTTCGGCAAATTTCCAGATGGAGCTGCGGAGACGGGATGCGGGAGAATTCTATGTCTAACCATTCGACAATTTCTTCTTTTACTGTGGACCGAACGGCCCTGGGCGATTCCAGTGCACAAACGTAATCCACCGCCGCTGTCTTCAGGGCGAAGAGAAAATCCGGATCCGAAGTAACGTCCAGACGAATGGTTTGAATATCGGGCATACGCTTCTCAATATACATAGATTTCTAGCTATATTGCAACTTGTGAAACGGTTAAAGCCCGCTCTCGCCGTTGGCCTTGTCGCCATCTTTGTAGGCAGCCTGTTGGCTTTGGCCTGGTTTGGTGGGTATTTTCTGGACCGTTACCTGAACTCTCCACACACTTATGGAACAGTCGATATCATCCCCTGCGGACATCATTCCGATGGCATATTCAACCACAGCTGGGATTCCCTTCAGATAGCGACTCCCGGTTTCAAAGCGTCTTTGCGCAATGCAAAGATCCATTTCGACCCGGCATTTTCACTTCAGAAAAACACACTCAGCGTTTCTGCGGATACATTCCGCACTTTCATAGATCCGGAGGCATTTCCCGCCTCGAACGATACGACCCCTTTTTCCGTTCCCGACATCCGTCTTCCGATAAGCGTCCGGATTCACAACCCCCACGCAGAAATCCACGTAAAAAACATCGGAACTTGGAATGTGGACTCCATCCTTCTCCAATCCAAAAACGAGACATCCGCGGAACTTTCCTTTCAAAACGGCGTGGGGAAATTTTTAGAACAACCTATTTCCGGGATACTTGCACTTTCCTGGCAGGGAGACTTTCTTTCGGCAAAGGCAAGTATCAAAACGCCCAAAGACAGCCTATCCCTCCATTTGAACGCTCCGCGGAAATCTCCTCAAGATCTTTCTGGAACGGCGAACCTTTTGGTGAACGATCCCCACGTTTGGGCAAAAAACGTTATTCCCGACGTGATATCCCTGAAAAACATCCGTGTCCAATCGGACTTTCACGCCGACCCGAGAAAATCAAAATTTTCTTTCCAAGCAAACGTCAAAGCAAATTTGGGCGCCATTTGGCCGCTTCCCGCTCTCGCAGCCGACATTAATGTTCAGGGGAACGAAAAGAAAAAGTTCAACATCCACGGCAAGTTCTCCGGGAAAAAGTCAAATCAGGAAATTGCATTCCACGGTTATGTGGACAAGAATCTCCATGGCGAAGTCAACGCCACCATTCAAGGACTCGAAGCGGAATTCGGGCCGCAAATGCAGCCCCTCAACGGAAAAGTCCGAGCAAAGAAGTCCTCTGACAATTTGCTGATTGCGCATGCAGTCACCGAAGCGGGATCCATCGTCGATGCCAAAATTTCGGGGCTTTCAAAAGGGAAAAAATTTCGCATTGCCTACACGGGAGATATCGCCGTCAACGAGCCCTGGGCTGTCCGCTGGAGCGGCGAGCACCTGAAATTTGGCAACAGGCCGCAAGTCACCGGAAGCTTTCAAGACGGAAAAATGCGCGCAGACGTTTCTATTGCCCCCGTGGAATACGCTTATTTCATGACTGCGGATTCTTTTTACACTTCCCTGTTGTTAGACAAATGCGGCATCGATTTTGACAAAGGATTCATCCGGGCGGCAAAAGACAATTTCACCTTTACGGGTGATGTCAAATGGAATGATTCCATTCCGCACACATCGTGGGAAGTCCACCAGTCGGATTCCGGATACGCGAAAGCATTCATCTCTTTTGAAAAAGAACTGACGAGCGAAGCGCATGCCGTCATCCTTTCACGCATTCCGTTCGCTGACACCAATCTCTTCCGCGGTTTCGACGGAAAAATTTCCGGTACATTCCAAGAAAATTTTGAAACCTTTACAGGCCAATTGGAAGCCGAGGGCGAAACTCAAATTGCTCAAACTCTTATCCGCAGCCGATTTAAAGCGCACAACACTCTAGACAGCCTGGTCCTAGACAGAGCCTCCATCACGACGGGGAAAAACGTCATCGACATTGAAGCGTCCGCCCTTTTGACTTACGATTCCATACAAGAAAAATTCACGGATATCCAACTAGCGGATGCCTGGGCATCTACAAATAAATTCGACATTCCCCTGTTGCTTGCCCCTTATGAAAAATCTCCCCTTTCTAGCGGGATCTTCAGCGGAAACGTTTCTTTTCGAAAAGGTTTGGGCATTCAGGGAACTCTCCAATTTTCCGATTTAGCATTGAAAAACATTTCACGCGAAGACTTTTCGATTCCCCGATTGGACGTCTTTGCCGAAAAGGAAAAAATGCAAATTTCAGGAAATCTCAGTGCGGGCGAAGGGCTTTGGAATGGCGACATTCAAATCGATGTCAACGGGCTGTTGAATCCCAGCCATCACATATTCGCCTATTTTTCAACCCCTGTCGGCGGAACCCTTTGGCTAGACGGCGACATTGATTCCACTTTCAAATGGAATGGGAAAACGCAACTTTCCGGTTCTTGGTTTTTGCCGGGGAACATGGGAGAAGTCGTCTATACAGATTTCAAAGCGGATGCTAGCGGAGATTTGCACCATCCCTTGGATAGTCTGGAACTGTCGTTCGTTTCCGATTCCACCGCCATCGACACCAAACGCGGATTCCCCATTTTGCCTGTTTCGTTTTCGGGAAAATTTCAAAACGGCATTTTTCAAATTCCCCAGGCAAAACTTGAAAATCAGCGGGGAGAATTCATCCAGGCCGAAGCCAGTTACGATTTGAAGAATAAAAAATTAGGTGCGGTGAATTTGGAAACCGAAAAATTTTCTCTTGTCTGGAATCAGATTCACGAAGTGGGATTAAACCGCATTTCCGGACAGTTGACTGATTCCGAGAAAGAATTCACTCTGAAGTTAAAACTCGACAGCGTCTCTTACCGTTTGAATAAGCCCGATTGGGGAAAAGCGGACGCATCTGCCCACGGTACGGCTGTACTGCACTTGCCGCACGCTGTCGACGGGAGCTTCGCCAATTCGACTGTCGAAGCCAACATTCTCTTAGACCGCGCCGTGTATAAGAATGAATTTTCCGTTGATCTGGGATTCGGCAGCATCAGTAAAATTTCAGCGACACTTTCCAGTTTCTTCACACGGATTCGCCGTTCCAAAGTAGCCGTCCGAAAAACAGCGGCAAAATCCAGACCGATGAATCTTTCCATCCACATCAGCGATTCTCAACGCGATACGGTCGCCATCCTCACCAATTTGGCAAATTTTCCCATCACCGCAGACCTTTGGATTCTCGGCACTTCTGACCATCCCCTGTTCCGTGGAGACGTGAACAATTCCGGAAACGGCACCATTGGACTGGAAAAGCTGTTCCAGTTCAATCTGGAATCCTTCGCCATCTCATTTCAAGACGTTCCTTGGAACCGGGGAACAGTCAACATATCCAGCGTTCAAAACTTGCCCTATTGCCGCACCAGCGACAACCGCGACAACGACGAGACCTGTCCCGTCCACTTGGACATTTTAGGATCCATCGTCGCCCCCAAACCCATGCCCAGCGCCAATTGCGGAGTCGACGATTCCCCGGCATCCCTGTATTACAGCGTTCTGCTAGGATGCATTTCCGATGAAGAATCTTCGACCATCGACCGGAACAAAGTCGCAGGAAAACTCATCGGAAGCGTTTTAACCTCGACGGCAAATAAAACTCTTGGCGGGGATTATGTAGGCGACATCGACATGAAGATAAAACTCTTTGATGAAGAGACTATCGCAGAAAAAGATTCCTCTTACCTAATGATTCCCATTTCTTTAGACCGCTGGGTCAAGGACCTCAGCCTTGTCTTTGGTTACAAACAGGACCAAAGTGAAACGCCTACTTACGACAGAGCATTGGAAGCGGGACTCACCTACATTATCCCGGCCTTTTCTGAAGAGGATAAAACGAAAAATCCCGAGCATTACAATTCTCAGTTGGATTTCAGCGCAAACCTCGTTCAAAAGAATTACATCACAACCTCCGACAATGACGAAAGCCGTTTGGAAAAAAACATCGGTTTCAATTACAGTTATCAATTCTGGTCGCCATGCCTGCTGGGCCTTGGCAAATGCGCCCCCCAAAAAAACGACCGTAAAGAGGTGCGCAAATGATTTCCCGAATTTTTTTCCTTGTCGCTTTTTTTACCGCCGGGATTTTCGCTGCAGGACAAGCCTCGCCCACAGATTCTTCAGCCACACCCATCAAAAATCCGTGGAAAGTTTCATTCATCGGCAACCAGCTCTATTCCGATGAGCAGCTGGCTGTTGAACTGGATATTCCCGAAGAATTCGGCATCGTCGATTCGACCAGGCAAGATTTTTTGATGCGCGTTGCCAGAACCAATTTGGAACTTCTTTATTATTCCGCCGGATTTTTCAGCATTTCCATTCAAATGGAAATTCTCCGCAGCCACACAGACCCCACGGATTCCGTTCCTTACACTTTGTACCGATTCCGCATCAACGAAGGAGAGCTTTACCGGTTCAGCGAAATGAAAATTGAAAGGGATTCCCTCGCCGACAGCATTCCGTTGAAAGGATTGCGGTTCAAACCTGGAGACCCTTATGACCCCTCCATTGTTTCCGATGATGTGCAGCAAATTCAAGTTCTCTACCGGGAAAATGGATATTTGCACGTTCGTGCCGACTATCTGGAATATTTGGACACGTTGAATCACCAGGTCAGCGTTGAAATTTACGTGGATCCGGGAAAACAGATTCGCATGGGCGATTTTTCAAGCGTCACCTGGAAACCAGCAAATATCGCCAAATTGGACACATTGGACAAAGCGGGACTTTCTGACACCTCGTGGTTAAACGGCCTTTGGCGTATTCCCAAAGGCGAAGTCATCAACGGGAAAACATACACCGCTTTCCGTAGCAAGCTCCTTTCGACACAAATATTCACATCCATTCATCTTGAAGATGCCCCCCGCAGCGACAGCCTATCCGACATCCACTTCAGTGCCGTAGAAAGAATGCCCGGCGAAGCCCGCTATTCCGTATTTTTCGAAGAAGTCTACGGTTTTGGAGCCTCGGCCACGGTCAAGCACAAGAATTTCTTTGGGCGTTTTCACGAAGGTTCCGCCAACATTCTCGTTGCCCAAAACAAACAGGAACTGACTCTCGGTTACGCGAATCCTCTTTTATTCGGAACTCGCTTCAATTTCATTCCGACAGCCATCCGATTTGATGACCACATCAGCTTTAACCACGAAAAAACTTCTCCGCCCGCTTACCCGGACAGCCTAGAAGAACGTTATGAAATCATCAACCGCGGCGATTTAACCTTCGGCTTTTCCAAGAACATCCGATTCCGCGCTTCACTGGATACGCGTTTTGTCCAAAAAAACGAAGTCCAATTCTTTAAGGTGAAAGGCGAAACCGCAGTGTCTTTTGATTTCACGGATGATTACTTCAACCCGACCAAAGGAGTCCGCTTTTCGCCAAAGCTCGGTGCCGGAGCAAATTTCACAGGCAACATCAGCGACCCTAGAATGGAAGGCAACCCGTTCACCTACGGAGAAATCATCAGCACGGGATACCTGCCCCTTTTCGGGCCATTCCTCGCCGCTGGCAGCGTCAGCGCAGGCAAATTCTTTGACAAAGCGATGGAAGACGATGCCCGGATTTTTTACCAAGGCGGTTCCAGGACTGTTCGAGGATACCGATTCCGCAGCATTTATCCCAGTTACACCGATACGGATGAAGATGGCGAAGAGGTCATCAATACGGGACTCACGCCTCAATACTTGAGGATTAACGGTGAACTCCGCATCAATTCTCCATTCGAAGCGACAAAAAACTGGCAACTGGTTGAATTTTTCGATTGGGCAAAAGTCTCTGACAAAGATGGCATTTACAAAGGCGAATCCAGTGCTGCTTTCGGAACGGGAATCCGTTACAAATGGCAATTTCTAACGCTCCGTCTCGACTACACATTCAAAAAGGATTTTTCCCATTGGGGACCAGAGTCCTTCGCATTCCAACGGATAAACTTCGACCTGTCCCAAGCTTTTTAATTTGAAGACTCCAGGCGAATGTCCTTTTTACATTTTTTATTTTGATTTAGAACGGTTCACGGGCAAGCCTCTTTTCAAATCAAAAAACTCGCAAAGTACATCGTGGACGACCCGCTTTGTCCGCCGACAGGAATCTTTGAAATTTTCCCAGCGAAAAATGGAAGGAAGAAAATCTATTTCAGGTTTCCTGGCAAAGCTTGATTCAAAATTTGTATTTTTCCTTTGTCTATGAAAAACATCGCAATTATCGGCGCCGGCATCACCGGCCTGTCCGCAGCTTTTTACGCTCAAAAGAATGGCAACTCCGTCACCGTTTTTGAAAAGATGAACCGCGTTGGCGGCGTAATGCATTCCGTTTCCAAAAACGGATTCGTTTACGAAACGGGACCGAGCACAGGTTCCGTCAGTTTGCCCGAAGTCGTTGAACTTTACGAAGATCTGGGGATTCCCCATTTACTCGAAGAGGCTCCATCGGTTTCTGGAAACCGCTTTATTTTGAAGAATGGCAAACTCTGCCCCATTCCATCGGGAATCGTCAGCGGACTCTTGACTCCTCTGTTTTCGTGGAAAGATAAATTCGGCATGCCTTTTGAACCTTTCCGAAAACGTGGGACAAATCCAGAAGAAAATCTTTCTGCGATGGTGAAACGCCGCTTGGGACAGTCGATTCTGGATTATGCGGTAGATCCGTTTGTTTCTGGCGTCTATGCGGGAAACCCCGACGTGATGATTCCCAAATACGCGCTCCCCAAGCTTTACAATTTGGAGCACAATTACGGCTCTTTCATCCGCGGTTCCCTGGCAAAAATGAAGGAACCCAAATCCGCACGCGATAAAAAAGCGACAAAAAAAGTTTTTTCAACCCGAGGCGGACTTTCTGTCCTAGCGGAACATTTGCAAAACGCCATTGGACAAGAACACTTCGTTTTGGGAAAAAGCCCCGAAGTCATTCCTGAAAATGGCAAATACAACATCCGTGCCGGAGAAAACGTTTACGGACCATTTGATCGGGTCATTTACACCGCAGGTGCGAGTCATGTTTTCGAATCGCTGCCCTTTGCCAAAGAAAAATTTCCCGGCGCAAGCGAAGTCCTTTATGCGAAAGTCTCCGAAGTAGCCATCGGTTTCAACAAGTGGGAAGGAGTTCCCTTAAACGGCTTTGGCGCTCTCATGCCTTCCAAAGAAAAGAGGAATATTTTAGGCATCCTCTACATGTCCACCCTTTTCAGCGGACGCGCTCCCCAAGGTGGTGCTTTGCTATCCATCTTTGTCGGAGGTCTCAATCATCCGGAATTCATGGAGCTTCCCGCAGAACAATTCCGCGAAATAGTCAGTCGCGATGTCGCCGACATTTTGAAAATTCCGCATTTCGCCCCGGATCTTTTTGAAGTATTCCATCATACCGAAGCGATTCCGCAATACGATTTGAAAACGCCCATCCGCGAAAAAGCTTATAAGGGAATCGAAGCGGCCTATCCAGGCATTTTCATGGGCGGAAACGGTATCGACGGCATCGGAATGGCGAAACGCATCGCCCAAGGACGAGAATTGGCGAATCGAGACTAGTCTTTTTTGCCACATTTTATCTATATTTGAATCGTTCACACCTGCCCAGGTGGTGGAATGGTAGACACTGGGGACTTAAAATCCCTTGACCGTAAGGTCGTGCGGGTTCAAGTCCCGCCCCGGGCATTACAAAAAACGCTATGATTGAATACTATCCAGATACCATCTACTATCCTCGCGAAGCGGTCATTGCCAAATACGAAAACGGTGAACTGGCTAAAGTCGAAGAAAACCTATTGGGCTTTGCCAAGCGCCATCGCAATCGAGTTTGGACAATTTCCAAAGAAGACAGCGAAGATCCCAGCGATGAAATCCTGTTGGACAATTTGCGCGCTTATCTTCTTGTCAGAGGCTCGCTCCAGCCGGCAGCCGACATGGCCGATTTGATCAAGGAAATCAGCAAAGAAGTTTGGTATCGGAACGAAGAACAAAAAGGTCGCGAAAACCCTCAGGAAGTCGCCATCAATTGGGAAGAAAAGTTCGAAAAGAAGTGGCGGCAGGCCCGGATGTTCGAAGCGTTCGTCCTCATTGACAAATGCAAAGAAAAATTGCTTCAGATTTTGCGCACTAATCAATCGCCTTGACCAACAACTGAATATCCCTGCGCCCGTTGTAAACATTCCAAATCGGTTCAAAAGCAACGGAAACACAGCGGTTTTTCCCAATTTTTTCCTTTTCCTGCGCAAGCCCAAAAGCGATGGCGGAAAACACCGGGCTTCCATGCTGCGACAATTTGAATTGCAGATGTCCGCCGCGCAATTCGCGCATTTTTTCAACGTGAACGTTTTCTGCCCAAAGCAATGGATAAGGATTTTTCCCACCGAACGGTTCCAAATCTTGAATGGCCCGCATTAAAACAGGGGTAATTTCGTTCAATGCGGCGGGTATCCGTTCCGCATTTTCCAAAGCCTCATTTTCTTCTGCACGAAAATTCTGTTCTTCCGCCAATCCTTGCAAACGTTCGCGGAGAACCGGGATGTTTTCTTCTTTCAGGCAAAATCCCGCCGCATTGGCATGGCCGCCCCACCGGAGAAAAAGCTCCCTAACATCAAAAAGGGCTCGGTGCCAGTTGAACCCGGGAACCGCCCGGGCAGAAGCCTGAGCGATGCCATCCGAAACCGTCAACACAGCCGACGGGCGGTGAAATGTTTGCGCGACTTTCGCCGCCACGATTCCAATTACCCCCGGATGCCAAGACTTCCCATCGACGACAAGTACACGGGGTAGCGTTTCGCCGTAGTGCTCTTCTACCCAGTTGATGGCAGCTTGTGAAATATCCGCTTCCGTTTTTTTTCTCAGGTTGTTGTACCACGAAAGCTTTTCCAGCAAAGAAGACGCATCCTTTCCGCTGTCGCAGAGGAGAAGCTCCAGTGCGGTGTCCGGCTTGTCCATTCGACCAGGAGCGTTCATCAGCGGCGCAATGCGAAACAGAACGTCTTGTCCGCCGACATAGGGAACATTTTCAAGCTGCCCTCGGCAAAGTTCCCGAACTCCAGGCCAGCAACTGTTCTGGAGCATCGAAAGTCCGCGACGAGTCAAGTAACGGTTTTCTGGAGTCATTTCCACGAGATCCGCCAGCGTTCCCAAAGCGACTAAATCAAGATATTTATCGGCGCTGCCCCTTCCTTCTTTTTTCAAAAGCGCATCGATGAATTTGTACGAAACCCCTGCTCCGCAAAGAGCTTTATTGGGATAAAGGCAACCATCTTGGCAAGGATCGAGCAAAACGTCGCACGGCGGCAGCCCATCGCCAGAAGGTTCGTGATGGTCGATGACCATCACACGCATTCCTTTGGATTTCGCATATTCAATTTCTTCGTTCGCCGTAATTCCCGTGTCGACGGTCAAAAGATTTTCGACATTCTCCGAAAGCATTTGATTGACAACTTCCAACGAAAGCCCGTAACCGGATCCACTTCCAAAACGACACGGCAAATGCCACGAAGCTTCGATGCCGATTTCAGAAAGACCGCGTTTCAAGATGGTCGTTCCCGTAAGCCCGTCCATGTCGTAATCGCCGAAAATGCAAAGTTTTCCGCCAGATTTTTTTACCGATTCAATCCATTCCAGAGCTTTATCCATGCCACGCATTGGCGTTTTAGAAGACAACGGATCCAATACATGCTGTTGGTTGCTGTGTATTTTTCCATAAGCTTCAGAAACGGAAGAACAGCCTCGGGAAACCAAAATGCGAGCGGCCAAATGGGGAATCCCCAGATAATGCGCAATCGAAGAAGCCAACAGTTCCGCGTTCATGCCTTATACCCTTCGAAAAGACCGATGGATAGCGTTTGAAGCGCAACGGAAACAGTGTTTTTCCGGGCGGCAATTTTTTCTGCCGTCGCTTGAATTTCAAAAACAGCCCTGTCCAACGCTTTTGCGCCAAAACGCCCTAAATTCAATCGGGCGAGAGTTTCCTTGACATCCGGCAAGCGAACAGGTTCTCCCGCTTCGATGCGCAGAGCATCACCGATAAAAAACTGGAGAATGTCTAGCATCATTATTGCGGAGTCAGCCCCCGAAGTTCCGCGCGGAAACGCTTTGTCCAATTCAAAAAAGAGAGAGGAATAATTTCCTTCGACACTGTCTTTTAAAAAATCCAATGCGAGAGTCTCGTTCTCGGCTAAATCCACATCGTACCGCATAGCCATTCCCGGAGAACCGAGCGACATTCCCAAAGCGTCCGGAGACACGCTGTTCCCCGTCGCCGCACGAACCGTTTTTTCGACTTCCGGCATGGAAAGCGGCGGCAGCCGCAACGAAAGACAACGGCTGCGAATTGTTTGGAGAAGCCTTCCCGGCATAGACGAGGTAAGGATGAAGTAGGTGTTCGAAGGAACTTCTTCGAGAGTTTTCAACAACGCGTTCGCTGCGGATTCGTTCATGCGGTCCGCTTCGGCGACGATCACAACTCGAACCTCCGCGCTAGCGCGGGAAAATTGCGCAGTCATATTCCGGATTTGATCCACGGATATCTGGGCAACGCCCGAAAAAATGGAGACGGAATAGGGATTTTTGAAAATTTCTGAAACATAGGCGGCTTTGTAATCTTCCACCGTCCGGGCCTTTGAATTTTCACCCGCTTCACTCGCCGATTTGGCGTTCGCTTCTGCCGTTTCCAGGGGAACGACCCAACTTTGAACATTGCCCGCATCCGCGGCCAATTTGCAGCCGATGCATTTTCCACACGGAGAATTTTCCGCATCGGTACAACAAAGTGTTTTGGCAAGCTCAATAGCAAGCGCTTTCTTGCCGATTCCGCGTTCGCCTTCGATGAGGACCGCCTGGGGAAAGCGGTTTTCGACAAGGGCATTTTGCAAACGTTTCCGGGCAGCCTTTTGGGATTCCGGTCCTTCGAGATGATAATGCTTCATTTTTTTTTCAACCATTGCAAAGGATCCACTGTTTCTGTTCCTTCGCTCACTTGGAAATACAATTTAAACCCATTCATCGAGGCGATATCTCCGACAGTCCCAATATCCTGGCAATTTTTCACCCGGTCGCCTTCGCGAACACGGATTGACGACATGTGCCCATAGACGGAATAAACGCCTCCGGAATGTTCTATGATGACAGATGGTCCTCGCCCATCGATTTCTGTAACCATGGCTACAGTCCCCGCTGCGGCCGCCTTGATTTTCGAACCTTTTTTCCCCCGGATTTCAACACCCAAATTTCGCGTTCGGATGTGTAAAACCGGATGTTCATGCATTCCAAATTCACTGAGTATTGCCCCATCTAAAGGTACGCATTTGGGGCCTATCGGTTTTACGGGCATTTTCGGCAACGTTTTCGCCTTTCCCCCGCTTTCCTTTTTCGACTTCCTTTTTTTTTGCGCCTTCTTTGCTTCGGCAATTTCCTTCGCCCGTTTTTTTTCAAGTTTCCGGATAAGGGACAGCATCGCTTTTTGATTTCGTTCTATTTCCCGAATCGCTTTTTCCTGCAGCGTTTTGTTCTTTTGAACCGCAGCAAGTACGGAACCTTGTGTCCGCCGTTGCGATTCAAGTCCCGCTTCCTCTTTCGCTTTTTTAGACTGGAGCGTTCGGAGTTCGGAAAGCCGATTCGAAGCATCGCGCTTTTTCAGGGCACGCTCCCGTTGAATCCACGAAAGAGTTTCCACCATTTCCCTGTCGCGGACAAGCAACCGGTTCACGTAATAAGCTTGCCTGTCTGGCATGGATTCGCCGCGGAAAATTCCATAAATTGCTTCTATCGTTCCCATATCGCCGTGGACATAAAGTTCCCGGATGCGGCGTTTCATCGTCTCACTTCGCTTTTTGATTTCGCGGTCAAGAGAATCCAGTTCGCGGTTGATTTCTTTCAAGGATTGTTTTACTGTCGATTCGTTTTTGGAAAGGAGTGAAACATATTCCCGTGTGCGGTTCAAGTTTTCGTCGAGCAAGGCTATCGTATTCAACACGCCTTTTTCTTCGGATTCAAGAAGTTTCACCTGCTTTCTCTGCTTTGCAAGACTAGCTTCGATACTTTTTAGCTCCGCCCGCTGCTTCGCCAATTGTTTGTCTGTCGATCTGGCAGCAAACGAAAATCCCGCATCCAAAAGACAGACGCAAACGAGAAATTTTAAAATCCAACGGAATGGCATCGCAAACTTCAACGGCTAGTTTTCCGAAACATCCCGTTTCAGAAAACATCGAACGCTTCGATAGCTGGAATAGACAGACACCAAAGTCACGGCACAGACAACGAGAAACAACAAAAATCCGTAATCGGACAGATAATAGCCGATGACCGGGATTTCCCGCGCCAAGGACCGTTCAGCAAAGGCTAGCAACAACGCCGCCATGCCGCTGCCCAAAATTCCCTGCATGATTCCTTCGAGCAAAAACGGAAATTCAACAAAAAACGAAGACGCTCCGGCATACATCATGTTTTCCACTAGAAGCTTCCGCGAAAACAGGGAAAGCCGGACAGCGTTTCCGATGATAAGAAAAAGCGTGGCAAATATGACAGCGACTGTGACAAGAGGCCAAAAAATCAGGGAAAACTTCCACTTGGCGATTCTATCGACAAAAACCGTCGGTGATTCCACGGCATCGAATGCGGGATTTTTTTCAAGAGAGAGCACTAACTCGTGCAAAATGGATGGTTCGCGGTAACGGGGACCGACAGTCAAAACAAATGAAGCGGGTAAAGGATTCCCTTCGACAAGAGACAACATCTCGTCGGAATAACGCTTTTGAAAATCATCCAGGGCGATTTCCGGACTTTTGTAAACAACCGAATCAAATTGTTTGATTTTCCAAAGTTCACTTTCTAACCGCTGCAAAGAATCTGCCGGGAGATTTTCTTTCAAAAACGCCTCTATCCGGTACAGGCTATTTTCCACGCTCGAAAGACGGTAAGCGCCTAACAAAAATGCTCCAGAAAGTCCCAACAGAAATGCACATAGGAAAATCGTCACCAACGAGGGGAAGACGACTGTGCGGTGTTCTTTCCACCCGCGAAACGCTTCGGAAATTAAATAACGGATCCGGCTTAACACGAAACGAATATAACTTTTTATAGTTATTTTTGGAACAAAGATGAAAAACATCGGTCTTAAAATCATCGCCTGTATTTTCGGCATCGCCCTTTGGTTTTACGTGGTTTCCGCCCGCGTTACAGAAGTCAATTTGCAAGTGCCCCTAGTCTTTGCGCGACTGCCGGAAAACTTGGCCATCGCATCTAGACCCGCATCAACCATTTCCATCACCGTCCGTGGGACTGCCATCGATCTTGTCCGATTGAAAAATGCAAAAGCGAATGCAGCTCGAATTGTTGTCGATTTGCACGATGCGGAATTGGGACTAGACCGCATCATCCTCGCCGATGAAAATTTCGTTGCGCCGGACTTTCCCAAAGTCCGTTTTGAAAGTTCAGACCAACTCACCGTTTTGGAAGTGGAAATCGACACGCGCATTTCTCGTACGGTCCCTGTCCACCTGAATGGTTCTTTCAGTGCAAAAGAAGGTTACACCATCATCGGAACACCTGCACCGCAACCGGATACCATTTCCATTGCCGGCGCACGCGAAGCGCTTACCCGGATTTTCGAAATTCCCACACAAGATGTTTCCAAGCAAAATTTGGATTCCAACGAAAATATTCTTGCGCGGTTGGATTTTTCCAAATTGCCGCCATACGTTTACCCCAGCGACAGTACCGTGAACATTCCCATTTCTGTCGAGCCTCTTGTACGCACTTCTTTTCAAAACATTCCAGTCCGCTTGATTGGCCAATACGATCACAACCTGTATTCGCTAGAACCCGCTACAGCGACCGTTGAAATTTCCGGTGGGAAAGGCGTTCTGTCCAAAATTGAAAAAGCGGACATTCAACTGCTGATAGAATTTAACCGGTTCGCCATTGAAGACGCTGACAGTCTAGAACCTACCGTGGGAATTCGCGGAGACATCAAAAGTTTCCAAGTCAATCCCGAAAAATTTTTCTTGAAAAGGAAAATTCCCACCGATTCTTCCCAAACGCTTTCTCCAAGCGATTCAGCGTCTCGAAAAATCCACTCCGAGGAGATTGCAAAATGATTTGGCTAGGCATAGAATCCAGTTGCGATGAAACCGCATGCGCCGTTGTGCAGGACAATCCCCTAAAAGTTCTTTCTAATCCGCTTTACAGCCAAATCCGGGAACACGCCAAATACGGCGGAGTCGTTCCCGAAGTCGCAGCCCGCGCCCACTTAGAAAAAATTGTTCCCGTTTGTCAAGAAGCGATTCAAGAAGCAGGCATCCGTTTGAAAGACATCGATGCCATTGCGTTCACACGCGGACCGGGCCTCATGGGACCTCTTCTTGTCGGAGCGAGCTTTGCCCGCGGACTTTCCCGCGATTTGGGAATCCCCGCTTATGGGATCAATCACTTGGAAGGACATCTTTCGGCGGCATGGCTCACCGAACCGGATTTAAATCCGCCTTATTTAACACTCACCGTTTCGGGCGGACACACGGAACTAGTCATCGAAGAACCAAATTTTCAATACACGCTAATCGGAAGGACTCGCGATGATGCCGCCGGAGAAGCTTTCGACAAAAGCGGAATCCTCATTGGACTTGAATACCCAGCAGGAGCCGCCATCGGCAAACTGGCCAAGGGAAAAAACAGACAGTTCCATCATTTTCCAAGAGCACTCCGCGGCGAAGAGAATGGCGAATTTTCGTTCAGCGGCCTGAAAACCGCCGTTCGCCGCTATGTAGAAACTCACACCCCGGAATTTATTCAAGAAAACCTGGGCGATATCGCAGCATCCATCGAAGACGCCATCATCGACAGTCTCGTTTCCAAAACCATTTGGGCTTTGAAAAAAACAGGGCTGAAAACACTCGTTGTCGGAGGCGGCGTTTCTGCCAACGGACTTCTCCGCGAAAGACTTTCCGGGTATTGCTCTTCTCACGGGATCCGCCTAGCTTTTCCCTCTCCGCAAAACAGCACGGACAACGGAGCGATGATCGCCGCAGCAGCCATCCGACGCGCACGTGCCGGTTTGCTATCCAACACATCAACCGAAGTCAAGCCCTGGCTTCCGCTCGCCCCATGAAATTCAAGTTCGCCGTTCTATTCTCTGCAGTCGCCAGCTCCATCGTCTTTTCCAAAGATGCGCCTTTGATTTTTCAGCCAAAGAAAGCGGCGACCATTTCGAACGTGGATTCAACAGCTGCGAATTCCATCCGTTTTGATGTGAGTATTTTTGGCGAAGGAACAATCGGTTCCATGTACATTCTCTGGGACGAAGTGGACCTTTCCGAAGAAGTCAAAGAGCTGCTGACCAAACACGAATTCCGAACAAATGAATTTTACATGCAAAATATCGACAGAGAACAATTTGAACAAGAACGGATGCTGCAACTTTTTGAAGATAAAAAGCGCGAATACTTCCGCATATTCCCATCTGAAATTCAGAAAGCAATCGAAGACGAAGAGAACGAATAGTCTTTAATTTATTTGTAAACGAAACATTTGATTCAAAAACACATTCTGCTAAAATTTTACTGCCGACACTCAAAATTAAGAATTCAAATTTGATCGACAGTTGACCCCGGACGATTTACAAATCCTCCGGGGATTAAAAGTCTATCCATTTCAAATAGCACACTTCCTTTAACGCTCTTGACAATCCGTGGCGACTTTGGATTCTGTTGAAAATGTGAACTCGCAGATAACCGATCCGTTCGCCAAAATCGAATACGTTCCCGGCGAGAATTTTGCAGAAGCAGCAAATACAGAAAGAACCTTCTTTGTCGCCGTTGCCGAATAGACTTCCGTTCCAGCCGCATTTTGAACAGACAAAACTGTACCGCTTTCCACTTCTTGCGGAAGTTGAGCAGCCAACGTGTAAAACTCAGTCTCCGAAGGAATCATGGTCGGCAAGTAAGCACTTCCAAAACCAAACCATTCCCCTCCGGAAACCGAAATTCCCGAATCAGCGACAAAAGGCTTTGTACTTTTCGTCACCGAAGCGCTTCCTCCCCGGAGTATTAAAGAATTCTTAGCGCAAAATCCTTCATCGCCTGATTCAATATCAAATGTCGCTCCGGCATAAACCAAGACCGTTGTCGCATGAAGTGCGTCCGCGCCCGAGTGAATCGCATAAGTTCCACCGCCGATGGAATCCGCTACAGTCGCCTTAATGCCCGCTCCGCCGACATCCATCGTGTAAGTCCCAGCCCGCAAGCACACGCGCCCCTTATCTGCCCGTTTGATGTTGTCAGAAGAAATTCCCGCACCATCCCCTGTACGCAAATAATACGTTCCCCCTTCGTTGATTCGAACAGAACCTTTTCCCTTAATGGCGTTGTTCACCGCATTCACATAAATCGTCGGATTGTCATTGATAATCAAATCCGCTTTGGTATGAATTCCATTATTGTAATTGCCGGTCACGTAAAGAGTTCCGTTGCCTTTGATGGTCATATCATCTCGTCCGTAGATACAGGCTTTGGGCACCGAATCCACTTCGGAGTATTCCCCTATCGACATATAGGTGTATTTTCGCGCATCCGAAAAGATATTCACCGAACCTTCCGCCAGTTCCATTTTCAATTTATCACCGCGTACAAAGAAAATCGGCGAATTTTCCGAATTGCCAAGCATCACTCCGTTGAACAAAAATTCAACCGTTGACGTTTCCCCTGTCGAAACGACAATTTGACCGTCCGCCATCGCCCCACTGAAAACGTAAATACCCGCACTTCCGATTGTCAAGCGCGAGCCGTCTACTTCAATCAAATCGTCAATCGAAGCGTTTGTTACACGGAATCCCGCATCTGAAAGCTGCACAAAAACGGCTTTTTGCAAAATGGAATCGGGAACAGTTCCCGCAATAGGAGCCGTCGGGACATCCCAGTTAAGCCACGTACTGACGCTGAGCGTATCCGTATCCACTTTGTCCGATTTTTCGAAAGCAGAAGAGACTCCAGACTCGGCAAAAGAAGACGAAGATATCGCCCCCGCAGAAGAAATTTCCTCATTCAAAACCGAACTGGAACTTTCTCCATTTTCCTCATCCGGAGCGTTGGAGCTTGAATCAGAAGAACAGGCGAACAAGGAAACGGCCAAAGCCAAAGATACGGCAAAGAATGCCAACGGAACTTTCTGATACATATCTACCTCGATTGAAATATAAGAGCAAACTGTTAAACCGGCATTGAAAAATCAATCTCTGCAAAACAATTTTACACAGTAAAATTTTCTTCACAGCTCAGCCGGAAATTTTCATTCAACGGGGAACCTTTTGACTGAATTCAAAAATATCTCCAATGAAAACGGATTTTATTTTTCATTCATTTCCGACAGGCAAAAAAAAGACAATTTAAACCTAAGGGATAACGGGAAAAATTGAATTTGGCGTTGATTAGAACGTAGAACGGCAGGACTTTTTTGCAAAAAGATTTGCATCCTTTGTTGAAAAATGCAAATCAAAAGTCCAACCGTTTTCAAAATTCCTTTTCTGAAATTCTGGATTTTCTTTGCAAAGACAATCCTCTAAATTTTACTTGTAATAATAAGTCAAACCGTTCGGGAAAAGGATCGCAGTCATTGCAGATACATCGACAGTCGAAACCGAAGGTACGGTTCCACCGTAAATAATCATGCTGCCGGAACCTTGCGGTTTGAACGCCGCATTAGAAGATCCGTAATAATTGGCATTTGTATAAGAAGTCGAC
This sequence comes from uncultured Fibrobacter sp., assembly GCA_964587155.1. Taxonomy (GTDB): domain Bacteria; phylum Fibrobacterota; class Fibrobacteria; order Fibrobacterales; family Fibrobacteraceae; genus Hallerella. Next base: position 146,348 of record CAZPKF010000004.1, read on the forward strand.
GAGCAAGACGGATACTCTTCGGTCTGGCTGCCAAATCCGAGCAAAACGCCGCCCGAAATGGAGAAGCCTTTGTCCGTATCGATCAATCCGCCCGATTGATTGGTAGAACAACCTCCACTGTTTCCGCCAAAGCCTCCGCCAAAACCGCCAAAATTTCCACCGCCCATGCCGCCACTCGAAAGCAGTTCCAAAATGACAACGCCTCCCGTCTGATACGCAGAACCATTTGCGTCCAAAACATCCACATCGTTTCCCGAAACACTGAGGTAATGATAGCCTCCGCTAATTTGAATTTCTCCCCAGGAACTCGACTGCATTCCCCCGCCGAAGCCTCCGCCAAAGCCGCCATTCGAAGAAGAATTTTTCGAAGCGCCCCCGGCGGCATTCCAAGCGTCATCCGTTGCAAAAACAGCAGTAATGCCCGCTTCCGCATATATGTAAACGCCTTCAAAGCCTTCAACAGCCTGCGTCACATTGATTGTACTTCCGCGCAAATAAAGGTTACTGTCCGCATGGATTCCGTCATCACCAGAACTTATCGTCACCGAGCCTCCGACCATGTAAACATGGCCATTGGAATGGATGCCATCGTCCAACGTGGATGTGAGATTCAGAATTCCATCGTAAACGAAAATGGAGCTGTCCGCTTTTATCGCCTTTCCCGATGCGTTGACTTTTGCATTAGGCGTGCTTACGCTGTCATCAAACAAAATGTAATTCGACGCTTGAATGCCGTCATCCGCAGCCTGAATGGTGAAGGTCCCCCCCGTAATTTCAACATGGCCCTTGCCACTTGCCAACTTCACCACATCGTCTTCGTCCGATTGGATTGCGTCGCCCGTTTCCGTCGTCAAAGTGAACATTCCGGCGTCAATTGAAACAGAGCTTTTCCCTTTGATGGCGTTGTTTTTCGCATTCACCTCTACCGTTGGAGCACCGCCGAGTTCATCATCCAAACGGAATTTCAAATCGTTGCTTGTCTGAATTCCATTATTCCAATTACCGAATACATTCAACGTTCCTCCGCCTTTGATGGTCAAATCATCTTTTGCATAAATACAAGCTTTGGTCGTATCTGTTTTCGTTTCACCGTTTTTGATATAAGTGTAAACTTTGTTTCGGCTAGAGCCGTCCGAAAGCGTGTTCGTTGTGCCTTTCACGGCAACGAGAAACGTCTTGTCAGAAGATTGCGCATAAATCGGAGCATCGCTGCTAGCAAGGGAAATTCCATTCAAATAAAGGTAAACCTTATCGGTTGTCGGTGCCGCTACAATGATTTGACCATCATCTGAACTGCCCGTGAAATAGTAACTTCCTCCACAAGAAACTGTCACCGTAGAACCGTCCACCGCAATACAGCCATTATCTTCTTCGACGGAAACTTCCGCCGCCCTGAACGTAATCTTTGGATTCGCTCCGTTTGATACCGACACAGAACTCGAAGAGATTCCACCACTAGAAGAACTTCCCAAAGGATTTTCGCCCGATGACGATTCGATGAAGATTCCCGTTTCCGAAGAAGAATATCCCTCGCCGCTCGAAGATGAAGCCGCACTCAGATAGTTTTTGACACAATTCGCCAAAGTCACATCGTAATAATAAGAGCCCTGAGCGTCGCTGTAAAAGTAAAAGTTTCCTACGATGGAAACAGGTTCCGCCGTTTCTCCGCAAACCGCGCGGCTCCCCGTTTGAACAGTATCTCCCGTCACCGGATCCACGATGACTCCCGAAGAATCCCCCGATGGATTTTCCGACTCCGGATACAGAATGGAACCGTTCGCCAAAACGGAATAAACGATTTCCCCTGCCGCATCATAACAGTACGTGTTCCCTAGACCATCCGCATAAGCAGCATAAGTCCCGCAAACACCAACGCTTTCCACACTTTCTGATGCCGAACTTGAAGAATCTCCACAACCTAAAATCGCCACGCAGCCAACTGCACAGACCGCCATCAAACTTTTTGAAATAAAAAATTTCATGTTAACTCCTTTTCCATCAAAATTACGCCATTTAAGCGCCCTTTTACAGGGAAAAAAACGTTTTAAATTCCCCGTTTTCGGGGTGAAAATTCCCACTTCGGTCAAATTGGGAAGAAAGTATTCGGATTTTTCAAGCGCGGAAAGCAACGCTTTTTATGAAAACATCCCCGACTCAAAAAACATTCTTGAATTACATTTTGCAAACATGATTTTGCTCATTTTGGAATATCTCTTCGTTCTGCTTATCGTACTGACGGCTCTTTTTTACGCCGCCTTCGAATGGCGACTTTTCCGGGCATTGGGAAAAGTCCGCTTGGGAGACTCCATCCAAAATCCCCTTCCGAGCGTGAGCATCCTCGTTGCCGCCCGAAACGAAGAAGCGGGATTAGCCAACACTCTAAACTCCCTAATGAAGCAACGTTACAAGGGACGTTGGGACATTTGGATTGCCGATGACCGCTCAACGGACAATACCCCAAAGATTCTCGCCGAATACCGGGAAAAGTTCCCCGACCGCATCCATGTTGTGACCATTTCCCAATTGACTCCCGGCGAAAGTGCGAAAAAAAATGCCATTGCAAAGCTTGTCGCCGCATCCTCCGGAGAAATTCTCCTTTTGACCGATGCGGATTGCATTGTCCCGCCAACGTGGATCCGCGCCACGGTCCGCGAGTTCGAACCCGGAGTTGATTTTGTCGCCGGGCATTCTTACATCGAACTCCCCGAAGGGCGTTCCAATTGGCTATTGAATATGCAAGCCGTCGAAACCATGGCTTACCGCATAGCGGGGACCGGCGCCATCGCCATGGGACTTCCCATCACAAGCACAGGGAACAACCTGGCCTACAGACGCAGTTTCTTTGAAGATGTCCACGGCTTTGAAGGCGTTTCCAAAATTCAAAGCGGCGACGACGACCTGTTGTTGCAGAAACTGGCCCGCGAAGCCCCATGGAAAGCGCACTACTCCATCGATCCAGAAGCATTCGTCAAAACTCAGGGGAAAGAGACCTTACCCGAACTTTGGGAACAGCGAAAGCGCTGGGCCTCGAAAACCACTTACTACGCACCAAAGACCGTTCTCCTTTTATCCATCGTATTCCTCTTTTTCTGCCTGATTTCTTTGGGATACATTCTTTCGTTTTTCAGTTTCAAAATCTTTTTAGCGACCGCATTCGGTGCCGGGTTGAAACTTATCGGTGACTCTTGCGTGGAACTCCGCGGGCTGCGAATATTCCATCAACAGCAACTATTCAAATGGTTCCTTCCCGTGGAAATCATCCATGCGCCGTTCACCGTCTTCGCCGTGCTCTTTGGAATCGCCGGTCATTTTAAATGGAAAGGTTAATTCAAATGGTCAAAAAAACAGAATCCTCCGTTGAAAAACGGACATTGGTCATCGCAGAAAAACCGAGCGTCGCCGCAGATCTCGCCCGCGCAATCACCACCGGCGGAAAATTCAAAAAAGAGAAGAATTATTTTGAAAACGAAGCCTACATCGTCTCTTGGGCTTTAGGACATTTGGTCACATTATGTGATCCGAAAGAGATGAGCGACAAATACAAAACCTGGAACATGGAAACGCTCCCCATCCTGCCAGAAAATTTTGAACTCAAAGCCATTCCAACTACAAAATCCCAGCTGTCCGCCTTGGGAAAACTCATCCGGCGCAAAGACGTGGGAACCATCATCAACGCATGCGATGCGGGCCGCGAAGGCGAATTGATTTTCCACTATATCCTAGAATTTGAAAAAGGAAAAACGGGGTTGAAGGGAAAAGTTTTGAAACGGCTTTGGATGCAAAGCATGACTCAGAGTTCCATCCGCGAAGCGTTTGAACGGTTGCGCACAAGCGAAGATATGCAAAATCTGCTCGATGCCGCCATTTCACGTTCCGAAGCGGACTGGCTCGTGGGCATCAACGGATCTCGTGGACTGACCGCTTACAATAGCCGTTTTGGAGGATTTCAACTGACGCCCTGCGGACGCGTCCAAACGCCGACTCTCGCCATGATTGTCAACCGCGAAGAAGAGCGCAACGCATTCGTTTCAAAACCATATTGGACAATCCGCGGGACATTCAAATCCGGAGATTCTGAATACACCGGGAAATGGATTCTTCCCGAAGCTAAAACGGACAAGGACCGTATTTGGGAAGAGGAAAAGGCCCTGACGATAGTCAAAAAATGCCAGGGAAAAACCGGGACCGTAACCGAAACGACGAAGCCTTCGTTTCAAAAATGCGGTCCCCTGTACGATTTGACAACACTCCAACGCGAAGCGAACAGCCGATTTGGATTCAGTGCGAAGACAACGCTTTCCATCGCCCAGGCCCTTTATGAGCGACACAAGCTCACGTCTTATCCGCGAACCGACAGCCGCGCCCTGCCCGAAGATTACGTGAGCACGGTCAAAAAAACATTGGGCACTATGGAAGGCGGACTTTCCCCTTTTGCCGCCAAAGCGTTAGAAAACGGCTGGGTAAAAAAAGATCCGCGCATTTTTAACAACGCTAAAATTTCGGACCACTTTGCAATCATTCCCACGGGCAACAAGATGAAATCCCTCTCCGAAGCGGAGTTGAAAATTTACACGATGATTTGCCAACGCTTCATCGCCGTCTTTTATCCGCCAGCCGAATACTTGAACACGACCCGTCTCACAGAAATCGAAGGGGAAAATTTTTTAACCGAAGGAAAAATTCTGAAAACGCCCGGATTCAAGGAAGTTTACGGAAAATCTTCTGACGACGAGGCGAATGTTTCCCCTATTGACAACAGCGGAAAAGCGACCGCGCTGGATTTCGAAATTACAAGCGAACACACAAACCCGCCACCGCGTTACACAGAAAGCACTCTTCTTTCCATGATGGAAAATGCGGGGAAACTGGTCAAAGACGACGACTTGGCCGATGCGATGAAAGACCGCGGCATGGGTACGCCAGCGACACGGGCGGCCATCATCGAAAAATTGATTTCCGACAAATACATGGTCCGCGACGGCAAAGAATTGGTTCCGACAAGCAAAGCTTTTGGCTTGATCCACATCGCACGGGCGATGAAAATTGACAACCTGACCAGTCCGGAACTCACCGGAGAATGGGAATTCCAGCTTTCCCAAATTGAAAAAGGCAGGGAAACCCGCGAAAACTTCATGAAGGGGATCGAAGACCTGACGACCAGAATGGTTTCGAACATCCGAAATTTCAAGGAAGAAGACACGCGGAAAGAAGCCGTGTTCAGCCCGGTTTGCGGCAAGAAAGTTTACGAGAGCGTTTCCCGTTTTGAAACAGAAGACGGCATCCAAATCCGAAAAATTCTGAGCGGGCGAAAAATGGCTGAAGAAGACGTTGTCTCACTTCTGACTCAAGGGAAAATCGGTCCGCTGACCGGCTTCCGCTCCAAACGCGGTGCGGAATTTTCCGCCGGGCTCGTTCTCGAAGACGGAAAAGTCAAATTTGTTTTTGACAATGCGGAATCCGATGACATTGAACTCGGCGAAGAAATCGGCAAATCCCCCATCGACG
>CAZPKF010000005.1:0-144613 GCA_964587155.1 uncultured Fibrobacter sp.
GCCTGTAGCCATAAGGGATGGAAGCGTTTTTAGGTCTCCAAATGACACTTAAGCCACCTTTTTTAAACAATTTTACAGAAAAGAACTTGCTTTATCGTTCTTCGGCACGGCGTTCATTCTCAGCAGCATCACTCCTTTCTTAAGGCCGCCTTTTCTGCCAAACGATGACGTTCGATTTCTTCCTTATCAGCAGCTTCCAATGCAGCGCGTTCATTTTCTGCTTGAATATCTTCCAATTCTTCCTCAGTTAATTCAACACATCTAACTGACATGGCAGCTTTCTTCGCAAAAGCAGCAAACTTTATTTCATTGCCATATGCTTTGTACCAATAAACACCGCGTTCTCTTTGCTCAGCAGCAGTCCAAAAAACGGCATACACTCCAGCAAGAGCATATTCGCCTTTCGAATCCCTAAATCCACCATACTGAGGCATCCACTTGTTTAATTGCATGATATCCGAAGAATCCGGCAGTCGCCATCCTTCCGGACAAACTTTATCGGCCGATTCGAAAACGTACAAGCGTCCCACCTGATTACAGAATGTAATGTCGTCATTATAACAGTAGCTGTTCTTTGCACGATAATTCAAATTTTGATTCATCCAACGACGATTTCCGACCATACTCGTTTGATATATTTTTCTATCTCGGTTATCTATTAGTAATTTCGTAGATTCGTCACGGATAGATGTTATGTTTCTGATACAACGAACGCTAAAGCCATAAGCCTTCTTAAGGGGGGCTATGTCAATAGCTTTACCCTTTTCAATTTTGGCACGGAGCGCCAAAGCTTTTGTTTCATCATACAGCCAAAAAGCGAGGACTTCTCCCCTGCGTTTCACAATATGGTCTTGTACGCTGAAAAAACCTGTCATGATCGACGAAAAGCCATATTCGTCAGACCCACCCAACTTCTGAGAGATCAACGACGATGCATCCCCAATCCTAGAGGACAACAAATCGATATCACTCTTAGTCGGAATAGAAAAACCATCTGGACAAGCGGACAATGCTTCGTCATATGTATATAAACGGCCATAAAGTTGGCAGGTATCACACAGGCTATTCCCCACCGCGTAATTCATATTCTGCGCGATCCATTCCTGATCACCCACACGTATTGTATAGTATTGCTGATTGTCGCGAGAATCTATGTACGCCTGATATTGAAGTGTTTCATTCAGGAAATCCTCTACCTTAGGAGGATTTTCAAGCAACAAAGACAAAACCCACAGCAGCACAACTGCAATCAAAAACATCAGCAGTTTCTTTGCCTTGGTCGTTGCTACTTTTTTGTCTGTCGAGACAGTCGAATTTGATTTCTCAGGAACACTTTCTGTATTTTGAGATTCAGTTTCAAATGATTCTTTTTTTTCATCTTCGTCAAGAGAAGATTCTTCGTCTATTTTTGGCTCAAGCCCGTTGGGTTGTGACGGACTTTCGATATTTTTGTGCAGGCTCTTGACAAATTGGGATAAAGGAATCTTAGAAGCGGATTCCATTCCTGGGTTTTGAGAAAGGAACGACTGAAGTTCTTCTTGATTATTTAATGCGAGGATTTTTTCTAGCTGATTTAACTTTGTTTCCGCTTCTTCACGCCATGCCTTTAAGACATCCACAGGAATATAAAGTTCTTCGGCTTCAAGTTCGACATTTTTTTCTTCAAGAATCGAAAGAGGAAGTGTTTTTTCCTTAAACACTTTAAGGTTTTTCAAACAAGAAGAAACCAATTTCTTTATTCGAGCTTCTTCAATTCCTCTTTCCTGACCTTTTTCCACAAGAGCAACATAGTCACTCTTGCTCATTTTTAGCTTGTCGAATTTTATCTTTTCAAAAACAAGCTTTCTCAATTCATTCATTTTCAACTTATCCGTTTTTCTTCATGAATTCTTCAAAGCTATAAGTGGAGTCGGCCATCTTTACCGGAATCTGTCCATTCAAAATTTTGAAGAAGAAATCCGACAAATTACAGGTATTCAAATCTTCAGATTTTTCACCATTAGCTTTGTTCAAATTGAACATCTTCAAAGCCTGATTATCCAAGGCTGCAGCTTCCAACAAGAAATGATTCTCGAAAGAGCCTTTCTTGATAAGATCAAAAATAACCACCTGAGATGCCACGGAGTAAGAGAAGACATTCTTTGTGGATTCATCTTCGTTCTTAAGGACAATCTTTTGCTCTGTTGCTTTTAAATTAACCCTAATCTTACCTGTCGTAGATTCTTCTTCATCACCTTTAAACAAAGATCCGAGATCAGCAATACTTAAATTCCACAACTCGGTGCTGGAATCGTAACTAATGGCTTCTTCTGTAAAAGAAGTAGGATAAATCATGTAGTTCTGCCCATTCATCACACAAGTAGAGGAATTCAATGTTCCAAACATGCTGCTTCGAATGCTGAGATTTTTGGCAAAGACGCCTCCAAGAACTACACAATTATCGAGTTCAACAGTCTGAGCAAAAATGGATCCCGCCACATAGCAATTTTTCAATTTTACTTCAGGCGCGTTGATATCGGATGCAAAACGGCCCCTTGCAGAAGCAAGCCATGTAAAAACACCCTTTTTACTCACAACGGCGCCATGAAAATCTACATCACCAGTCACTCCAGACGGAATGTAAATTTCGTCGCTAGCGTAAACGGATTTTTTGAACTCCGCGGGTCCCTTTGTTACGCTAATTCTGTTGCCATACACAGGCCCTTCAAAGACAACATCATGAAGAACGGTTACATTACGGTCCAATTCATTGTTGGATTCGGGAAGGACTGGAGTCGTCACAAGGCTATCCTCAAGACCAATATCCTGACCAAATGAAACTGATTTTAGTTCTTTCATCTTTTTATCCTTCTTTTTTAGATTCCGTTGTCATTCATCAGACTTCTAATGACGTTTAACTCACGCTCATCGAGGTTTGACGAATCCATCTTCTTTTTTAAACCTTCTTGGTAATCGTTTTCGATCAAATCCGTTTGATTATGCAAAGCGCTTCTAACCGCGTTTTCAATACTTTTCTTGGCCACCTGGTTTTCAATATGCATAAAGCATGTTGAAGTCTCGCGATTAGCTTTCAAGTCATCCATTTCCATGTACAAAACCGGAAGGTTCTGTTGCTCTTCTTTTTCAACAAAAGTATTGGAAATTTTGTTTTGAATGAATGCGTTATAAGCGTTATTTTGCCTTAACAGGTGCGAAATGCCACCGATGATTTGGCTAGATGTACGGTTCAACTGCACTTCTTCTAGATTATTCCTTGTTTTTGAGGAATCTTCAGGAAGCAAGGCCTGCGTTGCCACTTCCAATTGCGCGTATGATTGCATAGATGCAGCCAGTTCTTTGGACATAGAAAAACTAGATGCATCAAGAGCATGAATCATATCTGTATATTGCTTATTGATACCATCAAACTGCTTAACATTGCAGCCTTTGATACTGTTATAATCCTTTTCCATAGTACGGATTACATCTTCCATCTTGTGCTTGAGCGAAAGCAACAACTGATACGAGTTTTTGGAACGTTCCTCCACAACTCCGATTTGCTGACTAATCTCTGAAGCAACGACGGAATTAAATCCATTCTTTAAAGACTTGGCAATTTCAATGGCATTGTCAGAAACCTGACGTATTTGTGCTGATTGAAAAAGCTCTACAGTACCAGAAACTGCATGAACAGAATCACTCGTCTGCTCAACCTTATTGTTGAAGGGGTCATCATCTACATTGATGGTAATATCGACATCTTCATGGCCTTCATAGGGAACGTTTCTACACTTAACACGTTTCCATTCCTTACTATAAGAAACGCCTCCATTACCATCGGATTTCGCAACATCTACATAGGCTTCTCCATAACCACTGGTTATTCCACTATACTCAACGCGTTCTATTCTTCTGAGTCCCTCATAAGACATTAGTCAGACCCCCCACAAACTTCAATTGCAGATTCATCCATCAATCGACACAATTCGTTCATCAGGCGTTCACTACAATTATGTTTTACACATAAAGACTTTACATCATTCTTGAGCAGGTTCATTTCTTCGGCAGATATTTTACTCCATTCATTGGAATTCATATCCATAGAAACTTTGCTTTTAATTCGATTTGCACAATTTTCTTCAAGGCCCGAAACAACATGAACATCCGCCCTTTGATCAAAACTATTCACGTCATCGTAATCAATATACAATGCAGGAACATTCAAAATTTCTTCTGATTCAACCTTCTTACTTCCTGATAAAATATTCTGTTTTTTTTCAAGCAGGTTGTATTCATCTTTATAATCAGAAACCTTCGTAATCCCCGTTTTAGCATGACTCATCACGTGAGTCTGAGTTCCAAGTTGTCTCACATGATTCACATCGTTATCCATCAACAACATGAACGCACTGCGATCACTCTGACGAATAAGACACTGTTTTCTAAAAAGCTCTATCATATTAAAAGCTTCTTTATCCAAAGCAAGCAGATGATCCTTAGTTGTTTTATTAATCTGCTTAAAAATAGAGCCATAGGTTCTAAGGCAGCGATTGTAATCCTTTTCCAAATTAGGTTGGATTTTGCACATTTCCCTCTTAATGGAAAGCAGCAATTGCTGGCCAGAAATCACACTTGGTTCAACATGAGCAATTTTTTGTGATATCTGCGATGCAATCAAACCATAGAAACCCGCATCCACGCTATTACAAACTTTCTTAGCGGCGCTCTGTTCTGCAGCAACAACAGCAGTTTGCATCGTTGCAACAACGCCATTCAATGTATTGACACTAGTCTTCACCTCATTTAAAGACTCTGCCATGGGCTCAGTATCAACAGTATACGTAAAATAATGCGTCGACATCGTCACCCCCCCGCTAAAAGTCACTCAAATCCAGCGGTGCACCAGATCTTGGCTTTGGGTCACTTCCGTTATCATCGTCAGAATCATCATCGGATTCATCTTCATCAGATTCTTCTTCCGAGTCGTCGAGGAAATCATCCTCATCCAGATTTTCGTCAGAATCCTCTTCGGATTCAGTTTTTTCAGCCAATTCATTTAACTCATCGGATACTTTCTTGGACTCATCTTCAAAGATTGCGTCATCAGCAAGATTTTCCGCTTCTGCCGACTCCGCATCATCAAAAATCTCTTCGTCTGCCACTTCAGTAATTTTATTTCCGCCAACTTTATTTATCAAGTTTTCTTCATATTCGCGACTTTCTGCAATTTTCTCTCTTGCATAGTTAGGCAGATCTTCAGCAATGGACTCATACAGCGACTGTTCTGTACTGAGCTTGGGCGGCAAAGTCGCATAGGTCGCAACATAAGGGCTAACCTTCAACAATTCCTTACGACGATCATCCAAAGCCTTTAAATTCTCGAAATCCATGGACTTGGCGACTTGCTGAGCATCCTCGTCAACAAGCGAAGTATCATAATACTCTATATAATTAAATCGATCTGTGGTAGTTTCAATATCGTCCTTCAATCGATCCATATAAGCATCAAGCTCTTCCTGGGTCTGCTCCATACTCTTGATGAATTCATTATATGCAACCAATTCTTCCTGCTTAATCGACTTGCCATTTTCGACCATGCCACCATTAGTATCCATTTTGTTCAAGGCAGAAACAAGTTGTGTCATCACACCGATATCTGTACGGAACTGTTTCATTTCTTTTTCCGCTTCGGTCGTCAGGCGCTGAAGTTCAGTACGGTTCCTACCATAGAAATCTTGAACTTCTCCATTCCAGCGCTGAACGTAATCTCGTTTTTCCTTCAATGTATCATTGTAGACATCCAAACGCTTCACTCGATTTTCGCGTAACAAGTTACGGATAACCGGCATAATGATTTCGTCATTAACTTGATGAATGCTAAAGACATTTCTTTCAGGAACATCATCTTCCGTGACAAATCCGTTATTAACCAAATCAAACCTCACGCGAGAACTATCGCAAAGATTGAAGTATTCATAATCATTCGCATCCTTAAAATCAAAAGTCGCTTCCTTTAAACGTTCAATTTTTTCACCCTCTAATGTTGAAGAGTAATGATTAAAGGAACTTGAAAGGACTCGAGCGAAAACATTATTATAATATTCTACAAGCGAGAGACTATTAATATTTTTCTGTTGCAGCACATTTTGTACCACATCAGCGGTCTGCGTCATCAAGGTTTCCAAGTAGCGAACATATTCGTCAGAGGAACGTTCCTTTTCCAGTTCCTGCTTCTGGGCATTCAAGACCTTCAATTGATTTGCAGCCGCGTCTACATCACTAGCATCGAATACGTCAACGACATCTTTCTTTTCTGAAGTAGTTACATCACTGATAAACGTGGCGTAATCAGATTTAGGCGGAATAATCGGAATATTGATGTCGACCGTGTCCTTTTCGCCCAGTTCATAAGAAATATCGCGAAGAGTTCTATCCATGTTGCCAACAAAATCATTCATTTTGATTTCTTGCATGGACAAAGAATAATCAGATGTATCAATAGGTTCAGAATCTTCTGTCGATTCCACAACAGGAATCGCATTTACAGATTCTTCAATCTTATCAATAGACTTGCTGAAATCTTTCGGATGGCGAAGGAACGAGAAGGACAGATTTGTATTTTCAAAGGTATTTGTCAAATCCAAAAGCATACTCTTGTCCTTATAGGGAACACGCTTTGCAATTGGCACATTAACAACTTGTAGTTTATGAACCTTATAACTACGCCTGATATTTTTGCGGTTTTCACCTAATTTTTCGATTTCAGCCTTTTTGTTTTTGACTTCGTTTTCAAAGCCCTCTATATTTTGTTGATTATCCTTCACCTTTTTCTTGTAAGAGAAAAAGAGAATCAGGGGAAAAATCAGAATGCACGGAACAATTATTAAGCAAACTACTTTCCAAATACCTTTAGACTTTTCATTTGCCTCCACTTCCTTAGTTTCTGAAGCAATACGATCTTCAAGCTGTTTGATATCCGCATTTATGTTATCAATTTTCGCATCAATCGCATCTTCTTCTGCAATGATTTTCTCTGCAGCCTGTTTGTAGTAATTGAAAACGACTTTAGCCTTAGCCTCAGCGTTATTCACCACATCTAGAAAAATTTTCCCGTCAGACATATTTTCTCCTAGTAAATATTTTTACGTTCTGCAATGCAAGCAGAGATCAAAGGAATTCTTTCGGGAAGTATTCCCTGACCAGAAATGCATTCATTTTTTAATTCCTGCAATTGTTTGAGGATGGATTCTTCTAAGCGTAATGCTTCCTTATTAGAAGAAGGAACCAAATAACGCAATTCTTCCTTTATTACCTCAATTTGTTTTTTCTGCATAGCAAATTCATCAGGCATATTTTGAACCACAATGTTAAGCGAGAGAGAAGCCTTACGAACTTCATCAATCAAAACCCTATTTTGTTCTTGGGCTGTTTGAACCTGTGTAATATGTTTTGCAGTCCCAGACGTTAAAATCAACGCCAAGAGATAAATAAACACAGCCGAAGCATCTACTATATAGCAGATGTTAAAGTTATCGACAAAAAATCCTAAGCCAGCAGACACCGCCAACATAGCCACCAAAGCACAACGTGCCGGCCAATCAAAAATCCATGTTGGAATTTTGTTATCTACGGACTTAGCGATGATCTTCGAGAACAGAAGTGTTCCGAACAAAATGGAATAGCTCACAAACACAATAATCCAAAGATGATAATGCGGAGTTTTCCATTCGGCCACATCAGCCATCATTACATAGCAGGTAAAGCCAAGTATTGCATAACCCAAAATAAAAGCGATTTTTCTAAGCATATTTACCTCATACTCTCTTCCCGCAATTCGGGCAAAATTTCACATTTGGAGGAAGTTCTTTTCCGCAACGCGCACAGCAAGACGAATTAGATGCTTCTTCTGCAAGGTCATTACTACGCATCGGAGATCCGCAGCGAATACATCTCTTTGCATTTTGGTCATTATCGGCGCCACAGACCGGGCATGCTTTGTAGGGATCTCCACAATTGGGACAGAATTTAGATGTGGTGGGGAACTTTTTTCCACATTTATCACAGAAAACCTCTCTGACAGGGCCTCCATTCTGATTGGCGTTCGGCGCCATGGGCTGAGCAGGATTCGGATCCCCTGAAACAGCCCCCAAATAGCGCGTATCTGTCGGCTGCACCATTCCGGTGCCCATTCCGCCACCGAAGCCGCCACCACCGACAAGCCCCATCATCATTAAGGCTCCCATAGAGCCCAACTCGCCTTTTCCAAAAACGTTGTTGACGGTACCAAAAGCCTGCTTCTGCTGCCAAGTATAACCGGCAATGTTCTGCGCAGTACGATCCGACAAAGCCTGCGCAATTTTCCGTCCTTCATTGGTCGATTCATCAACATCTATGGAAGTAATGTAAAAACCAACAAGCTTAATTCCATAATCACTCCAGAACTCATCCATGTCATACTTGATCAGTTCTGTCAGGTCAGCAAGCGACTGAGATACATTCAAAATTCCAAGATTTAGTTGCCCCATATGGGTACACAATTTCGACTTTATATTAGTATTAAGCAACCCCCGACACTGCTCAAGCATTTGAGACTCGCCAAATTCGTTAAGGGAACCAACAAGTTTCAGCAAAAATTTTTCCGCATCACTTACCGTGAATCCAACTGAGCCATTCGCTGTCAATGGAATCATGGATTGGTACCCAGGGTCCATATACCGCATAGGAGTTGTGGTCCATTGGGTACTAATTCGAGCGGCTTTATTAACAAACCATACTTCTGCAGTAAACGGATTCTTCCCACCAAAGGGAAGTCCAAACAGACTATAAATTATGGGAACGTTCTCACTACTCAGCTGATGTTTTCCTGGTCCAAATTTTCCAGCAAGTTGTCCCTTTGAAAAAAGCACAGCCTCCTGGGATTCAGCAACAATAAGCTGAGTCATTGTCGTTAAATTTTTCTTCGGATGTTTCCAGGCAAAAATATCGTCCTGCTGACAATTCCATTCTATACAATCAATAATAGCCATATTATTTCTATTCACTTAAATATTCAATTTTGTCAAATCGCAATTCTTTAGGAGCTTTTTTCTTCCGAAAATCGGGCACCTGAAAATAACCACGAACTACCGATTTCATACTATCGATATTCAACAAATACCCCTTTCTAGCAGATGTCCCCAAAAAAATCATAAACTCGAACCATCAACTTATTTCAAGCGTCAATTTGTTCCTGGGATCCCTAAGCCCATTTCATTGTAGTAAAACTTATTTGCAATATTAAAGCAAAAAGCAGACAAACTCTTGTTGTCACTAATATTTCTATTCATTATTAAAACGCTCCTATAAAGGAAACGCGTCAATTTTTGTACGGATACAAAAAGGCGCAGATCGTTGCATTTATCCATGTGGGGCTCTAGACTGCCTCTAAACGATAAACGCAAACGACCCACGCCCCAAAAGGGCTGTTGCCCTTGGTCGATACAACCAATGACCGACTAAAAGTCGGGATAGCAAACCGAAGCATACTGTAGAACAGCATACTTGCGTGAGCGTTCACCTCGTTCTCGTTTAGGGAAACTGTCTAGATTTCACATGGAGAACAAGAGCAAAACTCTCTATTTCATTTCAAATATAACTTAAAACATCCGAAAAAGACACAAAGTTTACAAAAAAAAGCATTTATTCATTTAAATAACGCAACAAAAATCAAATTTTGTAAAAAAGTTGGTTCAAAGAATATCGATAATGTTTGCTGTAAAGCGGAAAGGCGGGGTAAGCCAGGCATTGCTGGCTGGGGTCTGAAGCCCGCTGTGAGCCAAAAGCGACTCGTATCAACGAGTCGTGTTGGCGAGAGTGAAGCGCAAGCGGAACGGTCATTAATGAGGGTAGCGGAAGACCCCGGCTGGGACGGGGTATATGGAAAACGCCCACTCGTATGAGTGGACGTGATTATAAGGGTGGGGTCGGGGCTGTAGCGAGGGGAAGACTTTCCCCCTCTCCCCTACTCCTTAGATCTCCTCAATCGTCGCGTGGTACTCCTGAAGGCTCTTCACAGCACCGTGGCCGTTCTTCGCGGCGGCGATGCCCTTGACGGTGTTGTAGGCACCGGCGAGTGTCGTGATGTAAGGCACCTTGTACTTGATGGCGGCCTTGCGGATGGCGCTTTCGTCCTGGATGGCGTCGCGCTTTGCCCACGGCGTGTTGATGATCAGGTTCACCTGCTTGTTCAGGATGATGTCGAGGACGTTCGGGCGGCCTTCGGAAATCTTGTTCACGACTTCGCACTTCACGCCGGCCTTCTCGTAGAACTTGGCGGTTCCTTCGGTGGCGTAAATCTTGAAGCCGAGCTTCTGGAATTCCTGGCCCACGGCGACGGCCTGTTCAGACAAGTTGACCTTGTCGGAGAGACTGATGAGCACGGCGCCTTCGGACGGCAGAATAGAACCTGCGGCTTCCTGGCTCTTGTAGTAAGCGAGGGCGTAATCGTCGGAGAGGCCGAGGACTTCGCCGGTGGAGCGCATTTCGGGGCCGAGCACCGGGTCCACCTTCGGGAACTTGTCGAACGGGAACACGGCTTCTTTCGCACCGTGGTGGTTGAACTTCTTGTCCTTGAGCTTCAGGTCTTCGAGCTTTTCGCCGAGCATGAGGCGCGTAGCGAGGCGCGCCATCTGCGTGTTGCAGACCTTGGAGACCAGAGGCACGGTGCGGCTTGCGCGCGGATTCGCTTCGAGGACGAACACCTTGCCGTCTTCGATGGCGTACTGCATGTTCATGAGGCCGCAGACGTGGAGCGCTTCCGCAATCTTGCGCGTGTATTCCTTGATGGTGGCCAAGTTTTCCTTGGTAATCGTGACCGGCGGGATGATGCAGGCGGAGTCACCGGAGTGGACGCCGGCAAGCTCGACGTGTTCCATCACGGACGGGATGTAAACGTGTTCTCCGTCGGAGAGGGCATCGGCTTCGCATTCGAGAGCGTTGTGGAGGAAACGGTCGATGAGGAGCGGGCGATCCGGGGTCACGCCCACGGCCTTCGCCACGTATTCGCGGAGCATGTTCTCGTCGTAAATCACTTCCATGCCGCGGCCGCCAAGCACGAAGCTCGGGCGGATCATCACCGGGTAGCCGCCGATCTGCTTGACGCAAGCGAGGGCTTCGTCGATGTTCGTCGCCATGCCGCTTTCCGGCATCGGGATGCCGAGGTTATCCATCATCTTGCGGAACAGGTCGCGGTCTTCGGCGATGTCGATGGAGTCGATGCTCGTACCGAGAATCTTCACGCCTTCGTCGGAGAGGGCGCGGGCAATGTTCAACGGAGTCTGGCCGCCGAACTGCACGATGACGCCGGCCGGCTTTTCTTTATGATAGATTTGCAGAACGTCTTCGAGGCTAACCGGTTCGAAGTAGAGCTTGTCACTGGTATCGTAGTCGGTAGAAACCGTTTCGGGGTTGCAGTTCACCATGATGGTCTCGTAACCCATCTCGCGCAGCGCCATGGCGGCGTGGCAGCAGCAATAGTCGAACTCGATTCCCTGACCGATCCTGTTCGGGCCACCGCCGAGAATCATAATCTTCTTCGGGTTCGTAGAAGCCGTGGATTCGTCCTTCGCATTGTAGGTACTGTAGTAGTAGAACTGGTTTTCTACGCCGCTGACCGGCACGGCACACCAGCCTTCGACAACGCCCAGCTCGGTACGCTTCTTGCGAACGTCCTTCTCGCGCAATCCGAGAATCTTCGCGATATACTTGTCGCTGAAACCGTCCTTTTTCGCCTTGACGAGAAGTTCATCGGAAGGCATCATGCCCGGAGTCTTGAGCATTTCTTCTTCGAGCTGCACGAGTTCGCGCATTTGCTGCACGAAATAAGCCTTTTCGTAGGTGGAGGCGAAGATTTCTTCGTCGGTTGCACCCTTGCGGAGGGCTTCGTACATCTGGAAGTGGCGTTCGGAGCTCGGAGTCTTGAGCATTTCGAGGAGTTCTTCCTTGCTCTTCTTGTTGAAGTCCTTGGCAAAGCCGAGGCCCGCACGGCCGTTTTCGAGACCGCGGATAGCCTTCTGGAGGGTTTCCTTGTAGGTCTTGCCAATGGCCATGACTTCGCCCACGGCCTTCATCTGGGTGCCGAGGCAATCGTCCACTCCGCGGAATTTTTCAAACGCCCAGCGGGCGAACTTCAAAACAACATAATCTCCGGACGGCGTATATTTTTCGAGGCTTCCGTCGCGCCAATAAGGAATTTGGTCGAGAGTGAGGCCTGCAGCGAGTTTTGCAGAAACGAGAGCGATTGGGAATCCCGTTGCCTTGGATGCAAGGGCGGAGGAGCGGCTGGTACGCGGGTTGATTTCGATAATCACCACGCGGCCGGTCTTCGGATCGTGCGCAAATTGCACGTTGGTGCCGCCGATAACGCCAATGGATTCCACAATTTTAAAGGCATCGCGCTTGAGACGTTCTTCAAGAGCCTTGTCGATGGTGAGGAAAGGCGCTGCGCAGAACGAGTCGCCGGTATGCACGCCAACCGGGTCGATGTTTTCGATGAAGCAAATGGCGATCATCTGATTTTTTGAATCGCGGACCACTTCTACTTCAAGTTCTTCCCATCCGAGGATAGACTCTTCGATAAGACACTGGTGCGTCATGGAAAGTTCAAGGCCGTTCGCACAAATTGATCGAAGTTCTTCGACATTGTAGCAGAATCCGCCACCTGCACCGCCCATGGTATAAGCCGGGCGGACAACAACCGGATAGCCAATTTCAGAAACAATTTTTTCGGCTTCTTCAACCGTATGACAAATGCCGCTACGAGGCGTGTCAATGCCCAACTTTTGCATTGTCTCCTTGAAAATTTCCCGGTCTTCGCCTCGTTCAATGGCTTCGAGATTTACGCCAATCACCTTCACGCCATATTTGTCCAAAACTCCCGCTTTGTTGAGAGCACTGGCCAAATTCAACCCCGTCTGACCGCCCAAATTCGGAAGCAATGCGTCCGGGCGTTCCTTTTCAATGATTTGAGTGAGGCGAGCCACATTCAAAGGTTCTATGTAAGTCGCATCGGCCATCACCGGGTCTGTCATGATTGTCGCCGGATTCGAATTCACCAGAACGATTTTATACCCCTGTTCGCGCAAAGCTTTGCAAGCCTGTGTTCCAGAATAGTCAAATTCACAAGCCTGACCGATCACAATCGGACCCGAACCGATAATCAAAACTTTATCGATACCATCAATCTTCATAATATCTCCCTTGAATGTTTAAATCGAAGTAAAAAAAATGCCGGGCCAAAAAGTCCGACAAACCTGAAACAAAAGCAAAATTAAAAGAAGAAATCCAAGATCCTGCGGAGAATGTCTTGCCGCAGAAAAATCTGTATCCGTTTGTTGCGTTCGAAATCTTCATTCCATTTTGCCAAAAGCTTAAACTTGGCACAATATAGACAAAATCAAATCAATTTTAAATGGATAAATGCGATTTTTTTCCATTTTGACCCATAAAAAAGCTTCCCTAAGAAATCGGGAAGCTTTCGAACCAAGGTCAACGCATGAATATTAACGGCGGACAAAAAGTTTTTGCATTTGCATTCCGGATGCCGAAGAAATCCGCGCCACATACAGACCGTCGGGGACTCCCTTCAAAGACACAGAACCGGCCACATTTGCCGCTTGGAAAACGGACCGTCCCTGCATATCGAACAGTACGACATTGACCAATGCAGCCCCATTCACATAAAGGCTGCCTCCATCGACATGGACTCCAAACTTTGAACCGGCAACCACCGTCCGGATCGAAGCAACATCATCTGGGCAGCCGACCGCTTCAATTTTCGCCACGTAAATTCCCGAATTATTGCTGTTGAACGTCAGCTGCGTCGGAGATGCGGACGAATCGCGGACACTTTGCAAATCGACAGTCGTTTCACTCCAAGAATCAGCATTCGCCGGGCGGCCGTATTGCAAACTGAACCACGGCGAATTCACTCCGACATTCACATAATTCAATTCGGATTTGCCCTGCATCGTGATAATCAGATTTTCACATTTCGAAAGAACTCCCTTGGCGACGGCATCGTCCGGGAGCGTATAAATAGCATGCTGATATCCGCAATCGCTTTGATCGCATCCGGCCAAGGGAACGTCCATGTAACTAGAACCGTTTTGCGAAACGAAATTCGCCGCTTGGAACGTCGCATTATCGTCTACGCTCCAAGTGCCGCGCGATTCAGAACCCGCAACGGAATAATCTACGATGACAAAAGTTCCCTTGCCAAATGTCGTTGCCCCACTTTCCCATTCCACGGGATCCACGCTCCCCGCCGCAGTCACAGTTGAAGCATCATGCGCTTTGAAAGAAGCGACAAGGCTGTCGTAAGCGGGCTTTTTCGCAAAACTAGAATCAAAAATCAGCCCATTGTATTTTCCTTGATCCTTGAGCCAGCTGTATTTGTCCGAAAAGCCCCAAACGACAAAAGCTTCCATGTTGTCAGATTCTAAGAACAAATCCATAAATTGGCGATAAAGATGCCCTTGCGCTTCGTAATCCGCTTGAGAAATGGTCTTTCCCGAGGCAAAGCCGATGTCCAATTCCGTGATTTGCAACGTCATGCCCAGATTTTTGAGCTTAGACGCAAAGGTGCGGATATTTGCCGGCGTACTGGTATGCGTGTTCTCGATATGCGTTTGCGTTCCAATCCCCGTAATATAAATTCCCGCATTTTTTAAACGGGCCGCTATCGAATCATAGGCGAACTGGGCTTTGGATCCGCTGCCCATTCCCCATTCTAGCGCATAATCGTTATAATAAAGTTTGGCGTCTGGATCCGCTTTGTGCGCCCAAACGAAAGCCGAATCGATAAAATCCCTACCAATGTATTCATACCAAACAGAATTGGTGGAACGCCATCCGTGCGTCGAATTGTCATCAATCGCCTCATTCACCACGTCCCATTCTCGAATTTGACCTTTATAATGCCCCACGACCGAATCAATGTGCGTTTTCAAAACATTCAAAAGCGTATCGCGTGCGCTGCCCCCCGCACTTTGGACGGATTCTGCCAAAGTCCGCACCCAACCGGGAACTTGGCTGTGCCAAGCGAGAGCGTGCCCGCGGACTTGCATTCCATTCGCCGCCGCATAAGCCATCAATTTGTCACCTTTGGTAAAGCTGAAGTTTCCGCGGCTGGGTTCCGTCGCATCAAACTTCATTTCATTTTCGGCAACGACCATGTTGAATTCAGATTTATGCGTGGATTCGTAAACGCTGGCGTCACTTCCCAATCCGTTGTTGAACCATTCGGTATTCAAAATGGAACCGACAAACCGGCCCCGGGCAGAAGCGAGTTCGCTCAACGTACTATCCGCAGCAAAAGATTCCACGGTAAAAAAAGTGATTCCCAAAAGAGCCAGGCGGGCGATATTTTTCATTTTTATCCTATCGGGATGATGGTGAATGCATTTCTTTAGAAATGTATTCTTTTTTGCGCGCCACCTAGGCAAAATCCCCCAAACTTTTGTTGTAAAAGTTTACAACGTTTTGATTGGACTAAAGTTCAAAAAACTTCGGCAGTCTTTACAAAACATCATCTGCCGAACCTTCCACTTTTTCATGGTTGGAAAATTCATATTCCAACCAAAGAAATCCATCAGATTTTTTTGCAATCGCCCTCAAAAAAACAAAAGTCAGGTCTTCCGGCAACGAAGAACCGTCTGCTTTGGACCATTGTGACCACAATATTCGCCCTCCCTCCTCTAGATCTTTCACCCAAAAATCGTCAAGCCCTGTGCCGCCTAACGACGAATCCTTACGTAAACAAGCCCCATACTTTTTTATCAACACTTCTTCTTTCATGAAAAAAGCGCCTTTTAATTCTAACCCCGTGTTCCCCGTTTTTATTTCCTTTCCTAGCGCCTTGACATAATGCAGGCCTTCCTTGGCATCAATCCAGGCGAAATAACGTTCAAAATCAGGATGTTTTTTCGCTGGCCAAATTTCATAAACGTCCCCTTCCATTTTTTTCGGTTCCTTGCCATTGCAGGCTTTTTTCACTTGAGAATAGGTCATTCCCATCGAAAGTCCAAATGGTCCGGCGAATGCCGCTGCGGACAAAATGGCGACGCAAAAAACGAAACACATGATTTGACGCATAAATGCTCCTTAAAAATTTCACCGAATCAACACACCGCTTTAAATATACATTTCGAATAATGTCAAAAGTTTACACGCCTTAAAATTTGTTCCTATTGCAACGATTTAAGTTCCGCCGCTATCGTGCTCGTTTTTTAAAGCCTCCTCCGCCGCGGAGTCCGGACAAAGTTCCATTCTGCAAAAACGGATTTCGTCTTCGCCATTCAAACCGTACAAACTTCATCCCTCTCACAGAAAAGGTTTCCGTTTGAAACCCCACCAAGAAAAGATTTTCGTTCGCGGCTCTAATTCCGCATTCCGAATTAACAACTAAACGTCTTTTTTGAAATCATAGACCAAACGGAATTTTCCAGAGGAGTCCTGTTTTTCAAAGTCGGCGGAAATCCGCCGCATGATCAGCCCCACATTATCGTCACCTGCATTCGTCAACAAGATCAGATGCTGCCGGTCAGAAAACTTGGTGTGGACATCCACTGTCCGGATATTTTTTCGAATCGCCACTTCCAACGCGTCAAAAGACGTCCGCGCGTCTTGGCGGGAGATTTTTCCGCTGTTCCCTTCCGCAGAAATCACGATGAGTTCAAACGAGCTTTTATACCGGCGTTCCAACTGTTTTGTATAGGCAAAAATTTGGCGGAATTCCTCTGGCGAAATGGAAAAGGCGCCCAAAGAATTTTCATTTTGCTGCAAGTTTTCTACAAAAAGCGCAATATCATTTGAAACGGCGCGGCTCATGGACGCCAAATTATGCGTGCGATCTTCTAAAGAAATGTCGAGCATTCCCTTATCGAGAAGTCCGATGAAAACGTCCAAATATTCCGGGTCAAATTGCGTTCCGCGGCCAAGCAGCAACTGTTCGCGAATCGTCTTTTTGTCGAGCGCTTTGCGGTAAACCCGGTCCGAATTCATCGCATCGTAAGCATCCGCAATCGCCACGATTCTGCCATACGGTGGAATTTCCCCGCCCTTCGTCCCATTCGGATATCCCGTTCCGTCAAACCGCTCATGATGCCCGCCCGCAACCGCAGCAGCTTCAGGAAGAATCGCCAAATCTTTTAATATTTCTGCACCGACAACGGCATGGGATTTGATCACGTTGAATTCCTCATCCGTCAGTTCTCCGGGTTTGTTTAAAATAGAATCGGGTATGCCAATTTTCCCAATATCGTGCAGGAGCGCATCGCAGCGCAGCGCTTCGACTTCCTTGTCATCAAAGCCCAAAGCCCTAGCCAGGCGCACAGAATAAACGGAAACACGGAAAGAATGCCCATTTGTGTATTTGTCTTTCGCATCTATCGTCTGCGCCAACGTGTCCATGATGCGAACGGTTACATTCGCCAGTTCTTCATTTCGTTTGGCCTCTTCAATTTTCGTCATGGCTTCGTGAAGCCGTTCGCTGTGTTCTTTCATCGTTTTCACAACAATTTTCAGTACAACATAACAAGCGACAACTATGGCAAATGTCGTGATGATTTCCGGAAGGACATCTTGATTGTATGCGGAATCCGCAAACCGGGCAGCAACTGCGATAGCAAGACCGACAAGACTTGCCGCAAGGCTCCATTCCAACAATTTTTCGTCTTCATAAAGGATGCTCAAAATCATGGGAATTAAAAACACGGCAAACACGATTGTGATCTGGTAATGAGAAAAAGCAACACCTGCGCAAATCAACTCCATCGCCAGCAAGAGCGTTACTTTCTGTACACGCACGTTGGCAAAGCAGCGGACAATCAATTGCCCAGCGAGAAAAACGCCCACATTGAACGCCGTCGTCAAAAAGAAACGCGGCCACAGTTCCCCTGGCAAACCAGCCGCGTAAAGAGCCGCACTATTTATGGCTTCAAAGACGAAAACCAAGACTACCAAAACCAATTGGGTCGTCGTCACGATGCGTCGCCAACGCCCGTAGTCCATTTCGTCATCAAATTCCTTCATACACATCACCTGACATTTCTATTCACAACCGCCAATCCGTTCAGAACCGACTTTTTCCAAAATACACTAAAAAGTAAAAATCGCAATACATCCACACTCCACAAAAAAAGGCTCCGAAAAACTCGGAAGCCTTATCGGGCTGATTGGATTCGAACCAACGACCTCTTGAACCCCATTCAAGCGCTCTACCAGACTGAGCTACAGCCCGCAATTTTTGCAAGCGTCCCAAATTTACATAAACTTGGTGAATTTTGCAAGTTGCCGTCCCATTTTATTTCCAATAACCGATGACCAGCACTTCCGGTGTCGCCTTTGGATGCGTTTTGCTCTTGAATGCTACGATTTTGGAAAGGCTTTTTTGCTTGGTTTGCGCCCCACGGACAAGCCCTTGCGTGCGCAAAGTGATTTTCAGGCCGGGAACTTTGCCGCCTTCTTTCACAGAAGCCGGATTTTCCACATCCAATCCGACTTTTTTCGCCACCATAGAAAATTCCCCGGTGGATTCTTTGGAAAGCTCCAAATCCGGACGGGTCTTTTTGTCGGCAGCCCACACGTAAAATTGCCATTCCCGCTTTTCGCCCGGTTGATAGTAGCCCACATCGAACATTTTTTCGCTAAAAAGGAACGGCGCTTTGACAACGCCACGGAAAACAGTCGGATGCGGTGTTCCATCGGGTTCCACAAGAACGACGACATTTTCAAAAAGGCCTTCCATCGTTTCGGTTGAAAAATCAAATTCGACATTCACCGGCTCCCGCGGTTCTGCAGAACGGGTAAACTGAAATCGGGAGCATCCAGTTCCCTGGCAAAGGGCACTTTCGATTTTCAACGTTTTCGAAGAGACGTTTGCACCGCCGAGTTTTACATGGCGAACGTCGCCCTGAGAAATTTCTCCTAGTTCATACGGTTCGGGGACAAATCGAACCGTTTCGTCCGCGAAAGCGGCTGCGGAAAGAAGTAGTGCAAAAATCAAATGCGAATGTTTCATATCAATCCTTTGGAGACATTGCAATCGTAGAACTTTCCTAATGAATATAAGAAATTCCCGTCTGGATTTTTAAAAAACGAAATTTGAAAAAGCTTCGCTTTTATTGAAACAGGCTCTATCCTTCACCGCCATTCGTTGGATTTTCTGTTGATAAGTTGCCGTTTTATTCTATATTATCCAGCGGATTGACAATCTAACCCAGAGGTATATCATGTCTGACAATTTGTCCGTGCTCGGAAAAGCCCGCAAGGCTTATACGCCGAAGCTCCCCATCGCCCTCCGCGGCGGAGCGCTCAATGTCACCATCAACAAGGGAAAGGCGACGGAATCTGTCCGCGACCAGAAAAAAATCAAGGCTCTTTTCCCGAACACTTATGGCGCGCCTTCCATTTCGCTCAAGAAGTCGACGAAAGCAGTGGCCGCTCGCCCGGTCAACGTCGGCGTGGTCCTTTCCGGCGGTCAAGCCCCCGGTGGACACAACGTTATCGCTGGTATTTTTGACGGCATCAAGAGCATTAGCAAAAAGAGCAAGTTGCTCGGCTTTTTGGGCGGTCCGTCCGGCCTTGAAAACGGCAAGTTTAAAGTAATCGATTCCAAGCTAATGGATGCATACCGCAACACGGGCGGATTCGACATCATCCAATCCGGCCGCACCAAGCTCGAAACCGAAGAACAGTGGCAAAAATGCCTGGCCGTTGCCAAAGCTCAAAAACTCGACGCCATCGTCATCATCGGCGGCGACGACTCCAACACGAACGCAGCCGTCCTCGGCGAATACTTTGAAGCCCAAGGCGCTTCTTGCGTTGTTTGCGGTTGTCCCAAGACCATTGACGGCGACCTCAAAAATCAGTTCATCGAAACCTCTTTCGGATTCGATACCGCCGTCAAGACTTATTCGGAACTCATCGGCAACATCATGCGCGATGCGAACTCCGCACAAAAATATTGGCACTTCATCAAGCTCATGGGCCGTTCTGCGTCTCACATCGCACTCGAAGCCGCCCTCCAGACCCATCCGAACATCACGCTCATTTCGGAAGAAGTGAAAGCGAAAAAGATGAAGCTGAAACAAGTCATCAAGTATGTGGCGGATATTGTTGCAGCCCGCGCAGCCGACGGCAAGAACTTTGGCGTTGCACTTATCCCCGAAGGACTTCTCGAATTCATCCCTGACGTGGGCGTTCTCATTTCCGAACTTTCCGAAGCCCTCGCTCACCACGAAGCGGAAGTCGAAGGCCTCGACACAGCTGAAAAAGTCGAAAAACTCAGCCAGTGGATTTCGAAATCTTCTGCCGAAGTGCTGAAGAGTCTCCCTGTCGGAATTCAAGCGCAGCTGATGCTCGAACGCGACAGCCACGGAAACGTTCAAGTTTCCCTTATCGAAACAGAAAAGCTCATCATCGAAATGGTGAAGAAAGAACTCAAGAGCCGCAAGAATTTCAAGGGAAAATTCAGCGCGCTCAACCATTTCTTTGGCTACGAAGGCCGCTGCGCCGCTCCGTCGAATTTCGACGCCGACTACTGCTACAGCCTGGGTTACACGGCAGCCATTCTCGCCTACAACCGCTTGAACGGCTACATGAGTTCTGTCCGCGATTTGACAAAAGGCATTGACAAATGGGTCGCCGGAGGCATTCCTATCACCATGATGATGAACATGGAACGCCGCCATGGCGAAGACAAGCCGGTTATCCAGAAGGCTCTCGTTGAATTGGATGCAGCGCCTTTCAAATATTTGGCAAAGAACCGCGAAGTCTGGGCGAAGACGGAATCTTACACGTATCCGGGCCCCATCCAGTACTTTGGACCTGCCGAAGTCGCCGACCAAACGACATTCACCATCCGCCTCGAACGCGGTGTGAAAGTCAAGTAATCGACACTAGCGATTGCAAAAGAGGTCTTCTTTCGAAGACCTCTTTTCGTTTTTATTCTCAGTTGTCTGTTCTAACGCGATTCCTTACAAGCCCACACTTAATTTCTCATTTCGAATCATTCAAAACAGACAGCCCGCACGTCACAAAAACGGTTTCTCCGTTGACGTAAACATCGTGCAAAATTGCCTCATAGGCAGAAAAGTTTTTCGTTTTAGATCCACCCATTTCAACACATTCCATTCCGCAGTCCAAACCCACAATTCCTCATTCCGAATAAAACCTCAGCGAAGTGTCACCGTTCAGAATTGCGCAGTCAACAGACACTCACAACGCAAAGAGTCCCATCCGCCACTTTGAATTTGATTTCATGCGATGCGAAGTACATCCCATAAATACGGTCTGCATTTTTTTGATAAGCGGGCCGGGGATCTTCCGACAAGATTTGAATCAGGGCTTCTCGTTTTTCTTCTGGGAAGAGCATCAAGTCCGATGGGGAAATTTCCACATTCAACGGATTTCGAACAACGTTGTCCGTAAATCCTCCTGTCGCATCGGGAATGGAATCGGCATAAGGCAAATACGGTTTTATGTCTATAATCGGAGTGCCGTCCATTAAATCCGCACCAGAAACTGTAATGACCGGACCTTCTTCCGTATTGTCAATCCGTTCTATTTTTACAGCGGAAAGAGCGATCGGATTCGGACGGAAAGAAGAGCGCGTTGCAAACACGCCCAGACGGGTGTTCCCTCCCAAACGCGGCGGGCGCACCGTCGGACTGAATTTATTTCGGATATTTTTGGAAAATATCCAAACAAGCCAAAGATGGGAAAACTTTTCGAGTCCGCGAATTGCCGTCACATCGCGAAATTCAGGTTCAAATACAATTTGCGATTTCAACCCTTTCAAAATTCCACTCTGCCGCGGAATTCCAAACTTATCCGGGAAATCCGAACGGATTCGCGCCAACGCTTGAATGTCAAAATGCAACGCCATTGAAACGTATATAGCAAAATTTTCTACCTTTGCCACAATATGAAATTTTCCGAACTTCCCTTGGACGAACGCCTGCAACGCGCCATCGCCGATGCCCAGTACACTACACCGACTCCAATCCAAGAAAAGGCGATTCCGCCCGTTCTCGCCCACAAGGATTTAATGGGGATCGCTCAAACGGGAACCGGTAAAACAGCCGCATTTGCCCTTCCCCTGCTGCAGAATCTACTGCTTGCCGGCGAACGTTCCGGGCAAAAGGCCGTCCGGGTGTTAATCCTTCTCCCCACCCGCGAGCTCGCCATCCAAGTTTCGGATTGTTTCGAAATGTACGAAAAGTACACCCGGATTTCCAGCACATGCATTTTCGGCGGCGTCAGCGACTTGCCTCAGAAGCGCGCCCTTTCCCGCGGAGTCGACGTGCTCATCGCCACTCCAGGGCGACTTCTTGACCTCATCAACCAGCACGTCATCAGCTTAAAAAAAATTGAGTATTTCGTTCTCGATGAAGCGGACCGCATGCTCGACATGGGATTCATTCACGATATTCGAAAAGTCGTTGCCCTGCTGCCCGCCAAACGGCAGAATTTATTTTTCAGCGCAACCATGCCGCCTGAAATCACCAAACTCGCATCATCCATTTTGCGCACGGATCCCGTCCGTATCGAAGTGGCTCCGCAAAGCACTCCGATAGAACGCATCCGCCAGGAGCTTTACCGGATAGATAAACGGCGAAAAGGGGCCCTGCTCAAAGAGATGCTCTTGGAACATCCAGAAATGAAAAAAGTTTTGGTCTTTTCGCGTACAAAACACGGTGCAGACAAAATCGTCCGCGTTTTGGAAAAGGCAAAAATTACTTGCGCCGCTATTCACGGCAATAAAAGTCAAAACCGCAGACAAGAAGCTTTGGGCAATTTCAAAACGGAACAAATCCGTGTTTTAGTCGCGACGGATATCGCCGCCCGCGGAATCGACGTAGACAATGTCAGCCACGTTTTCAATTACGACTTGCCCGAAGTCCCAGAAACTTTTGTCCACCGCATCGGGCGCACAGCGCGGGCAGGCCGTGACGGCGTCGCCATTTCTTTTTGCGCCCCCGATGAAGAACAGGATTTGCGCGCCATCGAAAAGCTGACCCGCATTCAAATTCCCCAAGGCGATTTATCCATATTCGATAAACTCCCCCCGCCGCAAAAAGAAACTCCCGAAAGCGAAGCCCGCAACGCAAGACAACATTCCAGAGGATTCGGCAGCCGCCGCCGTCACGAAGAACATCCAGAAAAACGGCGTGAAAAATCCCAGCCGAAGTCCGAACAGAAACACCCGAACAACACAGAGTCTTCCCCCAAAACGCATTCCGGAAAACGCCCGGGAAGCCGCGCCAGAAAGCGTATGCGTGAAGAGCGTGAAAAACGGCAAAACGAATTTCGCAAATAACATCATCAAAGGTATCCCGTGGCAAAGAAAATCCTCATTATGGTCGCCAGCCCCAAAAACGAAAGGAGCGGCACACTCGTTCCCACGAAAGCGTTCGTTGACGGCATGATTGAAAACGGCGATTACGAAGCGGAATACGTTTACATTGACCGGCTGAACATCAAACCGTGCCGCGGATGCCTGACTTGCTGGGGCCGCCCCGATGGAAGCTGCTTCATCAAAGACGATGACATCCCCGAAACCAGGAGAAAGTTGGAAACCTCCGACGTGGTCATTTGGAGCTTTCCCCTGTTCTTGTTCAGCATTCCCGGGCAAATGAAAGTTCTGATGGACCGTGTCGTGGGAATGGTTCATCCGTATATGGGTCAAAAGCTGAACGAACCAGACAGCATGAACAAGCCCATGCACGGATTGCAAAATCAAAAACCCGGGCAAAAAATCATTCTACTTTCCAGCTGTGCCTGGTGCGATTTGGACGTCGTTTACGAGCCAATCCGCAAACAGTTCGACATTATTTTAGGGAAAGACGGATACACTTTGATTGCCTGCCCTCAAATGCGGGCATTGCACCACCGCGGCGGAGAACGTCGCTTAAACATGCTGAGAAAGCGTTATGCCGTGGGTGGAAAGGAACTCGCGACAACGGGAAATCTTTCCCAGGCGACAATCGACCAAATGCAAACGCCCATCTTTGGCGATGAAACTTACAAAGAACTCGTCGTCCAATTTGTCACGCACATGTTCGACAGAGACGACAACTTTTAATTCGCCCGTTTGATGTCAAACTTCGGAGTTTCCCTTCTCCGTTGAAAAACCTGAATTTTTCAAATGCCACACTAGAAACTGGAAAAAACGTTCCACGTGGCCGTTGTCCTGCTTGTTTCTGCGGCAAGAAACGACAATATCGCGTTTAAAATTCGCATCAGCGATTTCCAGCAGCCGGATTTTTCCATTGCCGATTCTTCCCCATGAAATTTCTGGCCAAAAGCCAACACCAATGCCCGCCGCTACGGCATCTTTGACCGCATTGACGTTGTCACTTTCAAATGCGATTTTGGAATGGAATCCCATTTTAAAACAATAATGATTGCAAATATTTCGAAATTGCTTGGAACCGCAAAGTTCAATGAAATTCTCGTTTTCCACGTCTTTGAGAGAAATCCTTTTCTGCTTTTTATAACGCTCTTCATTCGGCACAGCCAAAAAGATTTTTTCTGAACAGACAAAAACATCATCATCCGAAAAAGGCGGTGCGACATAATCGGCATAAGTGTGAACGCAAATGTCGAAAAGCCTAGTTTCTTCGTTTTGAATCAGATTGAAATGAGTCGCTTTGTCCGAAGCCTTGTAAAGAATGATTGCCTTGGTGATAAGCGACGATGCCGCGAGAACATTCAAATTAATTGTCGCATTTTCTTTTTTTGCCATTGCCGCGAGCTGTTTAGGTAGCGCGTCAATATCTTCTACCAGCGGCTTCAAATGTTCATAAAAATATTTTCCAAATTCCGTCAGTTGAATGTTTCTGCCTTTATTCACGAACAAAGGTACATCCAGTTCCGCTTCCAACTTGTGGATCGATTGGGAAAGCGCCGGTTGCGCAATGCAGAGTTTTTTGGCGCTTTGCGTCATGTGTTGAGTCCGGGCGACTTCCAAAAAATAGCGGAGATGTGTCAGTTCCATGTTTTTTCCTATTCATAAGCAAATGCTTATAGGTTCTATACGAATTATATATTAGAAATTATGAACGAGAATATCTAACATTGCCCACGCAACACATCCAAAAAAGGAGTCCAAATGCAAGAACTTTTAGAAGCCGCCATGTTAATTTGTTTTGGCCTTTCGTGGCCTATTTCGCTTGTCAAAAACATCCGAGTGCACTCGGCAAAAGGCATGAGTTTCAAATTCAATTTGCTCATCCTCGTCGGCTACGTGGCAGGAATCGGCGCCAAATTTTATTTGCACGCCTACAATTATGTTTTCTTCATTTACCTGTTGAATTTGGCTTTTGTCTGCGCCAATATGGCAGTTTACTTCATCAACAAAAGCTGTGACCAAAAAGCCGTCGCGAGGGAAACTTATGCTGCGTAAAAAGTTCACCCACATTACTTCGCTCGCTTTGTCCGCATTTTTTCTGTGCCAATGCGCCGAAGAACACGTTTGCCAATACGATGCAAGCACAGAAACTCTCCGCTGCGCAGAAAAGCTTTACAAAACGGCTCATGTCGAAGATCAAGTTTGGATGACAGACAACTTGGATTATTACGTATTTTCAAGTTTCTGCTACAGTGACAACGACGCCAACTGCGACAAATACGGTCGTCTCTATACTTGGGAATCCGCACAAAACGCCTGCCCAGCACATTGGCACTTGCCGTCACAAAAAGAATTCAAATCCCTTTTGAAAAAAGGAATTCAAAACGTCCAATTGGCGGGTTTCCGCTATTACGGCTACGGTTCCCAATATTTTGACAAAGGCGCTACCGAAACTTTTTGGACCGCAGACGAATATGACGATGCCCGCGCCGAACTTTTGAACATCCGCCAAAATTCTTGGCGTTTTGAAAAATACAACAAGGAAATCGCCTATTCCGTTCGCTGCGTCATGGACTGATATGAACTCAGAAATTCTTCAAAAAGTCGATTTTACATTGCATTGCATCGATGATTTCGCAAATCGCCATGCGTTGAATCACAAACAGGCATTCGCCTATTTGAAACGGTTCAAAGGCCTAGACTATTTAGAATCCGAAATTTCCACCGCCAACGTTCCGGAGATTCTTGAACAGATTTGCCGTCAAAATGGAGGTGCGCTGTGAGCTGCGAAGAAAAATCCATCGTCAATGCCCTGATTAAAAATTTGATTTTAAGCCTTATGGACGATTACGGCATGAACATGGAGAACGCCATGACAGAATTTTTCAATTCGGAGCTTTACGCCAAAATTCTCGATATGGATTCTGGATTTTATTGTCAAAGCGCCGGGCACAATTACCAATATCTCCGGCACGAATTGGAAACCGGAAAATTGGTTTGAAACATTTCCGTCTATTCCCTGTCAACCCGAATCATTTCCGGTTCGCCGCCATT
This sequence comes from uncultured Fibrobacter sp., assembly GCA_964587155.1. Taxonomy (GTDB): domain Bacteria; phylum Fibrobacterota; class Fibrobacteria; order Fibrobacterales; family Fibrobacteraceae; genus Hallerella. The sequence goes on from CAZPKF010000005.1 coordinate 26,426, forward strand.
TTCCGCCTTGGGACAAAACACGTGCACTTTCGCCCGGGACATTTTTTTGTCAGGGCCTGTCATTTGACAAAAAAAGATATAACTCGTTCCCTCGGCAATTCGAGACGACACTTGCTTAGGTTCCAAATGCAAATACGCATAATCTTTCGTTGCCAAAGTGAACACCGTTGAATCCGCAGCATCAAGCGGGCGCGCATCCGAATAAGCGAGCGTATCGGGAACCGTTTTGCCTAAAATTCTATCCAAAAAAGCATTTACTTCTGCGGGGAATTTTCCTTTTTCAGCCCGTTTGTGCGAAATGCCAAAAGATTCCCCTACTCGAGCATTTGGTTCTAAAGCCTGCAATTCCCGCGCCGCCGCCTGCATTCCTCCACTTCCATAAGTACAAAAAGGAATCACCACCTTTCCGCTCAAATCATTTGAATCCAAAAATGTGTAAATCGGCGGAGCAAAAGTGCCGAACATAATCGGATATCCCACGTAAAGCGTGTCGAAATTCGCCACGTTCACGTTCGCGTTCAACAAGTTGGGCCAAAGTTTTTTCTCCCGTTCCGTTTTTACAGCCACAATCGTACTGTCATACGTCGAAGGGTACGCCTTTTCCATTTGCAATTCCCAAAGCGTCGCTCCCGTATTCTTTTGAAATTCAAGCGCAACCGATTTCGTCGTACCGTTTTGCGAATAAAAGACAATCAGCGATTTTGATTTCGAAATATTTTCATTTGGCAAATCCTTTTTTTGTTCCGCACAACCGAACATTCCAAAGAATATCGCCACAGCTAAAAAAGTTTTCCATTTGAATTGCATTTAACACCTCGCTGCTTTTTCGTTTTAAACTTCTGCAAATTTTCGATAGCCCAAAAGTTTTAATGAGTATTGGGCGCGCCCCTTGCAGCCAGAACGGACCGCAGTCGCATAGCCAAACAATTTTCGCAGCGGCAATTCCGCTTTGAAAAAATGCAAAACGCCGTTTCCGTCAACTTCTACGATTTTGCCGCCACGCGCCTGAATGTCTCCCGTCAATGGTCCCGCAAATTCCGCAGGGCATTCCAAAGAAATTTCCATATACGGTTCAAACAGCACGACCCGGGAAGGCGAAATCAGTTTTTCCACGGCATCTGAACAGGCCTTTTTTATCATGGGAATAGGAGTTCCCGCTGTATAAGAAAAACGTTCTATTTCAAATTCAACGCCCACCAAGGGGCCCTTGCCTAAAATTCCGACTTGTGCGCACTCCAAAAGTGCGGAGCGGATTCCCGCAAGAACTTCCCGGTTCGCATTTTCCAAAAAGCCTTCCTTCAAACGGACTCCCATTTCCGATTCCGGGAGCGGGTGCGCCGCAAGGGATATTTCCACTTTGAACGGTCCCGCCTGAAAGGAATTTTCCACTGGAGAGAGATTTTCCGAAAGACGTTCTTGCCACTGGACTTCCGGATTTCCAGCGCGAATTTCACAGCCGAATTCCCGTTTGAGTCTATCCAAAACGACTTCTAGCTGCACTTCGCCCACGGTATGCAACACCCAAGCACCAGCATCCGGTCGCGGAGAAACTTGCAAGGAAGGATCCATCCGGGACAAAATCCCCAAACTTTTTTCAACCGAGAGAAAATCTTCCGGATGTACACACTCCACGTGCGTTTGCAACAGCGGAGAATAATTTTCAAGTAACGGTTCCGCCATTTCCAAAACATCGCCGTTCAAAGAAATCTTCTTTCCCAGAGCCAGTTTTTTCCCTGAACGGACTGCATAAATATCCCCCGGAACAATGGAAGATACCGGATCCAAGGATTGGGCCTTCATCCGGAAAAATTCAAAGTCCAACGGAAAACTTCCGGCATTCAAATTCGCCATACTGCGGAAAATGGCAATTTCTCCCCATTGGGGAAAATGCCGCAACCGCAACACTTCGCCAAGAATGTTTTCCGTATGAATTTCGGGCGGCGGCAAAAAGAATGAAAGTCCCGTCATCAAGCTGCGGACTCCAAAATTCTCTTTAGCAGACCCCGCATAACACAGAGCATACTTGTCAGAAGCGCACAGGCGTGAAAGCCCGCGGATCAACGCCTTTGGCAAAACTGGCGCGCCATCCATGGCGAGAGAGAGAATTTCATCGTCAAATTCCGAAGCCGCTTCCACAGCTTCTGCATAAGCGCGTTGCAAAACGCCCTGCGCATCATCCCGTTCCGATACTTTCCGGGGTTCTTCACGGCCATCTTCCAAACAAAGCCGAGTTGAGCTTATTACATCTAATTCAGAAACGATTCCGCGAAATGGTTCCTCAGCATATTCCGGAATGGATAACAAAACGGGACGACATCCCAAATGTTCTTCGACATCGATCAAAGCGTCGTCCAACGCAGCATCGGGATTGTCCAATTTGTTGATGAAAATCAGCGTTCGGATTCCCTTTTCCCTAAGCTTTTTCCAAGCAGAAAGGGTTTGCGTTTCAACGCCATCAGCCGCAGACACAACGAGGATTGCGCCGTCCACCGCAGACAAAGCCATATCGACTTCTGCGCCAAAATCCACATGTCCCGGCGTATCGATAAAATTGAACCAGATGCCCCGCCATTCAAAGTGGGCGACTCCCGCTTCGATGGTAATTCCGCGTTCCCGTTCTTCGGGCAAATAATCCATCGTCGCAAGGCCATCTTCCACATCGCCTGGACGACGCACTTCGCCCGCATTGAACAGGATGCGCTCCGACAGAGTCGTTTTGCCTGCGTCAACATGGGCCAATATGGCAATATTGCGAATGGGCTGCATAGTACAAATCATCCGCTGGAAAAAACGAAAACGCGATTAAATGTTGCGGAGCACTTCTTGCGAAGTCTGCGGAGACAATTCCGTGTCCATGACAAAGTGTCGCACTTCATTCGGTTTTATCCGCGCATATTCGGAAAGGGCGCGCCCGATTCCCGTCCGAATGTAATAATTGTCATCCTTGGCGCAATGCAAACAGCAAGACTTGAGCAAATCCCAGTCGGTATGTTCTCGGTATCGCAATTGAAAGAGTATCACGCTGCGGCGAATCCAAATATTCGGGTCGCGGATCCACGTGGCGATTTTTTTGCGAATCGGCGGAATTCTCCAGGCCAAATTTCCCAAAACGCTAGTCGCAATTGTATCAACCGTATCGTTCGAAGGGCGCGTTTTGATGAGCATTTTCAAAAAACTGAGATGTTGCCCGCCGAGCAGAGCCTTGTGTTTAAACAGATAATCACAGGCTGCATATTGCACTTCGCGATAGGGTTGTCCCCACATATCCGAAACGCGCGCTGCCAATTCATCTCCGTCTTTCGGAGGATTTTTGTCAAAAATCGGATACGTGGCTTCACGCCGGGTGATAACGTTCACGCCGAGAAAATCAAAAGTATCCCGCATGCTTTTAGACATCGCTTTCGCTTCTTCTTCATTCGCCCGGGCGCGGAGGGAAAGTAAAATATCTTGTGTAAATCGGAGCATTTGACTAAAAAATACAACTATCCGTCAAGAATTTCTAGGTCTTGACAAACAGATTTTTTTATATTAAATAGAGTCTGAACGTTTTTGTTTCTCAAAAATCAAGCTTAAAACGAAAATGGCGAATCAAATTCCAGAAAATCTCCCCATCATTGAAGTTCCCCCTGAATTGCGCGGCCTTTCCGACGAAGAAATCCTTGCGCTGCACCCATACGATCCCGAAAAACGCGATCGATTCCGTCCTTCCAAAAAAGAACGCGCAGCACGGAAATTGGCCCGGGAACAAGCCAGAATGCGCCAAATCGCCGAACAATACAAGAATCGCAACAATTTTTCCCGATACGCCTCCCGGCCGATGCCGAAAATGTCCGATTTTGACGGGACACATCCGGTTCAAGCACAACATAAACCGATGCAGCACAAAAAAGCTTTGTTTGTTCCCGGGCAGGCAAAAGCTCCCCCATCACCCCCCATCGTCAACACGGCGAAATCGGCCTCTGCACCGCTCCCTCCCAGACAAAGTTCAGGCAGAGTCCTTGTCGGTTCGTTCGGCGGAGCCTCTTTTGGCACCGCCAAGACACAGATCATTTCCGAAGCGGAATTGGCCAAGCAGGCAGCTATCAAAAAAGCAAAAGCCGAAGCCCTCGCACGGGCAAACCTGCTGAAAATGCAGCAACAGGCCGCAATGGAAAATCCTACAAACGCATTGAACGCTCTGTTCAAAGCTGATTCTCCCCTTTCCAGCGGCGCTGCGATTTCCCCGGAAGTTCCCGTCAAACGCAAGCGCGGCCGTCCCCGTAAAAATCCGCTGCCCGAAAACCTTTAATTCAATCCCAGCGTTTTCAAAAATTCATCTACTTCTTTTTCCGCTTCATCGCGGGCCTTTTGTGCCGTTTCCCCGCGAATTTCCAGTGGAGACTTTACCGTGGCTCTTTTGAAAATGCCTTGGAGAGTCGCATCGGTCCCATCTGCGCCGCTCCCCTCATGTGTGCAAAATGGAACGATAACCTTTCCGTTCAAATCGTGCTTTTCTAGAAAATGATACATCACCATAGGCATGTCTCCCCACCAGATGGGATAGCCGACAAATACTGTATCGTAAGGAGCCGTATCCACATCGCCTTTGTATGCGGGCCGCGCCTTTTGTTCGCGTTCTTCCTTTGCCACTTCCGTACATTCCTGATAATTCTGAGGATATATCTTTTGCGGTTTGACTTCAAAAAGATCTGCCGAAACTTTTTTCGCGATCATTTTGGCCAAGATAGCCGTATTCCCTTCGGAAATATTGCCGACTGCATAATTTTCCCCTGTCCGAGAAAAATAAAGGACCAGTATTTTGGACTTCATCGTAACCTCACCTGCAAATAAAGAAGCCGTAAACAAGAAAGCCAGCGAAAACAGACCGATTTTGAAATTCATTTAACACTCCATGGTTATCGATAACGTTCATATCAAAAAATGAGTTCCAAATTTCAAAGATGCCGTCTTATTTAACTTACTCATTTCCAAAACGGAAATCAACCTTTGAATTGGCGCTCAAACGAAATGGTGTCATCTTTACGTCCATTTAAATTCACCAGTCGTTCCGGATAAAAATGCACTCCATTTTCCGTTGCCCAAACGGCAAAATTTTCCGCCACATCGAACAATTCTTCCGGACTGCGGCTGGTCAAAATTTTTTGTCGAAACGCCGGTGATTCCGGATCAAATCCTTTGCAAAGGCGCGCCGCCAGCTGTTTTAATCGCCCCAAGGCGCCAAATTCCGTCGACGTCGATTCTTGCATCATGAATCCAAAATAAATCCGGAAAACGTCACAAGCTTCCTTAACTGAAATTTGCCGGGGAGACTTGCCCTCTAAAGCGTCGGCAATTTCTCCAAACAGCCACGGGTTGTGCAAGGCTCCTCGCCCGATAGAAACGCCATCCACGTCAAAACGCTCCAGCCGTTCCAATGCATTTTGCACGCTGGAAACGTCTCCATTTCCCACAATGGGAATTTTCGCCGCACTGGCCACGTCGCCGATTAAATTCCAATTTGCAAATCCATTGTAACCTTGTACACGCGTCCGCCCATGTACAGTCAACATCGAAACGCCTTCGCCTTCTGCGATTTTCAACGTTTCCATCACATTGATGCTATTTTCATCCCAGCCCACACGGCATTTGAGGGTCATCGGCACCGAGAGCACTTTTTGAACCGCGGATAAAATTTCCCGTAACCGCGGCAAATCTTTCAGAAGCCCCGCGCCGCCGCCTTTCCCTGCGACCTTAGGCACCGGGCATCCGGCATTGATTTCGATGTAATCCGGTTTCAAAGATTCCAAAATGCGGGCAGCATCCGCCATCCGAATCGGATTCCTTCCAAAAATTTGAATTCCAAACGGGCGTTCTTCCGGATAAAAATTCAACTGTTTCCGATTTTTCAACACAAAGGGAGCAGTTCCGTCTGTCGATACAAACTCCGAAACCAAAAGTCCGATCCGGTTCCCGGACAGCACCCGGCAAAGACGACGAAAAGGCGCATCAGTCACTCCGGCCATCGGAGAGAGCACCGTACAAGGGGAAACGGAAATGTTCGCAAACTGAAACTCTTTTTTCAACATGAATCCACACTTGTCCACGGAATAGCCAAAAATTAAACGACGAAAAAGCAAAAGCTTTCGTTTCAAAAATAGTTTTTTTGGCCAACGTTCCTATATTTAAAATATGGCTAACGCAACAAAACAAGATTTGATTCAAGATGTCACCCGTGAGACAGGTGTCGTCCAGAACAAGGTGCGTGTTGTTGTGGAACAATTTTTGGATCTCGTGGGAGAAACCCTCGCCGAGGGCAATTCCATTGAAATTCGAGGATTTGGGACCTTTGCAAATAAAGAACGCAAAGCCCGACCGGCTCGCAATCCGAAAACCGGCGAAATCATCTATCTTGAACAGAGGCTCGTTCCTTCGTTCAAATTTTCAACCGATATTAAAGCGGCAATCGCCAAAGCCTCGCCAGAACTCGAAGAAAAGCTTTTTCTTTCTTCGAACCAGAAAAAATCCCTCGTTCAGGAATAATCCGTCCGCACACCATATTGTGCAAAGGTCTCTCTCCCTGTAATCTTCCGATGGGCAGAATCCGCATTTGCCGCCACATTTCTTTTTGCCCAAAACGGCATTCGCCTCCAATTTTTTCAAAGATCTCCCACACCCCATCAAATTAACATAGATTTATACCCATGAAAGTCGCACTTCTTACCAATGAATTTCCCCCCGACATCTACGGCGGTGCCGGCATCCACGTTCAGTTTCTCTCCCGCGAACTCCGCGCCCACTGCGAAATCGAAGCGCGCGCTTTTGGCTGTCAAAACGATACAGAAAAAAATTTACACGCCATCGGATTTTCCCCAAAACTAGGCATCCAACCCTCCGATGCCCGAATGTCCAAAATTTTAAATCCTCTTGACATCAATCTGCAATGGATGGGAAGTTTACAAGACATCGACATAGTCCATTGCCACACATGGTACAGCCACTTCGGCGGTGTACTTTCTAGCAAGTTGTTGGAATGCCCCCTTGTTTTGACGACTCATTCTTTGGAACCTCACCGCCCTTGGAAAGCGGAACAGCTGGGAAACGGCGGTTATCAAATGAGTTCTTGGATAGAACGGACTGCCTATGAAGCCGCCGACGGCGTCATCGCCGTTTCAAACGAAATGAAGCGCGATGTGATGGAACTTTACGGCATCCCGGCAGACCGCGTACAAGTCATTTACAACGGCATCGATCCCGACTTTTACACCCCGACCTACGAACCCAAAGTCCTTGAAAAGTTCGGCATTGATCCGGAGAAACCGTTCATTCTGTTTGTCGGCCGCATTACACGGCAAAAAGGCATTTCTCAACTCATCGGAGCCATTCCGCATATTCGTCCCGATGTTCAAATCGTCCTGTGCGCAGGCGCTCCGGACACGAAGGAATTGGCTGCAGAATGCGAATCCAAAATTCAATCGTTGCAGCAATCCAGAAAAGGCATCTTCTGGATTCAAGAAATGATGAACCACAAAGATTTGCGCGTTTTATACACGTATGCGACAGCCTTTGTCACGCCATCCCTTTACGAACCTTTCGGAATCATCAACTTAGAAGCCATGAGTTGCGGAACTCCCGTTGTCGGCAGCGCTGTCGGCGGCATCCCGGAAATCATCGTTGAAGGGAAAACCGGATTCCTCGTTCCATTAGAAGCGACGTCCGCTACCAATTTCGAACCAAAAGATCCGGAAAAATTCCAGCGCGCCCTCGCCGAAAAGCTGAACACGCTTTTGAACAATCCCGAAATGGCGAAAAAGTTTGGCGAAGAAAGCCGGAAACGCGCCATCGATGTTTTCAGCTGGAAGAGTATCGCCAAGCAAACGTTCAACTTTTACGAAACAGTCCTATCTCGTTACAAAGCGGAAGGTCCGCGAAAATAAATTTCACGGTAAAGTGCCTTTGAAATAAAGAACTTTTTCGTTTCCTTCAACACGGGCGAAATAATTCCCGGGCGGATACGGCGATCCGTCCCATTCAAAAATATTTTTCCCCGCAACGGCTTTGAATCGAAGCGTCCGGAGCTTTTCCCCTTTTGCAGAAATCAACCGGAACGTCAACATTCCGGGGACACTCCAGGAAAACGCAATCCAATTTCGGTTGAAAATTTGAAATGTTTGCAATTGGACCGATGTATCCGGAAAAGATTTTTCCTCCGCATAAACAGTCGCATTGTATTCTGGCAATGTGATTTCATCTAAAAAGCGTCCTTTTGCCGCAACATCTTCCCCGAGCATTTCTGACGATTCTGAATTTATAATCGCCAAAAGCGATTCTCGGCGGAGGCTTTTTTCAGTGGGAACATTTCCATGCAAAATTTCCAGGTTCAAAAAATCCCCAGCCTTTCCCCGCAACAGTTCCAACAGGCTCTTTAATGATTTTCCTTTGAGAGAAACTCCATTTGCCGAAACCAAACAATCCCCGACCCGAATCGCCGCCCGGTCTGCGGGAGAGTCTCGGACTACGTCAAGGACTTCCGCGCCACATTCTGCCGCACAAACGGCAAGCCCGATTCCCCCAAAAGATTCCGCAGCTAGTGCGGCGACAGCCCCAAAAAGGACTCCCAAAAAGAGTTTTTTCACCCGATTTCCTCCAACTTTGTTTAAATATACGGAACAATTGCCTTTGAACGGATCTGACAGACTTTTTCCGCGGGGCAACGCATTTTAGAATATAAGCACACCCAATTTTTCCTGCAAGGGTTCAAACCGTTTTGTTGAAAAATTTCATCGATTAAACACTTTTGCAATGACAAATTTTGACCCACTTTCAACAGCGAAGAGTATTCATTAGAAATGAAGAACCTCCATTGCGAAAAGAAATTTTCCTTTGCAAAACAAAGGCTCTACGGCAAAGGCCATTCTGGAGCATTACCAGGCGCGTTCACCCCTCCAGAACGACTGGTTCCTACGTTATGAATTATCCAGCGCCACCATTTTTAACGACGCCTGGTCCTTGAATAATGCTGCGTCCATTACCCGAAGGAATGATTTCCAGATGATTTGGAATTTCTTCTTTCAAACGATTGACATGAGAGATGACTCCGACAAGTTTATCCCCGCATTCGCCCAAATTTCTCAAGACATCAATCGCCTTTTGCAACTTGTGCTCATCCAGCGCTCCAAAACCTTCGTCCAAGAACAACGTATCGATTTGCACTTTACGGCTGGCCAAAGAGGATAGCCCAAGCGCCAGCGAAAGACTCACCAAAAACGATTCACCGCCAGAAAGGTTCGCCGCCAAACGGGATGCCCCACATTCCGCATCGTAAAGCGAAAGGTTCAACCCCGATTCTTTATCTATTTCAATTTTATAGCGCGGATCCAACCCTTGCAAATGCCGATTTGCCGCAGAAATCAACTGCCGAAGAGTCAAACGTTGAACAAATTTCACAAATTTTTGCCCATCGGCACTGCCAATCAAGCTGTCCAGCGTTCCCCAAATCTTGATTTTTTCCTCCTGGTCCTTTTTTTCAACCAGAGCTTTATCATATTCCTTTTTTTGTGCATCATTTTCAATGGACTTTTGCAAATTCTCTTGAATTTCAGCCGACAGCTTTTCAACTTCAACGGAAATGGTCTCTATTTTTGATTGGATGGTCTGAAGAGTCTCGTGACCGATTTCCCGAGAGCGCCAATCTTTCAACTGCAATTCCGCTTGCTGCAATTGCCCGGACTGCGTCAAAAGTTCTTGTTTCACTTGATCGATTATTGCCTGCGAGTTTGCGCGTTCTTCATCGGAAATCTGCGAATTCAGCATATCTTCTTCTGAAGCAAAACCGTTTTCGCGGAGCTTTGACAAAAGATCGGATGTAAGGCCCTCTTTATTGCGATTTTCAGAATCCAATTGCGCAGAGACGGATTCCAACTTTGTCCGCAATTCAATCAATTTGTTTTCAATTTGAGATTTTTTTTGAGAAAGCGACTCACATTCAACGGAGGCGGCTTCTATTTTCGCCTGCCATTCTTGCCTGTCTTCTGTCACTTTTTTTGACCCAAAAAGTTTTTGCCTTTCCGCAGAAATCTTTTGAATTTTTTCTTTTTGCGCATTTAAATCTTTTTCTGCGACATCCAACTCCCGCAAGACCTCGTCCCTATTTTTTATAAAATTTTTTATTTCCACATCGCAAAGATCCAGCTTTTGCCTGTAATTATCAATGCCCTGCAAACACCGATTCCACAAATCCACCCAATTGCGAATTGTTTCCTGAAGATTTTGTGGATTTTCCAAATCCGTAGCGACAAAACCGTATTTTTCCAACCTTTCCCAAGCTTTTTGAAAGCATTCCCCTTTGTTATTTTCCTTATCATCAACTTCTTTTTTGCAGCTTTTGACATTGTTTTCTGCTTGTTCGAACGCGCGGTCAGCCCGTTCCACTTCGATCTGGGATCTTTCAAATTGTTCTTGCAATTTTTTCAACCGATTTGCCGCACCTTCGATATCACCCGGTAAAAATTCTTTGCAAGAAGCCTTCGCATGAAACGGATTTCCACAAACAGGACAAGGATCCCCTTCGGACAAGGCCGATTGCACCATCACAGCTATCCGATTGATGTCGTTTGAAAAACTTTTTTCCCGTTCATCCCGGATTCGGTTGAATTCGGCGCACCTTTCCCGTTTAAGATTTGCCGCTTCTTGCTCAGCCGTTTTCGCACTTGCTAACGACAGCTTCGCTTTGGCAACATCATTTTTCGCCGATTCCAAGCGTTCCAACATTTCAGAAACAACCGCTTGGTCGGATTCCAATTTGTCGTGCGCAGAATGCGCCTGCTTGTAAGTTTCACATTTTTCCAATTTTTTTTCGAAGTCTGCCCGAAAACTTTTTTGTTCTTCAATGGATTTGTCAATTTCCCCGATGCGTCTTTTCTGTTCTTCTATTTTTTGTTTTTGTTCTTCGACATTTTGCTGGAAGTGCAAAACATCTCCATCTAATTGGGAAACTTTATCGCGCAATCCATCCCGCGTCCTGTCTTCCAAACGGAGGGTTTCTTTTTCCTTGCTCTTGTTTTCCAGTTCAACTGAAACATTTTTACTCAGCGATTCTTCTTCTGGAATTTGCTTTTGCAATTCTTTTTTTTGCCGCTCTTTTTCTTGACAATCACGGCGGCTCTGATCCAATTGTTGCCACGAAGGAACCAAATTTTTGGCTTTATCGGAACGATTCAACTTCGCCTGCAGCGAAACGAAACCGCGATTTTTTTCCGAAAGGTCATTTACTTTATTTCGAAGGTCCTGACACGTTTTTCCCAAGCGATCGACATTTTCTAAAATGTTTTTCGCACTTTCACTTTTTTTCAGCTCCTGCTCTTTTTCGGATTTTGTCTTTTGTGCACAAGAAATCCGAGACTTCAGCGCAATCGATTCGTTTTCCGGCATCAAATGCAATCCGTCCAAACGTTCTTGAATATTTGTCAGACGGTTCTTTTCTTCCCGGTTGCGTTCAAAAACAGCCTTGGATATTTTCCGGTAAATTTCCTGCCCGGAAAGTTTTTCAAGAATCGCCGCTTTTTCATTTTGATCACTTTTGAGAAAGCTGTCAAAACCGCCTTGAGGCAGCATCACCGCACGCATGAATTGTTTAAAATCCAATCCGATTAATTCTTCTATTTTCCGGTTGACATCATTCTTTTTCGTCGTTTCATCATGGGAAACAAATTCTCCATTTTCAAAATACAGAATTTTTCTATCCACTGCCTGAAGCGCTCCATCCGGCAAATTACGGCTACGGTGCACCCTCCAAGAAGACAAATAGCGAAGCCCATTTGATTCAAATTCCACCTCGGAAAAAGATTCTCCCGTTCCCATCGTCATCACCAGTTCCGGACTGGAATTTCTTGTTCCCTGCTTATCAGAGGCGTTCTCCTGACGCGGCGTTTTTCCGTAAAGCGCAAGGGATATCGCATCCAAGACAGACGTCTTTCCAGAACCCGTCGGACCAGAAATGGCAAATAGATGTCCGCGCAAAAAATCGGGATCGTCAAAACGGATTTTCCATTCTCCAGCCAGGGAATTGATGTTCTTGAAATGAAGCGAGATGATTTTCATACGTTCCCCTGATTATTTTGAATCTGATTCAAGATTTCTTCAAATGCGGAAAAAATGCGCGATTTCAGTTCGGGATCCGTTCCCAAAGTTTCTTCGCAATCCAACCGTTTTTCAAAAACTTGTTCCGGCGACAATTCCGAGAGATCTTTTTCTTCGCGGATTCCCGATTGGGAATTGTCTGTCCGCGCCGCATATTCCGCATAAACCAGTTCTAGCCCCGCTTGTTCAAAGTCACCGGAAAGAAGTTGCCGGATATTGCCAACACTTCCCGCACCTGTAAAGCGGACTCGTACCCAAGCCCCCGGGGACTCTTTCCCTAAAGAAGCGACTTCTTGGCGGATTTTTTCCAAACTGTCTCCGGAAATAGTCACCCATTTGCGCATTCGCGGCACGCCAAGCGGTCTGACAACGGGAGCGTTTCCGTTTTCAAGATCCACCAGCAGAACAACATTTTCGTTGACTGCTTCATCAAATCCCATGGGAAGTGGCGAACCGGAATAACGGATGCGGTCTTCGCCGCCCACTTTTTGCTGTCGGTGAATATGCCCCAAAGCAACATAATCAAAAATCGAAGAAAAAATGTCTGAATGAACATTTTCCAAATTTCCAACGATGGCAAATTCCGTTTCATTCGCATTTTCAGAGAGCTTTGAACCGGCGGCGAAAAGATGCGCCATGGCGACAACGGGCAAATTTTTTCCAATTTCTTCGCGGAGCTTCCGCACCCGCTCTTTTAAAATTTCAAAATGAGCTCGCGTCCCATTGCGGACAAACGTTTCTCCCGTTACCGATTCACTGTTTCCTAAACTCTTTTGCAAAGCCCTGTCACGGAGAAATGGTGCGGCACAAACAATCAATTCCGGATTTTCCGCATGGGGCAAAAGCAAGATTTCATTTGAAAAATCCGATTCAGCATCCGGTGTCGCCACCACATGCACATTCAAAAGCTCCAATATGGATTTGGAAACATTCAATGTCGCAGGCGAATCGTGATTCCCCGCAGTCACCACGACATTTTTACAGCAAGTTCCATAAAGGCTTGTCAAAAAAGAGTAATAAAGTTCTTGGACGGCGTTGCTGGGCGATCCCGTATCAAAAATGTCCCCGGAAACAAGAAGCGCGTCCACTTCGTTTTCAACGATGGCGGACTTCAACCAGTTCAAAAAGAATTTGTATTCGTCTAGGCGGGAATGTTCATGCAAAGAATTCCCCAAGTGCCAATCCGACGTGTGTAAAATGCGAAAACCATGATGACTCATATTTCAAATTTAACTCGTTTTTTCTGTCAAAAATGACAATTTCCTCCAAATCTGATTTTTTTTCGCTCCGTTTAAGAACGTTCTCAAATTCAAGGAAAACTTTATCTATATTGGGATATGTGAAAAAATACGCCGACATTTTTCAATACACGCATTTCCGGAAATTCCTTGGCGAATACCAAAGCGCGCGCGCCGCTGTAGAGCCCGACTTCAGCCGGACAGAAATATGCAACCGCCTAGGGCTTCCGAAAACCCGCAGCTACTTTGCCGACGTCCTCCGCGGAAAAAAAGTTTCTCCCCGCATGGTCCGGAAATTTGTCGAAGTTTTGGAACTTGACCGCAAAGAAGCCCGCTATTTTGAACTTCTTGTCAAATGGGATCAGGCAAAATCGGATGCCGACCGCAAAAGTGCGATGGAAGAACTTTTGCACCTGAATCCGCAACCACAGACCATTCTCCATTCCGATTCTTACGAATATTACGCCGAATGGTATCACAGCGCCGTATTCGCCGCATTAGACGTTTTGGATGTCGACGATAATCTTTCTCTCCTCGTCAAACGGCTTTCGCCGAAAGTTTCTATCGGGAAACTGACTGAATCCATCGCCTTGCTGCAAAGACTTGGACTTATCCGAAAAAACGAAAACGGCTTTTGGAAGCCGACCAAAGATTCCGTTTCGAGCGGGCCATACAACAACGAGGAACTCGTCCGCGAATACCAATTGCAATGTTTTGAACTTTCCAAAAAAGCGCTGCTCCATCCCGGGAAAAATCCTCACGTGGCGAACACCTTTGTATTTAGCCTTTCAAAAGAAGCTTATAAAAAATTGGAAGCCGAATTGCAGATGTTCAAATCCCGCGCAAGAAGGATTATCGCCGAAGACAAGGAAAAGGCAGACAGCGTTTACCACATGAACATCCATCTTTTCTCGAATCTCGATGCGGAGGGCAAGTCATGAAGATTTGGGCGAAACTTTTCATTGGGAGCGTTTGGGCGCTATCCGCCTGCAGCGAAACAGAACACGCCGGTGTTTTAAGCGAAACGGAATCCGGGAAGACTGTGGCGGGAATCGTTTTATCTCAAAAAGGAACACCAGCGGCAAAAACGTTTGTCTACGCCATCCATGCGCACCACATCGCCATCGAAGATTCCATTTTGGCTTTCACTGTTTCTGACGAAGACGGTTTTTATCGTCTGCATGTTGAAAATGGTGACTACATTCTTTTGTATGAAAACGAAGATTTACGTCAAATGGCGCGAACGTCTTTTTCAACAGAACAGGAGAAAAATTCAAACGATACGATTTTCTCCAAAGCGGTCACCCTATCGGACGTGGCAAAAATCAGTTTCGACATTTCTTCGCTTTCTTTAAAGGCTTTGGATACCATTTGCGTTGAAGGAACTCTTTTGTGTGTACCCATTTCCGCTGCAGATACGGAATCCGGGATTTCTCCACTCAACGATCTTCCCGAATCCCAATATGAAAGCATTTCTATTTTCAGAAACGGCAAAAAGGAAACGCTTCCCGTCAATTGGAATTTTAAAAACGGAAAAGCCTACATGGCAAACGCCAACGCCGCCATCGCTTCAAAATTTGTCCTGAACCGAACTCTACCAGAATCTCTGCAGTACAAAATCCCACTAGAAATTGATTCGATTCCCTTCCCCATTTGGCTTCCCGGAGGCGAAGAATCTCCTCTTCTGTTTGACCGCCAAGGATTTGCAATGCCCATTCAGAAAGTACATTCAAACGCAGATTCTTCGCTTTATTTTGCCCTCTTCCCCCGGTTGGATTTCAGTAAATCCACTTCGCAAACAATTTACCAGATGCCCATCGACAAAGGAGTTCCGTTCCAAGGAGCCGTCCGATTTGCACTCCATTGGGATTCTCTAAACACAAACGGTATTTGGGCTCAAGCGAAAAAATTTTCCGCGGGCGATTTTCCTGACACCGTTTCTGGAATTCCTCTCTTTTCAAAAGGGAACACGGCGTTGTCTTTTTGGTTGAAATTGGAAAAAGACGCTTTTGGAAATAATACCGACATCGCCATATTTACAGCAATGCGGGATTCCGTCGGATTTTCCATCCGTCAAACACCATTAAATCAGCACCAATCCATTGGAATCAAATTATTCGTAGATGCCGACTCAACAGTCATCTCGGACACAACCATCTACGGTTCTGCCAAAATTCTCGATGGCAAATGGCATCAAATGGCAATGCTCATTCGCGGACAACATATCAGCGTCCTGTTGGATGGAAACGTTTTACACGACACCGATTTTGAACTTTCGAACGGTTTTGGCGATTTGGATACATTTATCCTCGGAGATTCCCGTTTGAACGGAATTCTAGACGAATTCAAACTTTACGACGGTTCTCAAGATACACTCTTTTTAAAAGCCGTTTACGAATTGGAACGCCCGGATCAGATTCCGTTCACAAGATTTTGACAAGATTTTGTGAAAACAAAAGGAAAATTTCTCGTCGGCGTTTTCTGGATTCCTTCGCCATTTTCAAACCTCTTTTCCAAAATGGTCGAACGCGCTCCGTTTTCACTTCCTATTTTTGAAACATGGACAATCTTTTCTCTGCAGAGCGCCCATTTGCCGAATGGGAAATTCAAGGATTTGATGGGCAACCGGCATTTCTGTTTCCTGAACTCGAAAGTACACACCGCTACAGCAAAGAACACCTGCAAAACCTTTCCGCCGGGGACATCATCGTCGCCGATTTCCAAACCTGCGGACGCGGCAGACACGACCGAATTTGGATTTCGCCTCAAGGGAAAAACCTTTACTTCAACATTCTGTATCCGCTCAAAGGATTT
Organism: uncultured Fibrobacter sp.; assembly: GCA_964587155.1. Taxonomy (GTDB): domain Bacteria; phylum Fibrobacterota; class Fibrobacteria; order Fibrobacterales; family Fibrobacteraceae; genus Hallerella. Next base: position 42,592 of record CAZPKF010000005.1, read on the forward strand.
CAAATCCGCGAATACCCACAACTGATGCAGATCACGGCGATTTCCCTTTCACAATTATTTCACCGGATAGGCGTAGATTCCAGCGTCAAATGGCCGAACGACATTTTATTTGAAAAGAAAAAACTTTGTGGAATGGTTTCCGAAATTCTTTGCAAAGAAAATCAAAAACTGCTCACGGTTGGCATCGGAATTGATGTTAACGCCGACGAGGCTGATTTTCAAAACATTGAAAAGCCTGTCACCAGTTTAAAAATTTGCTTAAGAAAAAAACTGAACCGAGAAATCCTGCTTCGGCAAATTGTCGAATCTTTGAAAAATGCGCTAGAAACCACATTGCGTTGCGGAATCACTCCTTGGATCGAAGAATGGCGCAAAATGGATAAATTCTTAGGGCATCCGGCAAAAATCGTCGATGGTGGAGAATCCATAGAAGGAACCATTCTCGACATCAATGACGACGGAAGCCTCTTATTTTGTACAAAATCGGGGAATCTTCTTTCTCGATACACGGGCGATTTGGAAATATGACTTTTCCTTTCCTCATTCGCCCTGTTTACGTTTAAAATAAAAGCTCCCCGCCAACGATGCAGCCAAAAGGACAGCCAAAACGGTCAACGCCTTGTCTGCAAATTCTTCAGAAAGAAATCCAAATTCAGCACCCAAAACATTCATCAGGCTTAGCGCGGCTATCCAGCACGCTGTCCGTTGACACACTTTGCGTTTATCATCCGAGCGCATCGACCGAGCCTCCTAAAAAAATCCAAACGACAAGACCAACCATCACCAGAACGCTCACTCCAACATTCGCCAAAAAGAAATCCCGGTTCATCGCATCGAGCGAGTCCGATTTTCGAAACAGATGAATATAAACGATTGCGGCAGCCATCAAGGCGAAAACACTCCACCAAGCGATTCCCATTTGCCAATAAATTCCAAAAACAACACACAAAAGGAGCATAGCCAAATGACTTCCCAAAGCGATTTTCAAAGCCGTTTTACGGCCAAATCGAGCGGGCACAGAATGCAATCCGGATTGTTTGTCGATTTCTTCATCTTGCGTTGCATAGATGATGTCAAAACCACCCATCCAAAGCGTCAAAATCAACATCAAAAAAATCGGGAACACAGCAAACTCACCCCGAACAGCAATCCACGCGCCCAAAGGACTCATTCCAATGGCAAAGCCCAAATACCAATGACAAAGCCAAGAAAAGCGTTTCCAATAAGAGTAAAACGCAAGTGCGCAAAGAACCGGAAAGGCACAAATCCCCGCAAGCGGATTCAATAGCCAAGCGAACGCACAAAAAAGAACCGCATTGATGGCGATAAAAACGGCAACGGACTTTTTTGAAAGCTTTCCTGTTACCAGATGGCGTTTCGCCGTCCGCGGATTTTCGGCGTCGAACTTGGCGTCGACAAGGCGATTGAACGACATGGAACTGTTCCGCGCCGCCACCATGCATCCGACAATCAGCAGCACGAGTTTTGCGATTTCCCAAGCATCCATGCCGCGGAATCCGTCCGCAGCCACCCACATAGACCCCAGCGCAAACGGCATGGCGAAAAGCGAGTGGCTGAACCGCACCAAATGCCCGTATTCGACTATTTTAGAAAGAGTCCGCATGATTCCCCCATTCCGGAACAATGCCGTTTGGAACGCCCAGATGACAAAGAATTTTCGCCACAACGGAATCCACTAGATTTTCAATGGATTGGGGATGGGCGTAAAATCCCGGACTAGCGGGAACAACAATCGCTCCGGCCAACGTCAATTGTTCCATATTTTTCAAATGAATGAAAGAATAAGGCGTTTCCCGCGGAACAATGACCAGTGGACGCTTTTCCTTTAAAGAAACATCTGCCGCCCGAACCAACAAATTGTCGGCAATTCCATTAGCCATTTTACCCAAAGTTCCCATGGAGCATGGGACTACGGCCATTCCCGCATACGGAGAACTTCCACTTGCGCAAGGCGCAAAGAAGTCGTCCACATTCCAAACAGCATCCGCGGCAGCAAGCATTTGCGACTGGCCTTCAAAATCCACGACGGATTTTCCAGCCAAAGTTTCTATCAACTCGACAGTATGCCCCAAGCGGTGCAGGTGATACAGTGTCCGCGCCGCATAAATCGCCCCAGAAGCCCCGGTGACACCCAACAAAAACCGACTCATGCACAAGCCTTTTTTTGCAGCAGAACCCGGTAAGCAACGCCAAAGAAACAAGGTTTGACCGACACGACCGAAAATCCGCAGCGTTCCGCCAGGGCAGAAAAATCCGCCACAGGCAAAAAACGGAGAACGGAATTCACCAAGTATTCATACGCAGAACGTTTTCCGCTGAAGAAAGCCCCGACAACCGGGATAAAAAGCGGAGCCAATTTTTGATAGAAGAACGTATTGAACGCATTCCGCGGCGAAAAAAATTCAAGAATCATCAAATATCCGCCGTTTGCCAAAATGCGACAGGATTCGCGCAATCCGGCTTCTGCATCCGGCAAATTCCGCATTCCAAAGCCGTTCAAAACAACATCAAACGATTCATCGGAAAACGGCATCTGCATGGCGTCGAGCTGCACAGGCATTGCCGACGTTTTCTTTCCCTTGGAATGCTTCAACATGCCAAACGAAAAATCGCCGAGAATCGCCTTTTCCGGCACTCCCACGATACGTTCGTATTCTACGGCAAAATCCCCGGTTCCTCCGCAAAGGTCCAAAAGCCGTTTCCCCGGACGAAGCCGTTTCAGTTCCCGGCAACAGGCTTTTCGCCAAAAGATATCTTGAAAGCAGCTCAACGCATGATTCAAAAAGTCATAGCTTTTGGAAATGTCGTCGAACATTTTTCGCACCGGAGAAATCATGCTCCGAATCTAGAAAATTTTTGCCGGGATTTCGAAAACGGATCCGCTTATTCGAATATTGCCGAGAAAACGTCCCCGTTTGATGGATTCACGATGCGGGGATTTTCCATTGAACCATCTTCCCAGCGGACGAATTTCGCCGTTCCCAGGGGAATCGCTTCCAGTTCCATAGCGTTTCCACCGAAAAACGTTCCCGTATAAGTTTCCGTATTCGGCAACAAGGCACCTTCCATTTTCACGTAACCTTCGCCAGCCGCCGCAATCGTCACCTGGACTTTTCCCGAAATTTCGAATTCCTCTTCGTATTCTTTCCAAACGACCGCATCGCGGTCTTGCGCCCACGCTTTAAGGCAAGAACCGGATTTGCTGAATTTTCCCCCACAAGAATTTGTGTACCAACGATCGAGTTGTTTGAACTTTTCCAAATCGCGGGTCATTTCGTCCGCATCGAGAGTGGCAGCCATCGCATCGACAATTTCCGTTACTTTATCGGCGTTCAGATAATTTTGAAGCATCACGGCAGAGCGATTGATGAACAACCGTTTGAAATCCGGATTTTTAATCAACTTGACGTAAAACGTATGGAAGCATTCCTCGTTCGCTTTCTGATAACAGCCGCCCGAAGAGACTCCACCCTGCCGAATCCAGTCAAACATATTCGTACTTTCGCCAAAACCGTTGACAGACCAAGTCCAGTCGTAACCGTGGTCTAGATCGTAAACCATGAACTTCCATTTTCTGCCGGGACTTCTCCAAGCGCGGACATTATTGTTTGGCCAGTCTCCATTGTGGGAATAAATTTCCATCGCCATGTAATCGGCAAAGTTCGCCAAATCCATTGAACTTTTAACAAGTTCATAGTCGGTATTGTTTTCTCCCGAAAAATCGTGCGATGCGACAAACGACAGCAGAGCCTTGTATTCGTCAACCGTCCCATTCGACGCAGTGACTGTGCGCCCCAAATGTTTCACCATATTCACCGATGAAGCCTCGATGCCGTAATTGGTTTCCACATAATTCTTGTTGAAACGCTCCCGCATATCGTGAATGCCCCAATACACGCCATTGTAAAAAACGACAACCTGACGACTGCGTTGATAATCGACCCCGCTCCCTTCGAGAATTGCGCCGCCCATGGCATCTTCGATATAATCGCTCACGAAACGGTTTCCATTGTTTCGCAAATTGAACGCTTTGAACTTGCTGCTTTTATCTTTGCGCGTTTCGAACAACGGATATTTGAGCCAGCCGTCTTGGTATTCTTCGCGAATGACTATCGCTACGGACTTTTTATTTTCCATGCGGCTGTAATTCCCCATCAGCGAAATGCCGGCATCAATTTCCCAAGCCTTCTCTGTACTGGCGCTGCCATTTGCAAAATATTCCACGTGCACCGGATACTCCACGTCTTCGTAAAGCCCCGATGGGCAGGATTTCGGGTTCGAACAAGAAACTTTCATATAGTGCTTTTCAAAAAATCCAGAATCCACGCTCACCGCCACCACGGGCATATTCACCGTTTCGTTTATGAAATACGTATTTGTCGCCATTTTTTGGGTGATGAGACCATCCTGGAATGTCGCACAGCGGACAATTGCATTCGATTTCAAAATCCGGGGATCCGTCATTTCTGGCGTAGAAACAGTGGGTTCGGAGCCGTCAAATGTGCAACGGACAGAAGCGTCTCCCTCTGCAACCGGAGGCGTCAACACTAAAGAATCTTTGTAAAAACCGCCGCCCTGTCCAAAAACGGGAACCGCCGAAAAGCCCTTGGAGCCTTGACTTTCTGAATTGTCCGCTTCCGGAGTCGGCTTCGCAAAATACATCCACCCCGCAGAAGTCTTTCCCCAGCTGATTCCAGACGCCAACGCCGGATAAGACGCCGAATCCAAAATACCGCAATTTTCCCCAATCAAATAAACGTTCCCCCCTTCGTCTTCGAGTTTCCAGTTCGTATGCGTCCGAAAATGCAATTGTTCCACATCTTCTGCCGAAAGGGGAGTGGGCAAATCGCGTTTTGAAGCAAAGACAATGCGATATCCTTTTGCCGGAACAGTGTCTTGTCCAAAAACCCATTTGCGCGGACGGGACGTTTTTTCCACCAACGCATAACCGTCGAGAGCCACCGGTTCAGAGCTGGAATTGTAAAGTTCCACCCAACCGGGATCTTTTCCCAGGTCATCCTTCCAGTTCAAATTACCCGGCATAATTTCGTTAATCGTCACAGCGGATTTGCCGACAAAATGCGGAGAGCAAACTTCTTCGCTGCTAGAACTTTTCGCTTCCGAACTAGAACTAACAAAAACGAAAACGGCGGAAGAACTCGACGATTCCACCAAATTCAAAGTGTCCTTTTCCATTGCCGCAGAAGAACGCTCTATTTCATCATCAACGAGCGAGGGATCGTCTGAACATGCCATCAAAAAGAGCACTGCCAAAGACAGGGCTGTCAACAGGTATGGTTTCATAATGTCTCCGAAGAGTCCCAACGAATCCCACTTGTAATCTAGCCGAAAATTCCCAACTGTGGATGTAATTTCGCGTTAAATTTTAGTTTACGGCAAAAATTCGTCTAAAGTCCCTTGACAATATTCATAGAAAGAATTAATTTTGGCCTATCTAAGAGGTTCTGTAGCTCAGTTGGTAGAGCAGAGGACTGAAAATCCTCGTGTCGGCAGTTCAATTCTGCCCGGAACCATTTCAAAGGCTCTGGTTTTCCGGGGCCTTTGTTTTGGGGAGGAATAGGCTAATTGGTAAGTCAGCGGTCTTGAAAACCGCCGCCGTCAGGCTTGGGGGTTCGAGTCCCTCTTCCTCCGTTAAACTTCCCATTCCATGGAAGTGTCCGCAGCAAAATCCACTTTTGCGTTTGCACTTTCTTCATAAAGAAGCGTGCACACTTTTGCCGCTCCCCCTAAATTTTCTTTTTCCAGAGCATACAGGCAGGCCGAAGTCGTTGCCCCCGTCGTAAAAACATCGTCGACAACAACCGGAACATACCCGGGCGGCCAGCAGATTCCCTTTTTGAAAGCAAAAGCGCCCGCGACATTGTTCGCTCGCCCCGCCCGAGAGAGCGCCGTCTGAGAAATCCGGAATGTCTTTCGCGACAGAGCCCGAATCATTTTGCCGCCCAATTTTGCCGACACCGCCAGCGAAAGGCTTTCCGCCTGATTGTATCCCCGTTCGCGAAGACGCGCGGAATGCAACGGCACCGGGATGAACGCCAAGCGCCTTCCCCAATCCCGCAAGACATCAAACGTGGCCGTTTCCCGCAAAGCTTGAGCCGCCAAATAACCGGCAAGTCCAGGCATGTTGCCGTATTTCAAACCGTGGACAAGCGATTTTGTCAAAGGAGTCATCGGATACAGACAAAGCGTGTCTGGATTGGGCCGCCGGGGATTTTTCGCCAAACGTGAAAGTTCCTGTTTGCAATCCGGACAAAGCCAAGGGTCTAAAACCAGGCCGCGGCGATGGCACGCCAAGCATTCACTCCCGAAGAAAAATCGGGACAATCCATTCAAAACAGACATATTTCCTCACATATTTTCCCTGTACAACGCTTTTTTTGGGAAAAACATACCCTCCTTTTCGAATTGCCGGATAAAAACTTCCAGGCGAAAAATTCAACGTAAATTCTACCCAGACTTTACGAAAGAATGCGTAATCCGGAATTAGGAATAAGACGTGACGACTAAATTCTAAAAGCTCTCCTTGATGGGGTTTCTAACAGAATCCTTTTCTTCAAGTGGGGTGAATTTTGCACGATGTTTACGTCCAAGGTGTTCCTGTTTTCGTAGAAAGGGGCTTTGTTCAAAATGGAGCGAAATACAGACTCTACCGGGTCTTTACCCCGACAAAAGGAGAGTGAAAAGAACATTCGCCATCCTCTCCCCACTAAAATCAATGCCAAAAGGATTTTTAAAACATCCCGTCCAACTGATGATTTTTTCGTTTATACAAAAAATCGGCCCGCATTTTACGGACCGACCATTTTCAACAACCAAATATTTTAATCGCCGTCGATACAGCGGACGGAATATCCGTTTTCGCGATTTGGAGCCAGTTCGCGGACCATGTTGTCGCCCATCCGTCCAAGGACCCAAAGCCAAATCGTTTCATTGCGACCGTTTTGAGAACTCCAGAACGCCGTGTATTCCCCCATTTCCACATAGCGGTGTCCGCGGCCAACTACTTCGCGCCGTCCCGAGCCAAACGCGGTGAATCCATAATCATCGGTTCCGCCGCCGCCCTGCCAGCCGGAGCGTGCCTTTAATTTAGATGCAAACGCTTCGCATTTTTGGACGCCGTCGTAACAGCCGGTCAGACCGGTCAACATATCTTGCCATTCCCTGTCGCGCGGCAAATGGAAGCCCTTGGGGCAAGCTTGCCTTGCGCCCTCCAACGAGTAAAGACGGCCACTCCGGTTGCAGTAAACGTCTTTGTCATCGTAGCACCAGGATTCTCCCGGAATGTTGTAATTCATATTTTGGGCAATCCAAGTGCGACCGTCAATTTTAATCGTCCGATACGTTTGACCGTCTCGTTTGTCCGTGATAACGCCCGAATTGCGTTTGACTTCTGCAAAATGTTCCTGTTCCGCGATCCGGTATTCGGCCATTCTATCGCGTTGTTTTTTTTCAACTTTTTCCCGATTTTTCTGCCACCATTTTTGAGCAGCAGCGTTTTTGAATTTGACCCGAAGATTTCGGAGTGCATAAACTTCATCGCCACATGCAATATCAACGCCTTTGATATCTACGACAAGCTCTTCCTTGCCAAAGGTTTGCGGACCGGCGACATAAGAGATCCAAGCTTCACGCGTTTTGTTGCAGAGCCCGTAAAAACGCTTATTTTCAATGGTGTCTGCAGCAACTTTCATTTCACCGGAAACGGCAAAATCAAAATTGCCCCCTTTGACAGAAAACGAAACCGGCTGCTTTTCCCCAAAATATTCATAGGTGAAAAAACGGACCTGGCCAACGATAGGCACGCTTTCGTATTCGCCCTTGCCTTCCGCATGAAAAATGGCGTCCCACGATTTCGGCGAAGCCGCACCGATCGCTGTCAAAGCAGAGCAAATCGCCAAAACAAAAAATTTCATTGAATGCATTTTAACTTTCCTTTCGAAGCAAACGAGCCGCTTCTTTTGCAAAATAAGTCCAAATCATTTTCGCCCCGGCACGCTTGATGCTCAAAAGGCTTTCGATGACGATGCGATTTCTGTCCAACCATCCGTTTTCAAACGCCGCGCAAAGCATGGCGTATTCGCCACTCACCTGATAAGCGGCGACTGGGACTTCGGAAAAATCGGCGACTTCACGGAGAACGTCCAAATAATACCCAGCCGGCTTCACCATCACAATGTCCGCACCTTCTTCAATGTCCAAAGCGACTTCACAAAGAGCCTCTTTGCAATTCGCCGGATCCATCTGATACGTTTTTTTATCCCCGGCTTTGGGTGCAGATTCCAAAGCGTCTCGGAATGGCCCGTAAAAAGCCGAAGCGTATTTAGCACTATACGCCATGATGGAGGTCTCTGTAAATCCCTCGGCATCCAACGCTTCGCGAATCGCTCCGATGCGACCGTCCATCATATCGGAGGGACACACGAAATCGGCCCCCGCCCGCGCATGGCAAAGCGCCATTTTGCAAAGTACTTCCACGGTTTCATCGTTTAAAATTTTTCCATCCGAAGAGACAATCCCATCGTGCCCATCAATATTGAAAGGATCCAAGGCGACATCCGTCATCACGACAATTTCTGGAAATTTCTCTTTGAGTTTCCGGACGCAAGTCGGCACAAGACCTTCGGGATTAAAGCTTTCCGAACCCGTGCGATCCTTTTTGCTTTCGTCTATCGACGGAAACGGCGCAAACGCCCGAACGCCCATCGCCACGCATTCTTCGACCTCTTTCAAAAGAACGTCAACCGTTTTGCGGGTCATTCCCGGCATCGATGGAATCGGTTCTTCTCTGTTTTCACCCTCCATGATGAAAACCGGATAAACCAAATCCCTGACGGAAAGTTCCGTTTCGCGGACAAGATCGCGGACCACGGCGCTTTTCCGGTTTCGCCGAGGACGACGGTTCAAATTCAAAGAAAATTTCTGTTCCATAAATCCTCAGCGCATTTTTCCTGAACGGAGAACATCCATCATGTCGAACGGCCGCGCATTTCCCTTGGCAAGTTCTTCGGCAAGGAAATTCACCGCATCGACAGAGCCTTCCGCATAAATTTTCCGTCCACAGACGTTGTGGCGAAATTCAAAATGAACCGTTCCATCGGCGCTGTCTAGCGAATACGTGTGGAAAGCATGTCCCGAAAGGTATTCTTCGGGAACGCCCATGCGCTCCATGGACTCTTTGTCATTACGAACTTTTTCAATGCGGCTTTCGTCGAAATCGAGGCCCATATTTTCGAACGATTTCGCTACAGCCTTCGCCGTTCCACTTGTATCGGCTTTGGTCTTTTGATGACTTTCTACAATGGAAAGTTTATAACCGTCAAATGCCGTGGGGAACGTTTTCGACAACCATTCAATCATCGCTTGGAATGCGACAATCTGCTTTGCCATATTCGGCGCAATGACACTCGGATGATTGGATTCTTTTACCAAATTTTTCAACGCGTCGCGATCACCACCTGTCGTTCCCATGACAAAGGGAATCCCATGCGCCACGTAAAATTTCGCATTGTCATTGACTGCAGTCGGATGCGTAAAGTCAACGGCAATCAATCCAGGATAAGCGGCGAGAACTTCACCAATGCGGTTTTCTCGATTGGAGGGTTTCAACAGTTGAATTTTTTTACCCGCCACTTCCGATTCGTTTTCCACAATCTGTTCCCCAGTCAACGAAAACGGCACCAAGTTTAGTCCGCGCGCCACACAGGTTTCTGCGACAATTTTCCCCATATTTCCGGGGATGCCGTTTACCATTACAGATATCGTCATAAAAAACTCCTTTTCTCAAAACTCGACACCGATCAAAGATAGAAAAGAAGTCGCCGTCAATTTCTTTGCCGAGATTATCCCCAGCGGCAAACTGGACTACCGTTCCCGTCCTTTTTGATTCCACACAAAATCAGGATGAAATCCACCAACGAGAGGATGAATACGATAAAGGGACAAAGGGTACCCAGCAAGGCAAAGAACGGATTGACAAGCACGAAAAAGGGAAAGAGGAAAAGTCCGCCCCACAATGCCAAAGGCAAGATTTTCTGCCAAACATTTCCCAAATAAAAGTTGTGAACGCCAATCCAGCCAAAGAAAAAGCACAGAATCGCAGCCGCAGCCCGACTTTTTCCCGAAACATCGTCGAAAACGTCTGCGGAACCTTCTGCAGACTCCGCAAGAACAACTGACGGCTTCTTTTCCGGAATAACAAGAGTTTCACCTTTTTCGGAAGTGAACACTTCTACAAAATTTCCAACGACAGGTTCAAATTCCAAAGAAGATTTTTCTATGGTAAAAAATTTTCCTTCATTCTTTTCGGTCGAAAGATAAACTTTCCCCTCGGCTATTTTAATGATTTGCGCTTTCATATTTCCCAATATAATTTTTTTCATCACAAATCATGAGGGCCAACCATTTTTTGCACTTTCACCGGAACATCTGCCGCTTTGTCCAATGTATACAGATAAGGGACCGACGTCAATTTGTCCGGATCTTTTAGCAACGTATAAGGATCCGTGGTAATATAACGTTCGCCGTAAATTTTTCCTTGTGCCGTACCATCCTGAGTTCCTGTCGTATTGTCGAAAATGTTGCCGCGCTGCAAAATAAACGCATAAACGTTGTACATAAACTGGATGGGATTATTTGTCTTTTTGAAATAGTTTCCCTCAATGAGAGCCGAACCATAAGAGCCCACGCCGATTCCGTAAAGATTTCCTGTTGTCGTATAATAATTGTTGTAAATATGGGCGTTTCCGTACATTACCCGAGGCATCCGTTCCTTGACAAGGTTTCCAAATAGACAGTGATGGTAAGTGACTTTCAATTTCCCAAAATCTTCCGGATGATTCGACGCTCCACTTCCAATTAGGGCGTTCAACCGGTGCGGATGAGATTCCAGTGTATACCAGAAATGCACATAGGATACCGTAACGAAGCTGGCTTGCCCCGTAATGTCGAGGTTGCCGTCTTCTGCATCCCAAATATTCAAATGCGAAAGGAAAACGTTTGTCGATCCCCCGTTTACAGCAATGCCGTCACTGGGACCCGGATTCGGATAAGTTCCCTGAATATTCAAATTGTAAACGATGACATTCTTTACGCCACTGATGGAAAGTCCTCCGTAAATCGTCGCCGAAGAATCTTTTCCCATAATGGTTTTGTTGCTTGCCACCTTTAATCCGTAGCCATCCCCATCCGTTGTTTTAATCGTTCCTTTCACCACAACGACTTTTGCCTCTTTTGCCTGAACAGCCGATTTAAATGCCGCATAAGTGGAAACAGTCACCGTGTCGCCGCCTGCGCCGCCTGTCGTTCCCCCATTCAACGAAGCATATCCGTCAACGGCAAATTCCGGCGTTTTTTCTTTGACGCAAATCGTCCCCGTCACCACCTTTTCCGGATAACCGCCTACAGTAGAAATCGTGTAATGGTAAACTCCCGTGTCGGAGGTCACCACACCCGAAAAGTTCACCACTTTTTTTGCAACGACAACGGTCGCCGTTACGCCCTGCGGCAAGCCTTCCACAAAAACGGAATCACAATGTTCAAAGGCAAAATTGAAGTCTTCTATGGCGTTTCCCTGCAAAACCGTCTGCGAAGAATCTCAGCTCCCCCGTTTTTTCAAAACAGGCTCGGGCAATCTGTCCAAAACAATCGTAATCGAGCTTGGAGAATCTCCAATAGGCGATTCATGCCGTTCAAAACCTTCTTTTTCAACGACCAACGTATCCGAAAGCGCAAACCCCGCTTTGGCCAAAAATACTGTTTTGCGATTTCCCAGTTGAACCTGCAACAGATAACGGGAATGATTTTTCAGATTCCCATTCAAATCGAATGCATGAACCCCGGCAGAAAGAGTCCGCGACAATTGGTAAAGAACCCTTCCGTTCATGTCAAAAGCGGTCGCCTTGAAATCACAAAGTCCAACGGGAACTATTACGTTCAACCATCCATTTTGAAAGGAATGAGCGGCAGACTCCGAATTTTCGGGCAACGCAGTTGTTTCCGAAACTTTCAACTCCCACATTCCCAAGGCATCAGAATAAGCAAAAGAGCCGTTCTTTTTCAAAGAAATTTTCGCACTGTCGACGGGAACGCCCACCGAATCTTCGACAACACCTCGAACGAAAATGTCCAAAGCATTGGCAAATGACACGGCAAACAAAATGCTGGCAGCCAAAAACATTCTGATTAAACGCATTGGAAACTCCTTTGAATTCCGTTTCAAAATCATCTGCAAAATTATTTTGCCAAATCCCGATTTTCAAAAGCCCTGAAAATTTCAGTTGTCCAAAGACAACCGGAAATTTTTCTAGTTTTAAATCATGATGAACGAGAATCTTTCTGAACTTCGCAAACAGTTTGAAACAGAACTGGCGGAAACCAAATTGAACGTCAAAGAAGCCGTCGACGCGCTCCGCGTCAAGTGGCTTGGTAAAAAAGGCCAGATTACCGCCATGATGAAGCAAATGGCGGCGCTCCCCCCCGAAGAGCGCCCGTCGTTCGGAAAACTCGTCAACGAACTCAAGCAGAACGTTTCGGAACGCATCGACAAGGCCATCGAAGACGCCCGCCAAAAAGCCCTGGAAGCGGAACTGCAAAAAGGATGGACCGACACAAGCCTTCCGGGAAATGGCATTCCCGCCGGTTCCACGCATCCGGTTTACGACGTTCGCGAAGAAATCATCGACTTTTTTGCCCAAATGGGATTCGCCATTGATTCTGGCCGCGACATTGAAACGGATTGGTATAATTTCGAAGCGCTCAACACGCCGCCCGACCATCCTAGCCGCGACATGCAAGACACCTTTTACTTGGGCGACAGGCTCTTGCTGCGGACCCAAACTTCGGATACGCAAATCCATTACATGGAAACGCACAAGCCTCCATTCCGTATGATTGCACCGGGGCACGTTTTCCGCGTTGACAACGATGCAACTCACGCGCCGATGTTTCAACAATGCGAAGGGCTTGTCGTCGATGAAACTATCACCTTTGCCCATTTGAAAGGCGTTCTCCAAATCTTCATGAACAAGCTTTTTGGAGAAGGCGTCAAAACGCGTTTCCGCCCGAGCTTTTTCCCGTTCACGGAACCTTCTGCCGAAATGGATGTCAGCTGTGTCTTCTGTGGCGGACACGGCTGCAAACGCTGCAAAGGCACCGGATGGATGGAAATCGGCGGCTGCGGTTCCGTAGATCCGAATGTTTTCAAAAACTGTGGGATCGATCCGGAAAAATACACGGGATTCGCATTCGGATTCGGTCTAGACCGCATTGCCATGCTCCGTCACGCCATTCCGGAAATCGGCCTCATCACATCAAACGACCAAAGATTCTTAAGCCAATTTTAAAATTTCCAAAAGTACGTAGAGTTTTACCCAATGCCGGAAGTTTCCGGCATTTTTCTTTTGCAGCCGCTCCTCTTGATAAGTAAACGACCATTTACTAGTTTAAGGTAAACAATCGTTCACTTTTCAAAATATGAATAACACCAAAGAAAATATTTTGCAAACATCTCTACGGCTTTTCGCCCAAAACGGATATAGTTCCGTTTCAACAGGCGACATCGCCGGAGAATTAGGGCTTTCCAAAGGAGCACTTTACAAGCATTACAAAAACAAACGCGACATTTTAGACAATCTAGTCAAACGGATGATACAAATCGACGAAGAACGTTCTAAGCAATTTTTTGTGCCCGAAAAAACGTTCCGAGATTGTCCGGAATCTTATTCTAAAATTTCGTGGGAAAACTTTCAAAACTTCGCCATTTCCCAATTTGATTTTTGGACAAAAGACCCATTTGCGTCCCTGTTTCGGAAAATGCTCGTTTTAGAACAATTCAAAGATGCCAAAATGGGAAATTTTCTTCAAGCTTGTTTGACCGCGGGACCTGTCAATTACGTCAAAGACATTTTCAAAAAAATGATTTCCAACGGCATTTTGAAAAAATCCGACCCGGAATTGCTCGCCATTGAATTTTACGCCCCACTTTATTTGCTGATTCATTTTCCAGAAAACGAACATGCGCAACAAAAACGGCGCAGACAATTGAAAAAATGGATTCAGCAGTTCCATTCATTTCATTCCACAGCACCCCAACAGTTCTAACCGTTATGAAATTTGAAAAAAGCGAAAACTACAATACGCCCGAATGCCTGTCCAAAATAATGGGACCAAATCCGGTCAAACTGACCGAGGAATTACTTTTCAATTTTCCCATTCCCGCAGGTTCTACCGTTTGCGATTTGGGAAGCGGACAAGGATTGACAAGCGTCTTTTTGACAAAAGAATACAACTTAACCGTTTACGCAATCGATTTATGAAGCGACCCGACAGAAAACCGCCAATTCTTCGATTCCATGGGATTAACGCCAAAACAAATCATTCCCATCAAAGCCGATGCCGAAGCGTTGCCGTTTGATAAAGAATTTTTTGACGCCATCATTTGCACAGACTCTTACAATTATTTTGGACGGTTCGAAAATTATCTGGACGACAAATTATTACCTATTCTCAAAAAGGGCGGCATTCTCCTCATCGCCATACCCGGCATGAAAAAAGACCTCCATGCAAATTTGCCCGCAGAACTGTTGCTATCGTGGACACCTGAACAGCTCGATTATATTCACGACATTCCATATTGGACTCGGATTTTAGAAAAAAGCAGCGGAGCAAAAATTTTATCCATCCGCGAAATTTCGCAAGTACGCATTTTTTACCTTACCCCTTGACGGAGTTTTTTTTCTTACTTTAAAAGAGCGGAGATAATTACATTCCGCAAAACCGCAGCGTACGCCGCAAAGGAAATATTATGATTTGCACAGCAACACAAGAAGGAAGCTGGGTCGTTGTTTACGATGAAAGAGGATGGGAAATGTTTAGGAAAGAAGTTTGATAGGTAAATCCCTCTCATTTTCAAACCGTTTTCGTCGGCGCCATGCCGACGATTTTCATTTATTTGTTTTTTCGCCAAATAAGACGGAGATTTTTTAAAACTTCATGCCCAAATGGAACAGGTGGTTTCCGTCCAAAACAGGATTCGATGCGTAAGCATAATCAAACAGAAAGCGTCCAAAGGCTATTCCAATGCCCGCCGAAACGCCACTTTCTGTTTCATCGCGAAACGCATAACCGACGCGGAACGCCAAGGATTTTTTATATAGAAGTTCGCCGCCAAGACGCCATTCTGGATCATAGTCGGCACGCCGATAAGCATCGGCATGGAGCGCCACATCAAAAATATCCAGAATCGGATGCGAAGCTGTAACACCAGCCTGCAACGCCATGGGTGCCGATTCTTCTTCGGATTCATAATCCGAAACCCAACCAAAATTTGTCAGCGTTGCGCCAAAAGAAATATGGCGATTGAGCCGGAAACTGGCGCCCCCATCAGCAAGGACAGCTATTGCCGTTGAATTGTCTATCGTTTGCGAAGCAAAGCGCGCCGAAAGAGCCCAGTTGAAAATAGACGGCGTACTACCGATTCCCAATTGGACAGCCCAAGCCATGGCACCGTAATCGTCCGTGCGGAACCCTTCCTCATCACGGCCTTCCAAATCTCCGTAGCCCAAATATTCTACCGCCGCACTGGTGTTGAAATATTTAAAGGGCAAGCCGAAATAAACCGTCGTCAATTTGGCATCGATATTGTCGGAAAAAACCGTGTGGGCGACACCTGCACGCGCAACATCAAAAGATGTCGTTGCCAGTGGATTGCGGGATACTTCAGCAACACTTTGCGGAGTCGAAACGCCCGCACCCGAAAGTGCCGCCGCCCGCGGAGAAGCCGACATAGCCAAGAACTTCAACGTTGTTCCGCCTTTGTCCACATTCCAGAACCTGCCACCGGCAAACACTGTCGTGGCGCACAAAAGGGAAAGAAAGCAGAAAGCCTTGATGTTCACGGGATTAAACATATAAAATTGCTGTTACACTTTCCAAGTTTGCATCACAGCCATCACCTGGGACTTGAGCTCTTCGGCTCGACTGGCAGAATCGCATTCCACATAGCAACGAAGTTCGGGAGCGTTTCCGCTTGGCCGCAAATGGATGATGTCACCGCTGTCGAAAGTCATCCGGTAGCCATCGGTCATGTCGGAATCCACCTGTCTCCCGGCAAATTTTCCAAAATAACTTTCACCGAGTTTCTTTTCGGCAATTTCAAGGACTTTCGCCTTTCCTTTTTCGGTGGGAAATTCCTTGACGCGATCACTTGCCGTAAAACGGCGCGGCAAAGCCCGGAACAAATCTTCTACGCCCGTAAGTTCCCGTTTGGCGCGGACAAGAACGGCTAGTTGCGGCAACAAAGCGTCGCGCGTGGGAAGCGCCTTCAACGTTTTCCCTTCGGCGCAAATAGCCGTTTCAAGCAAAAATCCGCCGTTTGCTTCGTAGCCGGCTACCGTTTTTCCGTTTTCGTCCAACTCTTGCATTCCCGCTATCACATAAGGGCTGCCGATACGCGTCCGAAGTGTTTTTTCAAAAAGGCCGCATTTTTCAAGGGCCGTATTGCAGCTGACCGGAGTCGCCACCCGATCGATTTTCAGCGAACTTGCCGCCAAGATTCCCAGCACATCGCCGCGGATCCATTTGCCCGTGGCATCGGCCAAAAGCGGTCGGTCACTGTCACCGTCCGTGCTCACGATGGCGTCCAAACCTTTCTTCGCCCATTTGGCGGCCAAATCCACGTCTTCCGGGCGAACCGCTTCTGTATCGACGGGAATGAAAGTTTCGGAACGTCCCAGGGGAACAACATACGCGCCGAGCTTTTCCAAAACGCCCGTGATGATATCGCGACCCACCGCAGAATGTTGATACACGCCAATGGTAAATCCAGAAAGAGCATCCGGGGCAAAAAAATCCGTATAACGCCGAATGTAATTTTCCCGCGCTTCGGTGTTTTCTTCGGGAAGTTGTACAGCCTGCTTGAGCGCTCCGCATTCATCGAATTGGGATTCGTCGATTTCAAACGATTCCGCCCGAATTCCCGATTCGTCTTTTTTTGAAATTTCACCCTGCGGATGGTTGAACTTGATGCCGTTCCTGTCGGCGGGAATGTGGCTGCCCGTCACCATGATGGTCGGGAGCGCTTTTTCAATTCCGTAAAGGGCAATCGCCGGGCTGGGAATCCGTCCACTGTAAATGAAATTCCAATGCATGTCCTCTGCAGCTGTAGCAATCGCTTGGAGAATTCTTCCGGTACTCGGACGCAAGTCCCCCGCAATGGCGACCGTTTTCTCTGACGGATAATTTTTTTCGCAATAATTCAAAAAAGCGCGCGTGTAAACGTAACACACAAGATCCGTCATCTGAGACACAAGGCCCCTGGCCCCGCTCGTGCCAAATCCCACACCGCTAGAATTCATCATGTCGTTTACGGAAATTTTCATAGGATCAAATATAAAAAACTTGAACGCCTTCAAAAAGGCATTCCCGGAATCCTTTTAACGGAACTTCGAGTTTTCGTGCGGCAATTCCCCCACTCCGAAAATTCCGCATTTTCAAAGCGTTCCAAAATTCTAAATTGCGTTCCATGGACAGAGATCACCGCCGACGTTTTGGACAAAACTTCCTAGATGCAGAAACAGCCGAATTGCTGGCTTCGGACATTCCGCTTTCGCCGGGAGATTCCATTTTGGAAATCGGCCCAGGGCACGGCGCCCTGACGGGGCCTCTCCTTTCGCGAGGCGTTCCTGTGACCGCTGTGGAAATCGACAGGGATTGCGTGGGGATTCTCCAAGAAAAATTTTCGAACAATCCCCAATTTCACCTGGTCAACCAAGACTTTCTGAAATTCCCCATCGACGAATGGCTCCGAGAAAATCCAAAGCCGTGGCTAGCGGGAAACCTGCCGTATAACGTTTCGACGGGAATTGTCGCCAAAGTCATGCCCATGCTGTACAAAACGCACGGTTTTATGTGCATGGTCCAATACGAAGTGGCCGAACGCCTTTGTGCAGAGCCGCATTCCCGAAATTACGGAAGTCTTTCCGTTTGGATTCGCGCCCATGCGACAGGAAAAATTCTCCGGAAAATCGGTCCGGAACATTTTGTTCCCAAGCCCAATGTTGACAGCGCAACCATCCTTTTGTCTCCGCGGAAAAACCCGTTGAATGCGCCTGCGGGATTTTTTGATTTCGTACAACTGGCGTTTTCACAAAAGCGCAAAGTCATCGCCAATCCCCTAGCCACTCGATACGAAAAGAATTCCGTTTTCAAAGCACTCGAACAATGTGGATTCTCCAAAAATACGCGCGCCGAAGAACTTTCTCCAGAAAATTTGTGTGAACTCTACATCACCTTGAATCGCTGATTCTCTCCATTTTCAACATTCAGCCAACCGAAAAATTACACAATGCGCAAACGAGCGTATTTTTCGCAAATCGTCACCCGGAGGCTATAAAATGTCGGGAACGGGGAACTCCTCGAAAAAAACTCATCCTCTTTGAAGCGATTTTCTCTGCGTTCAAAAAAAAGTATCTTTAGGGAAAATGGCGAAGAACGCCAAAGGAATTTTATGAAAAAGCTCTTTTCCGTTTGCCTATTCCTTTCTTCCCTTTTCGCACTGACCGCCTGCGGACCGTCTGCGTTAGAAATCAAGGAAATGTCTTCCGAATGTGAATTCAACGTGGAAATTCGCTACGTGCAAGAAGACTCCATCGCCCTTTTCGTGGGAAACGCTCTTTACGTCGCCACATCCCAACTCGTTTCAGGGAACCTTTATCCACTTTCGCTGAGTTCGCGGAATCCGATGAATATCGATGGCCGCGCTCCGACAGATGTCGTGAATTCCGATGAAGAATTTGCCGCCTACATCAACCGCCGCGTTCCCGGAGCTTCCCGTTTTGGAATCGTGATGGGAGAAAACGTGAAAAACGAAATCGGATTTGAACCGGATGCCGCTGTCAAGACCTTCTCGGCATTTTTCAAAAAATCTTATCCGGGATCTTCGGCGGTTCTCTTTGGCGAAAAAAACGGCGAATTGATTTCCGCCCAAAAGCTTTATTGATTGCGGGGTAAAATGTTAGGTATCGAACAAAAGAAAGGCGACCCGGATAAGCTCTGCGGCAAGATGGTCGCTTATGCAAAAATCATCCCTTCGGCGACAAACTCTCAGGATTCCGAACAGTTTCCGTTTTCTTCCATGGTGCGGCATGGGATTCTCGCCGTCCGCGGAGAATTCGACAAAAACAACAACCTCAAAAACTTCATGCAGCACGAAATGGGTTCTTCTGTCGACAAGGGTATTTCGAACATCCTTGACCGCATCAAGGAATCCGGCGGAGAACTGCCCGAAGATTTGGATATTGACGCATTCAAAGACCGCCTAGACGAACTTTCCCACATGGAGATCATTCCCATTCCAGCAAAAATCATGTTCTACGAAAATGAATCGGAAATCATGCAGGAAAACGCCGACATTTATTACATCGGCGAGTTTACGGGGATGAACCAGGCGCACCTCTGCATCACCAGTCTTCCCCTTTTATACCAGGCGAAATACCGCGAGCAACGCAACGCCGAAGAACAAGAATACATCAGCGAGATTCTTTCGCAAATCGAATCCGACGGGCTGATTACCAGCAAATCGGAGGGCGGTGAATTCTTGCCCGGCAAAGGGAACCTTCTCACGTTCGTCGGCAATTTGCAAGAACTGTTAGAACGTCAAGTCATCCCCTATCTTCTGTATCAAGCGGACAACGGCGAACAATTCCAATCGGGCGTCAACCGATTTCAAGAGTTCATGTCTCCGTACAAAAATCCGGAAGACATTCAAAAAATCAGCGACTCCATTCGAAAATTACGTACAAACGAGAACGACTCCTTGGAACGGAAAAGGCTCGAATTGCTCTGTCGTAAAGTCAGCGCCGTTTACCACGAAAAATTCGAGCAGATTCCGGAAATTCTGCAAAGCCTTGACGAATTGGACTCTTCCCAGCCAGAAAATTCTTAATGCGGAAAATTGCGATGTTCCAAAAAATTTCGTTTTTAGACGAACGTTTTTCCCGTTACCTGTACACGCATCGGCTTTCCGCCAAGTCAGACAGTCTCTTGCGGATTTACACACGGTTAGGAGACGGATACGTTTGGGCGCTTATCGTCGTTTTGATTTTCGCCATTTACGGCCCCAAATTCCTCGCAATCGTTTTACTTCAGGTTTTTCCGTCTTTGGTCGTTTCTCTTGGGCTTTATTGGCTTGTCAAGTTTTCGACAAAACGACGCCGCCCGTTTGACGCCATTCCTGAGTTCAAGGCCCTGGTTCCGCCTCTTGACAAATACAGTTTTCCCTCCGGGCATACGATGAACAATTTGGCAATTGCGACGACTGTCCTTGTTTCTGTTCCCGTCGCCGGAGCCGTGATGATGGCTCTTCCGCTGACGTGGGGATTTCTCCGCGTTTACTTTGGCGTTCACTGGCTTTCGGATGTCATCTGCGGATTTTTTCTCGGCATTCTGAGCTTTTTACTGGGGCATTGGATTTGGCTTTTAGCACTTCCGCATATTCAACTTCTCCCCATATTTTCTTAATCTTTTTGAATTTCGCACAAAATAAAAGTCCGCGGAAAGGAGCTTTCCATCCGCGGACTTTTTTGGCGAAACACATTTATGCGAAGTTGTAATCTTCCGTAATGTCTTCGTCTTTTTCGTTAAACATGTAGAACTGGCTGGGGAGCATTTTTTCGTCTTCCACCAAAACCAATTTCATTTCGTGCTTGTATTCCAGATAATGGAACATCCGGGCTGCATCCTTGACAAGCAAATCGACCATCTCCGAACTGACGACCATTTGCACTTTTTTCAAACGGCCCTTGGTGCGGGCGCGGGAAAGCCAACGGTCAATAGCCGAAAGTGTCGTTTCCAAACGGAACACATGTCCCGTTCCACGGCAAACTGGGCACACATGCGTTTTTTCCGTCATCAGGTTGGTGCGGACCCGTTTGCGAGTCACTTCCATCAAACCGAACTGGCTCAGCGGAGTCGGCGTAATGGGAGCCTTGTCTTTGCGAATCGCCTTGCGGAATTCCTGATAAATCGCGTCGCGATTTTCTTGAGATTCCATGTCGATAAAATCAATGACGACAAGTCCGCCGATATCGCGCAAGCGGAGCTGTTTGGCAATTTCATAACACGCGTCGACATTCGTTTCGAAAATGATTTTTTCCTGGTCTTTGCCATGCACCTTCGGGCCCGTGTTTACGTCAATTGCAACCAGTGCTTCGGTTTGGTCTATGACCAAATTGCCTCCGTGTGGCAGCGGGACAGAACGTTGGAGTGAGCGGGCGTAATCGTCTTCGATTTTGAAATATTCGAACAGGCTCTCTTTGGAACTCCAAAGCTTGACCTTGCTGATTTTGTCGGACGAAAGCTTTTGAAGCTCTTCGCGAATGGCAAAATACTCATCGCGGTCATCGACGTAAACGTAATCCGTGTTGTCGCTGAAATATTCCCGAATCGTCTGCGAAACAGAATCCGATTCTTTGTAAATACAAGTTTCGGCGGGCTGATGCTCGAAATTGAATTTGGTCGCTTCCCACTTGGCTTCCAATTCGTGCATCTGTTTTGAAATTTCCAGTTCGCTTTCGGAAAGTCCGTTGGTGCGGACGATGTAACCCACGTCCGGCCCCTTGAGACGGCGGACAACTTTTTTGAATTCGCGGCGAACCTTCGGATCGCGGGCACGTTTGGACACGCCGATGAAATTCGTTCCCGGCATACAGACGAGAAAACGCCCGGCAAAGCTCAAATGCGTTGTCAAACGGGCGCCCTTGGTGCTGATGGGTTCTTTTGTCACCTGCACCATGATTTCCTGTCCAACGCGCAAAATCTGGTCGATGGAAAGTTCCTCGCCAACAGCCATGTCGTCATCCTTGTCGCCGTATTCGCGGGAAAGAAGGATGTTCCTGTCAATGGCATCTTCCTGATGAAGGAATCCGGCCTTTTCAAGCCCGATGTCGATAAACGCCGCCTTTAGCGCGGGAATCACGGATTGCACAACGCCTTTATAAATATTGCCGAGAACACGGTTGGAATCTGCGCTTTCTACAACGAGTTCAGCGAGATCGCCTCCTTCCATCACGGCAATTCTTTTTTCGTAAGGTGTCATGCTAATCAAAATGCCACGCTTAGAATTTTGAACAGCCATTAAAACTCCTAATGAATAGTCTAAACTTTTGGATTCGCCTGAAATGACGAAACACTCGGAAAAATTAGCAATATGGGAAAATCTAAAAGCAGAAATTGAAGATGAAGAACACCAAAAAGGCCATTCAACAAGTCGGCAGTCAACCGTTCAAATGCTCTGGCGGACGAGAGGCACTTTTCCGGATGCTTTGCCATTGCTTTTGCACCAGGGCATCCGCAATGCGGCAAACTTGTTCGTTAAGCCACATCCACGTCATGGAATTTTCCCGGTAATCCGCCTCTCCGAACATTTGAATGCGCTTGTCGCGGCGAAGAGCGTCAACTTGCCGCAAAGCGGCCCTGTCTCCGGGTGGATAAATCGCATAAGTTATTCCGCCCCATTGATTGAGAATGCTGAACGCAGGAACATCGGACGGCCCATCGGCGATATAAATCATGTTTTCAAACGGAATCCGTCGATTTTCGCCTTCGATGCGGGAATTGACATCTATCGTTTCGGGGAATTTATTCGAACCCTTGTTGATTTCAAAAAGATAACGCGTTTTAGACGTATTGTCCAATGCACTGGCGACTTGGGAAATTTCACATTCTTTTGGGACAAAATCCAACGGTGAAAATCCTGGCGAAGCCGGAGTTTCTATAAATTCGCAGCCAAAAATACCGTCGAGATACGGAGCTACGGCACTTCCGCGAATCGTTTCAGCAAATCCCGTGCTGACGACGTAATGTTCCAGCCGGATGTTTGCGGCCCGATAAGCGGGATTTTCTTCAATCCGTTTCCGGATATCCGGGAAAAAATCGGGAAGCCCCGGATAGAACTCCAGTTCCGCGCCACATTCGCGAAGAATCCGATTTGAAAGTCCCGGCATTTTTCCCGCTTTGACATAAGTCAAAATATGGTTCAGGTAAGACGTATCCCGATTGACGTGAACGCCATATTTTTCGTAAAACGCCGGCAAGGCATTCACTTCTTTCCAAAATTGCTTTCCGTCAACTTGGTAACGCCGGAACAGCGGATCTTGCATATAACCGGAAATGAGGGTTTTGTCAAAATCCCACACCATGGCAATCACATTTTGTTCGAAAGGTCTTGAATCCATCATCACCTAGACTGAATAAAGTAATTCTCCGGATCGACAGATTCTCCATCGATTCGAATTTCATAATGGAGGCCCGATCCCGCAGTTCTTCCCGAACGGCCTACCGTAGCGATGGGTTCTCCCCGCGAAACTGTTTGCCCCGACTTGACCAGAGCTTTTTCAATATGCGCATAAAACGTGCGAATGTGATCCGTATGCTGAATTTTCACCGTTTGCCCAAATCCGCGGTGTGCGCGGACTTCAACAACTTTGCCCGCCCCTGTCGCCATCACGGTATCCCCATCTTCGGCAAAGAAATCAACGCCGCGGTGCGGAAGCCGCTGTTCCGTAAAATGGTCGTTCATCATGCCAAAACGGTTCGTGACAACCTTGTGATTTTTCAGCGGATGCAATACGGGAATGGCCTTGGCAAGATCTGCGTTCGCAACCAGGGAATCCCGGAATACGGAATACGTCCGATACGTTTGAAACAAAGCTTCTTTCCGTTTTTCGCGGTGCAAGGAATCGGCAGAATCAGAAAGCACCGGCAGATGAATCCCTCCGATGGCGTAAATACTGTCTTGAAGTGTTTCCGTATTTTGCAAAAAATGTTCCGCGCTGTCATTTTGCACACGGAGTTCGTTGAGCTCACTCCGAATTTGCCTGTTTTGTTTCCGCAATCCAAGCAGCGTTCCATCGCCGATTTTTTCAGCGAGTTCAAATGGTGAAAAGAGGGCAAAGCCCAAAGCGGCAAGAACCGCTCCCAATATCCACAAGGCAGGTTTCAACGGCGATATCCGGGCATTTTTCGATTCGCCCGTTTTTTCAGAAAAGAAATGAAAATTCCACTTTTTCAAAGAGATGCCTACTTTTCAGCAGAACGTTTTTTCAACCGTTCGATGCGATTTATCGATTCAGAAATATCACCGACCAGGGCGACGACTTCCGGTTTTTCCTTGAGACTTTCCAAATCACCGTTTTCCAGCGCCGGGAGCAAATACTTTCCCAACGCTTTGTATTTTTCCCCAAGACGAGACTCTTCGACAGCCAAATTGACCCGGTTAAGCGCAAACGCTGCGCATTCCAAAGCACCATCTTTTAGCGAATTTAAGGCGTTTTTCGACATCGGTTCTCTCCTTTTCGTCACATAAAATAATAGTTTTTAAGTCGTAAAAAAAATGGAGACATTTTATGAGCCGAAGAGATCGCAGAAAAGCCGAGCAAGCAGCGAAAAATTTCACGCCGAGCAAGAAAAAACGGATGAGTACAGTCAGCGTCACCATATTGGGACTTATTGTTGTCATCGCCTGGATTGCTTTTGTCATGGCTCGAAACTAGTCGAGGTCAAAAATGAGATTTCAAATTGAAAAAACAAAACTTTTAAGTGCGTTGAATACCGTTATCGGCGCCGTTCCCAACAAGGCGACCATCCAAGTGCTGAACAACTTCGCCATCCGGTTAGAAGGCAACACCCTTGAAATCAGTGCGACCGACTTGGATTTGGGAATCCGCGTTAAACTGGAAGTGCAAGCCGAAGCAGACGGTGCAGTCGTCGTCAATGCCAGAAGACTTTTGGATTTGATCAAAGGACTGATTGATCCGAAAATTGAAATTCTGACAATCGAAGTCATCGATTATCTGGTTACAGTTCGTTGGAGCGAACGCGGCAAGGCATCCATCACCGGATTCGACGTCAGCGATTTCCCGCCACTTCCAGATGTAGCAGATGGAGAATCCTTTGAACTCGGCAAAAGCGAACTGGATTTTCTCGCCGGAAAGACCCTGTTCTCAGTTTCGACAGACCAAAACCGCCAAAATTTGAACGGTGCTTATATGGACATGCGCCCGGGAAAATTGATCATGGTGGCAACAGACGGACACCGTTTGGGAAAAGCCTTCATCGAACTGGAAGGAAATACGATAGAAAAGGGATTCATCGTCCCCCCAAAAGCAATTCAGTTTGCGCTCAAGAGCATTCCAAACGATTCCACCATTGAAATCCGAGTTTCCGACACTTACGTCCTTTTCGCAAACGACGGTGTGCAAATTGTTTCCAAACTCATCGAAGGACCTTATCCCAAATACGAAGCGGTCATTCCATCTTCTTTCCAACGTACAGTCCAACTCAACCGGACGGATTTTTTCAACAAAATTTCAACGGTCATTTCGATGGCAAACGCAAGAACCCGAATGCTCCGTTTGCGCCTAGACGGCAACCAAATGGAACTGTCCGCAAGTGACGCGAACATCGGCGGCGATTCGACCGAAGCCCTTTCCGTTGTGCACGAAGGGGAAGGCGTTTATGATATCGGATTTAACGGGAATTACATGCTTGAAGTATTAAAGCTTTGCCAATGTGAAGAAGTCATCCTCCGGATGAACGGCCCGCTTTCCGCCTGCATCATCGAGCCCGTCGGAACGGACATGAATTGCATGTTCCTGTTGATGCCGCTCCGCCTTGTCGACGAATAACTTTTTGAACATAAAAAAAAAACGCGGCGATGAACATCGCCGCGTTTTTTTTTGTTTTCTGCCGCTTCTGTAGCGGCAAGATTCCAATGAATAAAAATCATTCCTTTTTTCGAACCATTCTTTTCTCCGCACTCAAATTCGGAAACTTTAAGCGCCTTCACGCAAATGGGCAACAAGGAACTCTTTTGAAAGAGAGCTCCTTATTTGGATGCGTCAAAGGCCTGCTTCAAATCTTCAATCAAATCGTTCGGATCTTCAAGTCCCAAGGAAAGGCGAATCGTTTCGGCGTGGATGTCTGCCGCCGCCTGCAATTTCGGATTTAATTCAATGTGCGTTGTCGTCGACGGATTGATAATCAGCGATTTTGCGTCACCGATATTTGCCTGGAATCCAAAAACCTTCACAGTTTCAAGGAATTTGCGCCGCCTTTCCGCATTTCCCTTGAGCCCGAAGCTGAGAATTGCCCCCGCTCCTTTGGGAAAGTACTTTTTGGCAAGTTCGGCGTATTTGCTTCCTTTGGCATGCGGATGTTTTACCCAAGCGACTTCCGGTCGAGTTTCCAAGAACTCGACAATTTTTTCGGCGTTTGAAACTTGCTTGGAGAGGCGCTCCGAAAGAGTTTCAATTCCCAAAAGTACCAGATAGGCGCTAAACGGTGCAAGGCACGCACCAAGATAATTCAGGTGAACAGCTCGAATGCGACCGGTAAACGGCGTCTCCGGGAATACGTCTTGGTACGTTCGCGGTTTCTGCTCCTGTGAACGGAGGAAATACGGTTTTTCGGAAAATTGGGGAAATTTCCCATTATTCCAATTGAACTTGTTGCTTTCAAGAACAACACCCGCAATAACATTCCCGTGCCCGGAAAGTCCCTTTGTCGCGGAATAGACAACTATGTCGGCACCAAATGCAAACGGATTCAGCAAATAGGGAGTCGCTATCGTATTGTCCACTATCAGCGGAATACCGTGTTTGTGCGCCACCTCTGCAATACCTTCTACATCGAGAATCGTTGCGTTCGGGTTCGTGATGCTTTCAATAAAAATGACTTTGGTGTCATCCTTGATCGCTTTTTCAAAGGATTCCAAACTGTCCGGGTCTTCGACGATATCGTACTTCACTCCGAATTCGGAAAACACCTGTTCCAAACTGTCGACGGATCCACCGTAAGAGCGAGCCGTTGCGAGAATGCGGCCCGAAGATGCAGTAGCATTCAGCAATGCGTAAGTTACCGCCGCCATGCCCGAAGCGAGGGAAACCGCTCCAGTTGCACCCGGATGGAGGGCAACAAGACGAGATTCGAGAGCATCCGTCGTCGGATTCGAAAGACGCGTATAAAGTGATTCCGTGCTGTTGAAATAAAACATGCTGTCGGAACGCGCCACGGTATCCAGCGAGAACGCAGTCGTCTGATAAATGGGGACGGAAACCGCATGTTTGTGTTCCGCAGAATCATAGCCTGCATGAAGCTTTAATGTGTCGAAAGAAAAATCATTCATGGATAATACCTCCTGTTGAATCCTTCGACTTACTTGACCAAAGGATCGGCGAGATGGGAAACAGCTTCATCGAGGCGTTTAAAAATTTCGTTCAGCTGTTCTTCTGTTGTAATTAGCGGCGGAGCGATGAGGATGGTGGAGCCACCGCCCATAGTGAGAATGCCGTACTGGTTGCGCAAATCGGCAATCAAATTGGCTAGGAAAGGTTCTCCGTTGGCATTTTTGCGAATCACGCTCTTAGTTTCCTTGCTGTAGCTGAACTCGATGGCGCCGAAAAGCCCTATGGAACGAACATCGCCGACGGAACTATGCCTAGATTTGAATTCCGCCAGTTTTTGTTTCAAAATCGGTTCCAAATCGAGAACATGTTGGCGTATATTTAACCGCTTATATTCTTGTATGCATGCAATGGCCGCGGAAACGCCAAGAGGATGCGTATTGTAGGTAAGTCCCGCCGTAAAGGAATTTTTCGCATAGTATTCGCCGATTTCCTTACTCACGAGAACGCCTCCAAGAGGCGCATAGGCACTATTCACGCCCTTTGCAAACGTAATGATATCCGGTTCAATGCCTTCGCGTTCGCAAGCGAACCATTCGCCACTGCGCAAGAAACCACTCATCACTTCGTCACAGACGAGAAGAATACCGTATTTTTTGGTAATTTCGCGGACACCTTTCAAATATCCTTTCGGATAAAGATAAACACCGTTGCTGCCCGTTACCGATTCGATAAAAAGAGCGGCAATCGTATCCGGGCCTTCTTGTTGAATTTGGTATTCCAAGCGGGTAAGAAAGTGCTTGGTCGCTTCTTCTTCGCTCTTGAATTTGATGTCATAACCGTAAAGATGCGGTGCCGGGAATTTGATAAAGCCCGGAATCGTCGGAAAGAGACTTGCGCGGTCGCTTTCGCCCGTAAGGCTGCTCGCGCCATAAGTACTTCCGTGATACGATTCGTACTTCGAAAAAACCTTGTCGCGACCAGTTACCGCCTTTGCAAAGCGGATGGCAAATTCATTCGCTTCGGAGCCGCCCAAGGTAAACAGCACCTTGCCCATATTCTTCGGAGCGATTTCTTCGATAATCAGTTTCGCCAGGTCTCCGGCTTCATCAAAAGCGTGGCGCGGGGCAATATAAGCCAAGCGCTCTGCCTGCTTTTGAATTGCTGCAATGATATTTTTGTTGTTGAATCCGATATTGACATTCACTAGTTGCGAAGAAACATCTATGTATTGCTTGCCATTTTCATCATAAACGTAAATGCCGTCAGCATGATCAACGTGGAATGGTTTGTAATCTTTGTGAGGAGCGTTCGCAAAAGAGAAAAGATTGTACTTTCTTGCGGCTTCATAAGATTTTTGTGATTGATTGTTTGTCATTTTTTTCCCTTTGTTAAATGAAATATTCCGGCCCCGGTTTGGACCTTGCCAAATCGAATCGTTCCAAAATTTGCTTGCGCAATTCCAAAAAACGGGAACTACCTCGGTCACGCGGAAATTCGTTTCCTATGTCGAGTACTTCGCTGATACGACCTGGACGAGGCGTCATGATTATGATTTGATTCGACAAGTAAATAGATTCGTCGATATCGTGGGTGACGAGAATCATTGTCGTGTTGTTCTTCTTTTTCAAATCCAAAAGCAAGTCCTGAATTTCCGTTCGGGTAAAGGAATCCAAGGCTCCCATCGGTTCGTCCAACAACAGAATATCCGGGTCGTTGATAAGCGCACGGGCGATCGCAACGCGTTGCGCCATACCGCCGCTAATCTGATGTGGAAAAGCCTTTTCAAATCCGGCAAGACCGATTTTATTGATAAATTCCCGCACTCGGTGTGCGTTTTGCTTGTAGACACCTCGCGCTTTAAGACCCATTGCGATGTTTTGTTCCACGGTTAACCATTCGTAAAGGCAACCTTGTTGAAAAACGTAACCGCGTTTAGAATCCGTCCCCTGAATTCTTCTACCGTTCAAAAGTATTTCGCCTTCCTGAACCGCATCCAAACCGGCAATCAATCGAAGCAACGTCGTTTTTCCGCATCCCGACGATCCGATGATCGACACGAATGCGCCGCGTTTGACTGAAAAATGAATGTCTTTTAAAACCTGTTTGGATTCATGGGTTTCTTCGTTTACAAAGAAGCGATTCACGTGGCGAATCGAAAGTATTTCATCATTCACGGCTTCGGTCATATAATTCTCCTAGCGGACAATTCCCTTTTGATATCGCAACACATAGTTTTGAATTGCATTCGTAAACTTGATGAAAAGTCCAAAAAGAACGGCCATTACGAGAATTGCGGCAAATACTTTGTAATAGGCACTCCAAACTTTGGATGTGTTGATGTAATAGCCAAGACCTCCAGGTTGTCCCATCATTTCCGCCACAACAAGAGTCGTAAAAGAAAATGCGGAAGCTGTTGTTATGCCAGTAAAGATTTGCGGCATGGCCTGAGGAATCGCTATATGAAAAACTTGGAAAAGTTGATTGGCTCCAAAAGTACGGGCAAGTTCAAATTTTGCTTTGGGAGTCGAAAGAACGCCTTCCGCTGTCATTGTCGCCACAGGAAACCAAGAGCAGACGGCAATGAGAAAGGTTGCTGCAGCAAAAGATGTCGGGAAAAGAGTCAAGGCGAATGGCATCCAAGCAACTGCGGGTATCACGCCGCTTACATTCAGAATTGGAGTAATCCAGTAGCGGAACTTGGGAAACCATCCGATACAAATGCCCGTTGTAATGCCAGCAACAACACCGGTCACAAATCCGGCCAAAAAAAGCCGAATGGAATACAGCGTGTTTTGCCAAATGAAAGCACCGTCTCCAAGAAACGCGTCCAAAATAATCGCAGGACCCGGAAAAAACGGTTGAGGCAAAAGCAAAAGTTTTGTTCCCAATAAGTCCCAAAGCG
The DNA here is from genome assembly GCA_964587155.1 of uncultured Fibrobacter sp. Lineage (GTDB taxonomy): Bacteria > Fibrobacterota > Fibrobacteria > Fibrobacterales > Fibrobacteraceae > Hallerella. The sequence goes on from CAZPKF010000005.1 coordinate 72,715, forward strand.
CAAGGGCTATGCCTAAAGCAAAGCGAAATTGGGCGTGAAATTCAAATTTTTGAATTTTGTATTGCGGACTTTTCCTCAAATTGACAACAATTCCACAAATAGCGTAATAAGCGATTATGGCAATAAGTACGATGCGATAGGCGTCATTGTCATTCACGTTAAAAGGACCAATATCATACGATTTGATTTTGACCCCATTTGCCACTTGAGGAAAACAAATGTTCAAAAGCAAGGCGATGGTAAAACCCGCAATCGTTTGAATGAATTTAAACACGTAAAATCTCCGTACTGATATTCAAGAAAAGCCGTTGTGGTATTCAATATCCGCACCATAACGGCTGCATTTTTGTTACCGCAAATTCAAATCCACGGATTCGTAAACATTTTCTACAAATTCGTCTGGATCTTGATTCAAGTAACCGATATTCTTCAATAGAGCGCTAAAGTATTTGAGGTCGCCTTTTACGTCAAATCCAAGTTCTTTACGTTCTTCCTGCGAAGTATATACGTAATCCTTCAAAAGTTGAACGGCGAGTTCCTTGTCTTCGATTTCGGAATACTTTCCTTCGGCAATGATGTCCACCGCTTCGCCCGGATGTTTCGCAATCCATGCTTCCGCTTTGTGGATGGCTCGGAGAAGGGCCGCGATTTTTGCGGGTTCTTCCTTCAGAATTTTAGCGGAAACATAGATAAAGCAACAATAGCGACCTGCAAAAACGGGATCTGTCGCAATATCCAAAATCACATCCGCAAGGCCCGCTTTTTCATAAGCGGATGCCAACGGATCCCAAATAGCTGCGGCGTCAATTTGCCCTTGTTGCAGGGCTTCCAAAGCCAAGTTGCCGTCGGCAAACGGAAGGAACGCCACTTGACCATCTTCGGGCTTTGTCGAAACGCCGTTCACGGAGAGCCAAAGACTTGCCGCCTGATGCGGAGTGCCGCCTATTTCGTCGACAGCAATTTTTTTCCCTTTCAGGTCCGACGCCGTTTTCAAAGCGGATCCTTTCTTCACCAAAATTTTAATGCAACCGATATGGATTCCATCCACAATTTTTATATCCACGCCATTTTCAATGGATTGAAAAAACTGAAAATCGGAATTTGTCAAAGGATAGGTCCCTTTCGAAAGTCCCAGTTTACGCGTTTCTCCATCCGCAGCGATAAGTTTGGCATCAATACCTTCTTCCGCAAAAAATCCTTTTTCCTTGGCGATAAAGAATGGCGCGCCGCAAAGAGCCCCATCCAAAACGGGAAGTTCCAACGAGCCGAATTTCGCTTCTGGTTTCATTTCTGATTTCGAATCCTTGCAGGCGTTCAGTGCGACGACAAAAAAGAAGACGATAAAAACGGAAATAAGAGGTTTCGCTAAATTTTGATAATTCATTTTTTCTCCTTGTTTGGTTTCAAAAAATCAAGAAGTGTCTTTGGAATTCATTTCTCCCAAAGACACTCTGTACGGAGACGTTACTTGATGCTTTCGCGCCAAGTAGCCGGCTTGAACTCGTCCTTAATCGGCAACAAACGCTTGTCTATGTCGATTCGAAATACCGAATTGAAATTGTTTGTCGCAATCATCTGCCCAGCAAAACCCACTACGGCAACAAGTTCCGAATCAGTAAAGAATTTTTTCAAATTGGCAATTTGTTCATCGGAAACTTTGGTTGGATCCTTCACAATCTGATGAGCCAAATCAATCAGGGCGTCCTCCTTCGCATTTGTCTTGAAATTCTTTGGGTCTTCCCCAAGAGCTTTCAGGTCGCTAATGAAAAACAAGGAGCAAAGTTGGCAGCTGTTGGTTGTGGAAATTGCATGGGCGTAAATGGTTGCCGCACGCAGTCCGACAATTTCGACAAGACGGTTCCATGATGTGTACCATCCCATAAAAGCGTCATACGTTGCAAAATCCTGAAGAAGAGCTCGCTTCATATTGGTGATTTTTCCGGTTTCAATGAGCTTTGCGTAAGCTTCCTTAGCTTTTCCTTGTGCTTCATCAACGGATTCGATAAATTTGACTCTTGCCATGATACTAGTCTCCTACTGGTATGAACAACCGTCCGTACCATATTTTGTTTTATTTTGTGGTTATTTCTTGAAAGCGGATTTTGCTTTCAACGATATCAAATCTAGGTGGATACTCAGTTCTTGTCCAATACTATGTTTTTATGGCCTGCTATAAATTTTTTATATGCGAGTACGCATTTTAAAAATTTTGCGCCGATGGAAAATAGACGCTCAAAATGAGCGTCTATGGCAACAAAGGACTTTTTGTTATGCATACAAGTTCTTGCTGAAATATCGATCGCCGCGGTCTGGAAGAACGAATACGATATTTCCACGAGCTCCCGAAGCGATTAATTTTTTCGCTGCTGAAAATGCCGCTCCCGACGAAGAACCGCCGAAAATGCCTTCCTTTTTTGCAAGTTCGCGCGCACCCTCGAAGGCTTCGTCATCGGAGATTTTCACCACCCGATCCACGAGAGACATATCCATCGTATCGGCAATGAAATCATTGCCGATTCCTTCGATATTGTAATCGCCATGCTCTCCGCCGCCCATCGTCGATCCGTACGGATCTGCAAGAACCCCTTTGATATCGGGATTTTGTTCCTTCAAGTATTTGAGAATACCGCTGTAGGTTCCGCCGCTGCCTGCGCCCGCAACAACATAGTCGATGTAGCCGTCCAAATCTTCGTAGATTTCCGGCCCCGTCGTTTCATAGTGCGCTTTCGGATTGCTCGGGTTGCGAAACTGTCGCATCGAAACGGAATTCGGAATTGTTTTTAACAGTTCTTCCGCCTTTTTTTCAGCACCCAACATTCCTTCTTCCCGCGGAGTATTGATAATTTCTGCACCGAGCGCTTTCATAAGCGTTTTCTTTTCTTCTGAAAACTTTGTGGGAACTACAAAGATAACGTGAACGCCGCGGTTCATCGCCGCAAAAGCAATGCCTAGACCCGTATTTCCGGCAGTCGCTTCAATGATTGTTCCTCCCTTTTTAAGCGTTCCTGCAGCTATTGCGTCTTCAACCATAAATTTGCCCGTACGGTCTTTCACGCTGCCGGATGGGTTCCAAAGTTCAAGTTTCGCAAATAGATTCACGTCTTTCGGAAGATCTACATGGTTTAATTTTACTAACGGCGTATGGCCAATCAAATCCTGCATGGAGTCATAGTAGTGCATAAGATATTTCCTTATTTTGCGGCGGAGATGGCCGCGTCCAAATCATTTAACAAGTCGTCAACCTTTTCGATGCCAACAGAGAGGCGGATGAGCCCATCGGTAATACCCACCTTTTCACGAATTTCCTTCGGAATGGAAGCGTGCGTCATGGAAGCCGGATGGCAAACGAGGCTTTCCACACCGCCCAAACTTTCTGCCAAAGAGATCAAATGGAGGTTCTTGTAAAATTTTTTGACATCGTAAAATTCCCGCAGTTCAAACGAAATCATTGCGCCGCCGTTTTTTGCCTGACGCTTGTTGATTTCATATCCCTGCGCAGTCGGAAGACCGGGATAGTAAACATTTTTTACCGCTTCGTGATTTTGCAAATGTTTCGCGATGATTTCCGCATTTTCCACGTGGCGGTCGAGCCGGACACCTAGCGTTTTGATGCCGCGAATAAGCAAGAACGAATCAAAAGGTCCGAGAACGCCTCCCGTCGCATTCTGAGTAAACGCAAGACGTTCCGCAATGTTCTTGTCATTTGTTACGGCAAGTCCTGCAACCAAGTCACTATGCCCACCCAAATACTTCGTTGCACTGTGTAAGACAATGTCGGCCCCGAGTTCCAATGGACGCTGCAAATACGGAGTCATGAAGGTGTTGTCGACAATCGTGAGCGCATGATGCTTTTTCGCAATTTCGGATATTGCCGCCAAATCAGTTACCGTAAGAAGCGGATTTGCCGGGCTCTCTATAAAGAAAGCCTTCACGTCGGGCGTTATCGATTCTTCCGTTTTTTTCAAATCCGTCGTATCAACGATGGAATACTCAATTCCGAAATTTTTAAAAACCTTGTCTAAAACGCGGAAGGTTCCCCCGTAGACATTGCTTGAAATAATGATGCGGTCTCCCGATTTGAAAAGCGAAAGAACTGTTGAAGTCGCAGCCATGCCAGACGCAAAGGCGAAGCCAGCTATTCCGCCTTCAAGATCTGCAATCAACGATTCGAGCGCCGCACGCGTCGGGTTTCCCGTGCGAGAATATTCCCACCCCGTATTTTCGCCAAGCCCCGCCTGCTTATAAGTGGAAGTTTGGAAAATGGGAACATTGACGGCGCCCGTGAATTTGTCGCCATCCACGCCTGCGTGGATTAAAGCCGTTTCTATGTTTTTGATATGAGACATTTGATATCCTTTTTGGTTTGATGATTTGTGAATAAAAAAAATCCCGCTTTCGGATTGTTCGATACGAAGCGGGAATTCGGTAAATGTAAGCAAGCATCAACAGAACTCATCGCCCGCATGAAAGCGACAAGAAGTACAAACAATTCTTCTATAGCGATAAGATGCTGTAAGTTGAGTTTTCATAAGAATTCGTGACCTTGTTCTTTGAACAGGAATAAAGTTAAAAGAGGCTTTGAAATTTTGCAAGAGTTTTTCCGTATACTATCTTTTGATAACTGGTTATAGGGGTAAACTATTGTCATAGATGAGTTCTCCGTTTTCCATCCAACGCAAATCATCGGCAATGCTTTTCGCAGATTCGTCATGCGTCGCTAAAATCACGGCGGCACCGTTTTCCGCTTCTTTTCTTAAAATTTCAAAAATCCGTTCTCTGTTCCTGCCGTCCAAATTACTTGTTGGCTCGTCTGCAATTAAAAATTCCGGTTCGTTGATAAGGGCTCTTGCGACTGCGACGCGTCGCAATTCTCCGCCCGAAATGTTTTGCGGATACTCGCCCGCCAAATTGGAAACGCCGAGTTTTTCCAATAATTCCATTGCCCGCACATTCGGACTCGCCGCCGATTTCGTCAACTTTTGCAATTTGTCATCTACAATTGTGCGCGGCAAAACCACATTTTGCAGCACCGTCAAGTGGGAAAGCATCGCTATGCCCTGGGGAATATAACCGATTCGCCGATTACGTACAAGAGAACGCCAAATATCATCGTGGTGCGAAAAAATTTCGCCATCAATGCTTACCGTTCCTTTCGTCGGTTCGGCAAGTCCCGCGAGAAGGCTCAGCAGCGTACTTTTTCCGCTGCCGCTTTCGCCAAAGATTGCCGTCAATTTATTGGATTCGAAAGTCGCGCTTACGTTTCGCACCGCATAAACTCCGAAGCCGCGTTGCGAATACATCTTAGAGAGATTTGTTGCCGTCAAATTCATACAAACGTACCTCTTTGGCCCTTATTCTTCCCGTAACGTTTCATACACTTCCAGTCGACTGATTTTGATTGCCGAACGATATGCGGCAAGAGGACCCGAAAGCAACGGGATCAAAACCGATAGGAAAGCGATCGAGGCCAGAACAAATCCTGAAGGCAATAGAAGTTTTACGCCAAGCATATCGCCAGCCAAAATGCGAAACGGGAAAAAAATCAACGATCCAAAAAAAATTCCCGCAGCCGTTCCCCTCGCACTTATGCGAAGAGCTTCCGCCAGCACAATCCGTTTTAATTTAGTCTGCGTTCCGCCAACCAAACGAATTACCGCAAAGTCGCGTTTGCGTTCCTTAGTCGAAATCGAGAATGCGATAGCGAAGGCGGCGAAGGCAACGATGAAAAAGAAGAAAATTAGAATCCACGTCACCATTTTAAATACGGCAACGGTTCGGACAAGTCCCGAGAACATGTCCTTTCTTTTCACAATCTGAACGTTATCATATTGAGTATGCACCGCTTCTGAAAACGGAACTAAATCAAACTTTTCATCGGTTTTCAAAAGGATTGCGGAAATATTCGTTTTGTCTGAAACAAAGCGGTAGCCTTTTGTTTCTGCAGCAACTCGTATCGAGTCCACCGTTTCTATGGAGGCGAACACGGCCCGATCCAATTCGTTTCCGATGGGATCTAGTTGCGAAACAACGGGAAATTCACGGTCGAAAAGCCGAATAGAACCTTTAGGACCTATTTCGATTTCACAGCCTGCGATTACAGAACCCGTCGGGAGGCTATCTTTAAAAACTTCGCGAATCCACGGTTCAATTACGAAATCCGATTGTGGTTCGAAGCCAATGATGTTCACTTTTTTTTCGCAGCAGTTGGCGCCGACGGAACTGAAGAAACTTTGCGACGTCGCCCGTTCCACTCCCGGAAATTTTTTCACAAACGCCAAAAGGGACGGAGGAAGTTCCCCCATTTTTACGTCGCCATGCAACAAAAGACTTTGCACATTCACCGAGCTTCCCTGCGGAATAAGCGCAACATCCGCTCCCAAACGCGATGAAAGCAAAGAAAGTCCCCGTTCTAAACTGAACGAAAACAAAAGTCCCGTCCAAAGCGTCATGGTCAAAACGGACACAAAAACGGAAAGTAAAATATTATTTTTGAATAGAGGCACCCTTTATCCTCCCGATCAAAAAAAGCACGCTTGCGACGGCAAAAAGGATTCCCACAGTAAACAGAACGGGGGCCGAAATGGAATGGCAATGCGCATGGGCTTTCGGACAAACGCCGACAATTACGGTCGGAATTAGAGCGACGAAAACATTGGAAACAAAAACCAATCCAGCAAGCAAAATTTGCACATTTCGTCGCGCCGTCAACAACGCCAAAATTCCTAGAGACAGAATGACCACACCAACAAAGGTTTCGGCGGTTTGCGCAGAATGGCAACGCATCGTCATCGGGGCTGTCACCGAGCAAAACGGCAAGACAAATCGTGATAAAGCGATGACACTGGCGCCGAATGCAACAAAAATGGATCCGGGCAAAAAATGGTTCTTCATAATAACCTCCTCGTTGATTTTTCACAATATTAAAAAGGCGAAGCGAAACTGTCCAATACTATGTTTTTATGGGTAGTCATATGTTTTTTTTATACTCATTGTTTGAATGCTTTCTTGGAAGAAACCGAAAACATTGTATCAATGATTGAAACGGAGTAAACGCACATATTATAGTGCTTTCAATGGTATCTGGAAGGACGGCCTTCTTTTGATTTTCAAAAACGGCGTTTACATTCTCCGTCGAATAAGCTTTTATTGTGACAAATGGCAATGATGAAGTCGGAATGGCGCAAAACGAACTGGACTAATCCTTTTCGCTGCTAGATGTCCCTGTCGGGGTTGTGGAACTTGAACTCCCTGAGTTAGAATAGTTAATCGAGTCGTTTGAAGAACAGCTTGATTCGGCCTCACTGCCAAACGACTTGTCTTTTTCTGCAAACATCGAAATTGCAAGCACTCCTGTGAAAATGAATTTACAAGTCCCTTTCATATTCACAAAAACAGCAAGCAATTTACAGTCAAACATTCCACCACGAATAACCGCGGACAGCCATCTCTCTAAGAAACGACTATTTTCTTTTTTTCAGGTAAATATACGCCACATCAGAATTGACCTGTTTGCGTTCTTGGATTTCAAAGATATCATCACGGTCTTTCACAAGTTCGCTGAGTTTTCTAAATCCGTATTGGCGGGAATCAAAGTCGGATTTCAATTTCAACAGGATACTTCCAAATGTGGCAATATTTGACCAACCGGAATCATCACTGGACTGTTCAAGGGCATCTTCTATCGTTTTCAAGGGAAGTTTTGCTCGTTCTTTAGATTTCGCCTTTTCAACCGTTTTTGAATTGGATAGAGCCCCCATTGGCCGAGGGGTCAAAATTTCAATGTCAACAAATTTATGACACGCATTTTTGAAAGCTTCTGGAGTTTTCTTTTTACCGAACCCATAAACGGCAAGCCCCTCTTCACGGATGCGGGTGGCAATACTTGTGAAATCACTGTCACTAGAAATAATGCAGAATCCGTCAAAACGGCGGGTGTACATCAAATCCATCGCATCGATAATCATTGTACTATCGGTTGCGTTTTTGCCTGTGGTGTAAGCGAATTGCTGAACCGGTTTGATGGCGAACTTGTTCAAAATTGAACGCCATTGGCGACTCTGAGGCGAAGTAAAGTCCCCATATATCCGTTTTACAGTAGCTTCGCCATATTTTGCTATTTCCGGAAGAAGATATTCAAATGCAGAAGGTTGGGCGTTATCGGCATCGATGAGAACAGCCAACTTTGCCGAGGCCTCATCCGTTTCCATTTTTGTTGTTTTCGTCTTCATAAGATAAAATAAACCACCAGTCCAGCTGGTGGTTCTCCCTTTATTCCTTTCAATCGTTATCAATAGCGGTAGAATTCCGGTTTATACGGGCCTTCCACTTTCACGCCGATGTAATCAGCTTGCTCTTTTCGCAACGTGGAAAGATGCACTCCCAATTTGTCCAAATGGAGGCGCGCCACCTTTTCGTCGAGAATCATCGGCAAACGGTAAACTTTTCCCGCTTCGTAACGGTAACCGCTTTCCGTTTGTTTCCCAGTCGCAGACAGCCACAAATCCACCTGAGCAATCGTCTGATTGGTGAAGCTTGCGCTCATGACAAAGCTCGGATGTCCCGTTGCGCATCCCAAATTCAACAGGCGACCTTCTGCCAAAACGAGAATGCTGTGCCCATCGGGAAAAATCCACTCGTCGTATTGCGGCTTGATATTGTTTTTGCGGATTCCCGGCACTTTAGCAAGACCGGCCATGTCGATTTCGTTGTCAAAATGTCCGATGTTTCCCACGATAGCGCGATTTTTCATTTTCGCCATCTGCGCGGCGGAAATAATTCCAACGTTTCCCGTCGTCGTCACAAAAATATCGGCAAACGAGACCACCTCGTCAAGAGTCTTGACTTCATAGCCTTCCATGGCAGCCTGCAATGCGCAAATCGGATCGATTTCCGTGACAATGACCCGAGCGCCTTGTCCGCGGAGCGATTGTGCACACCCCTTGCCTACGTCGCCGTAGCCGCACACGACAGCGACTTTCCCAGCCATCATAACGTCCGTGGCGCGGTTCAGTCCGTCGATGAGCGAGTGACGGCAGCCGTAGAGGTTGTCGAACTTGGACTTGGTCACGGAATCGTTCACGTTGATGGCGGCAAACGGGAGACGGCCTTCGCGGGCCATTTCATAAAGGCGGTGCACGCCCGTCGTCGTCTCTTCCGAAACACCTTTGACTTTTTGACGAAGCTTGGAAAAGCGCTTTGGATCTTTGGCGATTTCAGCCCTGACGACGTCAAGGAATGCGCCCCATTCTTCGGAATCTTTCTCCGGATTGAATTCCGGAATTTTTCCGGCGTCTTCGAACTCTGCGCCACGGACAATCATCATCGTTGCATCGCCGCCATCATCGACAATCAAATCCGGACCTTCCCCATCTTCCCAAATCAAAGCACGCGCCGTGTTTTCCCAATATTCCTTGAGCGTTTCACCTTTCCATGCGAAGACAGGAGTGCCTTGCGGATTTTCTACGGTTCCCTTTTTGCCGACGACGATAGCCGCAGCTGCGTTGTCCTGGGTGCTGAAAATGTTGCAGCTCACCCAGCGCACGTCCGCGCCTAGCTCCGTGAGGGTTTCAATGAGAATCGCCGTCTGCACCGTCATGTGCAAGCTTCCCATGATTCTCGCTCCGGCAAGGGGGCGCTTTCCCGCATATTCCTTGCGAAGGGCCATGAGGCCGGGCATTTCCGTCTCGGCCAGGTTCAACTCCTTGCGGCCTTCAACCGCAAGCGACAAATCTTTGACTTTGTATTCCATAGAGGATCCTTGTTGGGATGATTGTTTTATGCGTAAATATAAAAAAATGCATAAATATTTTCAGCCGTCAGGGCAGCCCCAGGCAGTTCACCATTTTCTCGCTTCCTCGATGACGGGCACGCCTGAATCGCTAAATCTGTTTTTAGCACAAAACTTCCTGGAACGGCGGATTTCCGGGGCCGGACAGAAATTAGCAAAGTCATCGATGGGATAATCCAACGTGGCGAGCGTAAAGCAATTGTCGTGTTTATCCAAAAGGACGGTGTCCGAATTTTGAACAGGGTAGGAAAATTCCAACACCGAATCCGAAACGGCAACGTTTCCATTTTCAAAGAGAATTTCACAAAGAAACAAGGAGTCTGCCGACAGTAAAGAATGCTAAGGTTTCAAGAGAACCTTCCGCACGGAATATTTCCCAGACGTCCATTTCAGCGTATCGGATTTTATTCCAGATGAATCTTCCGCCCAATGATGCCAAATCGGCATGAACGAGAACGAAGAGTCTGAATTCAACACAAGGGTCAATTCCCGTTGCAAAACAACCCATTCCCAATCTTCAATCAATGTACCATTCCTTCCCCAAAAAGTATTTCATTTCGCCTCCAAAAGCATTGCCAAAGTCATCTTCACCCACCGCACAACATGGTAAATCGTGTTGGAACCGCCGCTTACGATGTTCTGGATGCGCGTCCGAACCTCTTCCGACGCATTGTACCACTTCCAAGAATTGGCGTCGTTATCGTCCTCGTCGTCCACCTTGATTTTGGAATGTCTCAAAACTGCAGAAGATTCCGCAGAAAAATAATAGAGGACAACAAAACCGGAAACCGCCGAACCTTTATTTTCCAATCGGACGTTGGGAATGGACTGATTCGACGAACCGCCTTCCTACGACGCAAAGGCGAAGGAAAGTGACATTGCGGTCAAGACGAGCATTTTTTTCAGCACGAACCTCCATAAAGAATTTTCGGAAACAATAGTTCCCCTTTTCGATTCTGCCAAGGAAAAACGATTCGTTTTTGTAATTTTGAAATTTTCAACTTGAACGAATTTTCAACGGCATCGTTCCCAAAACATTCCGTTCGCGAACCAGCCCGATCCGCAACTTTTCAACATTTGTCCACAATTCGTCTACTTTTTCAACATCCCATTTTTCGAACAGCCCCTTGAGAATTTTCGACTTTTTACTATTTTTGGAGGCAAAAAGTTTTTAAAATGGCAACATTTCGTTGCCTAAAGGTCAGAACCATGAAAAGAACATTCCAGCCGCACAACCGCAAGCGTCACAACACACACGGATTCCGCGCCCGCATGGAAGATCGTTGGGGCCGCGCAGTCCTCAGCCGTCGCCGCGCCAAGGGTCGCAAGCGTCTTACGGTCAGCGACACGATTTACAAGAAGTAAGGCCGGGTTATTCCAAGCCTACGTTCTTTCAGACTCGAATCCGAGTCCGATTACCGACAAATCGCTCATCACGGAAAACGTGTCCACGCATCGTCTTTGACCTTGCAATGGATCGAAAGCCCGGATGGCGTTTGTCGGTTTTGCTTTTTAGCGAGAAAAAAGAACGGTAACGCTGTTTATCGAAACCGTTGTCGGCGCATTTTGCGTCCTGTTTTTTTTGAAAAAGCTCCGAATATCAAAAATCCCGTATGGGCGATGATATTTGTAAACGACAAAGAAGACACGATGACTTCGGAGCGCTTGCGCAAATCCGCTCAAAAAATTTTTGAAAAGATGGGTTGGATATGAAAATCCGCAGAGCCGTGGAAAATCTATTTATTTTCCCCATTCGGATTTACCAAAAAATCCATCCCTATTTTTTCCACGGAGTCTGCCGTTTCTCGCCCACCTGTTCCCAATATGCCATTGAAGCCATCCGGGTTCACGGAATCTTCAAAGGTTTCTATCTTGCTGTTTTTCGAATCCTCCGCTGCAACCCCTTTTGCCGAGGAGGCCTTGATCCGGTCCCGCCCAAGAAAGAGAAGGAAAAATGAAACCCACATCCGTCATTGGAGTCATCCTTTTAGTTGGCCTCTTCATCTGGTCGATGTCCATGTCCACCGCCCGCGTACAACAAGCGGACGAAGCCTCTCACGCCAAAACGGAAAAGTCCGAATCCGTCCGCACTTCTTCGCTCCAAATTCCAGAGCTTTCGCCCTTGGATTCTTCGAAGATTGCCCCCGTGTCACTTTCCGGCGAAGCAAAACCCGCTGCAGCCGAACCGGCGATTCAAGATTCTTCTAAGCAGGATTCTGCCCAAATTTTGGCAAAGCCTGTCACTCCGCGGAAAGTGAAAATTGAAACGGAACATTTTTCTGCACTTCTTGACAACCGCGGTGCAAAAATCGCAAGCGTCATCGTCAAGGCTCTCCCCGATTCCAACGGAAATTACCCCGAAATCATCGGAGATTCTGTCCAAGGCGCCTTGGGACTGAAAATCGATGGCGCAGATCTTTCCGACCAACTATTTTCCCTTCCCGATGCGACTCCAGACTCCATTTATGTTTCCAAAGACACGAGTCTCGTTTTCACATTCACCGATCCGAGCGGTAAAAAAGTTCACCGCCATTACAGCTTCACCCGCTCTGGCGTGAGCATCAAACAGTCCATTTCATTCGAAGGATTTTCTCCGAAAAATTACGACATTCTCTGGAACGGCGGAATGAAAGAAACCGAAGTTTTCCCCAAAGGAAAAAGCTTTGGCGGCGGAGCTTATTTTTTCAGCGAAGTGATTTTCAACGACATGTATAGCGTGGAACGCGAAACTGTCCGCGACCGCGAAGTGTTCAACGAAAAAGAAGGCAAATTCCTTTGGGCGGGCATGCGCCGCAAATACGTTGCCGCCGTGATTAAATTTCCCGAACCGTCCAGTGCAAAACTCATCGCCGAACACATCACGGCAAAAGATGCGAACAGCAAAGATCCGGGAACATACCGGCTAAATCTTTCCGATTACATGGACGACAGCGAAACCATCGACTTTGACTTTATGATTCTTCCGCTGAATTGGTCCGACATCAAGAAGTTTGATTTGGGATTTGAAAAAATCATCGTCAGCGGTTGGACCTGGTGCGGCGCAGACGTCTGGTTTGTCGGCCTTTGCGGCTTTTTGCTCTGGTTGCTCAAAGCGTTTTATTCCATCATTCCGAACTACGGTGTGGGAATTATCTTACTCACGATTTTAGTCCGGATGTTGACCACCCCGCTTACGCTCAAGCAGCTTCGTTCCACCAGAGAAATGAGCAAGCTCAAGCCAGAACTCGACGCTATCAATGTCAAGTACCGGGCGGATCCCCGTCAAAAACAAGCCGCCATCATGGAACTTTACGCCAAGCACAAAATCAATCCGATGGCCTCTTGCACGGGCGGATGCCTTCCGATGCTTATCCAGATGCCGATTTTCTTTGCGCTCTTCATGGTATTCGGACGGGCGATTGAATTGCGCGGGCAACCGTTCTTCGGCTGGATTGCGGATCTATCCCGTTCCGATGTTATCTGGAGCGGATTCTCCATTCCCTACATTATGCCGGACGGCATCGCCATTTTGCCCATCGTAATGGTATTCACGACTTACTTCCAGACAAAGCAATCGATGAAATCCATGACCGATCCGGCACAGCAAAAAATGATGGTTTGGATGATGCCCATTATGATGTTCCTTTTCAGCGCAGTGATGCCGTCGGGACTTGTCCTTTACTGGGTCATTTCAAACCTTTGGGGCATAGCCCAATATGCAATTGTCAACCGCAACCGCCCCGCGGCAGATCCGTCTACTTTGAAAGGGAAAAAAATCCAAGACGCAGTCATTGTCAAAAAGAAAAAGTAAATCCTCTTTTTGAAATTTTCCATTCAATTAACAAAAGAGGCGTGAACAAAATTCACGCCTCTTTTTGATTGATTAAAATCGAATTATTTTCGAGTCCAAGCAGTTCCCTGCGGCCCATCTTTGATTTCTACGCCCCTTTCCTTGAGCAAATCCCGGATGCGGTCGCTTTCCTCCCAGTTTTTCGCTTTGCGGGCTTCGGCACGTTCTGCTATCAGCGCTTCGATTTCTGCGGTATCATCCACCGCATTCGGGTCCTGTTTTTTTGCGTATTCTTTGCGAGGTTCGTCCAATTTCAATCCGAGGACACGGTCGAAATCGGCGACAAGAGCTGCCTTTTCCCCTTCAGAAAGATCCGTTTTCAAAACGCTGTTGAGAATACCCAACGCTTTCGGCATATTCAAATCATCGCCAATTGCATTTTTAAAATCTTCTCGCCATTTTTTTGCCGGTTCCGATTCAATCGCCGTTGCTTTGCCTATCAGCGGATCCGTTTTTTTGTGAAGGCTCTTCAACGCTTCCCGCGCACTATCGAGTGATTCAAAACTGAAATTCAGATAATTGCGGTAATGGCTGGTAAGTGCGAACAGGCGATAATCCAACGGATTATAACCTTTGTCTTCCAAAACGCTGACCGTGAGAAATTCGCCAGAACTCTTGCTCATTTTGGCGCCGTCCAAACGCAAAAATTCTCCATGCATCCAAAAACGGGAGAACGGTTTTCCTGTAGCACATTCACTTTGAGCAATTTCGTTTGTATGGTGAACGCGAATGTGGTCGGTACCGCCGCAATGGATGTCCAACGTTGGGCCGTTATACTTCATCGCCATGGCAGAACATTCGATATGCCATCCGGGAAATCCGACTCCCCAAGGGCTGTCCCATTCCATGAGGCGCTTTTTGTCTTTGGGGCTGAATTTCCAAAGGGCGAAATCAGTCGGTGCATGTTTTTCGCCCATATCAATGCGAGAGCCTTGACGCAGGTTTTCTACGTCCAATCGGGCAAAATCCGCATAGTGCGGGTCTTTTAGGCTGTCAAAATAAATGCCGTCCGATGTGCGATAGGTGAAACCCTTTTCTTCTAGCGTTTTGACCAAGGCGATCTGTTCTTGAATGTGGTCCGTCGCCCGGACCCATTTTGTCGGCTCTTTGATGTTCAACGCGTGCCAATCTTTCATGAACGCATCTGTATAGTATTTGGCGATTTCCCAAACCGATTTGCCTTCACGGGCAGCGCCTTTTTCCATTTTGTCTTCACCCGTGTCCTGGTCGCTTGTCAAATGCCCCACATCGGTGATGTTCACGATGTGATTCAATTTGTAGCCGTAATACTCCAGAGTTCTACAGAGGGTATCTTCGAAAATATATGTGCGCAAATTCCCGATGTGCGCATAATGGTAAACCGTCGGCCCGCAACAATACATTTTAACGGTATCGTTTCCGGGTAAAAGACTGAAAGGTTCTTTCTTTCGAGAAGCTGTATTGTAGAATGAGAGTGACATAGTGTTTAAAATTTACAAAATCTTCCCTCCATCAATCCTTTACGCATAAAGAGAACGTTTCCATTCACCAGCGATTTTCTAGAAAAATTCCGTTTGCAGTCAAATTTCCATTTCGCCAAAACGGCCAGCCTGTGACGACAAAACCGTGCCAAATTCACCTTCTTGCAGAAAAGTTTTTTCTTTGAAATCCCACCATTTCTCAGAGCCCTATTTTCACTCCTCATTCCTAATTCCGAATCAATTCGTGAAATGATTAGATTTGAACTCACAGACAAGAGAGGTCATTATGAAAGGAATACTCTTTGCGCTTTGCGCATTCCTGCTAGTCGCTTGTTCGGAAAGGGAGCAACCGGAATCCGTGCAAGAAAAGGTGGGGACGGCTTCGGAAAAAATTTTGCCGAGGTCTGCCAATGAAAAATACGACTGTCTTCCAATTCCAAAAAGTAGAGGCGCTTTGGGTCAAGATTCTGCTTTTAGGTATAATCATTGCAAGCACTAGCGCACATGCTCTTGTTGATTGCTTTTATGTTGATCAATTTGATGAAAATGAAATTAAAAAAGAATTAGTACATTACCAATCTTTATGTGAAACTGCGGAAGGAGGTGGATCCAAATTTTATGGTTCTTATTCCAAAGTCACGAGATGCATCGCTTCTAATACTGCGGAGCTTGTAGACTCGTCCTTTGGCGTTTGGCAAAATGGCGAAGGGGGCGGTTCGCTAGGGGCGTTCCCCAAAGTTTGTTCCAAGGTAGACAGCTCGGCTACAGGATGCAAGGAAGTGCCGGAAAGTTCTTCAAGCGTTCAGAGTTCGTCAAGCTCGGCTGCGGAATTCTCAAGTTCGGAAAGTGACAAGTTCCTCATTTCGGATGATAAAAAGTTTCCGTGTCAAAACGAGCTGCCCAAATTTCGCCAAAAAGGCTCGCCGCCACAGCTCCAATTCCCCATTCCTAATCCCTAATTATCCATCCAGCCTTAATGTCAACACTTTGCCGATATAGTCTTTGATTTTCTTTTCAAAACAAGCCACATTCTTTGATTGCTGAACGATGATTTCCGGATGATAAAAACCGGCGACAGCAACAGCAGATTCCGCCACCGAGTCAAAAGTCCTTTTATCAAACGGAATATCAAAATTCCCCATCCAATAGGGAACGTCTGCAAAGCGTTTAAAACAATCCACATAACAATAATACGGGAGCTTTTGCGGATCCACATCGACGGCGTTCGTCGTCCGTTTTTTCAAAAAGGTCCGGCTGCGTTTCAACGCATTGATGTCTCGCAACGTATAAAAGAGAATTTCTGGATTGTAGCGATTCTTTCCAGGATATTTCTCGACAAAATCCGAAACGTAATCCCAATCCGAAAGCGAAAAAACGGAGCCTTCGACAGTCCGAAATTTTGTTTTCCAGACGGCATCAAATCGAAGTCCGCAGCCCGGCGTTCTTTTGTAGAGCGCAACAACGACCGGGAATCCGTTCACCGTAGAAGTCCCCGTAAATTCCCGACTGTCGAATACGACGTGTTCCAACAGGGAATAGTTTTCAAAAAAAGTTCTCGCCGCTTTGAAATTCGCCCTTTTTATCAGATAGGAAAGCGGATGTAAAACCGCCGCATAATCCGCATTCAATTTGTCGTATGATTTCAAAAAGGAAATTCCGAAATCCCGCGAACGAAGGTCCGCATCCATTTGAAAATCGCTGCGCTTTATCCGATGATTGATTTGGGATGTAACGTCATTATAGGGAGGATTCCCCACGACAACAAGAGTTTCTCCATCCCGGATTTTGAACTTGCCCCGAGATACTTCGAAAAGGGCGTTTTCGTTGAATGTTTCAACTTCTGGAAAAACGCGGTTGACCGTCTCCACAGCGACCGGGTCTGCGTCGTTTCCCACATACCGATTTCCGGGCAGGGACTCTTGCAGTTCAAAGAACGCCCCGTATCCGCATGAGCTGTCCAGAACCGCATTCCCGGATAACAGCCCATATCGAATCAGCCAATCCCGGACGATTAAAACGTATTTTTTCGGCGTGTAAAAACTTCCCCGGTTAATCCGTTCCTCTGCATCGAGGTGAGACTGTGCGTGAATCTCCGTTTTTCCCAATTCAGCTCCTGTCCGCCGCTCTTCGTTCAAAGTTCAACCAGTCAAACATCGGCAACAGGGCACGGTTCCCTGGATTTTCCGTATCGGCAATATACTTTTGATAACTGGGGAAGACCTGGTTTTCAAGAGATGTTTTATCGATGTTCAAATTGAGCCAACCCGCCATTGATATCAGTCCCGTGATATGCTTGACAACATTCTCTTCGCAATTTGCGGATGCCATTTCAATCAATTCCGAAAGTTTTTTATGGAACATTCGGCCTGTGCCGCCAAACGAGAAATGCGTCCGCAATTCGGTTGCTTCGTCCACCAAAAGGCGAACGTTTTCCAACAATTTTTCATCGTGCCCCTTCAAATACTCAAGGGCCATTTCGTGAATTTTCGCATTGATTTCCAAAGAAAGCGCCTTGCGCATCGTATCCGTGAGCGTGTGATCCTGATCGGCAAGAGAGTCTATTGAAAGACCGTGCGAAAGGGCAAAGCCGTTGAACGCCTTGGTGACTTCTTCTAACCGAGAGTGCGTCAACAGCTGATTGATATGGCGCAAAGAATCGCTTATCAAATGCCGCATCCGCACGATATACGCAGTCGGGAATAAATTTTTCAATTCTGCAATCGAAACATCCGGATTGTCGACAAACGAAACCGAAGACGGTTCCACTCCGCTGAAAACCACCGCAACAATTCGCCCCATTTTATCGTTGATGACAAGAATCGTCGCTTCGGTGCGTTCTGCGATATCCGCGTCATCAAAGACGACTTCTACAATCGTTTCATTTTTCCGCGAGCCGACAACGTGCGCCACCATCCGGGAATCCACTTTTGACGGGTCTTCGAATTTATCAAGTCCCATGTGAAGGACGATGGCCCTTTCCGCCAAAAGTTTCAAGGCCACGGGCATATCGGGCATCGCATAGCGGACAAAAACTTCTGTTCCGCTCCAGTGGTGTTCATTCGACTGAGCACGGCCAAGAATGCTCATGAACTGATCCCGCAACGGGTGATTGATGGGTAGGAACGGGCGCAAAAGCTCCATGGCGCGTTCCGCATAACGCATATTTTGTACGGGTTCAAGGCCTTCGATGTCGTTGAAGAACCAACCGCAGCTCGTGAATGAGAACAGACAGAATTTTTGAATTTCCAACAAACGAATCGCTGTCGCACGGGCTCTAGAATCATCTGGATTTTTCAAAATATCACGGAGAAATTTGTCTTTGCGTGAGCCGTCTTCGGGCTTCACCAAAACATCGACATAACGGTTTCGCGCATTCCAAGGATTCACTTTTGAAATTTTTTCAAATTCGCGGAGGAAAACATCATCGGCAAATTTTTTCAAATAGTTCATGGCATCCCGGAGAGGCGTTCTCCACTTTTGATTCCAGTCGGGGCCGCCACCTGTCGAGCACCCGCAATCGCGATACCAACGACCAACTCCATGCGCACAGCTCCAAGCGCAACCTTCCGAATGGACGTTTTTCAATTTGACTTCGTATTGCGGCGGAAAATGCTCGCGGAACCAGCCAAAGTTCACAGGCACCATATCGTGTTCTGGCGCATAATGGTTAAACAGCCAAGCAGCGCACATATCACCAAACGGTTCATGGTGCCCATAAGATTCACCATCCGTTCCAATACTCACCAGCTGAGGCTCATCACGATTTGGATCAAACGCGTCTTGAATCCGCTTTCCAAATACATTCGCATCGCGGAGAAGATGTTCAAAACCCACCGCACTTGAAAGCCATGGATTGTAAAAGAACACGTCCAAATAGCCGTCACAAATTTTGTTTCCTTCGGCATCTACCGGGAATATGCGGTATGGCCGCGTCGTATCGATATCCGTATTTTCGCAGCCTTTCCAATCCTTTCCTCCGATAGGACGAAAACTTTCCGCCTGCGTCGGAGAAAGAATGGTGAACTGGATTCCTTCGCGGATAAGATCCACGACTACATCCATATTGATGGCTGTTTCTGCAAGCCACATCGCTTCGGGCTTTCTTCCAAAATGCGATTCAAAATCGGCAATTCCCCAACGAATTTGAGTGATGCGATCTTGCGGAGACGCCAACGGCATGATGATATGGTTATAAACTTGCGCAATCGCATTCCCGTGACCAAGGCGCTTCAACGTTTTCGCATCGGCTTCTTGGATTCGGCGATAAGTGTCCGGCAAATGAGTGCGAATCCAACCCATCAAAGTGGGTCCCATGTTGAAACTCATGTATTCGTAATTGTTGACAATATTCTGAATGCGACCAGAACCGGAAAGGATTCGACTTGCGGCGTTGGGGCTGTAACACTGAGCCGCGATTCGGTCATTCCAATCGTGAAACGGTGAGGCGCTCGGTTGATTTTCAATTTCCCCAGTCCAGGGATTTTCACGAGGCGGCTGATAAAAGTGTCCGTGAATTGCAAAATAAAGCGGTTGTTTTGCCATGTTGTTAATTATTCCGTAATCTAAAGTTGTTAAAGAATCAGCATACCGTCACCGTAACTGAACAGGTGAAGTCCGTGTTCAACGGCATAATGGTAAGCGGCAAGAGTTTTTTCCCGCCCGTAAAAAGCGGCCACGAGAAGAATAAGTGAACTTTTCGGCCAATGAAAATTTGTCAGGATGCCGTTCGCAATTTTATAACGGTACCCCGGATAAAAGAAGGCGTGCGTAATTCCCGTTTGCGCCTTGAGCGTCCCATCTTCGGCAGCCACCGTTTCAATGACGCGGGTACTTGTCGTGCCAATGGGAACAATGCGCCCGCCCGCCTTGCGGGATTCGTTGATGAGTTCCGCATTTTCTTCGGTCAGTTCGTAGTGTTCTCCGTGCATCTGGTGATTCCGAAAATCTTCTTCCGAAATATTCTGGAATGTTCCCGGTCCAACATGGAGAGTCACTTCGGCGACTTTTACACCCTTCGCTTTCAAATCGGAAAGCATTTGCTCGCTGAAATGCAAACTGGCCGTCGGAGCTGCGACCGCACCATTGTATTTGGCGAAAATAGTCTGATACGCTTTTTTGTCTTCTTCATCGTCAGGGCGATTGATATACGGCGGAAGTGGAACATGCCCTTGCCGGTTCATCACAGCTTCAAGTTCCACGGGTGTCACGTCAAAGCGCAGAATGCGCGCACCATCCGGATTCACACCCTCTACCCACACGCGGACTCCGGCAATTTCAAGTTCCCTGCCAACAGGGAACGCTTTCCCGGGGCGCACCCAGGCTTCCCACCGCGCCTTTCCCTCTTCACTGGGGAAAAGCGTTTGCACCAACAAAATTTCCACCTGGCCACCGTGCAACGTATGTCCAAACAGCCGCGCAGGAATCACTTTGGTGTTGTTCACCACGATGCAATCCCCGGAGCGGAAAAAATCAACCATCCGGGCAGCCGGAACTATTTCAAGCGGGCCGCCGTCTTGAGGACAATGCAAAATGTTGGTTTTGCCTTTTCCCGGAGAACGCGTTGCAATCAACTCTTTGGGAAATTCAAATGAATAGTCGGAAAGTCGATTCGAAATCATAACGCCTTCACCGATTTTTCAAGCATCGCCCGCAATTCTTTTTTGAGATTTTCGGGCTCGTTAATTTTGACAAACGGCAACACGCCTAATAGCCAGCTGCGGAAATCGGGAGTATCAAAAATGGAAAGTTCGACAACCATCGGATTTTGCTGCCGGAATTTCACCGGAGGATTAAAATGCGCTTCGTGGAATTGCGCCATCAACCACGGATCTTCTACGGTCATCACCAATTTGATTTTCGGATAATTGTTTTCGTTTGAAATTCCGATGAACTTTCCAAAACAGTTGAGGTAAAGTTTTTTGTAGTCAAATTCAACCGGCGGAAAATACGTTCCCGTCTTATGGAAATTTTTAATCCGTCTCACAGCGAACAGTTTAATTTGCTCTCCAACCTTTCCCACCAAATAAAGAGTGTCTATCCGCAAAATAATTTTAAGCGGGCACACTTCCCATTTTTCTTCTTTGGAATCCCGGGCCGCTTTGTAAGTCACGTTCAATTTGGCGCGCAATTTGATGGCATCCAAAAGTTTGTCAACATTGGAATCGCGATCCGGACGGCGTTCGTCATATTCCGAAAAAGGTCCCAAGTCAAAAATGAAATCTTCATCAAGATTCATCGCCCGGCTCACCAACTCCGTGTCAGAGGTTGAGTCTCCGGATAGAAAACGGACAGCCCGTTCAAGATGTTTTCCGTGAAGCGCAGAAATACCCGTGCGTTCCAAAACTTTTTGCACAGACTTGAGCCCACGAATAATCGCATCGGGCCGCTTTGCCGCCATCGGATGCAAAAAGTATCGTTTTGGAGAAGTCTTTTCAATTTGAAGCCCACAATCTTCCGCTTTGAGGACTTCGAGATACCTGTAAATAGAACGCTGATTGCAATTCATATAATCGGCGAGTTCCGAAAGCGTCGCGGACCGATTGGGCGGACTGAGGCGATTTTTCAATTCATTTAATTTTTTGTAAGTTGATTTGGCCATTCAGCCCTCCTATCCGTTTCCACGCGCAGACGGGTCGAAACTTTCACCCCTTTAGCAGCCCGGATAACGGCGATGTTGAACAAACTTTTTTGCAACACGTTTTCCACGCAACCTTCCACGACAATGCCATCCTCAAGCGGAATCACATGGTAACGATATTTGGAATATTTGGGATTTTCCGCCAAGACTTTTTTCAACATCTCGGCGCGTTTCACCATTTCCGCCGGCGGTTCTGGAACTTCTTCTAGTTCAAGGGAGATGTCGTTCAACCCTTCCATTTGGCAAAGGCGTTCCCGAATTTTTTCCGGACTTTTCCCGGCAAGGCAATAAGCGTTGACAGTCATCGCTCCGCTAGAAACAGAAACTTCATAATTGAACAGGGGCGATTCCGCCGATTCCAAAATGCGCAGCGCTTGATTTCGCAAATCCGCATCGGGAACAACGATGCCGTCGACGTTCACCTGCAACAGGTCGATGACTCCGCGAAACTCCTGCAGATTATTCACTTCGCGAATAATTTTTTCCTTGTCCAAATAACGCGGAACCGCACCGTAAACGTAGGCTATATTGTGAACGACATTCGATTTGACTCCAGCCAAAAGTTTTGGATCCAATAGAGACAGTTTTTCGTTCAAACGGCAAAGCAAAACCGAATCGGGAAGCGGCTGGTTTTCTTCCGGCAACGTGATGAATAGAATTTTTCCATTTTCCAATTGCACAACCCGCTTTTCCAAATCGCCGTCCACGACTGT
Organism: uncultured Fibrobacter sp.; assembly: GCA_964587155.1. GTDB lineage: Bacteria > Fibrobacterota > Fibrobacteria > Fibrobacterales > Fibrobacteraceae > Hallerella. The sequence continues at coordinate 95,141 of CAZPKF010000005.1, forward strand.
TCCTACAACCGTTCCAAGTGACTTGCGGAGAACATGGTAAACCGGATCCCCCAAAAGAGTCTGTCCGATTTGCGCAGGAAGCAAGCGATATCCCATAGGCGCCGCGACATCAAATTGGGAAAGCGCCAGTCGGGTAAATTTTTCCGAGCGGCCTTCCCCAAAATTCACCACAACAACATCTTCTTCATTTGTTTTGTAAACGGCATCAATCTTCCCCGGACGGGATTTTCCATCCACATAAAGCCAGTCACCCGGGGAAAGTCTGCTCCGACTCAACAGTTTTGCGTAGTCTTCATTTTGCCGCAAGTCTCCAAAGTAAATCTCTTTTGAGAAAACGGCAAAAAACGATTCGCAAACGCTGCATTGGCAAACAAGCGGAATATCCGGGGATATTTCTCCGCGGACGGAAAACGGCTCTTTGGACAGAACACCATGAGACGTTATTGCACGGCATTCCACACAATAAAGTTTTTTTTCCAAAATCCGATGTTTCCAAAACCGGAGCATTTGATTTTTACGCCTGCATTAAAGGTTCTGCGACATCGATGCGGCGAAGAGTTTCTTCCTTTCCCACAACTTCGAAAAGTTCCCACAGTCCAGGTCCAGCTGTAACACCGGACACCGCCAAACGAACGGCTCCGACCAAATCGCCCAATTTGCAGGAACGCTTTTCGGTAAGCGACAAGAACCCCTTTTCAATCGCCGCCGCCGAAAATGGTTCCACAGTCGCAAGCATTTCTCGAACGGCATGGGCAATTTCCCGACTTCCCGCCCCCCAATGCTTGCGCATTCCCTTTTCGTCATACGTTTCTGGAGCCCGGAAAAAGTACACAGCCATTTCGGCGAGATCCTTCAAGAAATGCGTACGCGGTTTCAAAAGTTCCACAATTTCGTTCAAACGCTCCGGGGATTCTTCTGCAACAGAAATGCCCATTTTTTCAAGGCCTTCGGTCATTTCCGTCAAAAGAGTCTCGTTCGGAGTCGTGTGGATGTGTTGCATGTTCATCCACTGCAATTTTTTCACATCGAATTTCACCGCCGTCGGGTGAATGCTTTCCAATTTGAACGCTTGGATCATTTCATCCAAAGACATCACCTCGCGGTCATCTCCAGGATTCCATCCCAAAAGGGCTAAATAATTGACCAGCGTTTCTGGCAAATATCCCAAATCGCGGAACTCACCGACAGAAGCCGCCCCATTGCGTTTGGAAAGTTTTCCACCATTCTTGGAATCCAGGATAACCGGCAAATGGCACCAAACAGGAGGTTCCCAACCAAAAGCCTGATAAAGCAAAACATGCTTGGGCGTAGAACTAATCCATTCGTCACCGCGCAAAACATGAGTCGTTCCCATCAAATGATCGTCTACGACACTTGCAAAATGATACGTGGGGAATCCATCGCGCTTGATAAGCACCAGATCGTCGAGGACTTCATTTTTGTATTCAATATGCCCGCGGATTAAATCGTCGAACCCCGTCACGCCCGTTTCCGGAATTTTAAAACGGATAACAGCCTTTTCTCCGGCCCGAATACGCGCTTCCGCTTCTTCACGAGAAATTCCGCGGCAATGCCTGTCGTAACCCGTTTCCGGCGCCCCTGCTTTTTTCTGCGCAACGCGAACTTCGTTCAAACGTTCTTCGGAACAGAAACAATAATAAGCGAGTCCCGCATCCAACAGCTTTTGGATTTCGCGGTGATAAATATCCAAACGTTCGCTTTGAAAATAAGGGCCGCAGTCCCCTTCGACTCCGGGACCTTCGTCCCATTGAAGGCCTAACCACTTCAAATCGCGCATCAAATCTTTGAGCGCCTCTTCGTTATAACGTTTGCGGTCCGTATCTTCGATTCGCAAATAAAATGTTCCACCCGTCGCCTTGGCAAAGAAGTAATTGTAAATCGCCGTCCGGGCGCCGCCGACATGAAGATAACCCGTTGGGCTAGGAGCAAAGCGTACTCTGACTTTACGCGTAGATTCTGACATATAAACCTCTAAATGCGAAAACTTCCATTTTTCACAAAATAGTTTTTTGCATGGGCCATCCTTTTTAACAAACGCTAAAAATGTCAAGAAATGACACAAACGCTTTGGTTGAGAAAAAAATCTTCATTTTTTCAAAAAAGCTCTTGACAAAACTTTATAACAATTATAACTTTATAACAGTTACAACTTGTGGTTCACAGAGCAAGTCTGATAACAAGGAGACAATTTTATGAAACTTTGGATCTGTTCCGTCTGCGGTTACGCCTCTTTCAGCCCCGAGCCGCCCGAATTCTGCCCGCAATGCAAAGCACCCAAATCCAAATTTCAATTAAAAGAAGATACAGCAACCAAATGGGCCGACGAGCACCGGATTGGCGTTGCCCAGGGTCTTGACGAAGAAATCGTTCAGGGCCTTCGTGAAAATTTTGCCGGAGAATGCTCCGAAGTCGGTATGTACTTGGCCATGAGCCGTCAAGCAGACCGCGAAGGCTATCCAGAAGTCGCCGAAGCTTACAAGCGCATCGCTTTTGAAGAAGCGGAACACGCAGCCAAATTCGCCGAACTCTTGGGAGAAGTCGTTTTCCCAGACACCAAAAAGAACCTTTCTCTCCGCGTTGCCGCCGAAGCGGGCGCTACCGAAGGGAAGCTCCAAATCGCCAAGCGCGCCAAGGAGTTGGGATACGACGCCATCCACGATACGGTGCACGAAATGTGCAAAGACGAAGCTCGCCACGGATGCGCTTTCGCCGGACTTCTCAACCGTTATTTTTCCAAATAAACACGGGCGGATTTCCGCCCTTTTCTTATGATGAACGCTTCTGAACTTTTAAAAGAAAAAAACGTTCGTCCGTCTCTACAACGGACGAACATTCTCGATTATCTTTTGACAAAACGGAACCACCCGACAGTCAATACGATTTACGAGGATTTGCTGCCGAAAATGCCGACGCTCTCTCGTATGACCGTTTACAACACCCTAGAAGCCTTATGCGAAAACGGTTTAGCCATTTCGTTGGATTTTGGCGACGGAAGCATCCACTACGATGCGGACACGCGGCCTCATGTTCATTTTCAATGCGAACAGTGCGGAGCCATTTACGACCTTCCCGTCAAACCGGAAAGCCTCCAGGGAAACGTTCCTGCCGGATTTTCCATTCGCCGCACCCAATTTTACGCCTTTGGCATTTGCGCAAAATGCTCCAAAAAAGCGAAGTGAAGCGCCTTGTCGCCGTAAACATCTTCTGCGGTTTCTAAATCTTTTACCGAATAACCACTGCGGATATTTTGCAAGTTGATTTTTCGATTTTTTTCATCAAAGGCAAAATCGATTCGAAATGTTCTGAACGCGATTTCTGCCGTCCTATTTTGCAAATTCACTTTGACCCGCCGCCGAGAACCATCCAGGGGAGAATTCGACAGTTGGCATTCGGCAAAACTTTGCAAATCCCATCCGCACATTTCCAAAATCCAAGCGCTCTGTCGCCGAAAATTTTCAGAAACTTCGACAAGCCAAGTATTTTCCTTTTGCGCATCGACCCAGCCCGCTTTCGCCGACGGGAACGCATCCGCCTTGGGTATGTAAGGTTTTATGTCCAAGACAGGCGTTCCGTTCAACAAATCCGCTTCATCAATTTGCAGCGTGAGTTTTTCAACCGACTTCAGCCGGACACAAGACATTCCAATGGGATTCGGACGATACGGACTGCGCGAAGCAAACGTTCCTACGCGCTCATGTCCTTCCGATGGCACCGGGGGACGCGTCGTTGGCCGCCAGCCGCAATTCTGATGGAAAAGAAAAATCACCCACAGCCGTTCAAAACCTTCTAAATCCCGCAAAGCCATTTCAAATCCTTTGTGGGGGAGCAATTCAATTCGTCCGGGATGACCGCAAAAAAAGACTCCCTGCCGCGGGACTTCGTATTTATACGAAGCCCGGCTGTAGAAAGTCCCAATCGGTTCAAATGAACAAGTCACGCAAAACTCAACGCTTTATCGCAGAGAATGTTCCCGATTGCGTACGGACGAAATAAACACCCGCTTTCATATTTTGGATTTTCAAAACCCGCCCGGAAATTTCCACCTCGGAAAGTTTTCCCGTCCAGACGAGGCGGCCACGCAAATCGTAAATTCGGGATGTTGAATTCAAGCTGGAGAGTGCGCCACGCGAAATCGAAGGAATCGCCGAAGACCCGCACCCCGTAGCGAGAATTTTCGAAATCAGAACTCCATTTCCGTCGCTGTTGAACGTCAGTTTGTTAGACCCCAAAAGCGTTCCCGCCGAATCCGTTTCAGAAGCCAAAGAAATCGTTGTCGTCACCCATGAAGATGCGCCTCCCGGAACTCCATATTTATAATTGGTCCACGAAGTTCCTCCTGCGCCGCCGATATTCACATAAGCCGTCGTATCCGTGCGGCTGTGCATGGTCACAACCAAATCAGAACATTTTTGAAGAGCGGCGCCAACCTCTGTCGGCAAACTGAAAATGGCATGTTGATAACCGCAGTCGTTTTGGTCGCAACCGGCGAGCGGAACCGTCGCATATCCAGAGATTCCGTCTATTTCCAACGTCCCATAAGATACCGCATTCAATGATTCATCACTATTCCAGTTTGATACATCTGTCGTCGTGCCGTAATCAACGATGACAATGGAATCTCCCAAATCCGGTTCCACGTAAGGATCGATAATGGGAGAATCTTCACAAGTCAATCCGCTGAGGCTCTCCGCTTTGTAAACAAAAGTCGTCACCGAATTCGCGGGAATCGTATAAGTGCCAACGACAGAAATCGTTTTGCTCTTTTCTCCTTTTTCCACTGATTGAACAGCATCTATCGATTTGTACCCCGAAACTTCCGGTGCGGATAAAGTTGTCGAAGCTCCTTCATTTGTCACCACGACAACGATAGAATCGCAATCTGCGGCACGGAACGCCACGGCATACAAATTATCACCATTGTCAACGGTAGAATTGATCACTCGCCAGCCCGGGCTGACAAATTTGGAATAATGACGCAGCGCATGATATTCCGGGCTAATCGTAATCGCATCTTCCGTACATTTTCCCCAACCTTTTGTACAAACGCCTATCAGCTGACCTTTACCTTCTCCCCACAAAAGTTCCCAGGCAATAAATCCGTTCAGTTTGCCGTCCGAAAATCCCACCTGCATGATATGGGCAAGACCTGTCATATATTCTTCTTTGCCATTTTCCTCCATGGAACAAAATTCCGTCATGATGATAGGTTTTGCATCCGAGCCATAAGAAGTTCCAATCGCTTTCATCGGAGCGCGGAAATTTTCCGGATTGCTGTAATTGCTTGCCGAATTATCATTGCCGCTTCCCGCATGGTAAAGATGATAAGCGTAACCGCCGAGTTTGTCATTGTTCAATTTCGCCATGTAATTTTGAAAATTATTGTATCCGATGCCAAGAGGTTCCGGGCCAACAATCACCGGGGCATTTTTCAACGTCGAAATAGAATCGTAAATGGCATTCAACGCTTGAGCGTAACCCGCCTTTTCCGTATTTTCTTCCGGATCAAAAAGAGTTTCTTCATATTCTGCAAACATGTCCGGTTCGTTTTGGAACGAAATGTAATCCGGAGAAATCCCAGCAGCCTGATATTTCAAAAGGGAAGCTTTCCACCAGTGGGCAAAATCCCCATAAGCGTAGTCGCCGTAAAGATCGTTTGACGCCTTTTTCAACGAGGCTTTGGATTTATCATCACCGGCATCTTTTCCATTTACGCTTCCGCTCGGTTTTAACGTCGCCGGAGCGGACCAGCTAGACATCAAAATTTTCATTTGACTACCAAGGCGCTTTTTCCCCGCCGTGACAATCGCTACATCATTACTCAAATCCGCAGATTCATCCTGCAGCCAGTTTCCCACCCGCAAAAGGGAAAGGTTGAGCCCCGTGAACGCCGTGTCGAACAAAGCCTGTTTTGTTTCTTCGCCAAGAGCCGTTATCCAATTCTGATAATAAACGCTTCCGCCGCCAAAGCCGACAATCTTCTGTTTTGTCTCCGCAGGTGAAACCGAAATCCGCGCAACATCAAGAGCCGCAGAAAACGAAACACCAACAGAAAAAAGAACTCCCGTCAACACCCATTTTTTCATCTTTTGATACATACTTCTCCTTTTGAACTTTTGATTTTTCAAAAATCTTTCTATTCGGGAAGATAGCTTTTTTCAAAGAATTGTTCTACATTTTCAAAAAATTTCTCCCTGGAGATGAATATGATTTCTGCCCTTGAATTTTTGCACAACGCCGGCGTTTTTTATTTGGCCACCGATGATGATTCGCAACCAAAAGTTCGTCCGTTCGGAATCGCTGCAGCCCACAATGGAAAACTTTTCATTTGCACGAAAGACCAAAAAGACTGTTTTCGTCAGATGATAAAAAATCCCAAAGTGGAAATATGCGCCATGTTCGGCGAAGACTGGATCCGCATCACAGGCGAAGTCGCCGTCGATACAACGTCAGAAGCCAAAGAAAGTGTTTTGCGGCAAAATCCTCATGCCCAAAACATCTACGATTTGAACGACCCGCATTTTAGCGTTTTGTACTTAAAAAATGCCCAAGCAGCCATCTATAAATCCGCAGGCGGAATTGTTCCCGTGCCGTTAATTTAGCGGCGTTCATTCTTTGCAGCGCTTCGCCATTTTTGTCGAAATACTCTGAATGAAATTCGAATCGTCTAGCGTTTTGCGAATCAATTGTTCTAATGAAAATTGCGATTTGATTTCATCGATGATGCAACTGCAAACGTTTTCTGATGCGACTGTCAGACAAGAATCTCTGAGGTACTTTTCCATCTCCGGCGTAAATTTTTTGGGCAAGCAGGGCAAAAACATTTCCAAGGCGAGAGAATCGTCAAGTTCGCCATTTTCGTCCATCAAACCGACAAGCGTTTTCACGTTATTTTCGTCTACCAGTTTTTGATAAGCGCATTCACAACTTTTCGCCGATTGCCCACTCCCCAGATACGGATAAAATTCCACAGCGCACTCCGCGACAAAAAGATTTTTATATTCCGGCGAGTTCACAATTGCTTCAACAAATCCGGCCGCAAAAGCTTCTTCAAATCCCAACGCAGCCAACGCGTCCAATTCCTTTTGCGACAAATTTCCCCGGGAATTTTCTGCTTCTTCTGCAGCCAACGCTCCCAAGGAAGTTCCCGATTGGAGTTTCGCATTGCATTCTTCCGACGCTTTCTTGACAAAATTCGTATACCCCAAATCCGAATGCCCGCGTCGCATTTTGAGCTCGATGGCATCGATTTGCTGCTGGGAATATTTTTTTTCCACCTTACTGAAAACACAAGTGCAAAACGTTTTCGAAGCGCCGCCGTCTTCGCAGCTCGATATGAAATTATCCCGAACCGTTTCCGAAAGAGCCGCCCAAAGAGAAGCACTTCCGAACAAAACGGCAAAAAGTAGAATTTTGCAATAACGCATAGAAATATTCCTTTTGAGGTTTCGGATAACCTTCCTCCGCATTTTATTTCACATTAAAATACGAAGCGGCGGGATGAGAAATATACAAGCCACAAACCGATGCCTGTGGATACATTGCCCCATTTTCCGTAAGAGATATTCCTACACCATCAAAATCGACGATCTTCGCCAAGGTGAAAATGGACTTTTGATCCGGCAACGAAGGGTATCCCACCGCAGGACGAATGCCTTTCCACGCACAGTTGTCCGCAAGTTGTTTCGAAAGATATTCAGCACCCGCTTCGGCCAGGCGATCACCTATCGTCTGCAAAAGCAATGCATCGTAATCACCGCCGCCATGTTCCCGCTTGATTTTTTCTAACCGTTCGACAAAAGCCGCACTGACCGTGCAGGCAAATGCGCCGACAAAGTCAACGAATTCTCCATTTTTCGCCGGAGCGACATAGTCGCAAAGAGAATGGCAAACGCCTTCCGCTTTTTCCTGCCGCGGAGTCAAAATTTCAACCAAATCCCGGAAAGTGTCCGTTTTGATTTGAATGCGGTCTTCCTTTCCGGCAGCAGGATAAAAGGCCTGTACAGCACGGATGGAATATTCTTCTTTTTTCAAATCCTCTAACCATTTTTCCGCATCGGCTTTTAACTTTCTTCCCTCTTCAGAATCTTCTTTGACACGCCACGGCCAAAAGAAATAAGGCCAGCTGATGAACGGAATGATTTTTTCAACGGCAATCGGAGAAAGCTTACATTCCCCGACAAAAGGCGGCGTTGGCGGAGTATAAGAATTCCAATCAAAAACGAATCGGCGTTCCAACGGCGTTGAAACGGCGACATTCAAAGCTTCTTTGGCGGCATTTTTCAAACCGGCCTGCTTTTCGCGCAACCGCTGCTGCTCTTCCCGATTTTCCCGGATAGTCTCTTCCCGGGTTTCTGGAGAAAGAAGTTTCATGGCAAGCCCCGGATTGCTTGCCGCATCGCGCACGTGAAAGACAGGTCCTTCGTAACAAGGCGCAATTTTTACAGCCGTATGAACCGCCGAAGTTGTCGCTCCGCCCACAAGAATCGGCATCCGGAGTCCCGCATTTTGCATCGCCGTAGCGACATGGCACATTTCTTCGAGCGAAGGCGTTATCAACCCGGAAAGGCTCACCATATCCGCTTTGTTTTCTATCGCCGCTTTGACTATTTCATCTTCAGGAACCATGACTCCCAAATCAATCATGTCAAAGCCATTGCAGGCCATGATAACAGAAACGATGTTCTTTCCGATATCGTGAACATCTCCCTTGACAGTCGCTATGACGATTTTTCCGCGGGAACTGGAATTCGCCGTTTTGCCGGCTTCTATATAAGGCTGTAAAATTTCAACCGCCTTTTTCATCGTCCTTGCCGTTTTCACCACCTGCGGCAAAAACATTTTTCCTTCTCCGAACAGCCTGCCGACTTCGTTCATGCCATCCATCAGCGGACCAGATATGATTTCCACCGGATTTTCTCCCCGGTCCAGCAGAATTTTCAAATCATCCCCCAACGTGGAAGATGTTCCTTTAAGCAAAGCCTCTTGTAGGCGTTCTTCTGGCGTTGAATTTTTTACTTCTTCCGGTCGTTTGGATTCTATTTGCAACGTTTTTGCACCACAAGCAAAAATCGCCGTCGGATCATATTTTTCGCCCGACTCTTTTGCCTGGAGCATCGCTTCGGTCATTTTTTCCGCAATGGAAATCAGCTCTTCGCCCGCTTCCGGTTCTGTATTCAGCACAACTTCTGTAATCGCAAGGCGGAGTTCCGGCGGAATCGTTTTGTAAGCAATCGCCGCAGCAGGATTCATAATGGCCATTCCCAAGCCATTGGGAATCGCATGATGTAAAAATACAGAATGCATTGATTCTCGGAGGTAATTATTTCCCCGGAACGCAAACGACAAATTGGATAGCCCACCCGAAACATGAACTCCCGGCAAATTGTCAACGATCCAACGGGTTGCTCGAATAAAATCTGCCGCATAGGCATCGTGTTCCGCCATACCGGTCGCAACCGTTAAAACATTTGGGTCAAAGATGATATCAGTCGGATTAAAGTTCAACTTTTCCGTCAACAACCTGTAAGCCCTAGAAGCAATTTTTATTCGCCTGTCATAATCCGTTGCCTGACCTTCTTCGTCAAAAAGCATGACGATGACTGCAGCGCCCAAACGCTGTACGGTCCGCGCATGCTCCAAAAAAGCAGTTTCTCCCATTTTCAATGAAATGGAATTTACAACGCACTTTCCCTGAACACACTTGAGACCCGCTTCGATAATTTCAAAACGGGAACTATCTATCATCACCGGGACCTTGCAAACCGCCGGATCCGAAGCCAACAAATTCAAGAATCCCGTCATTTCATGATGCGCGTCCAAAAGCCCATCATCCATGTTGACATCGATAACGTGCGCTCCGTCTTCAACTTGTTTACGGGCAATGTCCAACGCTTCGTCATAATTTTTTTCGTTGATGAGACGAAGAAATTTTTTTGACCCGGCGACATTGCAACGTTCACCGACTTTGACAAAAAAGCTTTCCTTTTCATGTTTTTGAATTGGGGCAGCCGCAAGCGGCTCCAATCCGCTGAGCATGAGCATCGGCGGACGATGAACCGGTTTCCTGCAAGAATAATCCGCAGAAAGACAATCCAACACTTTGCGAAATGCCGCGATATGTTCTGGAGTCGTTCCGCAGCAACCACCCAACATGTTGACAAGCCCTTCATCCAAGTAAGGCTGGATTTTCCGGACCATGTCTTCTGGCGTATCATCGTAACCGCCGAATTGATTAGGAAGTCCCGCATTCGGATGGCAACTGACATAACAGGGGGCAACTTTCGCCATGCGACGCAAATAGGGGAGCATTCCGTCTGCGCCCAGTCCGCAATTCAATCCGATGGAAAGAGGCTCTGCGTGCATGACGCTGACGATGAACGCTTCCACCGTTTGTCCAGAAAGCGTTCTTCCCGAAGCATCGCTCACCGTCATCGAAAGCAACACTTCTAGTGGATTAGAATTTCCTTTGGCCGCCATCGCATCTTTGACTTTTTGATATGCGCTGAGCGCCGCTTTGACGTTCAACGTGTCGAAAATGGTTTCGAGTAAAATGCCATCGACACCCGATTCCGCCAAGACTTCTATCTGTTCTAAATATGCGGACTCCAGTTCATCAAATGTAATCGCGCGACTGGCCGGATCATTGACATCTTCGCTCATGGAAAGCATTTTACTCGTCGGTCCAACATCTCCCAAAACAAAAACCTGTCTCCCGTTAGATTCGGAAGCGGCCTGTTTGGCAATTGCGACAGCCGCACGGTTCATTTCCGCAATGCGATTCTCTTGGTGATATTCTCGCTGCGAAATCCGTTGCGACGAAAACGTGTTGGTCGTCAAAACGTCAACTCCGGCAGCCACATAACGGCGTTGAATGTCGAGAATCACATCGGGGCGTTCTATCGACAGCATGTCGTTATTCGCGCCTTGAATCCCATACGTTTGTATGACAGATCCCATGCCGCCATCCAACAGCAAAATTTTTTGACCAAAAGCTTCTCGAAGTGTCATAATGCCTTCATTTACAAAAGGAGGTTTTCAATTCCGTTCCAACAAAACAAGAGTTTCAAGATGCGGCGTTCCCGGGAACAAATCCAACGGTTGAATCTTTGAAACCCGATAATGCGACAAACGCCACTGATTGACCGAACGAGGAATTTCATCCGTTCCACAGAAAATGTGCAACACACGTTCCGGGCCGCGCTTCGCCAACGCCGGAATGACTCCTTGCTCTACGCCTTTTCTCGGTGGGTCGAGCAGCAAAAATTCTGCATTGTCGAATGCCGGAATCGATTTTTCCACAAAGCGTCCGTCAATTTTCCCTGCGACAAATTGTGCCCGCCGTTTTAAAAATCGGGCATTGGATTTAGCCAATTCTATCGAAGGTCCAATCCATTCAACGCCAAAAGAAGACTTTACCTTTTCGCCGATGCCAAATGAAAACAGCCCATAACCACAATACAAATCTAACAAGTGCGCGTTTTCAGTGGGAGATAGTAAATTCCCTGCCAGACGGAGCAAATTCGGAATTTGAGATTCGTTGATTTGACTGAACCCCGTCACAGGATATTTCAAACGGAACTTTCCCAAATCCAGCGTCAAATCCTTTGGGCCGTAAAGCGTTTTGAACGAGAGCGTTTTTATCGGGCGTTCCGCTTCCAAATAATAATCCGAACGGGTCGGGTCAAAGTAAAGGTGCGCCGAAAAAACATTCAATCCGGATGTTTTCAGATGTTCCGACAACAACTTCAATTTGCGGACAATCAAAGCGTCCATTTTGCAAATGTTGAAGATAATCGCGAACCGTGTGTAAGAGCCGCGGATAACCACCCAATTCATCACCGCAGAAAGCGCCGCAAAGACGGGCTTGTTCAAATAATCTTCGATGAAACGGTAAATGGTCAAATGCTCTGACGGTTCTAGGATTTCTGCATAACCGGCGCGATCTTCCCTGTCGCCAAAAACCAATCGGCAAGAGCCATTTTCAAAAAAGCAGCGCCGTTTTGTCGTTGTTCGATACGCCCTGGATTTGGGACTTTCCACAATCAAGTCCGGTTCCGGCAACGCGTTTTCTTTGCAAAACAGAGAAAACGCTTTGTTTTTCACGTCCAATTCTTCGCCGTAATCCATCGCGGCAATCGGAAGAGCTGACTTTCCCAAAAAAACTTTCGGCAAGCGCTCGCTGAGAGCTTTCGCAAATTCCATCATGGAGATTTTCTCACATTCAAAAGGCGGAGCAACTGATAAGGTTCTTCCGTTTCATCTAAATAGACGTTTCCATCCCGATTCAAATAATAAAGGGATGTTCCTTTGTGTTTTTGAAAACGGAAAAAACGTCTGTCGTCATCAAAACGAACTGCGACAAATTCGGCACTATCGATATAAGTCGCAGAACTTTTTACGGTATCTTCCCCCGCCGAAGAAATGAACACTTCTTGAACGGACGCTTTTCCTGCGCTGTCAAGAGTCATTCGAACCCGACGAATTTCACATTCATCGCAAGGCAACATTCCAACATAAACTCCTTCGACACCCTCTGGCACTTGAATTTCCGCCAATTTGGGCAAGGACTTCAAAGTTTCTTCCACTTTTTCCGTTTTTTTCCCGTCTTCTTGAGCACAGGCGAAAAAAAGCAAAAACAGCAATGGCAACGCAAAATATTTCATTTATTCTCCTACAAGTACAACGCGGATTCCCGTTTCGTTCGAAGCAAAATCCGGAGTTTTCTTTTCCACTTGATTCCAAGCCAATTCCGAAGCCTTCGACCTCCAGGAACCTCCTTGCAATGCCGTGTCGGCAGTCCATTCGCTCACGTTCCCTGCCATATCGTAAAGTCCCAGGGCGTTTGGCAATTTCAAAGCAACCGGACGGTAGCCATCCGTCAAAATGTATTGGGCGTATTTCGAAGCGACATCCGTTCCCCAGTAATACGTATCCGAATTCCCCGCTTGGTAAGACTTTTTCCATTCGTCAGAAGTCGGCAAACGAACCGCCTTTTTCGAAAAATCCGTTTGGAGTCCAACAAGCCTGTTCCCCGCCCCACGGGACGTGTAAGAATAAGCCGTGTCCAAATCCATTTTTTTAGAAAGGGCGTTTGCAAAAAGAATTGCGTCATACCACGAAACATTCGCCACCGGGAAAGAATCCCCCACCGAGTTTTTCATTTGCTCAGGAAGGCTGCCCATCAGCAAAAGATAATCCGACTGCGTGATTTCCGTTTTCGAAATCGAAAATCCCATTTTGGTATCAACCCAACGGAGCGCCATTTGAGAGGCACTTGATGCGGATTCCGCACTTGCAGAAGATTTTTCCGTCACCGAAGACATTCCCTGCAAAGTCCCCGGCCCATTTTCTCCGCCAGTTTCTCCATTTGTCGGCGAAGAGCAAGCCATTAAAAATCCTGCACAAACTACTGTGGCAGTCCATTTTAAAATACACATCGGGCTATTCCTACAGGGAAAAATCTTTTATTCACAATGTAAATTTAGCTCAAAGTTTTGCCCTTCAAACCACATTGATTTCGCATTTATTCCTAAAATCAGATTTGTTCTTTCAAACGAACGGGATTTGACGTTCAAAACTCGTTTTGTCGGTTAATACGGTTTTTCGCGACGACGCTAAATTTCACACAAACTAACAGATCACGATGGTTTTTCGGCAGTTTCTCGAAAGTCTACGATCTAAAAACATTTTCATAAGCTGTTTTTTCCGAAACGCCACTCTTTAAACGTCCGATTTCAACCCCACCCCATTCTAAAAATGGGGCGTTCAACGGCTTGCAAAAATGAAAATTTTCACCGAACAACTCCTATCCGATAAAACTTTTCCTTTTTCTTTCCCGACGTAAATTTGACGCGAAGTCTAGCCGTATACACATCACTGCCCAAACGGGAAACATCCAGATTATCCACCTGATTGTTTCCTTTGTTTGCACTGCCGAGCTTTTGAGAAAATACGCAAAGTCCCGTTATGTCGTAAAATTCGAGCGTCGCCGATTTCGCGTTCATCCCCAGTTCAAAACGGACGTTTGCATTTCCGCCGCGAACCGGATTCGGGTAAACAAAGAAGTCTCCGATACTTTCCACAGAATCCCTTGCCGCAGGTTCCGAAAGTCGCGAAGCATCGAAGAAATTTGTTCTGGCGTTCCCATTCCCGGGCACGCTCCAGGCTTTAGCCGAGGCGACAGCCCCCTGCGCTGACTTCGCCAAATGATATCCGGAAACCGAATTTCTTTGAAACGCATACACCTGCGGTCCCGGCAAAGAATCCACCGTTTTGGCGACAAAAAAGCTCATGGGGCGCACAACTTCTCCATATTCAAACGCTCCCGCAGAAATCGGGAATCCATCCGTAAACTTTTTCCCATTTGAAAGAAAGGCAAGGAGCATTCCCCCATTCGTTCCCACCAGAATTTCCGGCAGACTGTCTCCGGAAACATCGACGACAAGCGGATCCGAATGGAAGCTGTATTCGGGAAGTCCACTGGCAATTTTTGCCGGGAACCCCGAAACGACAACGCCCGAATGGTCTATCGCATAAAGCAGGTTATAACCCAAGAAAACGGCATCCGGATAACCGTCCCCATTGATATCGCTGACAGCAATCGCAGACGTTTCATCGTAAAAATCCCGAACGCCATCGTTTCCGCGTTTAAATGATTTGGGAGCGAACAGGACTCTTGCCGAATCTTCCGCCCGAACCATGGTCGCGTATCCACGACTTCCCAAAACAAACAATTCTGATTTTCCATCCCGGTCAAAGTCGGAACAGGCGATTCGGAAACTTTGCTTTTTTAACGGAGCGAGCAATTTTCCCTGAATTTTGGGAGTGGGCAATTTTTGAATTCTCCCTTCTGCACTTTTATAAAGTGCCAGTTCTGCGTTCTCACCGACAAGGGCTATATCAGCAGACTCTTCGGATGGGCAAAGCGCCATGTCTTGCGGAATGAAATTTTCCGGAAGAGCGAAGCGGTCTCCTTTGGAGAGATCCGATGTACGGAATCGGTAAAAAGTCCCCGAATCCGCGACAAAAACATAACCGCCATCCAACAAAGGCCCTATTTTCGCCGTGGGAATTTTGATGCTTTCCCGGTCATACTGAATTCGATCGATCGCAGGCAAAAGCGCCGTCCGCACAAGTCCCGCATTTTGATGCAAGCTGAACACGGAATCCCCAGTCGCCGCCAGCCCCAAAAGAGCGCCCGCTGATTTTCCCAACCGATAAAGTGGAACTTGGACCGTTGAATCCGCACGGGAAAGGACCGTCCGCGTAACAAGCGTGTCGCTTTCCATCAAAGAATCCCCCGCCGCCGTCATCAGTTGGAGCGTACCGTCTTCTGCACCAAAGACAATCAACTTTTCCCCGGCACCGACCGACATTCCCTCCGGGTAATCCAACGCCACCGCAGCCCGCATCGCCGCATCAACACCGACATTCTTCGGAAACTTTGAACCAGAAATCAAAGCGTTCGATGCCCACGAGATCCGCACGGGAATCGATGACGCGGCAAAATTCCAGACACTGTCGCCCATAAACAGATTCGACGTTTTTTCCACGTGGAAATTTTTCCCTTTTCCCGCCGAAACCGTGATACCCGTGTAACCGCCCGTTGTCGTCGCCGTATTACCATAACCAGACGGCCGAATGGACCACACCGTATCCTTAGGGGATTTTTCACCGCGACGAAGATGTGGAATCAAATCCGCACCGGAACCGTAATCGTACGAATCTTCTCCGAGCGCATTTTTGAACGTTTTCCCAATAGAAAGGACTTTGTCCGCTTCGGCAAGCATGATGCCAAATTGATGATCTTTTACCGTGTCACCGCCCCAGAAATTGGTGACGCCATAAGGCAACGCCTCGCGCAAATACCAATCGTTGACCTTCCACACGGCAATACCGCTAGATGGAAGTCCAGCGTCAAACGACGACACGTTGACAATCACACCGTTCAGTTTTTTCTTGTTCTTCGTACATTTTCCCTTTGAATCGCAGGTGCTGTCTTCAAACGCGACATGCAAACTGTCGACCGGGTAAACTTTGGTCAGAATTTCATAGTCCGTTTCCGCAGCCACATCCGATGCGGGAACGTAAGAAACGGCAATCTTTGCAGAATCCCCGGCGGAACGTTCCCTGTTTTCAATCAATAGGTATTCGTTCGAAGACAGCGGCACTTTCAATATTTCCGTGCCACTTCCCGATCCTGCTGCGACAATTTCCTTCGTCAAGCTGCCATCCGACGGCGGATAAACCGTCTGAACTTTCGCCCATCCCATGTAGGCCCGCACCCACGCCGACGGCAACACGGGGAAAAAGCCGTTCCCGGCATTATAGCCGGCAAAATCCATCACGTCAAAATATCCCAGCCTCGAAATGCCTTTTACCACATCGTATGTATTGGGCATTCCCAATTCCCGTCCAATTTGATTCACCAGAATTCCATTGATACCCCAGTTGAGTCCGTCCTGCGATGCCGTTTCGCTGGTGACCATCACCGTTTTGAGCGTGTCAAAAGTAGCCCCCGGAATCACCATACCAAATCGATCCCCTGCGCAATTCCGTTCTTTATCGGTAGAATCCAAATACGCCCAATAATCTTGCACCACGTAGACATCCATAAAATCGCCCTGAGTGTCCGCATGATTCGTTCCCATGCTGCCCCCGTCCAAAAGGCGGCTCGCCCCAGCGTGGATAATCATAAACGCGCGTTTTTTATTCGGCGATTTGGGCATCGGAACCCGAAATGGATTGTCTAACGTGTCTTTGGACTGATTGGCTTCGGTGATGGCATCCCAAATGAAATTCATGTAATCGCGGCTGCGGGCTTCGTCAAACTCCGCCGTCTTTTCTCCTTTCTTTTTAGCCGTTCGATTGTAATCGATGATATAATGATCCAATGTGTAAGGTTCGCCGCTAGGGAAAATCCGCGCCTGAATGACCAAGTTTCCGTTGCTGACCGCCCCATAATAATTGTTCACAAATTCAAAATGTTTTTGCCAATAAGCGGCGCTCGCCCGGTGACCGCTCGGATCCAAACTGTAATTCGCATTGGATGTGTCACTGTCAGAATCAAACCGGCCCGTTCCCGTCGTCAGGGAATTGTCCGGGGATTCCTGCTTGAACTGAACGCGCAATGCAAAAATTTCAAGCGTGTCGACGGCAAAGGATGATGTGAAAAGGGCGAATAAGACAAAATAAAAAAGACGGCACATACGCTAAAATTACAAAATAGTTCAACTATTGTGAATATCCCGCTCCAATGTGACTGTTGTCGGGTTATCAATCTTCGTTTCCGCAGAATAACCAACAATCTTATTTGCGACATCGTTAACTTGTTTATTCAAGACAGAAGCATCATAACCACCTTCCACGCGAAATTCATAACAGGCCCCAAAAATTTTCCAAAAAACCTTTTTTGAGCTTGCAAGTGTTATGGATAAGTTATCCTGTTGATCGTGAGACTGTCCGCGAGTCCACAAATTCTCCTTTTCCGCAATCATCGAAAGAGTTACGGTATCTCCCTCTGCATTTTCAACAACAAACATTCCCACGCCATCTTGAAAATGATTCCAATTTTTTCAAGGAAAACGCCACCGTTTTTGTACCAAAAACAAATACTCGCACGGCAAGAAAACTTAGTTTTCCAATTTAAGTCATTCCGAACAAAAAAGCCCAAAATTACACCTTCCTTTGCAAGCATCACCCAATAAAACATCAACCGTCCGCAAAAGTGGCGTTCATTTTGCAGCAAGGACCGACGCATGAGTTTATTTATACCCTCGTTCCGGCCAAAACAACATGCCCCCCAATACGAAGAAAATCAACAACGAAGCTAGACATGCCTTACGAACAAGAATTCTGCGAACCGGGTAGAGTCTTCGTTTGTCCAAAAGGCTCCTTTTTCGCGGCAAAACGTATTGGAATAATGAATATTTGCCATGCAGAGAATAACCACCGGCAAATTTTCGTGCATACCGGAGATTTTTGCAAAACACAAGCTCAGTTGAAAAAAAATATATATTACTGTCAACAAATGACCTTGCCATTGATAAAGCCCTGTCATGAGTTAGATTTGTTCATGACGAGCAGCAAGAGCAGGATGGTTGATGTGTTGACTATTCTGATTCCCAGAAAAGTCCGAACGGGCGGACAAAATCAATCAGAAAACAAAAACAATCCCTGTTTGCATGGAAAGGAGGAAAGTCAACATGACTCTCAAAGAGTATTCTAAAATTCTTGCCGAAAATGGCAACAACCCGGCATTACGGGATAAAACCAATGTCGCCATCCCGAATTTCAACGCCTGCGATTATTACAGAAATCATTTGCCGAAGGGTCCCGATGACAATATCGCCGAAGCTCGACGTTGGAATTTTTTGCCAATCTTTCCATTCGGGATGGCAGTTTATACCCATAACCGATGCGATTACAAAGACAAAGACTCCTCTTATGAGAATTTTGGAAATGTGAATTACGGCGCTACTAGACGATCAGTCGGAATTCCAAGGGTAATTCTCCAAGCTGGAGCCGGCCTCGCGCAGTATAAAGACGGAACTCACAAGCCAGAATACGGATCTTTCTTTTCTTCAACATTTGGCGATGATCCAAAAGATCAAGAACAGATAAAACTAGGGATGGACTATTTTGACGCCTGCTTTGAAAAATAAATTGTTTCCTTTTTTCAAAAAATTGCTGAAATGGTGTGCACTCTCGGTGTACATCGTTTTAGTCGTAATCGGAATTTTTATTGCGTTGATAGGACTGTTATGAGCAAAAGGGATTTGAAGATTGTTTTATTTCTGTTTACGGCTCCATTTGCGCTACTGGGATTGTGCGGAACGATTGCAATCGGATTCTTAACGTTCAACGACTCAATAACACTCACAAAGGGGGAAAATATCCTTTCGCCAAACGGCAACAAAAAAGCCGTTCTTTATGTGGCTTCCGGTGGTGGCGCCGCAGGTTGGGTTCATCACTCCGTTGCAATACTAAATGCCAACGATACTTTGGACACGTCCGTTTTCAAAAGCGACAAGACGGTCTTTTCGAAACGCTGCTGCGATAGCATCGATATAAATTGGGAAAACGACTCCACCCTGCAAATCCGTTATATAAAAGAAGACGAATACTGCGTTTACAAAATACAAGAAAGCAGCGGTGATGTAAAAATCAAATATGTTATAAAGTGATGATAAGGCGCCTTCTTAAAAAGGCTTATCGCAGGTGCGGCAAGAACACAGTCAAATTCGGCAAGTCCGTTGACAAGTTTCAATATTTCAAGAGTTCATACTCTTCGGGAATCGGAAGCCGCCAAGTTCCCGTTCCCCATTCCGCATCCGTTTTCACGCTTTTCAGGCGAATTTCCAGCACAGCATTTTCCCGTTGAAAAAACACCGCATTCAACGGCACCACCAACTTTTCAAACAGGGCGTAATCCGAAAATTCCAACCGTTCTGCATTTTGGGAAATTTTGACTATGCGGCCATCCCCATCGCACGTGGCGACAAACGGAATCCCCAACGCACCCGTTCCAAATATTTTCTTTTCACCCAAATCCGTCCGCACGGAATCCACCGTTCCTCCCCGCGGCAGAGCGTCTCCCCAAAACAAAGCCGCCACCCGGTGAATATCAAACAGGGGAATGCCCGCGACACCGCCGACAAGATATCCCTTTCCCGTAACATAAGCCTTCTGCGCTGGCAAAACAAGTGACCAGTCTCCTTCTTTCCACAAAAGCGAAGCCACTCCAATTCCCATCGGACCCGAAAATTCCATTCGATAACGCTTGTAGGGAACCGCAAACAAAACGCCCGAAAGCGTATGCGATCCATCCACCGGATCTTGCGTTTTCACAGAAAACTTGGCCTTTAAACTATCTGGGGCAAGCCCTTCCGACTGCTCCACAGGCCCTTTCGCCAAATGCGGAGAGCATCCGCAAAAAGTTCCCATCAAAGCAAGAAAAGCTACGCCAAAAAAATATTTTTTCAAGGCTTCGTTCCATCCGTTTCTGCAGGCGAAGATTCTGTTTTTTCAGACGGCTCCGGCGGTTTGACCGCCTGTTTCAACAGCTCAATCTGCTTTTTCGCATGGGCATTCGCCGGATCTATTTCAAGGACTTTCAAGTAATAACCGATGGAACGTTCATTCAATCCCAGACTTTGGCAAATTTCAGCCAAATGGACAAAGACGGATGTATCCTTGTAAAACATTGCCTCCAGCGAATCTTCCTCGGCGAATGATTCCACTTTTTCCATCAAAGTCAACGCTTCACGGCCTTTGCCTTCGCGGTAAAGCGCCCACGCTTTGGAATCCATAAAGGCAACGATCGACGGTTCCAGTTTTAACGCCTCGTCAATCAGGGAACTTCCCCACCGGACTTCTTCTGGGCTGCGGTTCAAATCCACCAAGGTGTAACCCAAATGATTTTTGGCAACGGCATCGGAGGGATTTTTTTCAAATATTTTTTTGAACACGACGATTGCCGAATCTATCTGCCGAAAAGCAATCAAGTTAACGCCATAAGCGAACAAAATCTGCGAATTTTCGCCACCGATTTGAATGGCTTCAATAAAATGTTCGCTCGATTTTCTCCGCAAAGATTCAGCAGAATCCCGATTTCCGGAACTAATCCATCCCCTTTCCAAATAGTCCGCATTCATTTGCAAAATAAATCCGTATTCCGAATGCGTTGCAGCCAGCTCCATCGAAACTTCCCTGTCGAATTCCCGCAAGCGTTCCAAATCCCCAGCCGAAAGCAACAAGGTGCGCAAAGAATCCCGTTTGGCATTAGGCCGAAGGACTTCGTCCAAAATCGGATAAATTTTCGCAAAGGTTTTTTGGTTCAAATATTGAGAGACCAATGATCCACGGTATGCCGCAGGTTCCGCACGATAGGCCTTTTCCAAATATTCCACCGCTTTAGATGTGTCTCCATCCGTAAGCGCATATGCGCTGAGCATCCCATTTGCCGCCGCCCGGTATGTATCCGATTCTGCCAAACGACCCCAATGGATATTCGCCTGTTCTACCATGCCCAACTTCGTTTCCAACAATGCGACATCCATCAACACAAATTCTCGAGTCGGCTGCCGTTTATAAATAGCCTTCAAAGAATCCAACGCCACCGTATCCTGTTTCAGATCCACAAGGACAGCCACCAGGAGCGCAACCGACAGCGAGTCATCGGCATGGGCGGAATCCGCACGAAACTCTTCTACCGACGACAAGGCCTCTTCATAACGCTTCATTCCAAAAAGAAGCCGGATTCGACTTTCCAAAAAAGCCCTGTCTCCTCGAACTTCGTAAACGTCGCCTAAAAGATCCGCCAGCGCAGAATCCTTTTTCGCTTCGGCCAACAGCCCAACTTGGCGCTCGAGCATAGATTGCGGATAACCGATTTGCGGCAACAAGATGCCATAAACGCGCGAAAGTTCCTCTTTCTCCTGAACAATTTCTAACAACAGGGAATATTCATACAACGCGCGAAAATCCCGTTCGTTCAAATCAACCGCTTTTTTGTAATACGCAAGGGCGCTGTCCAAATTCGACACGCCGCTGTAAACCCGCCCGAGAAGCGCGTATTGTCCGCTGTTTTTCTTCCCGGCAAGGCCCTTGATCTTTTCGGCGAATTCCACCGCGTCAGGCGCTCCACGTTTATCCATCAAATCCAAAACGGAAAACGCCAAAAAACGATTTTCGGGATCCGCCTCGTGCGCATGGACCAAAAACTGTTCTGCAAGTCCCAATTCCCCTTGGGATTGCAACGTCAACGCCCTTAAAAAAGAACCGTGTGCAATTTCTTTCCGCAGCAGTTCCACGCTGTCCATGGGAACAGAAAATGCCGGCGTTTTGCTCTTAGGCGGAAGGCTGTCGACTTGCGGCGCCTCCACGGTCACCGCGGGTTTAGAAGGGCTGCATGCGAACATGCCAAAGCTCAACAAAAAGACAAGGGCAAAATTCCAACAGCGCATTTCTGTTTACTCCGAAACGACCAAATTGATTTTCGCCCCGGCAGAAAGGAGCGTTTCTGCAGCCGGGTCCTGAGAAATCACAAGGCCAGACGCTATCCCCGCTTTTTTGCGGACAGTTACTTTTCCAACGATAAATCCTGCTTCCCTCAAATTTTGCCTTGCAATGGCCAGCCGGACTTGGGACACATTGGGCAAACTGATTTTTTGCCCTTTAGTCCCCGAAGACAAAAAGATGTCCACAGTATCGCCCTGATGCACAAGCGAGCCTTCCGACGGGTTCGTTCGGACAACTTTGCCCTTCGACAAATTCGGATGAGGCGTTGTGAACGTCAGGCCGACATTCAACCCCGCTTTTTCAATTTCACGAACAGCCTCTTCTCCGTTTTTGTCAAACAAATCCGGCACCGTAAATTGGTGAAGTCCATCCGAAAGCGTCACCCGAATAGTTCGTCCGGGCTTGGAATTTCTATCCGCTAGCGGATTTTGCCGCATCACCAAACCGATATCGTAACGGTTGCTGTATTCCCTTTCTTGTGAAAACGCAATCTGGAACCCGGCTTCGGTCGCCGCAGCAACCGCCTTGGCGCTGTCGAGACCTTCAAGAGCGGGAACGCGCAATTCTTCTGCATATTCCCGAGCGACAACGGGCATCACCGCCTTGTCGAAAAGGATGGCGCACAAGACAAGACACACCGCCAACCAGAAAAGGGCATAAAGCCACGGTCTCTTCGACAATATTCGATAAACGAAAGTTTTCTTTTGAGAACGCTCGTCCATTTTAATCCTTCGGATTCAATTCGTGAAGCTTGCCTACTTCCGATATCACCAAATCCTTTCCCATTAGAGAAATTGTTCCCCGGCGAGAAAGCGTCGAAAAAACTCGGCTAACTGTTTCGCGGGTCGTGCCAGACATTTCGGCAAATTGCTGCTGCGTCGGACGATTGCGAATGACAGTCACCATTTCACCGTTGCGTCCATGAATGCGCACACCGCGGTCTTCCATCAAACTGAGAATCGTTCCGGCGACGCGCCCGTAAACAGACATTGTCGCCAAAGATCCGATTTGCCGGTTCGCATTGCGCAAACGACGACTCATCTGTACAAGCAATCCCGTTGCCAATTCCGGTGTCGTTTTCAACAATTCCAAAAAATGTTCACGTCGGATGACAAGCACTTTTGTCGGCTGCACCGCCTTTACCGAAGCGGAACGAGGCTCTCCATCAATCAAGGACATTTCACCAAAAGAATCGCCGCGGGAAAGAAGCGTAAGGATAGTCTCCTTGCCGTCCGTTCCGGTGACGTAAACTTTGACTTCGCCCTCTGCGATAAGGAAGAGCGCTCTTGTCGATTCATCCTTTTCCAAGATTATCGTTTCATCACGGCTGAAAGTATTGGCGATGACAAGAGTCGCCAATTGCTTCAGCTGATCTTCGGTAAGTTCCGAAAAGAGATCGACCCCTTTCAAAAGTTCAACGGTGTTTTCTCCAGCCAAAAGGGACCTCCAATCAGTTCATATCGATAATGATACTTTCGTCCCGATGCGCTCCAATTGAAATCATGCCGATTTTTACTCCGACCAATTTCGAAATTTCTTCCAAATACCGCTGCGCATTGACAGGAAGTTCATCCCAAGTTTTGCAGCGAGTCGTGTTTTCTTTCCAGCCCGGAAGAGTTTCGTAAACCGGCGTGCAACGGCCAACTTTAGAAAGCTGGTTCGGGAATACTTCGATTTTCTTTCCATCGCATTCATAATGCGTGCAAACTTTAATTTCGTCAAACGTGTCCAGCACGTCGAGTTTGGTGATAGCCAAATGCGTGAGTCCGTTCACCAAAGCCGCTTTGCGCACAACGGGAGCATCGAACCACCCACACCGGCGGTTTCGCCCTGTCGTCGCACCGTATTCATTGCCGAGTTCGCGGAGTTTG
The DNA here is from genome assembly GCA_964587155.1 of uncultured Fibrobacter sp. Lineage (GTDB taxonomy): Bacteria > Fibrobacterota > Fibrobacteria > Fibrobacterales > Fibrobacteraceae > Hallerella. The sequence goes on from CAZPKF010000005.1 coordinate 119,053, forward strand.
TCGCCCGTTTCATCCAGCAATTCCGTGGGGAAAGGACCGTTGCCAACCCGCGTCGTATAAGCTTTGACAACCCCGACAACCTGATCGATGGCTGTTGGGCCGACTCCGGCTCCGCAACTGGCATAACCGGCAACCGTATTGCTCGAAGTCACATACGGATACGTTCCCTGGTCCACATCGAGAATCGTTCCTTGAGCACCTTCAAAAATCAAGCGTTTGTTGTCTTTCAACGCTTTGTGAAGAACATCGCTCACGTCGCAGACAAACGGTTTCAGAGCTTGACCCAGCTGGAGATAATCCCGAATGACCTGCTCCGGATCAATTTCCGGAACATCGTACATGACTCGAAATTCTTCATTGTGAATTTTGGCCATCGCTTCAACGCGCGGGCGCAGTTCGCGTTCATCCATCAAATCGCCAACTCGAACGCCAATGCGGTTCACCTTGTCGCTGTAGCACGGCCCGATTCCGCGGCCCGTAGTACCAATCGCCGACTTGCCCGCTTTTTTCTCTTTCGCCTTGTCCAACGCAGAATGATATGGGAGAACGACATGCGCATTGTCCGCAATGACAAGCCGTTGACACGTTCCCGCATCCACAGCAATTCCCTTCGTGCGGAGGTCTGCAATTTCCGCCAACGTTTGAATCGGATCGATGACAACACCGTTTCCGATGACGCAAAGCTTATCCTTGTGCATGATGCCCGAAGGAATCAAGTGGAAGACGAACTTCTGATCTCCCACTTCTACCGTATGGCCGGCATTCGCACCGCCTTGGAACCGGACAATCACGTCTGCATCCAACGTGAGAAAATCAACAATCTTGGCTTTTCCTTCGTCTCCCCACTGGGAACCGATCACTACACGATTTGGCATATATCCTTCTCATGAAAAAACGCGAAAGGAAGGAGCAAAGGTCTGTCCTCGCCCCTTTTTCGCCTTAAAACTAGAAAAGTATTTTCGATACAGGGATGGACACGTTTTCTGTTGACGGAAATTTCATCCCGAATTTTTGATCCCCGAAACATTTCGCCTTTTCAAAGAGAAACTCAGACCCTATTACCGTAATCCCGTTCCCCGAAAAGGGCCGTTCCAACGCGAATCATCGTCGCCCCTTCTTCGATGGCAACTTCCAAATCCCCCGTCATTCCCATGGAAAGTTCCGTGAAATTTTCAAAAGCGCCGCCGCGGGAAAGCATTTTTTCTTGCAAACGCCGCAAGAAGGCGAATCCTTCGCGGGAATCTTCAGCAACTCCGGTGTTCTTGCCTATGGTCATCAACCCTCTGTAACGCAAATGCGGAGAATTGGGCAACGAAAGCAAAAAATTTTCTGCCGCATCCATGGAAACGCCGCTTTTGGTTTCTTCTTCCGACGTATTCACTTGAAACAGGATGTCCAGTTTTTTTCCCAATTCCGAACAAATCCGTTCCAATTTTTCAACCGACTTGACGTCGGCAATGGAATGGATGCAATCGGCGACAGTTGCCGCATGGCGAAGTTTATTCGATTGCACAGGGCCGATGATATGACAGCGGACTCCCGGACGTTTCTCGCTGAATTTTTCAACCGCTTCCTGCACCCGGTTTTCGCCAAAATCTTTTGCTCCGATTTGGAGCGCTTTTTCCACAGACTCCATCGGGTGAAATTTGGAAACCCAAATCAAGAGAACGCTTTCTCTTGTGCGGTTACTTTGTTTGCAAGCTGCGGAAATTCTCAATTCCAACGCCTCGTATGCGAGGCGCATTTCTTCAATCGTCCGTTCTGGCATTTTCATCCTTCTTTGCCCGCGAGCCTTTTTTCTTGGACCTTGGAAAAAGAATCGAAATCAACTCATCGATATGATTTTTCGTGTGGATTTTCAAGCCCTTCTTTGCCGGAGCGGGCAATTCGGCAATATCCTTTTCATTTTGCTTGGGCAGATAAAGCGTTTTGACACCGGCATCCAAAGCGGCCAACGCTTTTTCGTTCAATCCGCCGATAGGGAGCAAGTCTCCACTCAGACTCACCTCGCCGGTGAATGCAATTTCCGGAGCGACCGGAGTCCGGGTGAATGCGGAAAGCAGCGAAAGGGTAAGCGCAATCCCCGCAGAGGGACCGTCTTTGGGGACCGCTCCTTCGGGAACGTGAATGTGGATATCCGTTTTGCGGACAATCGCCGGGTCAATGTCAAAACGCAGAAGCCGTTCACGGACAAGGCTCAGGGCGATTTGAGCGGATTCCTTCATCACATCGCCCAGTTTTCCCGTCAACAGCAAATGACCTCGCCCCGACAGCAACTTTGTTTCGATTAAAAGGATTTCTCCTCCGACAGACGTCCAGGCAAGGCCCGTGATGACGCCGAAATGCCCTGCCGCAGGCAAACGGTTCGCCAAAAAACGGGGAACGCCCAAATATTTTTCCACAAGCTTCGGGGTCAATGTCAAATTCCCCGATTTGCCCATCAGCATTTCCTTGACGCGTTTGCGGACAATCGTTTCAATCATGCGTTCAAGTTCCCGGACGCCCGCTTCCCGGGTGTATTCCCGCAAAACGGTCCGCAAAGAATCCTCGTCAAACACGATAGCTTTTTTGTCTTTCACGCCACAATTTCCAAGGACTTTGGGAACCAGGTAATCCTTGGCGATGGAAAGTTTTTCATGTGGATAATAGCCCGGTAAACGAACCACTTCCATTCGGTCGGCAAGCGGAGCGGGAATCGTTTCTTCGGAATTTGCCGTAGCGACAAAGAGGACTTTTGAAAAATCCAAACCCACTTCCATAAAGTGGTCCGTAAAGTCTCCGTTCAATTCCGGATCAAGTACTTCGAGCATGGCACTTGCCGGATCGCCACGGTAATCGTTTCCCATTTTATCGATTTCATCCAGTAAGATCACCGGATTCATGCATTTCGCATGGCGCAAGGCCTGGATAAAACGCCCCGGCATGGAACCGATATACGTCCGGCGGTGGCCGCGGATTTCCGCTTCGTCTTGCACACCTCCAAGTGTGACCCTTGCAAAATTTCGGCCCAAAGATTCCGCAATGGAACGAACCAATGTCGTTTTGCCGACTCCCGGCGGCCCGACTAGACAGATAATCGGAGCTTTATTCTCGGTTTGGGTGAGCTTCAACACGGCGACGTATTCCAAAATACGCTCTTTTACTTTGTCGAGCCCATAGTGCCCGGAATCCAGATTTTTCTTGACTTTTTTCAAATCCAGATCCGTATCCGTGTAAACTCCATAGGGAATCGAAAGGAACCAGTCGATGTAATTGCGCGAGACGGCGTATTCCGGACTGGCCGGCTGCATCAAACGCATCCGCCCGAATTCTTCGTCCAACTTTTCTTGAATGGCGGGAGAAAAATGTTTTTCTTGAACTTTCCGGACCAATTTTTCAATTTCGTCTCCGTCACCGCCGGAAATTTCATTTTGCAGCAAACGAATCTGTTCGCCGATGAACCATTCCTTTTGATTTTGCTGCATCTTTTGCTGAACGTCGTCGCGAACCTGTTCTGCAACACTTTCCGCTTCGATGGCCGCTTTCAAATTGGTGTCAACGACGCTCCCGAGATTTTCCAAATCTACCTGTTCCAAAATCAATTGTTTTTGGGCAGGAGAAATCCGGAGAAAAGGCAACATCGCCATGTAGGCGCCAAAAGGGTCTTCCTTGGCTTTGATGTTTGCCACGATATCCGACGACAGATTCTGCAGTGCGGCATACCGTTCGAACAGTCGAGTCCCATTTTGCAATAAAGCTTTTGCAGAATCTTCATTCCGCGCGGCATAATAACGCAGCGAGATTTTCGACAAAAAGCATTCGCGTTTTTCGTCCAGCTCCGCATTCGCCAAATCGACGACAACGATTCCTTCTAATAAAACGCGCCAACATCCATTGGGTAGCACGGTCACCGACTGAACATGGGCCAAAACGCCGACAGAGGGCAAATCGTCTACAGAAACAGCTTCTTTGTCGGGATTGACCTGCAATGCGAGCAATATCAAATCGTGATAATCCCTAGAAATGCGAAGCGCATTCTGGGAAATCGTCCGTCCGACAAGAATTCGCGTCGAAGCCCCCGGAGTCACCAGGGCATCGCGTAATGGCAAAAGCGGAAACTCGTGCGACAAATCCAGTGCAACGGTTTCCTGCAAATTTTCATTCTCTGAATGTTGTTTCTTCAAGCAAAATCCTTAGGCGGCGGTTTTGCCGCCATCTTGAGACAAGGCCTTCTTGACTAATGCGGAATCCACCACCAGTTCCTTGATTTTCGATCCGGGCAATTCGTACATCGCATTTTGCAATACGCGTTCCACCACGGAGCGGAGCCCACGAGCACCCGTTTTGCGTTGCATCGTACACGAAACAATTTCCGCAATGCCGTCTTCGGAGAACGTCAATTCAATGCCGTCCATTTTAAACAGCTTCGTATATTGTTTGACAATGGCATTCTTCGGTTCTGTCAAAATGCGTTTCAATGCCGATTCGTCCAACTCTTCCAAAGAGACGACCACAGGCAAACGTCCGACCAGTTCCGGAATCAACCCGAATCGGATCAAATCGTCCGGTTCAAGTTGTTTGAACAACTTCGAAAGGGTATTGTCCTTTTCGGAACGGATATCGGCACCAAAGCCCATCCCACCTTGATTGACGCGATGGGCAATAATTTTATCCAACGTTTCAAAGGCGCCGCCACAAATGAACAGAATGTTCCTCGTGTTGATTTGCACCAAGCTCTGTTCCGGATGCTTGCGGCCACCCTTTGGCGGAACCTGCGCAGTCGTTCCTTCCAAAATTTTCAAAAGGCCTTGTTGCACGCCCTCTCCGGAAACATCCCGCGTAATGGAAGGATTCGCCGTCTTACGGGCTATTTTGTCAATTTCATCGATGAAAATAATGCCGTGTTCCGCCCGGGCAACATCGTAATCCGCCGCTTGCAAGAGACGAACCAAAATGTTTTCCACATCTTCGCCGACATAGCCCGCTTCTGTGAGCACAGTCGCATCGGCAATGGAAAACGGCACATTTAAAAAGCGGGCGAGCGTCTGGGCCAAAAGGGTCTTGCCGCTGCCTGTCGGGCCAACCAAAAGCAAATTGGACTTATCGACTTCGACACTGTCCGAATCTTTTTTTTCCGCATCGGAATTTTGATAACGCAAGCGTTTATAATGGTTGTACACCGCCACGGATAACGCCACTTTCGCATCATCTTGTCCAATGACAAATTCATCGAGATGAGCTTTCAGCTCTTTAGGCGTTGGAAGAGGCGCTTGAGCGGCTTCATTTTGAACTTTGGCCGCCGCCTTGGCAAAGTCGTCGACCAAAAGATTGTAACAAGCCGACACACATTCGTTGCAAATGTGCACATTCGCCCCGGAAATCATCTTGGCGACCTGTTCTGCGGGCTTTCCGCAAAAACTGCACGTAATCCGGGGGTGATTTTTTCCGCTTTTGTACATCAAAACGACCTTTACTTGCGAGGCCTAAAAATTTCATCAATGACGCCGAATTCGAGAGCCTCTTCCGGAGTCAAGAAAAAGTCGCGTTCTGTTTTTTCACGAACTTCTTCGATGGAACGGCCAGAATGCTCAGCAATAATTTCCGAGAGCATTTCACGGGTACGCACCAGTTCTTTCGCATGGACCTGAATATCTGTCGATTGTCCAGTCACAGCGCCGGACGGCTGATGCAACATAATGCGGGAATGCGGCAACGCATAACGTTTGCCCTTTGTTCCCGCCGCAAGCAAGATCGCCGCCATCGAAATGCTGTCACCAACGCAGATCGTCGCCACATTCGGACGAATGTGCTGCATTGTATCGTAAATGGCAAGTCCCGCCGAAACATAACCACCCGGACTGTTGATATACAACGTGATATCTTTTTCTGGATTTTCGTATTCGAGGAAAATCATTTGCGCCATCACGTTATTGGCGACTTCATCGTTGATGGGAGTTCCCAAAAAGATGATCCGTTCCTTGAGAAGGCGCGAATAGATGTCGTAGGCGCGTTCACCGTGCCCGGTATTTTCAATGATTGTCGGGATGATCATGTTTCTCCCTTGCAAATTACTTGGCGGAATCTTCGTGCTTGATTCCGACAATCAAATCTTCGGCAAGACCGACGCGAAGTTCATCACGCAGCGCAACGATCCGGCCCGACTGGCGGAAGTGGTTTTTCAGCTCTTGAGCTTCAATACCGTAAGCCTTGGCAATTTCTTCGATACGAGCATCGACAGCAGCCTGCGTCGGCTTGAGCTTTTCCTTGTTTGCGATAAATTCCAAGATGCGGTGCTTCTTGATTTCGCGGATGGCTTCCGGTTCGAGAGTCTTGAGCTCTTCTTCCGTCGGTTCCACGTCTTGATTTGTACCGGAATGCTGTTTCAACGTGTATTTGATGAGATCAATAACCCTTGCATGGGGAACGTCGAACGGATTCGCTTCGATGAGTTTGTCAATCGCTTCGTTCACCGCTTTGTTCTTGGCGGCTTGTTGCTTTTGATTGAAAAGGCTTGTCTGGAAATTGTCCTTCAGTTCAGCTTCGTCCTTCACACCAATTTTCTTGAAAAATTCTTCGTCCATTTTCGGAGCGCGAATTTCGCGGACATCGGTCACTTCGACCTTGAACTCGGCGGACTTGCCGCGATACTGCTCGTCTTTGTGATCCTGCGGATACACGAAATTGATTTCCTTCGTTTCACCCTTCTTCACGCCCGTAAGGCCTTCGTCAAATCCCGGAGAAGAGGATTCGCCAAGGAGAGAGCGGAACTCGCGGTCTTCCGGAATTTCCTTTGTTTCACCGTCAATCTTCACTTCGAGGTAATTGCCGACAACGACATCGCCCTTCTTCGATTCACGGTCAACGGATTCCGCCGTAGAATACATCTGGAGGGCGCGGTCCATTTCCGCTTTCACTTCATCTTCGGAAACCGCCACCGCCGGGACGCTGATTCCCAAATTCGAATAGTCCTTAATGTCGATTTCCGGATCCACTTCGACAATGGCGGTAAACGTGATATCCGCTTCCTTGTCATCTTTGAAATTTTCCACTTTGACGCGGGCAACGGGAACAATGTTCGCCTTTTTCAGTTCTTCGCTGAGAGTCGCGTTCATCACTTCTTCGATGCATTCCTGCCGAATCATGTCCCCAAAACGGGAAATGATAATGTGGCGAGGAACGGCTCCGGCGCGGAATCCCTTCATTTGAACTTCTTTGCGGTAACGGGTGACCGCCTTTTCAAAAGGCGCCTTCAAATCCGCCTGGGGAATGGCAATTTCAACACTGCGAATGGTAGAGCTGGTTTCTTTGATAGAAGCGGTCATGTGTTCTCCATGAGTAAAACTCGGTTAAAAAAGATGCGAGGGGTGGGAGTCGAACCCACACGATTGCTCACCAGATCCTAAGTCTGGCGCGTCTGCCAATTCCGCCACTCTCGCGTTTTCGTTTGCCAAAAATACAAAAAAACCTCCTTTTGGAAACGGAATCGTGTATTTTAATGGCGTGTCCAGCGCATTCCGCACAATCCGGATCGGAGTTTTCATCTCCGCGGTGAATCTCCTCATCCAAGGAGTGGCATTTCTCGTCACCAATTTCATGGCGAAAAATTTGGGAAATATCCCATTCGCCAATTACGGCATTCTCCAAAGCGATTACGGAATTTTCACTGCTCTCGCCGATTTTGGAACAGCCACGCTCCTGCTCGCTTTTTTCGGCAAACGGATTACTCAGGGAAAACTTCTTTCCCATGCCTTCCAATTGCGATATGTCCTCACCTTTTCGTCCATGCTTTTGATGATTCTGTTCGCCTGCATTGTCCGACGGGAGCACGCAGCCTTCCGCGGTGAACTCATCCTCGCTTTGGGACTTCTTTTTCAACACGCTTTTTTCGACTGGTACTTCATTTGCGGAAAGCGTTGGAAAAAGCTCCTTATCGCCAAAATTCTGCACACCATTTCCTATTCGGCAATCATGGGATTTTCCCTTTTCCATTTGCACGTGAACACAATCGAAGGATTTGCGTTGGCAACAGTCATCGCAGCGCTCCCCGCCTGGAGCTTTGGAGCGACCGCCGCTCTCCGGCCTTCCATTTTTCACTTTACACACCGAAGCTTCCATTTTATCCGGCTGATGTTGTCCAAGGCATTTCCATTCGCCCTTTCAAGCCTCGCCAGCTTTCTTTACCTTCCCTTGGGACTTTATGCCATGGACCTTTTTGCCCCCCGGGAACAATTCGGAGCTTACAATTATGCGAACAAATTAATCGTCCTCGCTTCGGGAATGATGGTGAACTTTATTTCGTCTTCACTCGTAACGAAGCACGAATCCCGAGATGAATTTTTCCACTTGAAAGATCTGTTCTTGTTCACGGCTTTCATCGCCTTTTGCTGTTCTCCGGCATGGATATTTCCCGAATTTTGCCTCAAATGGCTCTTTTTCGCCGCGCCCATGCACAATGATCCCGAAATGCTCCGGTATTCCGCAACCTGCCTTTCCCTGCTCGCCTTTTCTCTTGTTTTCCAAGCATCGCGAACGACTCTCGTTGCCGCCATGCTCAAAGAAAAACGCCTGTGGACTTATGTCGCATTTATTTTCGCCGGTGGCCTGCTGAACGCTTTCGCCGTTTTCCTGCTGCCCACACTTAAAATTTCACCAAACCTCATTCCGGCTTTAACCCTTACCGGAGACCTGAGCTTGAGCATACTCTTGTTCTGCTACTTCGGCAAACGCAGGCGTTTTCGGCTGTAACGTGCAAACTTTCGCCACCAACCAAATAATGACGCCCCACGCCCAAAAAATCCCTTGTTTGTAGCCCGCCAAAAAGAACCAAAATCCGGTAAAATAAATGAAAAAAGTAAAAAACATCACACGGAAAGGCGTTTTCCGCTGCTTCATCCGCACATACAAGGATGAAAGTCCAAGCCCTATCAGGAATGGCACGATGAAACATCCCGGAAGTCCAAAATCCTTGTAGACTTCCCACAAGTAACCCGTTGTGTTGTAACCCGGAATTTTTTGAACGCTTTCGTTGAAAATCCCATCCCAGCCAAAACTGTTTTTCAAGGCTCCCGGAACGCGGAAATATTCAAACATCCCCGAAAAAAAATCCACGCCATAAGTGAACGAATGAATATGCCTGTCCGGAGCCGGATTCAACGCATAATCCAAATTCCAATAATTGTTCGCCACGTATTTATAAGGCATCGTCATCGCTGCATCCATTGTCATGGAACGGATTGAATTACTACCCGCATACTGAGACCGCGCCGAAGCCACAAAGACAAAAGCCGAAACACCAAGGGCCAAAAACGCCGCTATCAACCAAACGGGAATACGTTTGCAAAGGGTGTTGAACAAAATTACGGAAAACCCGACGCACATGAAAAAAGTCGTCCGGCTCGGATAAGCGCAAACGCTCAGCAGACAAATCAACGGCACCACCGCCCGCGAAATCCAACGAATCCAGCGGACCGGATTCAACGAGCGAAACGCAGCCACTCCAAATAGCAGAATGACAAGTGGAGCGCTAGAAAAAAATTGCGCATAAATTCCGTAATCCACTTTTCGCGAAGCCCAGTAACTGGCATTTCCCGAAAACAGAATCAGCGTTCCCACTTTTTGAAGAATGCCGAATATCCCAACCAGATAGAGGGCGAGAATCCCACACGCAAGCACAAAGTGCCATTTCCAATTATATCCAACGGGTAGATTCTTTCCATCGGTGGCAACCGGAATTTTTCCCGCATTCCATTCATACAAAAGGCACGCCGTTGAAAACGAAAAAATGGCTCCCAACCAGACAAACCAAGTCTTTGCGTGGAAAGGCGTCATTGCGTCGTCCAGTCGCAAATACGCGACAGCCAAAGTCAGGCATTGAGAAAAAATGTAAACCGTTGCCGGAGAAAAAAAATCCTTCTTTGTTTTCCAAACAAAGAACAGCAATCCCACGACTACCGAACTAAAAAAAGCCGATTCCGGATTTTTGCAAATCCAGTCAAGCATCAGCTCGAACGTCTCCTTCTAAAAAATCCGGTAAACGTTCCCCATTCCTTGTCCAACATAGAACCGCTGCCGCGCTGGGATTTCAACGTTTCGATGAAATTGCAAACAATCGTCGCCAAAAGGGACATGACAAGTACCGTGAACACAAGCGACGCGCCACGCAGCGGAGAAACCTTCTTATCGTTTGGCCATGGAGCTTCGAGAACGTGCAAATTCGTGAGTTTCTTCGCTTCTTCGAGTTGCATTTGTTCGCTTTGCTGGCGGAGTAATTTATACATCGCCACCTGCACTTTGACTTCTTCCTCTTTGCGCAAATATTCCGCACCGAGTTCCGGGCTTTTCTTAAGTGCGACAAGTCCCGTCGATTGCTGTTTGCCGTTCAACGTCTGATTGATGGCTGCATTCAGGGAATTGTAGCGTTTCGAAAGTTCGTTATAACGCTTGGATTCATCGCTGTGCAATTGACGTTCGTAATTCATTTCCACCGCGACAGCCTGGCGCTCCGTCTGCAATTCGCTCAAATATTTAATCGTCGCTTCCATTTGAATTTCTGGATCATAAAAGTTGTTTTCTGATTGAAATTGCACAAAAGCGTTTTGCAAAGAATCCATCGTTTTCAAATTCAGCGCAATGCGACTTTCAAAATATTCACGGCTTTGCTTCGCCTGCATCGTCTTGAACGCGTTGAACATGGAATCCGCCTTTTCAAGCATGAACGCAGCCATGTCCGCCGCCATCTGGTAATCTTCATCTTCGATGGTGATTTCGAGCATGCTTTCGTCCGTCAATTCCAATGAAAAATTCTTTCTGAACGCCTTCAGCAAATCGGCACGGAATTTCCCGTCGAATTCATAATGCTCCGCCAACTGGAATTTGTCGATGACCATGTCGTGCAATTCTTTCGAATTAAAAATAGTCCAAATGGCATCTGCATCCACGGAGCCAGTTGTCAATCCGAACATGGATGCATACGAGGAAAGCTCCCCGCCGAGAAGGCTTCCCAACGCGCCCATGCTCGATGTAGTGGGCGGAGGCGTCACCACGGCTTTCGCCGCATACGTCGGCTTGACAACCCACATGACCAGCACAAACACGACAATCGTTGGAACGATTACCATCAGCAAGCATAACTTGAAATGTTTCAAGTCATTGTTGAGTATTCGCAGAAAAGTTTCCGAAAGTCCCGGAGACTCCAGAGATGTAGAACTACTTGTAGTTGACATAGATGATAAACGCCGAGGAAACGACCGTTAAGAGGGATGCCGCAAACAAAGTGAAATCTTTAAACCGCTCATAAGTGCTTTTGGGAATTTCGATAAAATCCCCCGGAAGAATCGGATCAGCCGTTGCGTTCACGTAAATTGTTTCCCTGTCTCCGCGAACCACCTTGACCTGATCAAAAGAACCCGAAATCGTTGTCACACCAGCCGCAGAAATATAATCCAACGCATGCCACGAAGGGTCATAAGACTGTCTGCCGACTCCCGCGACTGCTCCGCCGACATAAACGAGCAACGGCTTCATCGTATATTCCACTTCCGCTCCTGGCGGAACAACAGCTTTATCCGCTTCGCGAATCGGAATGGATTTAGACGAACCATCCTTTCCCCGAATAGTCACCGACTGATATCCCATGTTCGGCAACCGTTTACCACCGCACCTGTCAAAGTAATACGAAACCGATTTTCCTTCTGTATAAGGCACCGCAGAACGGTAATTCGGCAAAATGAGAGTCACCGCATCTTTCATATCCGCAAAAGGAATGAATATCTGATCCCCCTGTTCAATCATGACATCATTTTTAAAATCGCCTTCATTGTAAACCTTGTCCATGTTGATGTGCAACGTGTCACTACCGCGAATCAGCAAAACATCTTCGTCTCGGCCCGAAGGCAGAATGTCTCCCACCATTTTTATCAAACGGCTCAAACGCGTTTGCGGTTCCACCATAACCTGCCCCACCTGGGGAACGGCTCCCATCACGTTCACAATGATTTTCTTGAGTTGCGCAAGCTGCACAAAACAATATTTCGGATTATAACGTTTTGCAACAATCTTCAAAATTTCTTCGCGGGCTTCTGCAATAGTTTTCCCCGCCACATTCACCGAACCACACTCTTCAATGACCACGTTTCCATCCGGATAAACTTTTACCGACAGATACGTATTTTCAAGCATAATGTCCAAATAATCGCCCGGCCCCAATTTATAAGAAGAATCGACCAAACCTTCACTATAAGTGGGCTGCATCGTCACCGAATTGCGTTGAAAGGAAGTCGAAGGAGTCGAAGCCAATGCAGACAAGCCGCCAATCGGTTCTGCTCCGCACAAAAAAGCCGGAATTCCGAAAAGAATTAGACTGGGAATCAAAAATTTTAAAAAATGCATATCCATCCAAATGGGGAAAGACGTAGTTGTCATAAGATACAAAAAAAGCTCTGCACACGCAGAGCTTTTCCAAAACAAGGAGCTTCGAAATTAGAAGCGGAAATGAGCAAAAGCCCGGTTCGCTTCAGCCATCTTATGCACATCCTGCTTTTTGCGGACAGCGTTGCCTTCGTTGTTCTTTGCAGAAACAAGTTCAGCAGCCAAACGTTCGGCCATATTCGGCTCGGTGCGTTTCCGCGCCGCATCCAACAACCAACGGAGAGCCAAAGCCTTGGCGCGATCCGGAGCAACTTCCATCGGAACCTGGTAGTTCGCACCACCGATACGGCGGGATTTCACTTCGAGTCTCGGCTTGATGTTTTCCAAGCATTCTTCGAACTTTTCCAGCGGAGAGCCTTCGCCTTCCACCTTCTTGTTCAAATTATCGAGCGCTGTATAAACGATCTGTTCGGCGATCGTCTTCTTGCCCTGTTTGAGAACAACACCGATCAGTTCCGTGATGAGAACGGAGTGGTAACGCGGATCCGGAATGGTGTGTTTGTGAATTGTCTTTCTTCTTCTAGACATGATGCTCTTCCTTTACTTCTTGGCCGGAGCCTTTTTCTTGACACCGTACTTGGAACGGGCCTGATTACGACCGTTCACGGCCTGCGTGTCCAACGTACCGCGAATGATGTGGTAACGAACACCCGGAACGTCCTTGACACGACCGCCACGGATAAGAACAATGGAGTGTTCCTGAAGGTTGTGGCCTTCGCCCGGAATGTAGGCGGTCACTTCCATCTTATTGGAGAGGCGAACACGCGCGATCTTACGGAGAGCGGAGTTCGGCTTCTTCGGCGTTGTCGTGTAAACACGGGTGCAAACACCGCGTTTTTGCGGACTTTGTTTCAGAGCCGGCGAAGCGGTTCTGTTGAGAATTTTCTCGCGGCCCTTACGGACGAGCTGTTGTATAGTAGGCATTTTTCTGTTTCCCTAATTTTGGAAGTCCAAATATAGTTTTTTTTCGAATAATTTCAAGTTTACCTTCTTGATTTATTCGTTTTCTGAGATATCCTCCGAAGCTTCGGAACCCGTATCCGGCATTGTGAAGTCGGGACTGCCGATTGCCGAATCCACATCGTCGGCCAGATCAGCACGGTTGGCCGCTTCCGCTTTGGCTTCTGCTTCGGCTTCTGCATCGGCATCGATAACGACGACGTCGCGCAGGTGACGGGCACCCGTTCCGCAAGGAATCAAGTGACCCATGATGACGTTTTCTTTCAACCCCATCAACGGGTCCACGCTGCCTTCAATTGCTGCACGGGTAAGAATCTTGGTTGTTTCCTGGAAAGACGCTGCCGAGATGAAGCTGTCCGTCGCCAAAGAAGACTTGGTGATGCCCAAAAGCATCGGATTACCCTTCGCTTCGGCACGGCCTTCTTCTCTCAGTTTGTCGTTCTTCACGCGTAAGCGCGCCTTGGAAATTTCTTCGTCCGGAAGCAAATCAGAATCACCCGGATCGGTAATTTTGACTTTGCGCATCATCTGACGAACAATACACTCAATGTGCTTGTCCGCGATGGCCACGCCTTGCAACCGGTAAACCGCCTGGATTTCGTTCACCAAGTGGCGTTGCACCGCTTCGGGACCTTGAACACGGAGAATGTCATGCGGATCCACGGAACCGTCGCAAATCTTTTGTCCACGGCTCACGCGGTCACCTTCCAAAACAGCGAGGTGACGTCCGCGCGGAACCAAAACGCTTTGTTCTTCTTCGCCATTCTTGATGATGACTTTCTGACTGCCGCGTTCTTCGTTACCGTATTCGACGATACCGTCAATCGGAGCAATGACTGCGACATTCTTCGGAATCCGCGCTTCAAACAATTCTGCCACCCGCGGAAGACCGCCGGTAATGTCTTTTGTCTTTCCAACGGCGCGGGGCAATTTAGCGAGGATTTCTCCCGGAACAGCCGCATCGCCATCATGCACAGAAAGAATGGCTCCATCCGGCAAGTAGTAAACGCCCAAGCGTTCACCCGCATTGTCGACAACGTTGATTGCCGGGCGATGCTTGCCGTGGCGGTCGCTGATGACTGTCCACGTTTCCACACCGGTCACATCGTCTTTGTCAACACGATAAGTCGTGTTTTCAATCAAGTCGACAAATTGAATTTTACCGCTGACATTGCTCAAAATCGGGCTGGTGTAAGGATCCCATTCAAAGAGCTTTGCATCCTTTGCCACCGCTTGACCATTTTCCACATACAGGAATGCACCATAGGGAATTTGCCAACGGCCCTTGTTGATGCCCGTGGAATCGTAAATGACAAGTTCGCCCATCCGGCTCACCACAACTTTCTTTCCGTCGTGATCGAGCGTGTTGACGTTATCCAATTCGATTTTACCATCAACAGGTGCGCTCTTTGAATTTTCCACAGTCAAACGGCTAGATGCACCACCGATGTGGAACGTACGGAGAGTCAGCTGAGTACCCGGTTCACCGATGGATTGAGCGGCGATAACGCCCACCGCTTCACCCAAATCAACCGGGCGACCCGATGCGAGCATACGACCATAACACTTGGCGCAAACACCATTGCGGGCTTCGCAAGTGAGCACAGAACGCATCTTGACATGTTCAAGACCCGTTGCCGAAATTTTCGGCAAATCGCGTTCAGTCACCAATTCGCCAGCTTTCACAATCACTTCGCCAGAAACCGGGTGAACGATATCTTCGACCGGAGCACGTCCCAAGAGACGTTCTTCAAGAGCGATGATTGTATCGTCGCCATCCTTGTAAGCGGAGACGTCAACACCCTTTTCCGTGTGGCAATCTTCTTCGACGATGACCAAGTCCTGGGCAACGTCAACAAGACGGCGCGTCAGGTATCCGGCGTCAGCGGTCTTCAAAGCCGTATCCGCCAGACCTTTTCGGGCACCGTGAGCGGAAATGAAGTATTCCATTTCGTTCAAGCCTTCGCGGAAGCAAGACTTAATCGGGTTTTCGATAACTTCCTGGCCACCGAGCTGTTTCGTCGGCTTTTGCATCAAACCGCGCATACCGGAAAGCTGTTTAATCTGTTCACGGCTACCACGCGCGCCAGAATCCGCCATCATGTAAACCGGGTTGAATCCATCGCGGTCATGCGAAAGGAGATCCCACTGCTTTGCGGCGACATCGCTAGTCGTTTTAGACCAAACGTCAATAATTTGGTTATAACGTTCACCGTCGGTAATCACACCGTCTTCGTAAAGCTCACGGATCCGGTTCACCTTTTCCGAAGCTTCGTCGAGCATTTGCCGTTTCTCGGGCGGGATAATCATTTCTGCAATGGCTACAGACGCACCAGAAATGGCGGCCCATTTGTAGCCCAAAGCCTTCAAATCGTCGAGGTATTCGACAGTAACACGGTTGCCCGTGCGGCGATAAAGATCGTCAATGGACTTGGCGATTACTTTCTTGGAGAACGTTTCGTTGGCATAGCCCAATGCGTTCGGAATGATTTCATTCAAAACAATCCGACCCATTGTCGTTTTGATGAGGGACGGTTCCTTCAGCGTCAAGAATTTGACTTTTTCACCGGCCTTCGCCAAGACATCGGAATTACCGTTTTCATCGGGCATTTCCGTTGTGCAAGCGGTATCCTTTTCCAAGGCACCCATATAAATCTTGCGCCCGGCAGGCAACTGGAGATAGCATTCCGCATTCAAATCGATTGCACCGCTGGAATAAGCGCGCAACGCTTC
This sequence comes from uncultured Fibrobacter sp., assembly GCA_964587155.1. GTDB lineage: Bacteria > Fibrobacterota > Fibrobacteria > Fibrobacterales > Fibrobacteraceae > Hallerella. The sequence continues at coordinate 135,151 of CAZPKF010000005.1, forward strand.
TGCTGCATCGTAGAAACGCATTCCCGAACCCTTGCGATTCGGACGAGGCTTGGAAATGTAATACAGACCAAGCACAATGTCCTGACCGGGAACAGCAATCGGCTGACCGGACGCCGGGTGAAGAATGTTGTTCGAAGAAAGCATGAGCACACGGCATTCGAGCTGCGTTTCAAACGACAGCGGAAGGTGCACAGCCATCTGGTCACCGTCAAAGTCCGCGTTGAACGCCGTACAAACCAACGGGTGAAGACGAATGGCGTTTCCTTCGATGAGTTTCGGATAGAACGCCTGGATGCCCAAACGGTGAAGCGTCGGAGCACGGTTCAACATCACCGGGTGGTCTTCGATAATTTCTTCGAGAATATCCCACACTTCGGGCTTTTCCGCATCGACAAATTTCTTGGCTGCCTTGAGTGTGTAAACCACTCCGTCTTCTTCCAATCTCTGGATGATGAACGGTTTATAGAGTTCAAGAGCCATGCGCTTCGGAAGACCGCACTGGTGCATTTTGAGTTCTGGGCCGACAACAATGACGGAACGTCCAGAATAGTCAACACGCTTACCGAGAAGGTTCATACGGAAGCGGCCCTGCTTACCCTTGAGGAGTTCAGAAAGCGACTTCAACGGACGATTTGACCCAGCCCGGCTGGTGCGACGACCGCTGTCAAACAGCTGGTCCACCGCTTCCTGTAGCATTCTCTTTTCATTGCAGAGAATCACATCCGGAGCCTTGATGTCGATGAGTTTCTTCAAACGGTTATTGCGGTTGATGACCCGGCGGTAAAGTTCGTTCAAATCGGATGTCGCAAAACGGCCACCATCCAACGGAACCAACGGGCGCAAATCCGGCGGAATCACCGGGAGAACGTCAAGAATCATCCATTCCGGCTGATTCGAAAGGTATTTAGCCTCTTTCGGATAAGCCTTGCGGAAGGCGCAGAAAGCATCCAGCAGGTCAAATTCCTTGCCTTCTGTTCTCGCAGCATAACCGCCTTTGCGTTCTCCATCTACACCGATAACGCCGAATTTAAAGTCTTCGACTTTTTCAACCAGACTTTTCATCCACGGAGAGTCTCCGTTTTTCTTCTTGTCCGGATTCTCGTAATAAGAGTAGAAATCGTCCATCTGAGATTTTTTGAACGCTTCCACAATTTTCAGACGCTTGATGGCTTCGTCACGCTTTGTCTTGGATTTCGAAGCAGCTTCCACACGAAGCTCTTCCGACAACTGGACAAAATCAACCTGGGACAAAAGCTGCTTCAAGGCGGCAGCACCCATCTTCGCAGAGAAATGACGGCCTTCCCTTTCCAAGTCGATATACTTGTTTTCGTCAATCAACTCTTTCGGCTTCAAATCGGTATCACCCGGATCCAACACCACATACTTTTCGTAGTAGATGATGTTGTCAAGAGATTTCGTGTCGATATCCAAAATGGCACCGAGGACACACGGCTGATTTTTGACAAACCAAACGTGGGCGAGCGGAATCGCAAGTTCAATGTGTCCCATCCGTTCACGGCGCACCTTGGAATGGGTCACTTCAACACCGCAGCGGTCACAAATCACGCCCTTGAAACGGATGCGCTTGTATTTTCCGCAATTGCACTCCCAGTTCTTGACCGGTCCAAAGATGCGTTCGCAAAACAGGCCATCGCGTTCCGGCTTGAAAGAGCGGTAATTGATCGTTTCGGGTTTGGTGACTTCACCATAAGACCATTGACGAATCAATTCAGGAGAAGCCAGGTGAATGGAAACTTCACCGTCGTTGTTTTCAGAATAATCGAAATTTTCTTCTGACATATTATTTTTCTCCACTTGTCTTGATGTCGAGACAGAGCGAACGAACTTCGCGAATCATGACGTTAAAGGATTCGGGAATACCCGGGTTCGGAGTATTCTTGCCATGGACAATGGCATCATAGACCTTAGAGCGGCCCATCACATCATCGGACTTGACAGTCAGCAATTCCTGGAGCGTGTAAGCGGCACCATAAGCTTCCAAAGCCCACACTTCCATTTCACCGAAGCGCTGTCCACCGAACTGGCTCTTTCCACCGAGCGGCTGCTGAGTCACCAAAGCGTAAGAACCGATAGAACGAGCGTGAATTTTGTCTTCGACCAAATGACCGAGCTTGAGGTAATACATGTAGCCAATCGTAACCGGATTCAAGAAAGCTTCACCAGTACGACCGTCATAAAGCTTCGCCTTACCGATAATCTGTCCCTGATCCGGATCCATTTTATACGAAACCAGCGGCATCTTCTGATAGGCCTTTTCCAATTCGCCGACAATGTCTTCGAAAGAAGCACCGTCAAACACCGGAGTAGCAATCTTCATACCGAGAACCTTGGCGGCCCAGCCCAAATGAACTTCAAGCACCTGACCAACGTTCATACGGGAAGGAACGCCCAGCGGGTTCAACAGGATTTGAATCGGACGTCCGTCTTCGGTGAACGGCATGTCTTCAACGGGAACAATCTTGGAAACGCAACCTTTGTTTCCGTGACGACCAGCCATTTTGTCGCCGACCTGAAGTTTTTTCTTCTTGGCGATATAGACTTTAACCGACTGGAGAACGCCGGGCTTCAATTCGTCGCCCTTCGTCACCTTGTCGATTTCCTTTTCCATTGTCCGCGTCAATCTGTCAATGGAATCGCGGGCGACAGAAAGCAAGCTGGACGCTTTTTCCTGAACTTCCGCGTCATCCTGCGCGAATGTGGAAGACGGAGCGATTGAAAGCAAATCCAAACTCCGAAGCATCTTTTCAGAAATCGTGGTGCCTTCCGGAATGCGCACTTCGTGCGTATCGAAATCCACAATGTTTCCAGAAACTTTGCCTGCGAGCATTTCAATCATCGCATTGACACAAGTCTGCTTGATTTTTTCAATGTCCGCTTGGAAATTATCCTTGATTTCTTCAATGCGTTCCTGATCTTCGGCACGGCTCTTTTTGTCATTACGGTCCTTGCGGCTGAACACACGCGTTTCAAGAACAATGCCATGCATTCCCGGAGGCGCGACAAGAGAGGAATCGCGAACATCGCCCGCTTTTTCACCAAAGATGGCGCGGAGCAGTCGTTCTTCCGGAGACAGTTCCGTTTCACCCTTCGGAGTCACCTTGCCAACGAGAATATCATCAGCATGGACTTCTGCGCCCACGCGGATAATACCGCGTTCATCCAAGTTTTTCAAGGCTTCTTCACCGACATTTGGAATTTCCCGGGTGAGTTCTTCCGGACCGCGCTTCGTTTCGCGGACTTCCAATTCGTATTCTTCGACGTGAATCGAAGTGAACGCATCCTTGATGGCCAATTCTTCGGAAACAATCACAGCGTCTTCGTAGTTGTAACCGTTCCACGGAATAAAGGCAATCAAAATGTTCTTTCCGAGTGCCAATTCGCCGTGATCTGTCGAGGCTCCATCCGCCAAGACATCTCCCCGACGCACAAAGTCTCCCACGTTCACAACCGGCTTCTGGTTGATGCAAGAATCTTGGTTGGAACGTTCAAACTTGCGCAGCGCATACTCGTCAATCGGATCGTGATCCAAAAATTCGAAGTTTTCGCCCAGACCTTCAAGCGGCTGGAATTCTCCATTTTCGGAGAGCGTCCCGCGTTCCACTACGATGTTTTTCGCATCGACAAATTTGACGCGGCCTTCATGCTTGGCGCGCACCACTGTTCCCGAATCAAGAGCAGCACGGCGTTCAAGACCCGTTCCGACTACAGGAGCTTCCGAACGGAGCAGAGGCACAGCCTGACGTTGCATGTTCGATCCCATCAAAGCACGGTTTGCGTCATCGTGCTCCAAGAACGGAATCAATCCTGCCGCCACAGAAATAATTTGCTGCGGCGAAACATCCATCAAATCAATACGGGCTTCGCTGACATCTTCGTCCAAAGCGCTTTCGTCAAATTGCGGGACAAGGGCATCGCCGAAGCGTCCGGAATTGTCGATTTCACCGCCCGGGACAACACGCGCCTTCAGCGGGTATTCGTCCTTTTCACGGACCATCACGAAATCATCTGCAAACGAAGACAACTGATGGCGTTCTGAAATATTTTGCTTTTCCTCTTCGGAAGAAGCTTCGGCAAGCATTCCATCGAACAGCGGGTCGAAAGCGGCAGCATTCAACGTCGTATTGGCAGGCGCAATGTTATACGCATCTTCTTCGTCGGCAGTCATATAAACGACAAACGAAGAAACGATGTCGTAAATCGTTGTCGATTGCAAAACGTAATCCGCTTTGCCGTGGAAAGATTCCAGCGGCGTACCGTTGCGGACAAAGCGTTTTGTGCCATCGGCACTCTTAAATTCAAACACTTTGTTGACAAAGGCATCAAAAAGTACGCGTTGATTGCAATCGAGATTTGCGCGAACTCCAGCGATTTCTTTCGCAGAAAGTTCCAAAAGGACGAACAGGCTCGGTTCACGGACAAAACCCTTATACAGGGAGAAATGCCACTTTTCTTCTGGGAAGTAAACCGATTTTCCCTTCGCATCCTTGAATTCCATCAAACCGACAACGCGGTAAGGCGTTTCGATGAATCCAAAATGGTTCACAACGGCATAAGTCGCCATCGAGTTAATAAGACCGATGTTCGGACCTTCCGGAGTTTCAATCGGGCAAAGACGTCCGTAATGCGTGTAATGAACGTCACGAACTTCAAAGCCGGCGCGTTCACGGGAAAGACCGCCCGGGCCTAATGCCGAAAGACGACGTTTGTGAGTCAATTCCGACAGCGGGTTCATTTGATCCATGAACTGAGAAAGCTGACTAGAACTGAAGAACGCTTGCACAACGGTATTCACCGTGCGAGTGTTCACCAAATCACGCGGAGTCGGCGTTTCGTTGTCTCCCGAAACAAAATTTTCACGAATGACACGGCTCATGCGGGAAAGTCCCACAGAGAGCTGATTTGCAACCAATTCTCCAACCGAACGGGTACGGCGGTTGCCCAAGTGGTCTATATCATCGAGCGCATAACCGTCTGCGCCGCAATAAAGTCCCACCATGTATTCGATGATGCCGAGGAAATCCGCTTCGGTCATCGTCATCGTTGTGAGACCAGGCTTGGCGATTCCAGCTTCGGCCAAAAGTTTGTCAATCGATTGCGTGTAAACCTTGGCATTCAACCGATAGCGACCAACTTCTCCGAGGTCATACTTACGCGGATCATCCAAGAACGTGCTTTCGAAGGCAATCTGAGCGGTCGCCAAATTCGGGGCTTCTTCTTGGGATTGGTGCATCACAGAATAGATCAGCTTGAGCGCGTCTTCTTTCGATTTGCACTTGTCTTGTTCAAGCGTCTTGTGAATCAACTGGTTTTCTTCGTTTTCGGCGAGGAAGACCACATCAAAGATTCCGCTTTCTGTTAAACGGGCTGCGCACTTGTCGTCAAACACCCGGTTCGCTTCTAAAATCAGTTCGCCAGATGAGGTATCCACCACATCTGCCGCCACAATGCGACCGTAATACTGTTCCATATCCCCGACAGTCAACGTCACCTTGTCCAAATTCTTGTAGAACAAAGCGATAATATCCGCAGTGGATTCAAATCCGATGCAGCGGAGAAGAGCTGTGGCCGGGATTTTCTTTTTCCGGTCAATGATCAAATAAAGAATGTCATTGTCCGTGTTGAATTCAACCCATGCGCCGCGATGCGGGATAATCCGGCTCTTGTAATTCGAGCGGCCATTGGGTAAAAGTTCTTCGTCAAAACTCACGCCAGGAGAACGGTGCAACTGGGAAACGACAACGCGTTCAGCCCCGTTGATGATGAACGTTCCGTTATCTGTCATGATAGGCAAATCGCAAATCAAGACATCGTTCTTGATTTCTTCCTTCAGTTTGCGATCTTCCCCATCTTCTTCGTAAACACGAAGCGAGAGATTGGCGTACAGCGGAATGGAGTGTGTCATTCCACGTTCACGGCATTCCTGAAGACTGTATTTAGGAATCCCGAAGAAGTAGCCTTCGTAATGCAATTCGAAAAGCCGCTTCATGTCTGTGATGGGGAAAATGTCTTGGAAGACGCGTTCCAATCCGACTTTTAAACGCTTCTCGGGCGAAACGCCTTTTTGGAGGAAGTGGTCATAAGAAGCTTTTTGCACTTCGACCAGATACGGAAGTTCCAACTGGAACTTATTGGAGGAATAATTCTTTCGCTCCGTCATTTAAAAACCTCATCCAGTGAAAAACCTTGAACATGGAAAAACACCAAAAGCCTACACAAGAGTGCAGGCGTTTGGCTTATTCGAATTAACGAATAGAAGGCATTACTTCAGAACGACCTTGGCACCAAGATCTTCGAGTTCCTTCTTCATCTTTTCAGCGTCAGCCTTCGGAGCGGCTTCCTTAACAACGCTGTCGGCCTTTTCGACCATTTCCTTGGCTTCTTTCAAGCCGAGACCGGTAATCGCACGAACGGCCTTGAGGACAGCCATCTTGTTCGCACCGCATTCCGCGAGAATGACGTCGAATTCGGTCTTTTCTTCAGCCGGAGCAGCGGCAGCTGCTGCAACGACAACGCCACCAGCAGCGGCTTCGATGCCGTGAGCTTCCTTGAGGTAGTCAGCCAATTGCTTGGCTTCGAGGAGGGTGAGACCCGCGATTTGATCACCAATAGCCTTGATATCTGTTGCCATGATGTTTTTCTCCAATTATTCCGTTTTGAAAAGTTGTTTGTGAGTGGTTGTGTTGAGGAATTAGGCGGTAGCTCCAGCCTCTTCCTTTTCCAGTTTTTCCGTGAGAGACTTGATCTGTCCCGCAATGGTGGAACCCGGTCCAAGAATGATTGTGACCAATTGGGCGAGCATGCCCTGACGATCGGGAATCTTGGAAAGTTCAACAATGTCGGAACCCGGTCTAACGGCGTTATCCATGTAGATGCTCTTCGAGACGAGGAAGTCCGGATTTTCCTTGTGGAACGCTTCGACTTCTCGAGCCGGCAAAATCGGATCGTCCGCCGGGCCAATCATAATAGAAGTAGCACCGACGAGAGCCGCATCCAGCCCTGTAATGTTCATTTTCTCGAAGACTTTCTTCAAGAGCGTGTTTTTCACAGCGACATACTTGACGCCCTTCGCCTTGAGTCCCTTACGGAGTTTGTTGTCGAGTTCGACTGGAATCTTCTCGTAATTGAGAAGAAAAATCGAAGCAGCGCCTTCAAATTCCTTGACAAGAGAATCAACTTTCTGTTGCTTTTTAACTACAGCTTTCATCGTCTATCTCCTACCGGGTAATGGCCAAGTCGAGCTTCAAGCTCGGCGTCATGGTTGCCGTGATGAACAAGGACTTGATGTAAGTTCCCTTCGCGGTCTGCGGCTTGTTCTTGATGACAGAATCAATCACAGCTTTCGTGTTTTCAACGAGCTGCGGAGTCGCAAAAGAAAGCTTGCCGACCGGAGCGTGGATGTTCGCACCCTTGTCAACGCGATACTGAATTTTACCCGCCTTGAGTTCTTTAACGGTTTGGGCGACGTTGATAGTCACCGTACCAGACTTCGGGCTAGGCATCAATCCACGGGGGCCAAGAACGCGAGCCACCTTACTAATCACCGGCATCATGTCGGGAGTCGCAACGACGGCGTCAAATTCGAGCCAACCATCTTGGATTTTTTGGACCAAGTCTGCGCCACCAACATAATCGGCACCGGCATCTTGCGCTGCTTGGAAATTGTTATCCTTGCAGAACACGAGCACGCGGACAGAACGTCCTGTACCATTCGGAAGCACAACCGTGCCACGGACAGCTTGATCGGAGTTTTTGGGATCGACCCCGAGGTTGAAATGGATTTCGACGGTTTGATCGAACTTCACCTCGGATTTTTTAAGAATTTCGAGCGCCTGCTCGAGACCGTACGCTTTGTTACGGTCATAAGCTTCAGCCAGTTTCTTATATTTTTTTCCTCTGAACATGGTGTTTCCTGTCAGAAATAGGGTTAAGGTCAGCCTGATTAGTCAACGACATCGACGCCCATCGAGCGTGCTGTGCCAACAACCATGCGCATAGCGGCTTCAATATCAACCGTATTCAAGTCAGGCATCTTCTTTTCAGCGATTTCCTTAACTTGAGCCTTGGTGATCTTGCCGACCTTTTTACGGTTCGGTTCACCCGAGGCGGTTTCAATACCGGCAGCCTTCTTGACGAGGACTGGAACAGGAGGAACTTTCGTGATGAAAGTAAAGCTCTTGTCGGCATAAACCGTAATGACCACGGGGATGATCATTCCCTTTTCATTTTGAGTCTGAGCATTGAACGCCTTGCAGAATTGCATGATGTTCACACCCTTTTGACCCAGGGCAGGACCTACCGGAGGAGACGGGTTTGCCGCCCCACCGGGGATCTGAAGCTTAATATAACCTGCAATTTTTTTTGCCACTTTATTTCTCCGTTTCAGAAACCAACATTATTCCGTAACAGAACTCACCTGATTAAAGCCCAATTCGACCGGCGTAGAACGACCAAAAACAGAGACCATAACCCGGAGTTTGTTTTTCTCCGAAAGGATCTCTTCGACCGTTCCAATAAATCCTTGGAAAGGACCATCTTTGATGGACACGCTGTCACCGACAATGTAGGGATTCTGGATCACATCCTGTTCGGCATCTTGAGTTTCGACACCGAGCAGTCTATCGACCTCGCTCTGACGCAGAGGGATAGGCGTCTTGTTTTGACGACTGGTCCCTCCAAAATGAGTAACACCTTGAATTGATGTTACCAGGTGCTGGGTGAGCTCGTCCAGCTCCATTTCTATAATCAAATAAGCCGGGAAAAGCTTTTGCGTCACCGCTTTGCGTTTTCCACGGACATTTACTTGAATCGTTCTTTCCGGAATCATTATCCGGCCAAATTTTTCTTTAAGCTGTTCCCGTTCAATCAACATTTCAAGATTTTTCTTGATAGAATGTTCTTGTCCAGAAAACGTATGGACTGCGTACCACAACATAGCCATGATTTACCCACGTCCCAATAGTTTATCGACTAGAACGGAAAGTCCTAAATCAATCGCAGCAATGTAGCAACCCATGATAACGCTAAAAATCATTACAACCAAAGTAGAACCTTTCAGTTCTTCAAAAGTCGGCCAACTGACCTGTTTCATCTCTTGGACAACTTCTTTGATGTATTGCTGAATTTTGTGCATATCATGACTCCGAAGGAAAGGAAGCAGGTCGGGAGGGACTCGAACCCCCAACCAACGGTTTTGGAGACCGTGACTCTACCAATTGAGCTACCGACCTAAAACCATCCTTACTTGGTTTCCTTATGAACCGTATGTTTGCGACAGAAGCGGCAATACTTCTTGTATTCTACGCGAGACGGATGAAGACGCTTGTTCTTGTCGCAATCATAGTTACGCTGATGGCAAACGGTGCATTCGAGCGTAATGAGTTCTCTTGGCATTGTGTATCCTTACTTGATGATTTCGGTTACGGAGCCGGCACCGACCGTGCGG
>CAZPKF010000006.1:0-130765 GCA_964587155.1 uncultured Fibrobacter sp.
GAATTATACATTCCTCATTTCTAATTCCTAACGCTTCAAAAAACTATTTTTGTTTTATGGTGAAAAAAATTGTTCGGTTGGAATCCGAGAAAAAAATCGCCGGGGTCTGCGCTGGCATCGCAAAATATTTGAATATCGACGTCACCTTGGTGCGCCTGTTCTGGGTTATCGCTACTTTATTTTCAATCGGAACAGGACTTCTCGCCTATATCGCCTGTTGGATTTTGATTCCTAGCGACGAACAGCCGTAAACGGAAACGGCGAGCGCCTTTTATAACGCGGGTCTTCCAAGACTCTTGCCCAAAGAATTCCTTTGGCCGCTTCCCGGCGGTTAAATGTCAGGATGGGTGCGGCATTGGATTGAATGCTTTGCGGCTTGTCCGAGACGGCATCAACAGCGGATTCCGTTTGAACTTCCGGAACCGGTTCCCCGACAGGATTCTCCCCCTGTGACACATTCCATGTCGCTGTGAACGGTTCTTTCTGCGGAATCACACTCTGCGGTTCCGGCGTTGCATCGGGAATTTCCGCCACTTCCTCTTCTGGCAAATCCTCTTCTAGCAAGTCTTCTTCTGACAAGTCTTCCCCGTCCAATTTTGCCTGTTCTTCGTGGAATTTTCGAATCAAATCCTGCAAAGAAGGCGGCGCATCAAAGACCTCTTCTGACGACGTCTCCGAGTCGGCTTCCGGATCAAAGATTTCAGGATCATCGTCCGGTAAATCTTTGGGTACTTTGTTCTGCGTGCCGCGTTTTTTGATCCACGCCGCAACCGCTTCAAGACCGACAATCGCCAAAAGGATGAGAAGACTTTCCATGGAAAGTTCCGCGTTTTGAATTAGGGCTGTTCGGGCTGAGAATTTTCAACCGTTCCCAATTGCGAGCGCATTTGAGTGTCTGCCTGGATATTCTTCAAATTGTAATAATCCATCACTCCGAGACGACCATTCCGCAGAGCGTCCGCTGTAGCCATCGGCACCTGCGCTTCGCTTTCCACCAATTTCGCCCGCATTTCCATGACTTTCGCTTTCATTTCCTGTTCTGCGGCAAAAGCCATCGCGCGGCGTTCTTCCGCTTTCGCCTGGGCTATTTTCTTGTCCGCTTCGGCACGGTCCGTTTCTAGGCGCGCCCCGATGTTCAAACCGACATCGACATCGGCAATATCAATGGAAAGAATTTCAAACGCAGTTCCTGCATCAAGTCCCGATTCCAACACTTTTTTCGAAATCATGTTCGGATTTTCAAGAACATCTTTGTGGCTTTTCGCTCCACCAATCGAAGAGACGATTCCTTCACCGACGCGGGCAACAACCGTTTCTTCCCCTGCACCGCCGACGAGTTTCTGAATGCTCGCGCGCACCGTGATTCGAGTGACCGCATGCAACTGGATGCCGTCCAAAGCAACTGCACTGACGCGGGGCGTTTCTATTACTTTGGGGTTTACGGACATTTGCACCGCTTCGAGAACGTTCCTGCCCGCCAAATCAATCGCCGCCGCTTGTTTGAAGTCCAACTTGATATTGGCTTTATTCGCTGCGATTAACGCCTGCACGACACGGATAACGTTTCCCCCAGACATATAATGCGCTTCGAGGAGATTCGTGTCGACAGGCATTCCCGCTTTGCAGCTCAAAATGCGGGAATCCACAATTACCTTGGGCGGAACTTTGCGAAGGCGCATTCCGATAAGCGAGAACATGCTCACGCCGGCGCGAGAGAACAACGCCTGCAACCAAAGACTAAAAAATTTGGCGATGAATGCGAGCAGGACTATGGCGATGATGACGGCCACAATCAAAAGTAAAATGACAACAGAGTTCATGCAGACCTCGAATCCGTTAAAATTTCCTGTTTTATTATACAAAAATTAATCGATTTCGAAGAATAAAAATCAACAGCGCCTTCAAATTTCCACCCTCGTTTTAAAATCAGCAAAAATTCTGCGGTCAGCCCCATCTTCCACCGGCACCGGTCCAATCCTGCAAGACTCCCAGCGAAATTTTTTCCTTGTCCAAACACCGGACAGAACCATTTACCACAGCGACATTCTTGACATGCCTCGAAAAAATCGCGCGGTCATGGCTCACGATGACAATCGTCATTTTTTCATTGAGAGCCGCCAAAAGTTCATACAGATAATCTTGCCCCCGGGCGTCGATATGGCTAGATGGTTCATCCAAAAAAAGTATCTGCGGATCAGATGCCAATGCCCGCGCAATCAGCACCCGTTGCCGTTCTCCGCCAGAAAGTTCCCCCAATCGGCGAGCTGCAAACGACCCGATTTTTACCGTATCGAGAACCTGACGGATTTTTTCCGGATCCGATTTGTAATTCGGAAGTCCCGTCGCCACCGTCTCTTCGACTGTAATCGGAAACTCCAAATTGCAATTTGTATTTTGCGGCACATAGCCAGCAGAAATACGGCGCGAAGGCACCTTTTCGCCAAACAGCCGAATTTCTCCCTCTTGAGGTTTGAGAAGTCCAACCAACAATTTCAAAAGCGTCGTCTTGCCGCCGCCATTCGGACCGACAATCGCCAAAAAGTCGCCCGCTTCCACCGTCAAATTCACATGGGAAAGTACCGGAGCCTTGTCATAGGAAAAACTCAACTTTCTCACTTCGATGGCCGGAACCGGTTTCACTTTTCCTCCGCTGTCAACGCATCCAAAAATTTCAGCAGCTCCGATTCAAAATCATATGCGAGCGGATCCACAGGCACGATTTTCGCCTGAATTTCCTTGGACAGAGATTCTACGGCCCGGCGGCTGAATTGCGGTTGGACAAAGATCGTCTTGACTTGAAATTTTTTCGCCGTACCGATTAGCCGTTGCAAATCCCGCGGTTTGGGTTCTTTGCCGTTCATTTCCACGGCGACTTGATGCAGCCCATAATCCCTGGCCAAATATCCATACGAGGGATGGAATACGATGAATGTGCGCTTTTCCTCGGAAAGGTCTTTGACCGCTGCAGTGAATTTTACATCCAATTCAGAAAGCCGTTTGGAAAACGCTTCGAGATTGGTGCGGTAAACGCCCGCATTCCGGGAATCGGTTTCGACCAAGACAGAACACACATTCGCAGCGACAAGAAGCGCTGTCCGGGGAGAATTCCAAAGATGCGGGTCGAGTTCAGCCCTTTCTCCGTTTTCGTGAGAATGCTCCTCGTGCATCCACGAGACGCCTTGGGAAATATTCCGGATTTCGATTCCGGGATTCACACCTTTGAATCGCGGCAGCCAAGCAGCATCGAGGCCCGAGCCGTCGCTCAAGTAAATCGAAGCGGCAGAAAAACTCCGGAGCGTCGCCGGGCGGGGTTCAAACGTGTGCGGATTTGCGTTGGGAGGCACAAGAGTCACCACGTCAGCCTGATTTCCGGCGATTTCCCGCACAATTTTCGCATACGGCGAAAGCGTCACGGCAACAGTCAACTTTTTTTCCGGGCTTTCGGCAAAGAGGGAAACGGCACAAAAGAAAATGAGCGGAATTATTAGACGGGACAAAGAATCTCCTTGATAACGTCTGGGCAAATATACAAATCGGAAAAGCCTTCACCCAAAAAGAAACTTCTTTTTCTGTCCATCAATATTTATGCAAAAATTCACATTTACGCATTGACTTTTCGAAAAATTCTTGTTATATTCCCGCCATGAGTTTCAAAAAACCAAAAGAAATCGCCTTGGAACTAGTTCCGCGTTCCCTCGAAGGAATCTTGGCGGAAGCCAAAGAATCCCTGTTCACGTATCCGTTTGTCACGAGCATCAACGTTCCGGAAATCCGCAAGCTCCCCATCAAATCTTTTGAACCTTCCCAACTTTTACTCAAATCGAAAATCCCCACGACGCCGCATTTTCGCCTTATCGACCGTTCCGAAAAAGATCTATTGGAAAAAATTGCGATTCTTGAAGCCTCTGGAATGACTCAAGTCCTGCTGATAGGCGGAGACCCTCCGACAGATATTCCGGGATTCATCCCTTCGGGACTTTCGACAATCGAAGCCGTCAAAGCCGTGAAAAGGGAATTTCCCCAAATCAAAATTTATACGGGACTGGATCCTTACCGGAATTCCTTCCGCGAAGAACTCGATTACGCCTTCCGCAAGCAGGATGCCGGCAGCGATGGATTTTACACACAACCGTTCTTTTCCGTTGGCATGCTCGAATTGTGGCTAGAACAACTGCCCGACGCGGAAATCTGGTTCGGCATCGCCCCCATTTTCACAGAAAAATCCAAACGCTACTGGGAACGCGTGAATAAAGTCGTCCTCCCTCCGAACTTCCGTTTTGACGTGGATTACAATATCCGACTGGCAAGGCAGCTTCTCGTGACTATCAACGAAACGCGGCAGCGCGGCTACCTGATGCCCGTTGCAAACGGCGCTCTGGAATATCTCAAGGGAATTTTCGGCTAACCGTTTTTCGCTTTCAAGGCATTAAAAAGTCCCGCTGCGCGGGACTTTTCGTTTGAGGGCAAAACTTTATTTTTTTTGAACTTCTTTTTTGTAATTTTCCGCAGCTTCATTCATCCGTTTTTGCATATCGGCACTTTGTGCGCGCAGCATGAATTCTTGATTTTCTTCGGAGGCCTTTTGCAAAGCGGCTGCCAATTTAGCAGGATCCATGGCGACCAAAACGTAAATCTTGTATTGGCCGCTTTCTTCGTTGAATTGCGTTATCGTGCGGACAACGTTCGCTCCGACAAGTTCCTGTTCCGTGTATTCGTTCGCCTTTTCTTCCCAAATTTTAAGGGCATTCCCATCGACATTTTTACCGTATTGTTCTTTGTAACGGTTCACTTGGGTTTTCGTCGCCGTCGCCAAAGCAGCGCGAGCTTCATCGGCAGCCTGAGTCCGAGCGATCATTTCATCATTAGAAATGGCCATTCCTACCGCCGAGGGAATATCCTTTTCCGAAAGTTCCGAACGGTATTCTTCCAATTGAGATGCGGGCGTTTCCACCGTTTTGAACCCACCTTCGGACGCTTTCTGAGCAGAGCCTGCGCAACCGGCAAAGACAGAGACTCCCACAGCGGCGAAACATACAGCCATCATTTTCTTCATAAAAACTCCTTTCCTACTGGGATAGATGCTTTCAATATAACAATTTCAAGGCAATCCGAGCAATCACTTTTCGTGAAGTTCGAGTGCCACCGCATCATCGAGTTTGACAGACGCTATCCGGGAAATTCCCTTGATTTCCTGAGTCACACCGTAAAGCATATCGGCGGCGGCCATCGTCCGCTTGTTGTGTGTCACCAAAATGAACTGCGTCTGATTCGAAAAATGGCGCAGCAATTCCATGAAACGCCCAATATTCGCGTCATCAAGCGGTCCATCGACTTCGTCCAAAACGCAATACGGCGACGGCTTTTCCATGTAAATGGCGAACAGGAGCGATACTGCGGTCAAGGCGCGTTCGCCGCCGGAAAGGGCTGTCACGCCGCGCATTTTCTTTCCCGTTGGCCGGGCATTCACTTCGATAGCGGCTTCGAGAGGATCGGCGCCCTCCTGCAGGGAAAGACGCGCTTCGCCGTTAATCATGATGCGGCTGAAAACTTCTTGGAAATTTTTCTGAATTTTATGGAATGTGGCAAGGAACCGGTCTTGGGCGATGCCATCCAACTTGGCGATGGTCCGCTCCAAAGAGGCACGCGCCTTGTCCAAATCATCAAACTCTTTTTCGACTTCGGCCAGGCGGACTTTTTGCGCTTCGAAATCTTCCATGATATCGACATCGACAGGTCCCAAATTCCGGATTTGCGTCCGCAATTCGGAGATTTCCTTTTTGGCAGCCTTTTCTTCGTATTCCACGCGGGGAACGTCTTCCGCATGATCCACGTCGACTTCCCATTCGCTGAACACGCGTTCCCGCAAACGGTCGATGTTCGCACCCAACGCATTAATCCGGAGCATCACATCGTTGATGTCGTCCGAGCGTTTCAAAAGGCCGGAATTGATGTTGCGCACTTCGGAACGCCAATCGTTAATGTCGCCGGCGACAATGTTATACCGTTCCCGCGCTTCATCGCGTTCCGCTTCTTTTTTGCGGAGTTCCCCGTCCTGTTCCTGGATTCTGTCCGCCAGTTCCTTTTCCTTGGCAAGGAGTTCTTCCCTTTTCAATCCGACTTGCGAAATTTCTTCCCGGCGACCAGATACGATGTCTTTGAAAACGCCGATTTGATCGCTGATGGAACTTATCCGGGAACGCTTTTCCTGAAGTTTCGATTGAGTCTGTCCGAGTTCGGCCCTCAACAAGCGGACGTCTTCTTCCTTGTCTTTGCAGATTCGGTCTTTTTCTGAAAGGGAATCCATGACTGCCGCGTATTCTTTTTCTATTGCGTCGGATTCGCTTTCTGCATTTGCAAGATCCGCGTCATCAAGGCGGCGCGTTTCGGCTTCGCTAATCCGGGATTCGGCATCTTTCAAATTGTCTTCGATGTTCGAAAGCCGCCTGTCCGTATCCGCCAACATATCGCGGTGGATTTTTTCCGCTGCACTTCCGGAACGAATCCGCTCATTCGCTTCCCGGATGGATTCTTCGGTTTCGGAAAGCATGGTGCGCGATTCTTCCAAACGTTCCGAAATCCGCTCCCGTTCATCGGAACTTTTTTCCAGTTCCGACCGGATGTTTTGAAGTTCCGCAAGGTCTTTTTCGACTTCCGCCTTGCGTGAAAGAATGCCGGGCGATTCGCTTTTCCCATGACCGCCAAAAGCCAAACCCGACGAAGAAACGTAACGTCCGTCAACGGTGAGGAACCAAAAATCTTCTGCGGAAAATTCAGCCGCGAGAGATTTTGCCGTTGCGAAGTTTTCAACAAGAATCGTCCGGGAAAGGAGGCGGTCTACCAATCGCCGCAACGAGGCATCCACATGGACAAATCGGGAAGCAGCGCCAATGACTCCGGGCCGATTGGGAAATTCTTCGCTGACGGCAACAGGGCCGTTTTCAAAAGCGACAAAAGAAGTTCCCGCCTGCGCACCATCCAACGCATCCAACAGGCCATCAACCGTCGCCGGAGAACTTGCGACAACGGCGTTCAACGCCCTGCCAAGCGCAAATTCAACCGCATCCGCATATGCGGGCTCCACCGTGAGCAAAGAACCCAAAAGCCCTTTTACTTCGGCTGTTTTGGCGTTCATCAAAAAGTCCGCTCCCGCTCCGGCATCCGCATCCATATTCTGTAAAACTTCTATCCGGGATTCTAGTCCGGCAGCACGGGTCCTGAACGAGGCTATGCGGGAATCTTCGGAGGAGAGCGCGGCGGAAAGATTTTCAATTTCTTCTTGTTGGACATTTTTGCGCTCTTCGAGAATTTCTATTTCCGATTGCGCTTCTTCGATTCCCTGCGAAATGGACGATAGAGTTTCTTCCGATTCGGCTTTTTTCCGTTCCAATTCAGAAGTTTCCGCATTCAATTTGTCCAAACTGGACCGGAGCAAGTCCGCTTCCGCATCTTGGCGCTGCCAACGGGAACGGAGGTCATTCGCCTTGTTCAAACAGACGATTCGCTTGTCAGAAAGCGACCGGGATTCTTCGCGCAACGCATCGACATCATCGCGCAAAACTTGAAGCGCTTCTTCTTCGCGAGAAAGTTCCCGCTCCTTTTCGGAAAGAAAATCCTCGGAGCCCATTTCCCGCGTTTCCAATTCCAGAGCTTCCTTTTCCCGGGAAAGTTCCGCGATCCGGTTTTCCGCATCCGCGATTTCCCCATTGTATTTCTGGATGTTCATATCCGCAACGCCCTGCTGGTCGCGGTTGTTCGTCAGTTCATTGTTTAAATCCCTGTATTCCAGTTCACGCCGCTTCACCTCAGATTCCAATTGTCTGAGGTTTTCTTCATCATCCGAAATCAAAAGCGAGCGTTCGGCGATTTTCGCTTCTAATTCCGTGAGGCGCGTTTTGTCGGACTCCTGTTCGTGCTCAAGTCTTGTCCGCGAATCCGTCAGAATGGAAAGGTTCTTGCGGGCGTCCGCGTGGGTGTCTAGGCTCACCGAAAGATCTAATTCGCGCAGCCTAGAACGAAGGCGTTTCCATTCTTCCGCTTTGGCTGCCCGTTTTTCGTATTGGCGGACTGCAGTGCGTTCATGGCGCAAATTGTCTTCGACGCGTTCCATGTCGGAACGGACTCGTTCGAGCTGTCCCAATGTCTCCTTGCGCTGCTTTTTATACTTGCTCACTCCGGCTGCTTCTTCAAAAAGAGTACGGCGATATTCCGGGCTGTCGGCGAGGACATTGCGAATCATCGTTTCGTTCATCTGGGAATAATTCCCAGAGCCTAATCCGGAATCAAAAAAGAGGTTTTGAATATCCTTTAAGCGGCATTCCTGATTGTTGATAAGATATTCGGTGAGTCCGTCGCGATGGGCGCGGCGCGTGACCATCACTTCGGAATATTCCGAAGCCAAGTTTCCGTCTGAATTGTCAATGACCAGGGAAACTTCGGCAATGCTCATCGCCGCGCGTTCTTCTGTCCCCGAAAAGATGACGCTTTGCATTTTGTCCATGCGAAGGACCGATGCGCGCTGTTCACCCAACACCCAACGAATCGCGTCGACAATATTGGACTTGCCCGCTCCATTCGGACCGACAACGGCCGTGAGACCGTTTCCCGGAAACGTGATTTCCGTGCGCTGCGCAAAAGACTTGAATCCAAAAATTTTGAGTTTGGTGATTTTCATTTTGAACCGTCCTCCAAAACGATGCGGACATTTCCCACCTTGAGGGCGTTTGCCAAATTCAGAATTTTGAAATGTTCTATGGACAGATTCATGGATGCGGTAAAGCCTTTTTCAATGTAAAATTTATTCAAATTCGCTATGCCAAACACCGTCCTTTTTCAAAAGGATCAGTATCTCGCTGCCTCCGTCAAAATGGACCTTTCCCAAATCGACAATTCGCCAATTCCCGGCAGAATCCGCCGCAGAAAATACGATATGGAATGAGCCGACAAAATCCTTTTCGCGCACAAGAGAAAGCTCACCCGGAAGTACCGTGTCCCGAACCCAGGGAATCGTATCCCTTTCGCCGACGACAGAAAATGCGGCGACTGCAGCATCGGCCCCATTTTTCAGTTGGAGCCTTTCTGTGGAATCCAGAATCAAATGAGTGCACCCGGAAAGACAAAAAAGTGTGAACATCCACGCAATGAATTTCATTTCGCATTCTCCCGGACAATTCCTGTCGCAGTCAACTCGGAGCCGTTTGACTTCGACTGTTCTTGGACTCCTTTCTTCCGCGATGCGTCAAAGGCCTTTTCGCGTTCTTCGCGGCGTTGCTTTTTCAGGTTTTCATCGGTATCGATTTCACGCGTCTGCATCGGAGTCGCCCGGGAACCGTTCAAACCGACAAACTTGTCCATAATTTTTTCAATGCCCAGATGGAATTGCATCGTGAGCGTTCCCCGCAGTCCGAACACGTTTTCAATGTCATCCGCATGATTGTAACCGATGCGGAAAAACGGCATGGAAATTCCTCCGCCCCACAAAAGTTCACCGCCCGGTTTGCGGTAACAGGTCACATCGAACGAGACCACTTTTGACGGGTCCGGGTAATATTTAACCGCCACAAATCGGACTTCGGGATCTGGAAAATAAACGGCGACTTCGGCATACAGGCGTTGCCCGATTAAATTCTGTTCCACAAAAATCCGCAAAGAATCATAAGATTCTCCGCCGCGGTCATACAAGGCGACATCGATATTTGGCAAATGCGTTGTCCACCCCGAAGCATTTCCGCCAAGAACCTGTTTGGATTCCAGATTCAAACTGAGCCGGGCATGGCGAAAGTCGTCATGATGAAAACTGGTTTGCAGAGAGAGTTTTCCCCACGTCAGTGCGGCCCATTCAAAAAGGCTGTCCGATTCCGTGGTGTAAACATTCGCCACGTATTCTGGATTCGTGTATTGAATACCGCCGGCAAATCCAAATCGCCTTTGCGGATTCGCAAGAGAAAATCCCGCCGTTTGCACGCTGCGGACAAGGGAAAAATCGCCATAATGCGGGAAAAGTAAAAAATCTTCACTGTCCCAGCCATGGCGTTCAATCCACCAAAGAATGCCCAGGTCAAGTCCGCTTTTGCCCAATTCTTCGGCAAAGTAGCCCGCAAAATTTTGGCGGAGCACATAACCTTCGTGCTTGCCGTATTCCGTTTTCAGTTTAGATTGCCCCGGTAATGGGAAATAATACAAGTTCGCGCCCAAATAGCCTTTGGCACCCGGGCGAAAAACGGTTCCAAATTCCCGCAATTGCAGATCGCGGACAACGTTCCCGCCTGCCGAAACGCCTTCGGGCGTCAAGTTTCCCGCATGCGCAAACAGGCAAAGGAAAAGCACCCAACCTGCGACAAAAGCAGGCCGGATGCCCATTCGGAATCGTTTGAAAGCCATCAAACCGGAGCCTTAATCCAGCGAATGAACCAACAGGCCATCGCGGAGTTTCGGTTCAAACCAAGTGCTTTTCGGCGGCATGATTTCACCGGCATCGGCAATCGCCATCAGCTGATCCAACGTTGTCGGATACATAGCGAAAGCGACGGCGCATTCTCCCGAATCCACCCGTTTTTCAAGTTCGGAAAGTCCGCGGATTCCTCCGACAAAATCAATGTTTTTCGCCGTGCGGGGGTCTTCTACGCCAAACAGCGGATTCAGCACCCACTTTTGGAGAAGGGCGACGTCCAAGCTGTCTACCGGGCCCAAATCCTTCAAGAACGCCGGTTTGAATTCACAGGAATACCATTTGCCGCCCAAATACATATTCACCACATTTTGACGGGCGGGATGCGCTTGCCCCGGAAGTTCAGAAATGACAAAAATGCGTTCGAGTTCCGTCATCAACTGTTCCGGTGTGCGACCGTTCAAGTCTTTCAATACGCGGTTGTAATCCAAAATTTGAAGTTGCGTACTGGGGAAAAGAATGGCGAGATAACGGTTGTATTCTTCGTCACCTTTATTCTGCGGATTTTCGGAAGCTCTGTAACCCGCCGCCCGCGCACCGGCAGCGCTTCGGTGATGCCCGTCAGCGATGTAACTGACAGGAATTTTGTCATACGCTTCCCGGATTTTTTCAATTTCCGCATCATCGTCGATGATCCAAACCGTATGTCCAAAGCCGTCCGCTTCGGTGACAAAATCGTAAACCGGGGGACGGCGGATAATATCCTTCAACAAATTAAACTGGCCGTTATCGCGGTATGTCAAAAAGACCGGTCCCGTATTGGAATTCGTCGCCAAGACATGGCGCAAGCGGTCATCTTCCTTGTCTTTGCGGGTCAGTTCGTGTTTTTTAATGACTCCGTCAAAATAATCCTTGGCGGGCACAGTGCAAACGAGACCATATTGTTCCCGACCATTCATGGTTTGCCGATAAATGTAAAGGCATTCTTTTTTGTCGAACGCAATGACACCTTCGGCGATAAACTTGTCCAAATTTTCCTTGGCGTGCGCATAGACCCGAGAATCATAAGCGTCTACGGAATCCGGCAATTCCAACTCGGCACGCGTGATGCGTAAATACGAATACGGCAGACCATTTGCCAGTGTTTTCGCTTCTTCGCGATTCATCACGTCGTAAGGAAGTGCGGAAATGTCCTTCGCCTTGGCCGGATCGACAGGACGGAGTGCTTTGAATGGAAAGATATGCATGTGTTTTCCTTTTTGCTTGGCTTCTTTCAAAATGACTTCATCTTCGGAGATGAGTTCGTGGATGTAACGGTTCTTGAGTTCGAGATGCCTGCGTTTGCGGTAAGAAACGATGAAATAGGCGGCGATGCCAAAAACAACGGCAAAGACAAATGCGACAATGGTGATTCCCAACAGGAACGCCAAAAGATGCCCGGAGGCCTCGTTCCACAATCGGGAAATGACTTCGACGACGTTGCGGAACGAAAGTCCTTTGATTTCTTCCAAGAAGTCAAACGAAATTTTCTCCGGCTGGAGAATTTTCCGTCCGATGTAATAACCCGCAGGATAAAAGAATCCGAATTGTGTCAGCGGATTCGCCACAAAAGAAGCGACGACACCGGGCACTTTGGGGAGACGAAAAAGGGCGCAAACTGCTACAGTCAAAATAATGGCAACACCAATTGTCGGCCAAATGCCAATGAAAACACCGAGAAAAACAGAAAGTGCGACCTGCAAAGCATCCATCCGCTTGGGAAACATCCGATTGAAGTAGATATAAGAAATCCGGGCCGTTCTGGATTTGTTTGATTTTTTTCGGTTGAGTTTCATCTTCAAGACTCCATGCAATTTGTCGCAGAAAAGATAGCAAAAGCTCCAGTCAACGGGATTTTTTGGATGTGGATCGGACTGGCATTCGCCCTCCGGAAATTCCCGAAAGCAGACGTCCCTGAACGAAAAGGAACAGCAATACCACAGGAAGTGTCGAAAGCGTTGCCGCCGCCATCATCAAATCAAAACGCGAACCGAATTGTCCAAAGAACAGCCGCATTCCAACAGGAATCGTCGCCGTCGACAAATCCATGGAAAACACCCACGCCACCATCAATTCATCCCATGCCAAAATGAAAACGTAAATGCCCGTTGTCACAATTCCCGGAAACGCAGACGGGACCACGACACGGAAAAAAGCGGAAAGCGGTGTGCAACCGTCAATCAGCGCAGCTTCTTCAATTTGACGAGGAACCGCGCGGAAAAAATTTTGAAGAATCCACGTAGCCATGGGAAGGAACAGCGCCGAATACATCAAAATGATTCCCCACTTTGTATTCAACATTTGAACAGGCGTGTACACTTGCAATGCCGAAGCCACAATAAACACGGGGATCAAAAGCAAAATATTGGGGACAACCTGACTCCACACGAGACCCGCATTTGCAACGAGATGCCGGTGAACAGAGATTCTCGAAAATCCATACCCAGCCAAAGAACCAAATACAAGGCAAATGAATACAGTCGCAAGGCAAATGATTAGCGAATTGAACAGAAAAGTCCCAAAGGGAATCGTTCGCCAAAGATCTTCATAATTTCGCCAATGCAAATAAACTCCGCCCGATGGCAACGTCTCGGAATCCAGCAATTGACCACTGAGCAAATCCAAACGTGAAATTTTCCCGCCCGGCATCCCGACAAGCGCAACTTCGCCGTCTAACGCCAAGCTGGTCGCCGTTCCCTCCACAGAAAAGAATTTTTGCCGGGGACTTTCACTCAACAAATCCCATAAATCCATTTTGACAATGCCACTTGTCAGTCCAAAAAATATCTCGTTACCTTCACTGCGAATAAGAGAAATGTCGGATTGGAACAGGCGGAAATCCCCATAAAGGCGTTTGACGGCACGCCCCGCGCGGAAATCAAAAAAGACGATTTCCCGTCCGCAGGCAAAAAGCATGGAACTCCGGCTCACTACCGAAAAACGCAAATCACGTCCGTTGTAAAAAGGCAGCCCGGATTCGCCAAAAAGATAATTCGCCGTCACTTTCCCCTTCGAAATATTCACCAGGGAAAGCCCCTGATCATGCGCGACAAGGACTTCGTTTTCGGAAATGCGCAAAATCCGTTGCACGGAACTCGATGGGAGCCCGTTTTGCGGCGTAATCCAACGAATGGGAGCCTCGGGATTTTCCCTGTCGACAATCGCAACACCCGGAAACGATTCCCACCAGAATCCCACACACAGGAATTTTCCAACGTTCGCGATGGATGCTCCATGGTCGCTCGCGGGAACGCGGTCCACCCAGATAGGCGTCCAAGGAATTTGCCTGTACATCGTCAGGGTTGTCGGAATCCGTTCTGCTAGGCACCAGCGGAAAAGTTCCCTATTTTCTTTGGGAGTCCGGTTTCGTTTTTTGAAAAGCCTCTCGATTTCCGGATTCACCCAGTCCGTCTTTTTTTGCCAAACGGCAATGATGCGGGAAAGCATCTGGGGGGAATCCAAAATCCCATTGAGCGAATCCATAACGGAAGTATCTCGGGGGAAAGTTCGCCCGGTCATTTTGGAAAGCGTCCATTCCGAATTTTCAATTAAGGATACGGAATCCAACAGAGTGCCCAAACGGGAAAATTCCCTTTCCGGAGTTTGATTTGAAACGTAACGGAACGGGGTAAAATCCGCATTCAAAAAAGATTTTTTAAACGCATCAAATCCCCAGCGGTTTTCAATCCGCATCGAAGAAATTCCTATTTGCAGCAAGCCTTCATCCGGCGAAAAGGCGTAGAGCATTGAATCAGAAAGGACGTAATTGACTGTGACCGCCTGAAGATCCAGCGAACGCCGATTCCCTTGCAGATTTTCTTCTTCGAACAGATAAACTTGTCCGTGCAATGTTCCCACGACATAACGTCCGCCGACTGTCTTTTCAAAAAAGACGACATCATTCGGATAATTCGTAGGTAAAAATTTCCCCTGAAAAATATCGCTCGTGCCAAGCAGGGAACTCCACACCATCCACAGAAGCGGAGCCAAATTCAAAAGGGCGAATCCCCAGGCGAGAACTTTAACCATCTCGAGATCCTCCGCCTAGTGTACGATACCAGACACTGACGCAAATCATCATGACGAACATGGTCAACGTTCCAAGGGCCGCACCTGCGCCAAAATTCCATGTTTGAAAAGAAGTCCTGTATAGGAACGTCATAATCAAATCCCCAAATTTCCCCGGGAATCCCGATCCGTTTCCGAACATCATCGCGACCAAATTGAAACTATACATGTTGACGACGAACGCCTCTAAAATGACGACCGCAAAAACGGGGCGCAAAAGAGGAAGAGTCAAATGCAAAAAACGTTCCCGCGGTGGAATGCCATCCAGTTCAGCCGCTTCGTAAATATCCCGGGGAATCGCCTTGATTCCAGAGAGGAACATCATCATGCAAAACGGCCAATTCCGCCAAATCGTCGGAATGACTATTGCCCAAATGGTATTCGGTCCCGTCAGCCAATTCGGTTTGACAAGATTCCCGTCCGCCGAATACGTCCACGATGCGCCAAACAATCCCGAAATTTTATCCCAATGCAAATAATCAAAAAGAATCGTGTTGATGACTCCCGAATCCTGTTGCCACATGAACCCCCACAGCAATCCGACGACATAAGTGGGGACCACCCAAGATAACGTCAGCAGGATTCGCACTAAGCCGACTGTACGGAAATTCTGTGAAACGAGCAAGGCTCCCACAAGACCAAGGGCAATGCATCCCGCCGAAACACAAACCGTATAAATAACCGTGTTCCGAATAGCATCCCAAAGTCCCATCCCGGCGACAGAAGAGACCGCATCCACAAAATTTTCCACGCCAAAAGTGCCGTTCCGGATATTCTGCAAATTCGCGGAATCCCCCGAAAAGAACGGCAAAGCCACCCCGAATAAAACGGGGACAAAGAAAAACGCCAACAGGAAAAGCGAAAACGGCAAGACAAAAAAGAAGCGTTTTCTCATCACATCATTCCCTTTGCCTGCGAATGTAATTGTTGATTTCCTGATCCGCAGCCCGGATTTCTGCGCGGATTTCTTTTTCCGGCCATTTATTTTCGGGGCTAGCGGTCACCAAATCAAAAATATTCCCAAAACGCCGCAACAGAATTTCCGTTTCTATTTCTCCCCAATAGGGAACAGCCGGATACGAACGCAAATGGTGAATCATCTGCAAAAAGACATCGCGTTTGGGGTCTTCTTTAAAAAACGGATATTCATAAGTCGAAAGAAGCGCAGGCAAAAATCCTGTCACACGGAAAAGTTCCAACTGAACATCGGCCCTAGTCGAAAGATAATGCACCAATGCCACTGCCGCACGGCGATGCTTTGAAAACTTCAATACAGAAAGATTTGATCCGCCAGCGAAGTAATAGGGCGTTTTTCCGGCAGGAGCCGATGGCGGCGCCATCACAGAGTAATTTCTCGCGGTCACACTCTTGGAAGCCCCTCCCAAAAAACGGGGACTGTCCAAATACAAAGTTTTGTTTGTCACGTCGAACCAAAACGCCTGCCGTCCTTCATCAAAATCCAAACTGACCTGGTTCGTATTCCGCGTCAAATTTTTCCGGTCATTAAAGCCGTCCCGCACCAGGCTCAAATAAAAAAGGATTCCCGCAACACTTTCTGAAGATGCCAAACGGCTTTCAACACCGGCGGAGTCCAGAAAGTCCCCGCCAGCGCCCCAGATCCACGGGGCAAAATTGTGGATGACATTCCAATCGTGTTTTCCGGGATACCCAATCGGAGAAACCCGCATTCCTTCAATTTCCGGAGAGGCTTCCTGAATTCTTTTCAATGCGTTTCTGAAATCTTCACGGCTCCGGATTTTTTCCGGATCGACACCGGCGGCGGCCAACGCATCCCGGCGAAAGTAAAGCGGACGGACATCCAAGAACCACGGAAGCGAAGTCACCCGCGAAAAACCAACCGGGCGCGCAAACTTCATCGATACCGGAGCAAAAAGGGAATCGCCGCCAGAAACTTCAAGTAAAGAATCCAACGGTAAAAGCGCACCTGTCGCCGAAACGGCTGCAGCCCATGTCGTCGGCATTTGCATGACATCGGGACCATTCCCCGTCGAAGCCGCCGTCGTGATTTTCGTCCAGGCGACGCTCCAGTCCAAAACGGTCAGCCGCACTTCGATGCCCGGATTTTCCAGTTCGAAATTGCGCAATAGATGCCGCATATCCACCATGGGATCCGGGCTGTTCGGCATTATCCACAGTTCCAGAACTTCTTTCCGGTAAGTATCCCCCGAAGGGCATCCGAGAAGTCCCAACAAGCAGACCGCCATTCCCAACAGCCGGATTGCCCTGCGGAATTTCAAAGGAGACATTCCCCCGTCGATATATCAAACAAGTGAAGATTCTTTTCGTCCAATTCCAAATAAATCTTTTCACCGACAGAAAATGTTTCCCTCGGAGAAACCCGCACAACAAGGCTTTGCGCCTCGGATTGGGCGTAAACCAGAGTATCGTAGCCCAAATGTTCTATCACTTCGACCGTCGCCGGAATGGCTCCGGGGAAAGCTGAGCTGGGAATCAAAAATTCAGGGCGGACGCCCACGAGCAGGCGCGGAATATTGCCAAATTTTTCCCTGAATCCGGCAGAAACCGGAAACGGAAATCCCGCTTTTTCAAAATAAAGTCCGTCGTGTGTCCATTGCGCAGCAAAAAGATTCATCGGCGGCGTGCCAATAAAACTCGCGACAAATTCATTCGCCGGATGCGCGTAAAGTTCCATCGGGGTTCCCGTCTGCTGAATCTTTCCGCCGTCTAGGCAAACGATCCTGTCGCCCATGGTCATCGCTTCATTCTGGTCATGGGTCACCAAAACCATCGTTGCCTGCAATCTGGCGTGCAACCGTCCCAATTCCACGCACATTTGATTCTTCATTTTGGCATCTAATCCGGAAAGCGGCTCGTCGAACAGGAATATTTTCGGCTTGCGGACAAGGGCGCGCCCCAAGGCGACTCGCTGCCTTTGCCCGCCAGAAAGATGTTTCGGTTTGCGGGATAGGATGGGTTCCAAATCCAAAATTTCCACCGCTTCGCGGATACGTTCCCGAATTTCTGCCGTAGAATAGATGCCCTTGATGCGCAGCCCGAATTCCAAATTTTCGAGGACGGTCATGTGCGGATACAGCGCATGGGATTGAAAGACCATCGCGATGTCGCGGTCTTTGGGTTCTAACCGGAACGCATCCTTCCCATACAGCAGAATTTCTCCTTTTGATGGGGCCTCAAGACCGGCAATCATGCGCAAAAGAGATGATTTTCCGCAGCCGGAAGGACCGACGAGAACGATAAATTCACCTTCCCGAATAGAAAGGGAAACGTCGCGTACAGCAGAAACGTCCCCAGGGTAATCCTTGGAGACATGCAATAATTCTATCGCCACTTTTTCTTCGGCCATGAATCAGCCTTTCAAATCGTCCTCTTCGAAGGAATCTTCGTTTGTGGACGCGTCTTCTTCCGACTTCGCCTTTTCGATTTCAAATAATTTACGGAGCGGTTCGACTTTGTAACGGTTGCGCTCTTCCGGAAGGGTGAACGGGGCGAGGTTCAACGCAACAAGGATTGAATTCGGATAATTGTTCACCTTTTTGACAAATTCCGATTCGGAACAACCTTCGTTGTAAAAATCAACGACAAATGTATCCCAAAGTTCTTCGTCCAATTTTTGGAGAGCATCCGCTTCCGACGCGACTCCTTCGACATAAGCGCCAGTCAACAGTCCTGAGACGACTTCGACAGCATACTTGCGACGATTTTCATCCGCTTCCCAGATAAGGACGCGGCGCGAACTGTAATCGCGCGGTTTCAGCGCACTTTCAATGTTGTCCTGGTTGGCCGGTTCATCGGAAATGAAACCCAAATCTCTTTCGTCGTTGAGTGTATCTGCCATAAAATTCCTTTTGCTTTTTTCAAATTATAGAAAATTTTGCCGCTTCTACGGTCTAAAGCGGCTTTTATGAATCTTGTACTTGTTGCAGGAAAGCGGATCTGTCCGCTCGTTAAAAACATTTGTGGATTTTATCGCCCCATGGCAAAAAGGCACTCTTTCTGAGATTCGAAAATTCCGTTTTAAACACTAAATTTTAAGCTCTACCGTGCAAAACTCCGAATGGCCACCGGAAAGAAGCCGGTTCTTCGCAACAGGTTTTTCCCATTTCGAATACAGGCTGTTTCTTTTTGCACAGGAACTTCCATTTTGCGAAAACGGTACAGTTCTTCGCCGTTAGCGCCGTGCGAAATTCACCACAGGGCAGAAAAGGATTTTCGTTGGAACCCCATCAAGGAGAAATCTTAGCTCTTAGAACGTAGATCTTAGTCATCACTTCTCAGTTCTAAGCCCTCGACACACTCCGCATTCCGAACGATTGAAGGCCTTCGCCCCGATAGAATCCGCACTCGATGATTACATTAAGCCGGGAATCCGCATTCCTGCGGTCAATTCTTCCATACTGGCTTTAGACGTATCTTCTTTCTTTTTGGTCGCCGCATTGACTGCCGCCATCACCAAATCTTCGAGAGCTTCAACATCATCCTTGTCGACGGCATCCGGATGAATTTTGATAGAAGTCATCACGCCGTGTCCGTTGAGCACAACCTTCACCATACCGCCACCCGCTTCGGCTTCGAAGCTTTGAGCCTGAAGATCATTTTGCGCTTTGACCATTTTGGATTGCATTTTTTGCAAGTCCTTCAACATTTTTTGCATATTCATAAGAATTTTTCCTTTTGATGTTAAGTTACAATTTATTCGGATTCCGGAGTCGCCGAGCACATTTCCGCATTCGAATTTCCCTCATCGGGATTTTTGGAAACGGTTTTTGTCATAACGAGTTCCGCCATAAACCGCTTGGCAAATTCGGCTAAGGCTGGTTCTTTTTGAATATCCGATTCCCAAGGCGAAAGCGGAATCGCAGAAACATTTTCTCCCGGCTTCGGTTCCAACAATCCATACGTTACAGAAACGGCAGTTTGCAAACGGTCTTCCAGAATATTCTGCAGCCGCTTGCGGTAATCCTCCCGTTCCATCATCTGGTCGTATCCCCACTTGAACGCTGCAGGATAAACGACTTTCAAACGAAAAGGATTTTCTTTGAAATCCCCGTGCTCCAAATAAGAACCGTTCAAACTTGTCGCAAAAAATCCCAGTTCCTGAGAAAAACTTTCGCGAATTAAAGTTTGCCACGATTCGCAAACATTATACCGCGTGAACTGGCTTGCGAAATCCGTATCCGCATAGACATTTTCGATCGGGGACTCTTCTTGAAAGCCGCTTTCAGAATCCTCTGCAAAGTCATCGCCAAAATTGACAACCATTTCCGGATCAATCGGCGGAAGTTCCGGTTCGGTGGCAACGGGTGCTGTGACAACAGGAGGGACCGGCGCAGCAACTTGTTTTTCAACAACCGGCGGAGCTACTTTTTTTTTTGAATCCCGAAATTCGGGGTCGTTTATCGCCGCCAAAGCGCGTTTCAAATCAACTACCCTGTCCAAGTAAGCCATTCGGGCAAAGGCGGTTTCCACCAACAATCTGGGATTCGCACTGCGCCGGATACTCCCTTGTAAATCCGTGAGGATTTTAGCTATGCGGAGAAGATCCCCGCTGCCGAGCGATGGCGCACACATTTCGAGTTTACCGAACAATCCTTCGGAAATATTCAATTCTTCGGCCGTGATGCCGCCGATTTTGACGTAAATCCGATTGCGTACAAATTTGGCGAAACCTTCCAACAGCGGAGCGAATTCAACGCCCGTTTCCGAAGCCTTGTCTATAACGGCAAATGTTCCCCTGACATCGTGCTTTTCTATCGATTCCAACAGGGAAAAATAAAGGTCGTTTGGCGGAATGCCCAGCACGGAACGCACCGAATCCGCATTCATATCGTTCCCGGTGAATGCGTATGCCTGATCAAAAAAAGTGAGGGCGTCGCGCATGGAGCCATCGGCCTTTTCGGCAATCATTCCCAGAGCTTCGGCATCGGTCGAAATCGTTTCCTGATCACAGATATATTTGAGCCTGCCCGTTATCTGTTTGGTCGTCAGACGCTTGAAATCAAACCGCTGGACCCGGGAAAGGATCGTTTGCGGAACTTTGTTCACTTCGGTCGTCGCAAAAATGAATATCACATGGGGCGGCGGCTCTTCAAGAGTTTTGAGAAGAGCGTTGAAAGCGCCTTTTGAAAGCATGTGAACTTCGTCAATGACAAAGACTTTGTATTTGCCTATCATCGGCGTGTATTGCGTTTGTTCCAACAGTTCGCGGATGTTGTCAACGCCGGTATTCGAAGCCGCATCAATTTCAATGACATCCATCGGATGCCCACTCGCTATGTCCAAACAACTTTTGCAGCAGCCGCAGGGAACCAGAGGGTCACCGCCCGTACAATTCAGAGTTTTTGCCAAAATCCGCGCCGAAGTCGTCTTGCCGACTCCACGAGTTCCCGTGAACAAAAACGCATGGTGCAAACGGCCACCGACAATCGCGTTTTCAATGGTCTTCGCGATATGCTCTTGCCCCACCAAATCCTTGAAAGATTCCGGGCGCCATTTTCGAGCCATTGCCACATAAGCCATAAGAACTTCCTAGCGAAGAGAGATTTCCGTATCGGCGGAGAGTTTTTCGCGGAGCTTGTCGTGCGCCTTGTTCACCACCTCGTCTGTGAGCGTTTCCGTCATGGACTGATAAACAAATGTGTATACCATGTTCTTTTGACCAGGAGCGACACCCATGCCCTGATAAACGCTTTTGAGTTCCACGCGAACCAAATTCTTGACTTTGAACGCGTTGAATTTTCCAAGAACCGTTTCGTTCGTCATGCGCTCCGGCACCATGATGGACACGTCTCGAGTCATAAAGACTTGCCGGCTGAACGGTTTGAAGAGAACGCGACTTTCGCCGGCTTTCAGAACTTTGTCCAAATCCACTTCGAAAAGGGCTGTCGCATAACCGATGTCGAACGCTTTCAATACCGTGGGATGGACAATTCCTATCGAACCGAAAACGGTATTACCGCAGGCCAAAACGGCTTGTTTGCCTGGATGCAAGAATCTTTCGGGAGTTTCCGCCGGGCGAACTTCCACTGAAATGCCTAAGCGTTTGAAAAGCGAAACTGCAAGGCCGCGGACGTCCGCAAATTCCACTTCGCGGGGTTTACTGTCGAGGGCGTCCATTTTCCAATGCCCGGCAATGACCGCACAAAGAACAGACTTTTCCGTGAATCCGGAATCCCGGATGTCCGCACGTTCCGCATTCTGGAATTGCGCTTTGCCATTTTCAAAAAGGCGGACAAAGCCCGGACGGTTCTTTTCATTGTCTGCGACAGATTTGAGCAAAATGGGAATAAGCGATGTGGGGACGCATCCCAAATCTTCGGAAAGCGGATTCAACAGTTTTGCCGGACGTGAACGCGGATCTTCCGATGGTTCGCCAAAAACAGCTTTCGTAGCGGCGGCACTCGTAAAGCGCAAAGAGACACATTCGTGAAGTCCCAACGCAGAAAGCGCATAGCGGATTTTTCGTCCGAGAATTTCGTCTGCAGGGAGATCGTTCGGGCAAATTTTAAACGCGGGAACATCGTAAGGAATATTGTCAAATCCGACAAGACGCGCTACTTCTTCAATCAAATCCACTTCGCGTTCTAGGTCCGGACGGAAGGGTGGAATTTGGAAAGACATTCCGCCCAAATGTTCAAGCCCTATGCCTGTGAGATAACGGATGATTTCTTCTTCGGAAATGCGGATGCCCAAAACTTTTTCGACCCGCGAAGCCCGGAGATTCACCACGAACGGTTCTGTTTGGTGATCTTCTCCCGTGTATTCGACACTTCCTTTCAAAATGCGGCCACCCGCCACTTCTTGGATAAGGGCGCAGGCGTAATCATCCGCCAAAGATTGCATCGAATAATCAATACCCCGTTCAAAACGGAAGCTGGAATCCGTCGACGTACAAAGACGATGCGCCTGTTTACGGACAACTGTCGGATTGAACCAAGCGCTTTCCAAAAACACGTTCGAAGTCGTTTCGGAAATTTCACTTTCCACGCCGCCCATCACGCCGGCAACGCAAGAGGGCTTGTCGCCATCGCAAATGACCAAGTCGTTAGAAGAAAGTTCGTGTTCTTTATGATCGAGAGTTTCGATTTTTTCACCCGGACGCGCTTTGCGGACGACAACTTCTGCGCCCGAAAGCTTCGCCATGTCAAAGCTGTGAAGCGGCTGTCCAATATCCATCAAAATGAAATTGGTCACGTCGACGACGTTATTCACGCTGTTCAAGCCGACCGATTTGAGCAAGCGGGACAGCCACTTCGGAGATGGTCCGACTTTAACATTTTCAATGACGCGGCCCACATAACGGGAACAGCCGGCACCCGGTTCCACAGAAAGTTTGATGACCGACGCAGACGTTTTTGACGCATCTTCCCGCAATTCAAACGTCACCGGATTCAACGGACGGTTGAACTTGGCGGCAAGTTCGCGGGCAACCCCCCGATGAGAAAGGGCATCCGGACGATTCGGGGTTACGTTCAATTCAAATGTCGCATCGTAAAGGCCCAGCGAAACAAAAGGCGTTCCCGCGGCGATGGAGTTATCTAACACCATGATTCCGCCGTGGTCATCGGAAAGCCCGATTTCATCTTCGGCACAAATCATGCCGAAACTTTCCACTCCGCGGATTTTGGATTTTTTCATTTTGAGCGATTTGCCATCGGGCAACGGAAGTTCCGCACCAATCGGAGCGAGGACTACGGTTTGGCCAGCAGCAACATTCGGCGCACCACAAACAACTTGCAGCGTTTGCGTCCCATCGTCGACAGTCGTGACATGCAAATGATCGCTGTCCGGGTGAGGTTCACAAGACAAGACCTTCGCCACGACAAGCTTTTCGTACTGTTTCGCAGGTTCTTCCATTCCCTCCACTTCCAAGCCAATCGAAGTCAAAGCCTTCGCCACTTCTTCGGCAGATTCCGGAAGGGATACGTGACGGCGGAGCCAATTCAACGAAACTTTCATTTTCAAAATCCTTTATTTTTTAGACAATTTAAAAAAATCCTGTTTTAACTTAAAAGCGAAAGCGAAATCGGGGCTTGTTTTCCGCAAAACAAAGTTTCCCATTTCAAGCTCCAACAATGAATCTTCTACCAGAGAACTTTCGCAAAGGCGCGGAAAAGGTTCAGCGCAGCGTCGGCTGCAAGGGTATCCGTTAAATTTTGCCCCATTTCAACGACACCTTGGAGCGGTGAATTGCCGACATAACGCATTCCATAGGGTGACACGGCTGCCATTTCTGCAAGCATTTTCGGATCGGGCGGCGGAAATTCCACAAAGGTGAAAACGAGCACTCCCCGGCGCACTTCCAAACCCTGAATCCGGAGTTGGCTGGCCACAAGGGTAATTTCCGTCATCAAAAGCAAGCGGTCAACCGGCTGCGGAATGGGACCGAACCTGTCGAGAAGTTCGCTGCGCATGGCTGTCAAATCTTCAACGCGTGAAGCACGCGCAAGTCGTTGATAAATCGAAATCCGGGAAAGTCCATCCGTGATATAAGTTTCCGGGATGAACGCATCGACAGGAAGTTCCACGCGTGGTTGAATTTTCTTTGCGCTTCCACCGCCCCGCAATTCTTCAACTGCTTCACGGACAAGGCGCACATACGTTTCAAAACCCACTTCGGCGATAAATCCGTGCTGTTCCGATCCCAACAAGTTTCCCGCGCCGCGGATTTCCAAATCCCGCATCGCAAGCTGATATCCACTGCCCAAATCCGTAAACTGTTCCAACGCCTGCAAGCGTTTCGTTGACTCCGAAGAGATGTTTTCACTCTTCGGTATGACAAGGTAAGCATACGCCAACACATCCGAACGCCCCACGCGACCGCGCATTTGATAAAGCTGGCTAATGCCAAAATGGTGCGCATTCATAATGATTATCGTATTCGCATTGGGCACGTCGATTCCGCTTTCAATGATGCTCGTACTCACGAGAATGTCGAAATCGCGTTTGAGGAAAGCCTCCATCACTCGTTCCAAATCGCGGTCTTCCATCTGTCCATGGGCCACGGCAATCCGAGCTTCGGGAACCATCGCTTCGATATCTTCCGCCAAGTGCTCTATGGACTGAACCCTATCGTTTACAACAAAAACCTGACCGCCTCGCAAAAGTTCATTTTGAATAGCCTCGCGGAGAATCGCATCGTCGCGCTTGAGAATTTTCGTTTCTACAGGCAAGCGGTTCATCGGCGGCGTATTGATAAGGGAAATGTCGCGGACGCCGGTGAGCGACAAATGCAGCGACCGTGGAATCGGTGTTGCGCTCATGCTGAGCGTATCCACAGTCAAACGCAATTCACGCAAGCGTTCCTTTTGCTTTACACCAAACTTCTGTTCTTCGTCAACGATGAGGAGTCCCAAATCCTTGAAAGAATTTTGATTCGAAAGAATCGCATGGGTACCGACGACAATGTCGAACTTTCCTTCAGAAACGTCCGAAAAAATCTTCTTTTTTTCAGAAGCCGTTTTGTAACGATTCACCAAGGCGATGTTCACCGGAAACGCGGCGAATCGTTCGCGGAACGTTTCGTAATGCTGCGCAGCCAGAATCGTCGTCGGAACCAAAACGGCAACCTGCTTTTTCGAATAAACGCACTTGAACGCAGCCCGCATGGCGACTTCCGTTTTTCCAAACCCAACGTCTCCGCAAACGAGACGGTCCATGGGACGTGTATTTTCCATATCCCCTTTGATTTCGGCTGTCGCCCGAACCTGATCCGGAGTCGGTTCATATTCGAATGCGGCTTCAAATTCTTTTTGCATTCGGGAATCCGGCGGAAAGGCGAATCCTTCAACCAGTTCGCGTTTGGCATAAAGCTGCACCAGTTCACGGGCAATTTTCACTACACGCTTTTTGACGCGTTCCTTGAGATGTTCCCACGCTTTGCTGCCCAATCGGGCGAGTTCCGGTTTTTCTTCCTCTTCCGTTCGCGGCAATCTTTCGATTTTCCGCAAATCCGAAACGGGAAATTTGAGACGATCGCCGCCCGCGTATTCCAGCAAGATGCAATCGATAAGGCCACCGCCGATTTTTTCGCGGACAAGCCCCATGTAACGGCCAACGCCATGGTCTTCGTGTACAACGTAATCGCCGCGGTTCAAAGATTCCACAAGGAGCGCATCCGAAATAGACCCCGCCACCGAATGTTTTCGCCGCGGCTTTCCCGAACGGTTGAAAATTTCCGATTCGGTAAGAATCGCAATTCCTTCGGTTTCTGCCCAAAAGCCGTCCGACAAATCGCCGATGAGAATCCCCGCGACAGGCGCCCCTTCAAACAGATGGCGCAACCGCCCTGCACTGCCTTCCGAATGGGCGACCAAATAAATTTCGCCGCCGCGCGCCTGAAATTCTTCCATTTCATGCACCAGCGCACTTGTTCCCAACGCCCCTTTTGTTTGCTTTTGGATAGAAATGGAAATCCATTCCGGAGAATCCATCCGGACTTGGGTAAAATCCACGCGAACACGCTTTGAAAACTCTTCACGGAAATCGTCAAAACGGTACCAAAGCGACGACGGAGCAGCCACATCCCTTTGAAGCGGCAGAACTTTTTCGTAAGCCTTGACCGCAGCAGCAAGCCACTTTCCTGAAAGCTCTTCAATAAACGAAAGCTTGTCGAATGCTATCGCCGCACCGGGCAAAAAATCCAACACGGTCGAAGTCAAATCCTGAAATTCCGGACGCCGCCACCAAATATACTCTTCCCCATCTTCCGATATCTGGGCGTTTTCTTCAAGGGAAAGCGTCAATTCGCCGTGGGGATAAATTTCAATGGAATCCAAAGATTCAATCGAACGCTGAGAAAAAATGTCGAACGAGCGGATACTTTCGATTTCATCGCCAAAAAATTCCAGGCGCACCGGATGATCGTTCATGTAAAGGTTGACATCGACAATGCAGCCGCGGATGGAAAATTCGCCGACGGCACTGACAACGGGCTGTTCCACAAATCCCAAATCAGAAAGCTTTTTTCGAAGTGAACGCGGATCAACCACATCGCCTTTTCGAAACACCAGTTTCTTCTTTTCCAAAAAATCCGGTTGCGGCAAGCGCAAAAGCAGGGAATCCACCGGACACACCGCGATAAACGGGCGGCTGGAGCGAGATGCCTTGAAAAATTTAAGCCGTTCTTCGAGAATGCCGTCAAACGGGCGTTTCGCTTCATAAGGTTTCAGTCCAAGCGATGGAAAAAAAAAGACATTCTTCTCACCGCAAAGGCTTTGCAGATTTTGCAGCCACGTTTCCCCGGCGCGGTAATCTTCGACAACGACCAAAATGCTTTGCGGGTAAGCGCAAAACCGGTCAGCCACCATCAGCGCGGATGCCGCGGGAGAAAGTCCTTCAACGTGCAAAATGCCAGAACGGCACTCGGCGAATGCCGAAAACTCGCCCAGATTTTTCGAAGACAGAAATTCGGGAAAGCTGAACGTATTCATATCAATCCTACTGCGCGGCAACGTTCATAGACAAAAGGATTCCGGTCGCCCTGCACTTTAAAAATCCGGTTGTCGCGTTCACATTCGAGACTATCCACCGGATATTGCTTGTCCCAAATTTCCAGTAAACGGCGGCGTTCGCGGGACAGAGAAATGCCATAAGTCTTTTCCATGTAAAATGAAATCCGGGCGAGCATTCCGCGAACTTCCGGCCGCGGCTGAAACTTGCGATTTTTAAAATCGACGATGGAAAGACACTTTCCGTAAACCGGTTCCGGAGAATTTGTCCATTGCGAAAACATGAAGTTGCTCCTGTCCCCGTTGACTTCGCCGATGCTCGGCAGCAAATTGTGCAAATCGCCTTCCATCAGGGCAAATTCCGGATCGGTCTCTTCACAATTTTTACGAGCACTGCGGCCGCCTTCCTTGTGCCAGCATTTTCGGGAAAGCCCCATATTGTGCGCAGTCACAACGTGTTCCCATTCAATCCGAGACGCCCGCTTCGCATTTTTCCGCGGACGAAATCCACAACCATCGAAATCTATCCCATTCGGTTTGCGGTTGCTTTCATATCGGCATCCGCAATAAACAGTCACCATCAAGTCGCCGTAATAAATACGATCCATCTGTTTTTTCGCATGGTTAAAATCATAATGTTGCGGAATCTTCGTGCCGGGAGACTGCGAAAAAAGCGGAGGGCAGAAAAACAGGAAAATCCCGAAAATAGACAACAAACGGCGCATGTACAAAAAATCCGATTAGGATTTCCCTTTTCGGGATTTTCCATAGCCATAGCCATAGCCATAACCGTAGCCGTATGAATGATGCCCTTCACGAACGCAGCGGTTAAAGACCAGTGCTTTCTTTTCTATTTTCGTTTTGTCAAGAGCGGAAAGCGCTTCTTGGAGTTGTTCCATGGTATCTTTCGCATAATGCAAGACCAGCAAAGAAAAATCCGCATAACGACAAGCTATTTGGGCATCGGCAACGACAAGTATCGGCGCAGTATCCAGAATGATCAAATCATACTTTTGGCGCATATCCGAAATCAACTGTCCAAAAAGCGAAGACGATATCATTTCGGACGGCGAAGAAACACGGCCTCCCGCCCCAAGTAAATCGAGATTTTCGCCAACATGTTCTAAGGCGTCTTCCAAAGAGATTTTTCCCAACAAAAAATCAGAAAGTCCATTTTTACGCCCCCGATGCGACAAGTAGCTTGCCCTGAAATCAGTATCGATGAGTAAAACCTTTTTTCCATTGAGTGCATAAAGTGACGCCAGGTTTTTAGCAACGAAAGATTTCCCGGCATGGGCAGAAAGCCCCGTCACCAACAAGACTTTCGCTTTGTCCATGGAAAAGTCTAACGAAGTCCGCAGTGTACGGAGCGCTTCGCACGCCAAATCTTCGCTGTCCTCTTCCACCAATGAAAATTTTTGTCCCTTGGAAGACAGGCGTGTTTCGGGGACTTTGGCGAAAACGCTCACCCCCGTTTCCCTTTCCACATCCCGCGAATGTCGGATTCCGCGCGACGTAATCATCCGGGAAAGCAGAATGAACGCGGCACCCAGCACCAAACCTCCCGCGGCAAATCCCAAAAGAATCACTTTGCGGTGCGGTTTCACAGGCTCCATTTCAATCCGGGCGCTGTCCACAACCCGGGCATTGCCAACTTCACCCGCTTGCACAATGCGAAGCTGCTGGATGTTGTTCAGCATATTGGTGTAAATGGAATTGTTCACCTGGACATCTCCCTGCAAACGGAGTATTTCCTGCTGCTTGTAAGGCAAATCCTTGGTTTCTTCGCCGAGCTTAGCGATTTCACGTTTTATTTGAAGCTGCTGTTTTTTCAACGAGAGAACCGTCGGGTGATCTTCTTTGAAAAGCCTGGTCCTTTCTTCATATTGCTGCTGCAATTCCAAAAGCTGTTTTTCCAGTTCAAGACGTTTTTCAAGCGCACTGCGCGCTTCCCCGGTTAAATCAATGGATCCTTCATTTTTGCGATAAGCCGAAAGCACCTGTTCCGAAGAATCGAGCTTCGCCTTGACACCCGGGAGCTGTTTTTCCAAGAACTCAAGCGTTTTCATCGCCTCTTCGCTGCGCGCTTCGACATTTTGACGCACATAAATGTCTGCGATGGTGTTTAAAATTTTTGCCGCCCTGTCCGCATAACGGTGAACCATCTGGATTTGGATAATTCCCGTTTTCTTTCCTTGTTCCACAACGGTCAACGTACGCCTCAAACCGTCCAAGGCCAATCGGGGATCCAATTCTCCCAACAAAAACTTTTCTTCGGGAGTTGCGACCATTTTCAAGATGCAAACGGAAAGCGTATCGTCCAAAACCGGAACCCGGTAAGTGTCCCCCACCTTCCCTTCCAAAACAGTCTTTTTCCGAGGATCGACAATACGGAATGAAGATTCCCCTGTCACCACCAAGAACCATTTCGCATCGGGTTCATAAACTTGAGGCAGGTGCAAAAGGCCAATGTCAACACGACCTTCTTCGTGTAAAAGGCGAGGAATCAAAGCGACTGGTGTCGCCGAATAAGCCAAATGTTCTTTTTGTACGACTTCGTCTAAAACCCGACGGCTCTGAATCAGCTGAATTTCCGCATCTGCCGGAGACGCCACATCGAGAATCGCTCCCATGTCTCCCATGGCAAGTCCCGCCGAATTCCCACCCTGATTCACCTGCAACAGGGCATCGCTGTTGTAAAGGGGACGCATATAATTCACCACGAAAATCCCGATGGCTGTCGCTACGAGTAGAGAGACCAAGAGGATAGGCCACTTGGAAAGCAGCACATCCAAAAGTTCCAACAAGTCAATTTCGTCATTACCCGCAGAGGAGCCTGTATTTTGATTCGTCGTATTTAGTTGCATGGTCGCAAATATAGCTTATTTGTCGATTATCAAAAGGTCCAAATTCCACATAATTCCGTAGTAAGTCCGCCTCAAAATCTGACTTACTTTGCAGCCGTTTTTATGAGTCCGTCATTTTCAGTTTTTCTTTTCTATATTTAAGGCTGAAAATAGAGTTTTCTTTTGTTCTCTATCTGAAATCTCGACAATTTCTGCAACGTAAACAAGGCAACAACTCACAACAACCTATTTCCTATAGGTGATGAAATTTCGAATACACAATGTGTTTTCGAAGTTTTTTGAGTTGTCTCTGAAAAAAGTCGTGATTTTAGACGGTGAACAAGCAGTCGTTTCGCCTTTCTGTTTGTCCAAATAAATAAGCAGAAAGTGTTTGGCAACCGTTCCTGTTGAGAGTAAACCTCTTTCACTTTCAACAGGAAACGAAAAATGACTGCACAAAAAAACATTCAAACAATTTAAATCAATCGAATTGTTTGCCGGAGCAGGAGGATTGGCGATCGGTCTTGAAAAAGCCGGTTTTGAACATATAGGATTGGTCGAAAATAACAAAGCCGCTGCAACAACCCTGAAGACAAATCTTCCCACTGGAATGTCCTGCGCGAAGATGTCGCTGAAGTTGCCATGCGCGGCTTAACAAAAGAATTCAAAATTCAACGAAACGAATTGGATCGGTTATCAGGAGGAGCTCCTTGCCAAAGTTTTAGTTATGCGGGAAAACGACTTGGATTAGAAGACATCCGCGGAACAATGTTTTACCATTACGCAACATTTTTGCATAAACTTCAATCCAAAACATTTCTTTTCGAAAATGTCAAAGGTCTTTTGTCCCATCAAAAAGGAAAAACTTACAGAACCATTCTTGACATTTTTGAAGACGAAAGATATATAACATTCCATCAAATTTTAAATGCTTGGGATTACAACAATCCCCAAAAAAGAGAACGGCTGATAACAATCGGGATACGCAAAGATTTAGCATCTAAAATAAATTTTGAATTTCCAAAACCTCATCGATACAAGCCCATACTGAAAGATGTAAAACTGGACATAAACCCCGACAAAAATCATTGTGCGTATTATTTCTCCAATAAGAAAAAAAATTTTTTTTCTCGTTCCACCTGGAGGATATTGGCGCGACATCGATCCCAAAATCGCCAAAGAATACATGAAAACTTGTTGGAATATGGCTGGCGGAAGAACGGGAATCCTTCGTAGAATCAGTTTGAACGAACCGTCCCTAACCGTACTTACAAATCCCGGAATGAAGCAAACAGACAGATGTCATCCTTTGGAAGTCCGTCCTTTCAGTGTTCGTGAAAATGCGAGATTTCAAT
This sequence comes from uncultured Fibrobacter sp., assembly GCA_964587155.1. Lineage (GTDB taxonomy): Bacteria > Fibrobacterota > Fibrobacteria > Fibrobacterales > Fibrobacteraceae > Hallerella. Next base: position 31,142 of record CAZPKF010000006.1, read on the forward strand.
CTTTTCCTGAATGCTGGAAATTTTCAGGCACATTGATGGAACAGTACAAACAACAATTACATTGGTTATTTTCATCGACACATTTTCAAATACACAAAAAAATGTACGGTACCACCCAATGGAAAAGATGGAGGATGGGATGTTATCTACAAAAATCCCTACGGCTTATATTTTGACAACGAAAGTAACGAACTCGTTCACACTATTTATGTAGAAATGAAAAACAAACACAATACGATGAACAGTTCTAGCGCAGAAAGGACGTATTGAAAAATGCAGCGACAATTATGTTCCGATGATGATTGCACCTGTTACCTAGTCGAAGCCATCGCGAATAGTTCCCAAAATATAATTGGGGAAACATCTGTTGAAAAAAGAAAAGTACATCACAAAAGAATCCGCCGACTCAGCATCGACCAATTTTACAACATTGTCACAGGGCAATCCGACGCATTCTATCAAGTTTGTATGCAATTGCCAAAAACCATAAACAAAGTCCTTCCTGAAATTCATTCCTGCCAAAATCCAAGCGGCACTGTGTATTCTGAATTACAAACTCCGAATCCCACGCCATCACCGTCATTATACTGCAATGGATAAAATCCATTTTTACAACAAAACATTCTCCTTTGAAATTCAACCTCATTCACTTTCAACTGAAAACAAAAAGACCGCGACTTGCGCCGCGGCCTTTGAAATTTTCAAACGGAATTAGCCGAGGGTCACTTCGACTTTGTGCACGCCACTTGTAAAGAGCGGAGCCACATTGGAATCGATTTCTTCGCCATCGACGACCATCTTCGCGACACCCTTGCACACGTGCTTCGGATTTTTCACGGAGATTTCGTAAGTCGCCCCGCGGAATTTGCGGACAGCGTCAAATCCTTTCCAATCCTGCGGAATGCACGGATCCACGACGAGGCCGTTGTAACTGGCGCGGATGCCCAAAATGTATTGAGTCGCCGCCTGATAAGTCCAAGTGGATGTTCCGGAAAGCCATGCGTTACGTCCCATGCCGAACTGTTTGTGTTCGTTACCGAGAATGTTCTGCGGATAGCAATACGGTTCCGATTCGAACGTATCCAAAATGTCGTTCTTCGCCGCCGGGTTGATCTGGCAATAATACTTGTAAGCGTTGTCGCCACGGCCAAGAATCGTTTCGGCAATCATCACCCACGGGTTCGTGTGGAGGAAGATGCCGCCGTTTTCCTTTGCTCCGGGAGGATAAGTGGAAATTCCACCGACACTCGGATCAAAGCCGCGATATCCCGGAGTGGAACTCTTGACACCGTATTGGGTGTTGAGCAACTTGTTCAAGCTATCCATGCCCTGTTCCGCACGGTCACCAGTCGCGATGCCGCTGATTACCGGCCAAGATTGACCGTTGCAATAGATTTTGCCGTATTTGGCTTTGTTTGTGCCATACGCTTCGCCGTCCTTGCCAAACCAGCGGACCCACCATTTGCCATCCCAAGCACTTTCGTTAAAGGCGTTCTTCACGTCTTCGTACCAGCCCTTGTACATGGCAACGGCGTCCATGTCGCCCAAATGTTCTTCGATGTCCATCATTTCGAGCAAAGCCTTCGCATAAAGGGCCGTGTTGAACGTGGATTCGGCGCCGAGCGGCAGGTTCATGCAGTCGTTCCAGTCCGCAAAGCCGAGAAGCGGAAGGCCGTGCTTTCCGAGGTGCGTACGGGTGAAGTTCAAAGCGCGCTTCAAATGTTCGAGAACAGTTCCCTTTTCCCGTTCAGCGCGTTTCTTGCCCTTCTCGTAGAATGGAATTTCTTCATCGAGAAGTTCCATTTTTCCCGTTTCCTTGAGATAGCTGGCAACAGTCAGAACAATCCAAAGATGGTCGTCACCGTACCAGTCCGCATAAAGATGATTGCCTTCCGCGTCAACAGCGTTAGCCTTTTCGCGGGAATCGCCTTCATTCGCTTCGCTTCCCGTATCTTCTGCGAGGGCCAGCGGAGCATATTGGTGCATGGCGTTCCCTTCCGGACGTTGCACAGAAATCAGGTTCTTGGTGAGGACCAAAGCTTCTTCCGGCATGTGACTCATCACGCCCATCAAATCCTGCGTAGAATCGCGGTAACCGATTCCGCGGCTGGTTCCGTATCCCAGCTGATAAAGCGAAAGATAACGGCTCCAGTTCTTGGTCGTATGGCACTGACGCGGATTGTGAACGTTCACCATCGTGTTGAACGAAGCGTCCGGAGTCTTGACCTGGATTGTCTGCAGATACTTGTCCCAGAACGCGGCGAGTTCTGCAAAAGCCTTGTCGACATTCTTCAAGTCGCGGTATTTCTTGATGGCCTTGGAAGCGACCTTCAGGGATTCTTCCTGACCGAGCTGAGTACAGGTGCGGAACGTTTTCTTCGCACCGATCTTTCCAGCGTGAATCATCAACGCGGCGATATTGTCTCCGCGATCGCATTCGCTATTTGAAAGTTCCTTGCTGTCGAGCGAAAGCGGATGCTGCCAAGAGCCCATTTCGTTGTTACCGAGGAACACACGGCGGTCTCCGTCAAAACTCGAAATTTTAGCGTCTGCGGTCACATAGTTCACCGCGAAATCGCGCTTCATATAAGCGTATTGTTCGAGAACAAGACGGCCGTCCTTAGACGGATGAGCCTTAAGCGTCATCGTTTGCGGCACCCAGTCCGCATTCGTCAGCTGCTTTTCCGCTTCGAAATGGCTGAATTCATAAACCGGAATGATGTCCACTTCTTTGGAACCGCCGGCGATGTTTGTCACCTGAATATCTTGGAGAAGCGTATTGGATTTGGTCGGGACAAAAATCGTCACCTGAACGCGGAGACCGAACGCTTCGGCAATCCAGCGGCTGTAAGAAAGGCCTACATGGCATTCCCACTTGTCGAGTTTCTGGAGAGTCGGAATGTAGAACGGAGAAAAAATCTTGTATCCCTTTCCGTCTTTGACGCGGATGTAAATCGTACTAGCCTTGAAATCAGAGCAAGGCATTTGCGCGATATACTTCGTAATCCGGTTCAGGGCCGGGTCGCCTTTGCAAACAAGAGTGCCACCGGTCGTGTCGACGATACCGCCAAATTCCAGTGTTCCAACATAATTGCACCACTTAATCGGCGTTGCCGGATTCGTGAGCACATATTCTTTGTTCGCATCATCGAAATAGCCATACTTCTTAGAGGCTTTCGCCTTGGGAGCGGGCTTCTTTTTCGTTGTAGCTTTCATTTTATCTCCGTGGATGGTGAATTGAAAAAATCAAACGTTCTTTTCGAACGGACGAGAACCAAAATTAATGTAAAAATACCCATTCAGCTTTTTGCTTTTTTGCGGATCGCGTAAAATAGCCACCGCAGCGCGGGTATATTTGAGCTCCACCAAAATGTGGTCACGGCTCATGCAATTGAGAAACGGGCCTTCCGGATAAAGAGTCGGCCGCGGTTCCGCATCGATCATTTTTTGCAAACGGGCGAGCTCTTCCAACAATTTTTTCTCGTGAACTTCAAGTACGCGGATAGTGTCGATAGGATCGACCGCATACAAAAAGGCGTACCCCAACGTTCTAGGGTCATCATTGAATCCCGTCAAATGCCTGAGGACTTCTTTTTTCAAGAGTTCGTTGCCCTTGTCCAACAGGCGGTAAACAGTTCTTTCCGGGCGATTGCCATCCCGTTCCGCATGGCCTTCGATAGAACCGTTTTTTTCTAAACGAATCAAGCGATTGTAAATCGTCGATGTACTGATTTTTGCCCAACGATCCAGTTCGCGGTTCTTGATTTCCGTCATGATATCATAGCCGCTCCGTTCCTTTTCTTTGATCAGGCCGAGCAAGACGAGGTCATAGCGATTCATTTCAAATTCTCCATATTCCAATTTAGAACATTTCTAAGTGAAAAGGACAATTTTTTACAATTCAGGCTTACTTTTTCCCCTTTCCCACGTCACCAAGGTCCATAATCCGCTGCGATGCCCGCATTTTAGCCAAGGGCGCAACGCTCAACAGGGGATATTCTACAGCTAAATAAAGACAGCACGAAACAATCGGACTGAGCAGCAGCCATTGCCAAAGCGCCCCACTCAACAAACCGGACAAAGTCCCCCAAAGGAGATTTGATATCAGCATGGGGAAAAATCCCCTAGAAAATCCGCCGACCAACGCCCCTGAAACAGGATTTCCCTTCGAGAGCGCCCTTCCGGCAATTGCGGAAACAGACAAAATGTCCGCCCACAGCAAAACGGCAAATCCGACGCAGATTTCCCACGGAAGATTCCACCGCGCACAGAGTGCTGTCCAAAAGTATACGGCGACAAAGGCTGGCAAAAAAGCCTTGAAACAGGCGATGCGGACTACAAAAAAGAAAAGGAGCGACAGTGCAAAAAATCCACCCCAAAAAATTTCCGGGCAAAGATTCCGCATCCCGGAAAGGACGAAAATTGCGGGAATCAAAATTGCAGAAGCTAGGAAAGAAAAGCCGTTCAACCGTTTTCCGAGTCCAAAACGGACGGCGGCGATAACGGCAAAAACGCCAACCGACAAAAGGAAGGCGTTCCTGTGCGCGGCAAAATCATCCGGGTCAAAATTTTGCACCATCTCCGTCAATGCACATCCCGCATTCGCGGCATATCCAAAAACGTCACCGGGGGCACGCCCCCAAATGCCGACCAAAATGAAAAACAGCAAAATAAAAATCAGCCGAAAGCGCAATAGCGCACCGCCCAACATTTGAATTGGCGAAGCCTTTTTTCTCAAATCCATCCGTTCACCTCGAAATCACCAGTTTTTGTTTTTTGCGGAAAGTTTTCGCCTTTTCCCCGTCCGCAGCGGCAACTTTGGAAACGACGATATAATGATAAAGTCCGTTGGCGAGTTTTCGCCCGTAAAAATCCGTACCGTCCCAAGTCGTGACCCCGGAAACCGCATGCGGAATCCGTTCGACAAGACGTCCGTTCTGATTGTAAATGAAAATGGTCACGTCCGTTGACCGGCCCATCGCCAAATCCTTGAAGTAAAAAGTCGTTCCCTTGCGCTTCATCGGATTCGGAGCGGTGAACACGCCAGAAAGGCCTTCCGAAAGTCCGTCCGTGATTTGCACTTTGACCGTTCTCGCCGATTCATTGCCGACAATGTCCAGCGCTTTAACCTTGAACTGATAAAGTCCTGTCGGGTATTTGCTTTCCGCAAACGTCATCCGGGCGATGGCCTTTTTACTCGATTGTTCCAAATACGGCCACGGGTGGAACGGAGAAACGGAAATTCCCTCCCCGATGACTTCAAAAGAAACTCCTTCATCTGCCTCTTCGCGAAAATCGATTGCCGTCGAATCTTCAATTGTCACCTGTAGGCACGCAGGCGACGCGAGAGTCACCGTTTCCCCTTCTGAAAAAGAGGTTCCCGAAGCCGGTGACAAGCAACTTTGAATCGATATCGTCGGAGCGAGAGTATCGTTTTTGATGATGGAATCCGCATAGGCGGATGTTCCCGAAATGGAAATGCCCGACAGGAGCGTTCGCCCTATTGCCGAAGAAGATTGCCCGTTTGCCCACAAGCGGATTTCTGCAGCGGTGTCTCCGAACGCCATTTTCCGCGGAGTGATGAAGTCAACGGAAAAACGTCCATCCTTGATTTCGACTTCTTCGCTGTAAATTTGGGAACCGTCATAAAATACGGCGACGGAATCGGAACTCGCGGGTTCCTGCGAAAGCATCTTTTCGTAACCTTGTTCAAGAATCGCAATGTGCAGTTTTCCGGACGTTATCCCCGGAACGACACCAGAAAGAGTCATGCTGTCCAACGCCCGGAGCGTATCGATTTTCTGATCGACTTTTACGGAGAGTGAACCGTTCGGCATTGGCACCACAGGTTCTCCCAAAAGAACATAACGCTCGTTATTGTAGCGTTGCCCGATAGACATTGACGAGGTCATCCCCTTGGCAAATGCAAACGCCTTGCCCAAAGTCCCTCCCGTCGGAAAGAGAGCGTTCGAAAGCAGCGACTTGGCGAAAATGCGGTTATAACTGCCGAATGTTTCCCGTGTAGCCCCGATAGAAGCAATCGCTCCACGCTTCGGAGCCTGGATGAACGATTCGGACAAAGAAGTTTCCCTGCCTTTGTCAAAACGCCCCACAGTGCAAGAAAAGGAGCCGAGAATTGTGTAACGGGATTCGTTGGAAAGCGAATTTACATAGGAAGGCTTCATCAGTCCTTCGAACGCCCAATCCGAAATGGAGCCATGGCCAAAGTAAACCGTAAAAAGCGCTCCTTGATTGATTCGGTTCATCAAGTCGTTCGCCGCTTCGGGCTTTTGACCGGATGCATCCGCCGTATAATCGAGCAAATATATTTTTCGAATATCCAAATGGAATCCGTCTGCCGCTGCTGCGCTTTGCAATGCACGGGAAACTTCTTCGGCGGGGGTCGTATGGTCGATAGCGTCCGCTTCGTAACCCGTCCACGCATCGTCCGCCGTAACCACCAGACTGTTCCGCCAAACAGAATTGTCTGCCGTCGAAACGCGTTCGTGCTTTTGAATTTTTTCGTTGTAGGCGTTGAAATCAGAGACGCTTCCAACCGGGAGCCGTCCCAAAAAAAGGTCCAAATCGTAATCGCCCCGCAAAACTCTTTCGCCCGAATCCAAAACGGCGAAAAAATCTTCAGAAACGGCATCTTCCTTTTCAAACGGCGGAAGCCAATTTTCCTTGAATTCCGCATGGAGCCCACGATAATCAAAATGCCCGTTCCCCGCGAGCAGCGCATAAGTCAACTGGGGAGAAACGCTCCGGGCATACGCCAAATAATTTCGGATGGCGACAGGATCTGGCGCTCCACCAGTATAATGCCTGTAAATATCTTCTGCCAAAACGACAGCCGTGTTGTAAGATGCGAACGCCTTGCCTTCGGAACGGAATTTGGCAAGTTCCACAGCGGGCGCTTGAAACGCTTCGGGAGCGATGATGACATATTCCGTTTTAGACGAAATTCGAGAAATATCCGCTAAAGTTCCCGAAATGCGGAGGGGAACAGCTTCCACTTCTGGGTGACGGAACTTTTTGCTGTTGTACACAAGGTAACGCGTATCGGATGAAGTCGCAAGGCTATCGAACAAAAAGCCGTCTCGCGGAGAAATTAAACCGACCGGTTCAAATTGAGAGAACTTCATCACCCGGGCATCCTTCCCCACCGAAATGGGAATGCGGACTTTGCCTCCTTGACGTCCAGGCAAAATCCATTCCGCGGAATCGTTCGTCAAAAAAGGCTCCCATTCGTAAGCGATGGAAAAACCGTCAAAGCGATCGTACGAAACGCCGTTCGGGAGAAGCTTCGCCGAAAACACATTGTCCGCCGCTTTCAATTTCGGCGAGGCGATTTCATAATTTCCACCGGGCAAACGCCGGTCGAATTCGGAATAAGTTTCCCCGTTGACTGTAAACGCAAAGCGGGCTGTCACCTCGGCTGTTTGACTGTGGGGCACATAAGAAACGGAGAGATACGTTTTCCCGCCCGAAACAAATCCCGGAAGAGAATTTGTACGCGAAGAAAACAAAGATGCAGAAGAAATTTCGAGGGAATCTTTTGGCGAATTCCAGAACCAGAACCATTCTTTTCCACTGGATTCTTCTAAGCCGTTTGATCCGCCAAAATACGCATCGCGCAAAAGGACATCCTTTTCTGTCCGGACGTAACGCAGCACGGACACTTCTTCACCCGAAGACGGCGAAGAAATGGTCGAAAGGCGCGCCCCTTTACCGCTAGAATTCCAACCCAACTGAAAGTACTGGAAAAAACTATACGGAGAAGAGGAGTAATAATAATCCATGCCGCTTCCCGAAATTTTCGAATCTTCCAAATCGACGCGTTTCCACATCGACGTTCCATAACCGACAAAAAACAATGTATCGCCGTCGTCAAAAGTTCCATCCGCCGCAAGAGTATTCGGCCCATGGTCGCGAACATCTAGAGGAATTTCAAACAAACGGTTCGGAATGATTTCCGCAGCCCCGGAGATAACGTCGGGCATGGTGTCTTGCGGCGCACCGTAAAGGCGAATTTTTTCAATGGGAATTCCTTCACAATCCGAAGCGCGGAACGCTTCTCGGCACGCATTGTAAACCTGCTTGTAAGTCAGCGCATACAGCCCGTCTTCTGCAAGGCTGCCGTTATCCCTGTCGCCCACAGAAATCCGCGCAATCCAATTCATGTCCGAAAGATTTGAAGCCGCCGCTTTGCGCAAAGCTCTAGCCGCATTCGCCGAAGTTCCAAAAGAAGATGCCCCCTTCGGATTCAGAACCTGCTCCAAAAGGCGCTTTCCCGGACGTTTATTTTGCGGATTTCCTGAAAACGAGACTTCCACCTGAAATTTTTCGCGAACACTGACAGAAGATCCGGAAACTTGTAGCAGCGGAACCCAAACATCTGTCACCCAGACACCATCGCGGAGCTTTGGTGCGAACACTTCAACGGAACCATTTTTTAAAGAGTCGGATTTGCACCAGGGTTTTGAAAAAAATGTCCGCACGGAATCCTTGATGGAAACAGCCGGTTTCGACTTCGAAGGCAACGCAATTCGATAGACGCGGTAAGGAGTTCCAGAACCTTTTTTGTAAAAGGCGTTTTCCGGGAGCAGGTGATAAGCGCCACCTTCACAATTCACCGGAGAAGAATCCGCAATTCCATCCTTGAACACGAATCGCGTTTTGGTATCTTCCACCGTTTCGAAAGCCCACAGCGCCGATGCGAAAAACGCGATGACTATGGCGAAAAAGCGCACCGGTTATCTTCCCCCGACAAGAATTGAATCAACTTTAATCGTAGGCTGCCCCACCGTCACCGGGACACTCCCCGAAGAAGCGCCGCAAATGCCCGCCGCAATAGAAACATCGCTTCCGACCATCGATATTCCCCGTAAAACTTCATCCCCTTTGCCGATGAGAGTCGCACCGCGGACAGGCCTTCCGATTTTCCCATGATGTATTTCATAACCTTCTTCGACGGCAAAATTGAATTCTCCCGTTGCCGGATTCACTGAGCCGCCGGCCATCTTGGCTGCATACAGTCCCTGTTCAACGCTAGCAATCATGTCGTCAAAAGAATCCTTTCCCGGCGCGATGAACGTATTGCGCATCCGGCTGACCGGGGCGTACTTGTAAGATTCTCTGCGGGCGCTTCCCGTCCTTGCACAGCCGACTTCCATTGCGCCGACCATATCGGACATATAATTTTTGAGAACGCCGTTTTCAATGAGAACCGTACGTTCCGACGGCATGCCTTCGTCATCGACAGCTACGCTGCCCCACGCCCCCGGAATTGTCCCGTCATCGATTGCGGTCAGGCACGGATTCGCCACAACCTGTCCCAATTTTCCGCAAAACGGACTCGCTCCATGCCGAATCGCTTCGGTTTCTAACGGATGCCCGACCGCTTCATGGAAAATGACTCCGCCAAACCCCGGCCCCATCACCACGGGCATAATCCCGCCGCCAATATACCCGGCATCAAGCATCCGCAAAGAACGTTCCGCCGCTGACCGGGCCAATTCCCGCACTTGAAAATTTTCAAGCGCTTCGTAACCGGCCAAAGCGCCGGGCGCTTCACGGGATACAATTTTTTCTGCGCCGTCCCCCGCCGTGACATTGACTGCAAAACGCGTATGACAACGGAAATCGCTGACGTTCACACCATTCGACGTAATGATGTTCACGTGGGAAAATGTATCGACGACACTCGCCGCCACTTGACAAATTCTATCCGAAATGCGACGCGCTTCGTCATCTGCGGCATGCAAGAAATCCAATTTATAACCGTTTCCCAAAATCCGAGGATCTTTGAAATTCGGATAATCGAGGCCGAACTTGTCTTGCGCCGGGCAATATTTGAAATAGCCGTTTTTTGCCATTCCACTCCGCCCAAACGCCAGCGTTTTCACCATGTTCAGTAAAGCGTCTTTACTTTCTTCGCTGGTGTAAGCATACAGGACTTCGGTTCCATACAAAAGCCGGACCCCGATGCCGAAATCTGTCCCGGCAGAAGCCGATTCCACCTTCCTGTCTTTGAGGGATAGCGTCGAAGAACGGGATTCTTCTTCAAAGATTTCCACGTAATCCGCGCCATAACTCTTTCCCGCTTCGAGAATGGATTCCGCAACGTCCTGGTTCATGTTCAGATTTTCCTCACCGGAATATTCGACTTGGCCATTTCTTCTTTAATTTGCGCAACGGTATAATCGCCAAAATGTACCATGCTTGCGACCAAGGCGGCATCCGCAGCCGTTTTTTCAAAAAGCTCCGCGATATGCGACGGTTTGCCTGCTCCACCCGAAGCGATGACAGGGATTTTCACCGCATTCGCAACTTTGTCTGTAATTTCAAGCTCATAACCATCCCGGACGCCATCCGTGTCCATGGCGTTCAGGCAAATTTCTCCTGCCCCCAGCGATTCCGCCTTTTTCGCCCATTCAACGGCATCGAGCCCCGTTGCCGCACGGCCGCCCTTGACATAAATTTCATAGCCGGATGGAAATTTTTCAGAAACACCGACGCGTTTTGCATCCATTCCGAGAACAATGCACTGATTGCCGAAGGCTTTCGCCCCCTGTTCAATGATTTCCGGATGGACTACAGCCAAACTGTTCACGCTCACTTTTTCCGCACCGGCCAAAAGAACCTGGTGCATATCGTCCAGAGAACGGATTCCACCGCCTACGGCAAACGGAATGAATACGTTTTTGGCAATGTCCTTCACCATTTCCAAATCGCACGGACGATTTTCCGCACTGGCGGTAATATCGTAAAAGACCAGTTCATCAACACCGTCCGCGCTGTATTTCGCCCCCATTTCCACGGGATCTCCGATATCGATGTTGCCTTTGAATTTGACTCCTTTCGTCACCTTGCGGTTTCGGACATCCAAACAGATAATCAGACGCTTTGTCAGCATGAACCACTCCAAGTACTGAAGTTTTTCAAAACGCGGAGTCCCACGTCTCCGCTTTTTTCCAAATGGAACTGCGCAGCGACAAGGTTCTCTTTGCAAACAGCAGAGACAAACTTCTGGGAACCATAAGTCGTCTCGGTCAAAACGTTTTCCGGCAAAATTCCAGCCGGATGATAAGAATGCACAAAATAAAAATCGCTGCCGTCCGGAATGCCTTCGAACAAAGGATGTTTTTTCACAAGATGCACCTGATTCCATCCCATGTGGGGAATCTTGATGCGCTCTTCATCCCGAAAGCGGACAGCCTTTCCTTTGACAAATCCCAACGTGTCCACGCCACCGTTTTCTTCGCTGGATTCCAAAATAATCTGGCAGCCGATACAAATGCCAAGTACGGGACGCCTCCTCTCGACAACGCGAGCAATCGCCTTGCCGATGCCAGAAGATTCCAAGGTCTGCATGGCGGAACGGGCCGCCCCGACACCCGGAAACACCAGCCGTTCCGCTTCGGCAATTTCAGAAGGATCCCGGGAAGCTTTCACATCCACGCCGAGATGCGCAAACGCATTCAACACGGAAGTCAAATTTCCGGCATTATAATCTACAACGATAAAACGATGCATGGAACGCCTTTTATTAAATGAGTCCGTCGAAGAAATTGTTTCCCTTATCGTCGACCAAGATGAAAGCCGGGAAATCCTTGATGGTGATTTTCCGAATCGCTTCCATGCCCAGTTCCGGGAAGGCGACGATATCGTTCGACAGGATGTTCTGTTCCGCAAGGATAGCCGCCGGACCACCGATAGAACCGAGGAAGAATCCTCCGTATTTTTTACAAGCATCGGTTACATCCTGAGAGCGATTTCCCTTGGCGACCATGATCATCGACGCTCCCTTTTCCTGGAAACGCATCACGTACGGGTCCATCCGATTCGCCGTCGTCGGGCCAAAGCTTCCCGTGGGCATCCCTTCCGGAGTTTTCGCCGGCCCCGCATAATAAATCGGATGGTTGGAAACCGCTTCGAGAACCGTCTTCTCTTCGTCAGAAAGAGCCTCATTGCGTTCCTGCTTATCGAATATTTCCGCAATCTTCGCATGAGCCATGTCCCGCGCGACGATCATCGTTCCGCGGAGGTTCAAACGCGTCTTCACCGGATATTTGGAAAGATCCGCCAACACTTCTTTCATCGGGCGGTCCAAATCAATTTCCACCGCCGGAGCCAAATGGACAACGTCTCCTTCTGGGATATACTTTTCGGGATGATGTTCCATTTTTTCAAGCCAGATGCCGTTTTCGTCGATTTTGGCTTTAATATTGCGGTCTGCAGAACAAGAAACGCCAATGGATACGGGGCAGCTGGCCGCATGGCGCGGGCAACGAATGACCCGGACATCGTGCACAAAATATTTGCCGCCAAACTGTGCCCCGATGCCTGTTTTCTGGCACATGTGCAACACTTTTTCTTCCATTTCCACATCGCGGAACATCCGACCGCCTTCGCTGCCGGACGTCGGAATGTCATCCAAATACCCACAGCTGGCAAGCTTGACCGTGTGCGTGTTCATTTCGGCAGACGTGCCGCCAATGACAATCGCCAAATGATACGGAGGACACGCCGCGGTTCCCAAAGTTTTAATCTTTTCGCTCAAAAACTTTTCAAGGGACTTCGGGTTGAGGAGCGCTTTTGTCATCGGCCAGTAATAAGTCTTGTTGGCAGAACCACCGCCCTTCGCCACGAAAAGGAATTTCATATCTGCGCCTTCTTCAGCGTAGACATCAATCTGGGCGGGCAGGTTGCACCCCGTATTTTTTTCCTGATACATGGAAAGCGGAGCGATTTGGCTGTAGCGCAAATTTTTCCCTGTAAACGCATTGTAGATGCCTTCGGAAAGAGCTTCCATATCATCGCATCCCGTCCAGACCTGCTGTCCCTTGTGAACAATGGCGATAGCCGTTCCCGTATCTTGGCAAAACGGAAGGATTCCCTTGGCTGCGACGGAGGCGTTCTTGAGCATTGTCAATGCGACGAATTTATCGTTGTCGCTCGCTTCCGGATCCTGGAGAATTTTCGCCACTTTGGCCGTGTGCGACGGACGAAGGCAGAATTCCACTTCTTCGAAAGCGGCTTGCGCCACTTTGGTCAACGCTTCCTTGGATACTTTAAGGACTTTTTTGCCTTCGAATTCGGAAACGGAAACACCTTCTTTGCCCAAAAGGACGTATTCTGTAGAATCCGCACCGTGTTGGACTGTCGCTTCATACTGAAATGCCATAGAAACCTCTTTTTTAGGGATTATGCCCTTAGAAAATAGAATTTTCCTGCATTTCAAAAAAAATTTTCGTCACAATCCAAGCAGAAGAGTTATTTTTGAAACGGATTTGGCAGCAATGCTGCCCCCGATTTTATCAAAAAAGGAACGATACAATGAAACTGAAGACAACTCTCCTGGCTGCAATGATGGTTTCCGCATTCGCCTTTGCCGCAGAAACCGCTCCGGCAGCCGCAACAGCCGCCCCCGCCAAAGCGGACACGGCAAAAGCAGCCGAAGTCGTAAAAACAGACTCAACCCAAGCCGAAGCAGCCAAAGTTGACACAACGAAAGCTGCCGAAGTTGCCAATGCGGATACCGCAAAACCAGCCGAAACCGTAAAAGCCGACTCCGCAGCGACTGCCGCCAAGGCGGATACGGCGAAAGCCGCTGAAGTCGTCAAAGCAGACTCCGCCGCAACAGTTGCGACAGATACAGTCAAAGCGGACACGGCAAAAGTCGCCGAAGCCGTCAAAACGGACTCCTCCGTTGCAGTCGCTACAGATTCCGCTAAAGCAGACACGGTGAAAGCCGCCGAAGTCGCAAAGGTAGACTCAGCCGCAGCAGACACCGCCGAAGTGCTCGAAGCCAAAGCCGTTCCGGCTGACACTGCCAAAGCGGATACAGCCAAAGTCGCCGCGATGGACTCTGCCTCTGTCGCCGCAGACACCGCCAAAGCGGAACCCAAATCGGAAGCCTCTTCCGAACCGCGCACTGCCGGTCAAACCATCATGGAAAATCCGCTCGAATTCATCATCGTCAGCGCAGCCTTCATCGCTAGCGTTCTTGTCATCATCTTCACCGGCAAGGACTGATTTTTCAAACCTTTTTCAAAGGGACACGCATTTCAATTGCGTGTCTTTTTTATTATGAACCGACCGATAGAAAAAGCCATCCTCGTTGGAATCGTCACGCCCCGACAAAAAAAGTCCACCGCCGAAGAACATTTGGCAGAATTGAAGCGCCTCGCAGAAACAGCCGGGGCCATTGTAACGCGGACTTTTTTACAACGTGTTCAAGCGTTCAACCCCGCGACTCTTATCGGAGAGGGAAAAGTAGTCGAAATTCAACAAGCTTTAGAAGCCGATGGAGCGGGTCTCCTCATTTTCGACGAAGACCTTTCCGGCTCCCAGGTGCGCAATCTGGAAAAGCGCCTTCCCGGCATCAAAGTTTTAGACCGCACAGGCATCATCCTCGATATTTTTGCAAAACACGCAGTGACTGCGGAAAGCCGCCTCATGGTCGAAGTCGCCCAATTGCAATACCTGGTTCCCCGCCTCACTCATGCCTGGACTCACCTTTCAAGACAAGCGGGCGGGCGCGGCATCGGCATGAACGGCCCCGGAGAAACCCAGCTAGAAACAGACCGGCGGATTATCCACAAAAAAATTCAGGAACTCAAAAAGAAATTGGTCAAAATAGAATCAGCCCGGGAACGCCAAGCGGTACGCCGGGAAGACATTTTTCAAGTCGGCATCATCGGATACACCAACGCCGGGAAAAGTACTCTGACCAACCGCTTAACTTCCAGCGATGTCTATGTGAAAGACCAGCTGTTCGCCACGCTGGACAGCACCATGCGCAAACTCTACGTCGGTGATGGAAAGTTCATTCTGCTTTCGGATACAGTCGGATTCATTCGCAAACTCCCCCACCATCTGATAGACACTTTCAAAAGTACTCTCGGCGCGGCGAGCAATGCGCATTGCCTGTTAAACGTCGTTGACGCCACCGCAAACGACTACGAAGAACATCTAGAAATCACCCATAAAATTTTAGAAGGGCTGGTTCTACCGGAAACACCTCGCATCATCGCTTTCAACAAAGCAGAAAGCGCAACCCCAGAACGGCGAAAAGAACTGTTAGAACATTATCCGGAAGCCCTTCAAATCAGTGCCAAAGAAAACATCGGCATGGAAGCCCTCAAGCAGCAGCTAATTCAAAAGATGCATTCTTGGGAAAAGGAGCGCAGAGTTCAAACAAATTAACGGATTCCAGTACAAGGCAACACCATCCCTCGTCAAAGTTGAAGTAGGTCATGGATTCCTCGGCGTTGTTCTCCAGCCATTCGGCGAACCTGGAACGCTTCTTTGTCTCGGACCGGCACTGGACCGCAGGAGACTCCTGAAGCTCCAATTCCACGGAAACGTCACCATCGACTGCGTAGAATCCCTCACTTACCCCTACGACCTCATGGAAAAAAGTCACGCCCAACACCTCGCCACCGCAAAGAAACGGCAAGGCATCGGCGCAGAAGTCTATTACATCAAGGGAGGGAAACTGGAGAGACTGTAGAAGCAAAAAACAGAAAAAGCTCCGCTATACTTCATTACCCAACTTTTTTTGTCCGAAAAAATCCTTTCGTTTCACAATGAATTCTTCAATCAATTGCTTCAGTTCAACGGTGGAGACTATTTCCTCATTGACTTCATTTTCATCATCGTCATCAGGATAAAGATATTTAATCTTCGTATTATCCTTCCCAATTTCAACAAGCGAAATGTTTCCTGTAACTTCGGCTTTTTCAAACTTATCCGAAAGAACCAAATCAATATGTTCTAAGTAAGAATCAAGCAAATCGCATTCACAAGATAAGAAAAGACCAACCAAAGAGTGTTCCTTTCCAAAGTCAAATACGATATCGCGTTCTTGTCCATCATGAACAATGTGTTCTATAGTATATTTCATCTACTAACCCTCCTTAATCGGGAATGCATTCTTAATTTTTCCTGTGTTTTTATGGACGATAATACGAATTGTAACTCCAGATGAAGAAACTCCTTCAAGAATTGTCGGCCTATAGGGATTTATAGGTTTCGCTTCTTTATAAGCATAATTGATTTCATCCACTACTCTCTGAGGACTCCGTTTTCTTGGAAAGAAAGAAGAGTTATTTTCCTCAACAAGAATTTTCCCACAGTGTTCTTTCATCACGCTACCACTGTAAACCCCATTTTTATCAGGTGAAGATTTACTTCCAGGAATAACTTTTGCGGTATCACCTCGAATCCCTTCATGATGATATCCATTCAAACTTCCATCCGAACTTACTTCACCTCTAAATATATGATTTAAAGCATCTTTTGTAAACACGTCTATATTAGACAGACTTTTCAAAAGTGCAGCGGGTTCTTTTGGTTCCTCACCATTAAATTGACGAAAAATACTCTCCATTTCATCTTCAATGGCATCAACCTTCAATTTATTTTCGTACTGTTCCCAGCTAATCCAATAGCTTTCGCGAGTACCACTAATTCTATTTGTTACCGTTACGCGCATTTTCGCCTCCGACGTTCTTCGGCTAAAGCCATATTCCTTGATTTAAGCATGTTGGGAGGTGCTACAACTTTGATTCCACGTTCAATAGCGTATGCAAAGATCTCTTCGACAGCATGATTATCTTTGCAAACATCATAAACAACGATGGCCTTTAAGTTCAGATAATCAACAGTCCTTTTTACAGCTTCGATGAGAATCTTTCGTTCTTCCTCATCATTGACATAGCCTTTTGTACTGAATGCCACCACGCTGCAATTTTTAAGTCCCATCAAGACCTGTTCCAAATGTTTCAAATTTGGGAACGTAATCAACGGAATGACAATCATGTTCATTTCATGATTAAGCCAAAGTGAGACAATTCTTGACTTTTTCAGCCGATAAAGATTCTCTATATGGTCAACATCACCACACTGAGAACAATCCGGAGAAATAGCAAAACGAACACCTTGAAAACGTTTTTTAAACTTTTTCAGGTCCCGTTTATTATCATAATAGATGGCGTTGTACAAACCTCGTTGACCATCAAAATCATCATCATACTCGAAAAATGTAACCGCAGTAAAAGGGGTTCGGTGGCATTCCTTCTTTTGTGCTGAAAGCGCAAGGTAGTCCGGTAGAACTGACGTATTGCAACACATTTCCGGCAAATCAAAGTCGCCATATACGGGTGTTTTTCTGAGGTATTTGAGGTAATGGAGCAGCAGACGCTTTTCCATCAAAACTGGATTTCTATTCTTCATAGAATTCTCCTTAAAGAAATTATTGGGGATACATACACGGCTTTTCACCGAGTACGCAATAAATCCTTCCGAAAATTTTTTCGGAAGGATGGTCAAATCGCCCCAATAATTCTATTTTAAGGATACCTGCCCTTGATAGAGATATTGAGGCGAAGTCCTTGGACTACTGCTAATAGTCCAGGGGCTTTTTTATTCGACCGAAAAACGATTCACAAGTTTCCGGCCCTTACATAGAATTTTTCCTCCACTCGTTTATTCTTTTTTCACACTCCTCTTTGGGGAGGCGACCATTTATTTTCACAAGTTCTTCGAGATTTTCTGCAGCTTCATTGTGCGATATTATGTTATTCTCAATCATTTTTTCAAAAATATAGAGGACACCAGAAACTCGGACACCTTCATTTTCCGCAACGGAACGAAGTTTCCTGTCACCTGTAAGCAGTCTGCCATTCACCTTTTTCGCATAATACCAAACCGAAACATCTGCCATAGAAGCATTATTTTTACAAGCTTCCTGCTTTCCTGAAATTTCAAACAGTTCGTTCAGTTCAAAAGTAATTACAGACAACTTTTTACTCTTTACAAATCGTTCGACACCTTCTTTTTGACCAGGCTTTTCAATTTCTGCAATAACCAGGTCCGTGGTAAAAACGTTCCAAGGAATAGCAAAAAACGCATCCAACAAGCCTACGGACAAAAGGTCGAACAAAATGTTCGCATCGCTTATGACTATTCGTTCTTCAATCATGCGAATGCGTAATCCTCTCGAACATCATCAATATTGATTCGAAGTAAATTTGCTGCCTTTGATATGGTAATCAAATCGCTGTACAAAGCCTTATAAACAAGGCTCTCGAAACGGTTTGATTTTTCTTCGCGATACAGGGATTTTTCCACAAATCCTTTATAGCTTGGATCCTGATTTTTATGGACGAAATACCACTTATAGCATTGCGAGGAAATAATTCCACTTTCTTTCGCCTTATGCATAAGCGCGTCATAGGAAATTCCGAACCGTTCCTGCAAAGGTCGAATTTCCTTTGCGGAAACAGTTTTCCTTGCAATACCTAAAATGCGGACCATTTCTTTTTCAGGTATCAGCATTTCACTTGCAAAGCAGTGGCACAAGGATTCTTCATCCTTAGACTCCAACCCTTTTTCAAATTGCATAACCAAGTGGCCTAATTCATGTAAAGCAGTAAAACGTTTGCGTTCAGAATTACAGGATTTTCCAAGGACAATGATTGGATGTTTTTCGTTTTCTGCAGAACTTAAGCCATCAAAAGTTTCAGGAGTGTCAACTTCGACAATTTTGTAACCATGTTCTTCAAGCAAATCGATAACATTAGGGATTCCATCAATACCAAGATTCCATTTTTCTCTAAGATTTTGAGCAGCCTTCTTTGCATCATCATGCGTTTTCACGTGGAAACACTTCAATTCAAAGGCCTTGACGGGAACATTGCAAATTTCCTCAACATTGATGTATCGTTCGACAGAATCAACAATCGTTTCTTCTACCGCCTTTATTTCTTTTTTAGAAACGGTACTTTTTTTGCGGAATTTAACTTCGCCGATTTTAAACTGAATCGGACGAAAGAAATAGTCTATGGGTTGATCAAGCACTTTTGCTAATGACAAAAGAGTCGTGCTGTTTGGCTGCATCTGACCATTTTCATATTTGGAGATAGTCATCTTGGTTACTTTGGGCTCCATTTTTTCACACAAATCTTCCATGGAGTAGCCCTTCATCAGCCGAGCACTCTTTAATCTAGTTTGAAAAACAGCAGCATCAATCATATTCATCTCCATTGTTCAAATATAAATATAGATGATTTTTACGAAATGTAAACAAAAAAAATAAACATTTTTTAGTTTTTTTCGCATTGTTTCCCGATTCTGTAAACAAATATATTTAAATTTTAGACGTAGGTGCAGTTCCCTCACCCTAAAATGGGCAAAATGTACTTTATTGAAATTCCATTAAGGACACCCCATAAAGAAACTACTTGTAAAACCTTTTGACGAAGAAGAAAAGGCACTCATGGAAGCCGTCGAGGCTGGAAAAGCCAAAGATGTTCCCGCAGAAGAGCTCAATACAATTT
Organism: uncultured Fibrobacter sp.; assembly: GCA_964587155.1. GTDB lineage: Bacteria > Fibrobacterota > Fibrobacteria > Fibrobacterales > Fibrobacteraceae > Hallerella. Next base: position 50,491 of record CAZPKF010000006.1, read on the forward strand.
TGACTTCCATTAAACCAAAAATAAGCAACGTCTCCAGCAACATGTAAAAAGCCCCAGCCGTTATTCCCGACTGGAGCTTATTTTCAAGTCCCGCTAAAATTTTCTACAAATAAATCCCCATGACCTGCTTTTTCACGTCATCGCTTGCAAGGCTTGCATTGAAGTAGCGTTTCAACAGATCCACAAACTTATAGGGAACCCATTTGGAAATGCATGCCGCAATCATGTTGTAGAATGCGAGCTCAGTTTTTTCGGTTTTGCTCTTATTCTTTCCATATTCCCTGCACACGAACTCTTCCGCGCACCAGAACTTTCACCGCATAACAATACAATCAAAATCGACGAAGAAAACTTCAAAAGAGTGGGGGCTAAGAGGTACCTGAACAAAAAGCACCTTTACGAGCCAAAAAGGGAACTCGAAAGGAACGGAAATGCAGTTTGATGCCGGGACAAACTATTTTTGCAAAAAAAAAACTGGACGCAACCTTTCTAATACCAAAACACACCTTCAGACCAACAAATTTCGTACAAATTCACCTTTTGGATAATCACCGCGTCGGATTGTAATTGTTCATCATCACCATCGCGATGGCGACGCAAATCATGACAACGGAGCCAACGATGACCTGTTGGCGATGATCGTATTCCCGCATCACGTATTCCGGTTCCATTTCTTCGTGGAGTTCCTGCCGCGTCGGGCGGACTTCTATCTGGGAAGAATCCGTCCCATACACAGCGTTCGCTTCTTCTTGCGACATATTCAACGTATTCACATACATCGAGTCATACGCATCTGCCGCATAAGCCACGGATAAATTCCCCCACAGGAACATTCCCAGGAGAATTGTCCGACAAAAAAATGCAGCCAAGGCTTTCGCCCAGAACTTTTCACGACTAGGCGAAGAACTCATTCTTTCGCAATGGCATCCAAAATTTGATTGACCAGTTTCGGATTGGCCTTGCCGCCAGAACTTTTCATCACCTGTCCGACAAAGAAACCTTTCAACGCCACTTTACCCGCCTTGAATTCAGCGAATTGCGAAGCGTTCTTTTCGACAACTTCACGGACCGTTTTTTCAATGGCTGCCGTATCGGTAATCTGGACAAGACCCTTTTCTTTTACGATGGAATCGGGATCCTTGCCCGTTCCAAACATATCTGCAAAGACCTGCTTTGCAATTTTTCCATTGATGGTCCCGTCTTCAATCAGATTCACCAAGCGCGCCAAGTGTTCCGGCAAAACTTTGATGGAGTCAAATCCACCTTCCAGTTCTTTGACTTCGCGGAGAAGTTCCGTGATCACCCAGTTGGCGAGAATCTTCGGATTTTTACAAGTCTTCGCCGCCGCGTCAAACCAATTGCTCACCTTGATTTCATCTGTCAGGACTTGGGCATCGTATTCCGTCAAACGGTATTCTTGAATGAAACGTTCATACCGGGCATCGGGAAGTTCGGGGAGCGTTCTGCGAATTTCTTCGACTTGTGCGGGATCCGTCACCAAACGGACCATGTCCGGTTCCGGGAAATACTTGTAATCCGGAGCATCTTCTTTTGAGCGGATGACCGTCGTCTTGTCGGCGTTCGGGTCATAACGCTTGGTGCACTGTTCAACTTCTTTGCCAGCATCCAAGGTCACCGTTTGGAGCAAGAACTCCGCCGTCAGGGCCTTTTCCAAATTCGTGAAACTGTTCAGGTTCTTGATTTCAGACCGGGTCCCATATGGAGCGTCTTCGCTCGGACGGATGGAAATATTGCCATCGCAGCGGATGTTGCCGTTTTCCATGTTCGCATGGGAAACCCCCGTGTATTCGAGAATCTGCTTGATTTTTTTAAACGTGAGCACCGCTTCTTCTGGGCTGCGGATATCCGGTTCCGTCACAATTTCACAAAGCGGCGTTCCACAACGGTTCGCGTCAAAATGACTCCCCGTCGGACTCATGTCGTGCACCAATTTCCCAGCATCTTCTTCCATGTGGATACGGGTGATGCCGATTCGGCGGACAACGCCATCGGAGCGTTTGATTTCAAGCCAACCGTTACGGCAAATCGGATGGTCGTAAATGGGAAGGCCGCCTGTTTGCGTAATCTGGTAGCCTTTCGGCAAATCCGGATAGAAATAATTTTTACGCGTCCACATGGCGTTCAAGTCGATTTCGCAATGCAAAGCCAATCCTAAGCGAATTGCGTATTCCACCGCTTGCTTGTTCGGTACGGGCATCGCCCCCGGAAATCCCAGACAGACGGGGCAAACGTGCTTATTCGGACTGGTGTTCACTTCTACTTCGCAACCGCAAAACATTTTCGTCTTGGTCGCAAGCTGGCAGTGAATTTCAAGACCGATTACAGGATAATACTTGGACATGGCAAAACTCCAAAACTTGATTTCGCAAAAAATTTAATTAAATCGGTGATTGCCGTGTAAAAATTTCAAACCAGAATCGCCATTTTAAAGCAATTCGGCAAGAGTCACCACATCTAGGTCGGCAAGACCTTTCCAGTCTCCGTTTTCCGTCAAAATCAAATCAGCGCCGCACACATAAGCAGTCGCCAATTGAAGAGAATCTTCGAACGAAAGCGGGGACTTCGCCCGGAACTCTGCAGAAACAGCAGCGATTTCCGCATCGATGGGCCGCAAGATCATTTGTGCACTGTGAGTCAAAAATTCCTTGATTTCCCGGGCAAGGACAGAGCGCCCCTTTTCATGGGCCCGCAAAGAAAGATTAGCCAGGGAAACCGGAGAAGTCACCATTTGAATGTTCCTTTCGTAGACGATGTCCAACACGCGGAGCATCACCGGATACAACTCCGAGCGAAATTCGAGCAATCTCCGAATGGGCTTTTCATCCAAAAAAAGGATTCGCGACTTTTCAATCCTTTGCATGGGTGCAAATTTAGCAACTTTCCCATTTTTTGTTATAATTGAAGACGACATTCTTAGGATAAGGAGAAATCATGAACAAAGTCCTATTCGCCTCTCTCGCATTTGCGTCGGCATTGTTCGCTCAAGACAAGGCTGCCGCGCCTGCGGTTGATTCTGCTAACGTCAAGGCCGCCGCGCCTGCGGTCGATTCGGCTAACGTCAAGGCTGCCGCGCCCGCCGTCGATTCGGCAAACGTCAAGGCTGCCGCGCCTGCGGTCGATTCGGCTAACGTTCAGGCTGCCGCGCCTGCGGTCGATTCGGCTAACGTCAAGGCTGCCGCGCCTGCGGTCGATTCGGCTAACGTCAAGGCTGCCGCACCTGCGGTCGATTCGGCTAACGTTCAGGCTGCCGCGCCTGCGGTCGATTCGGCGAACGTTCAGGCCGCCGCGCCAGCCGTTGATTCGGCGAACGTTCAGGCTGCCGCACCTGCCGTTGATTCGGCGAACGTTCAGGCTGCCGCACCTGCGGTCGATTCGGCAAACGTTCAGGCTGCCAAAGCAGAACCAGCCAACGTTCCGCAAAAAGAAGTCAAACCGGCCGAACCGGTAGTGGATATGTCCATGGCGGCAGCCGGTTCAGAAAAGAAGAAAAAAGAACCCAAAAAGCCCCTGTTCCGCGCCGGCGAATTCGTCTTCGACATTGATGCAAGCTTCGAAATTCAAGCAGGCAAAGTCCTGTGGACAAGCGAAGACGACAAGAACGGTGACAACTTTGAAGAATGGTGGGGACGCGCCAACTTGGGACTTGAAACCCACTCCAACGACTTCAACGGTCGCATCTTGCTTCACATGTATCCGGGCGACTTGATGGACAACCAGTATCACGTCCGCCACACCGCAGACGGAGACACTTCTGATTCTTATGAATACCGCGATATGTTCGAAGTCCATGAAGCGTGGGCCGAACAGCATACCAAATACGCTGCACTGAAAGTCGGTCGTTGGGAATTCACACAAAAGAACGGTGATTACTTCGGAAACTACGTTGACGGTTACTACAACGGATTCAAATCCGGAACCGAAAGCGAAAACGCACTTCAATTCACGCTCACGCCGACAGAAACGATGACCATGGATGTTGCTCTCATCAGCACGACTCCGAACCTCAACACGGGCGACCTCCGCTTGATGTTCCACTTCCACGATCTCTCCGGCATTGAATTCCTGAATTTGGATTTGGGCTACCGCACCAACGTTTTTGACCTAGTTCACGACGATGATGTGGATGTTCGCCACACGATCGCACTGCAAGGCAAGACTCCTATCGTAAACGACATCGCCTACTTCTTCCTTGAAGGCGCCTTGATGGGCATCGATGCCGAAGAAACATACACGGACCGTTTTGGTAAAGAACACACCCGCACAGTCGACATGGTCACTCCGATTACGGGCGGTCTCCTCTTTACTCCGCGCGATTACCGCATCATCCTCGAAGCGGAATACATCCACGACCGCCACAAAACAGAATACACGGAAAAAGACAAGAAGCACGTCAAGGATGTTCTCGCTGCATTCTACATCGAAAAGCCGCTGACAAAACGGTTCACCCTTTCTTTCGGTGCCCACAGCTACGGAGCCTCTCGTGACTTCGAATTCAACGGCAATCTGATTGGAAAAATCAACTGATTCCCTTTCTGGAAATTTTCAAAGCGTCCCACAACGGGGCGCTTTTTCTATTTTTGCCCACATGAAGAATTTTTATGTCACCACCCCGATTTATTACGTCAACGACGCTCCGCATATTGGACACTCCTACACAACAGTCCTCGCAGACATTCTCACCCGTTTTCACAAGTTGCTGGGACACCAGACTTTCTTTTTAACTGGAACGGACGAGCATGGGCAAAAAGTTCAGCGGGCGGCGGCAAAGCGCAATGTGTCTCCCAAGCAACATGTCGATGAATATTGCCTGCGCTTCAAGAACCTCTGGGAAAAGATGGGAATCGAATACGACCACTTTATTCGTACAACCGACGATTCCCACATGGAATTTGTACAACAATGCCTACAAATGCTTTGGGACAACGGACAAATTTATTCCAAGGAATACGAAGGCTGGTATTCCGTCGGAGAAGAACGCTTCTTTTCTCAAGATGAACTCGACGAAAACGGCAACGACCCGATAAGCCACCGCCCCGTCGACTGGATCAAAGAAAAGAACTACTTCTTCAAAATGGGATCTTATCAAAAGCAGCTGATCGATTACCTTGAAAGCCATCGCGATTGGATTGTTCCCGATTACCGTTGGAACGAAATCCGCGGATTTTTAAAACAGCCGCTCAACGACCTTTGCATTAGCCGTCCCAAGTCGCGTCTTTCATGGGGAATTCCCCTGCCCTTCGACACCGATTACGTCACCTACGTCTGGTTTGACGCGCTTCTGAATTACGTCAGCGCCGTGATGAAAATGGAAAACGGAAAACTCGTGCCGCGGAAGACGTATCCCAATGGGGAACCGATTTGGCCCGCCACCTATCATCTCGTCGGTAAAGATATTATCACGACGCACAGCGTTTATTGGCCGACAATGCTTTTCGCTTTGGGATTTCCTCTTCCCAAACACATCCTCGCCCACGGTTGGTGGCTTGTCGGCAACGACAAAATGAGCAAGACGACAGGGAACGTCATCAATCCGATGGAATACATGGAAAAATACGGCGTTGACGCATTCCGGTATTTTCTCGCCCGCGACATGGTCGTCGGACAAGACGCCAGTTTCACACATGAAGGTTTCGTCCGCCGCATCAACAGCGATTTGGCAAACGATTTGGGTAACGTCGTGAACCGGGTTCACCGCCTTGTGCTCAACAACTTTGACGGCATCCTCCCCGCTCCAGAAACTTTCGGTGCCGAAGAAAACAATCTCAAGTCCATGGCGGACAATTTGTCAAAATCCGTTCCGGAACTGCTGGAAAACATCAAACTTTCCCAATCCGTCGAAGAAATCCTCTCCCTCGTCCGCGCAGTCAATCGCTACTTCGAAGTGAAAGCGCCTTGGAAACTTGCCAAGGACGAATCGCGAAAAGGTGAACTCGCCACGGTGCTTTTTGTCGCCGCAGAAACAGTCCGCATCGCCCTCAGTTTCCTTTCTCCGATTATTCCGGCAAAAAGCCGCGAAGGACTTTCCATGCTTGGCACAACCCTAGACAGCGTTGACGACTTGACGTGGGGAAAATTCCGCGGCGGAGAAAAATTCGGAGAAGGTTCAGCCCTCTTCCCCCGCATCGTCGAAGAAAAAGCGGCAACTCCTCAAACGTCAAACAAGCCCAAGCAGAACAAGCCTCTTTCCGCTGACGAAGTTCCCGCCGAAATGGACATCCGCGTCGCCACGATTATCGAAGTCCAGAATCATCCGGACGCAGATTCCCTTTACGTTTTGAAAGTCGATGCCGGAGAAGCGGAACCCAGAACCATTTGTTCGGGCCTTCGCAGCAGTTACCGCCCCGAAGAACTCGAAAACCGTCAAATCCTCCTGTTTGCAAATCTCAAACCGGCTCCCCTCCGCGGCATTTTGAGCAACGGAATGCTTTTCGCCGGCGACACAGACAAAGAACATATTTGTGTGCTGCTTTCTCCGCCAGAAGGCGCAAAGTCCGGCGACAGAGCGCTCTTCCACGGAATCGCCCCCGCTGCAGAAAGCCGGATTCTCAAACTGAAGGATTTTGAAAAGATCGTATTGGATGTCAAAAACAAGGCAGTCTTCTGCGGAGACTCTGCGCTCGAAGTGAACGGGAAAGCCGTCTCGTGCGACGTTCCCGACGGTTCGAAAGTACATTAATCCGATGTTTTCCGAGCAAAAGTTTCAAAAGCTTCCACCCCAATCGAAAGCCAAAAAGCTGTCGGAATTGCTCCGCATTCTCATTTTGCAATTAGGCCATGACGTGGCCAAGGCGAAAGACGAATACAGCCATTATGCAGCATGGATGGCCCTGCCGCCAACGAAACGCCTAGAAGGAAAAAATCAAGCGGAATTGGTGGAACTTTACAAGGATTTCCGTACCGAAGCCGGTCTGGGATTCGAAAGGGATGTTTACCTTGAAAACGAGCCTGGCGACAGGCGAGAAGCTAAGCAACAAGCCATCCCCTACGCCGTTTTGCTGCACAACCTCCGCAGCGCATTCAATGTCGGATCCATCATCCGGACAATAGACTGTTTTGGATTAGAAGCCGTTCATCTTTCCGGATATACTCCAGACCTTCAACACGCCATGCTCAAAAGTGCGGCGCGCGGTACGGAATGCTGGATTCCGTCGACCCGCTGGAAATCCCCATTGGATTGCATACAAAGTCACCGTCAAAACGGCTACGAAATCATTGCACTGGAAACCGGTGAAAAAACGGTTCCCCTTCCGCAGGTTGAATGGCCGCGCAAAGCGTTAATCCTTTTGGGAAACGAAGAATTGGGAATCGCCCCGGAGCTTTTGCGCGAATGCGCACTCCAAGTCGAAATTCCCATGGCGGGCCGCAAGGCAAGCCTGAATGTAGCCAATGCGTTCGCCGTCATGGCTTACGCAATTCGAAACTACTCGCTTTTCAACCGCTTCAAAACCGCTTGAGCGTGATGGTAAAAGCCTTCCGCCATGGCGATTTCAGCAATGGCTTCCCCGTTTTTCTTAAGCGCCTTTTCCGTATATTCAATATAACTGGAACGCTTCATAAAGTCGTAAACGCCCAAAGGGCTTGAAAAGCGTGCGGTTCCATTGGTGGGAAGCACGTGATCCGGCCCCGCAAAATAATCCCCAATCGGCTCACTGGACCACGGCCCGACAAAAATGGCTCCTGCATTGACAATTTTAGAAGACATTTCTTCGGCATTTTCCGTCATGATTTCAATGTGCTCTGGAGCAATGCGGTTCGCAAGTGCAATTCCTTCTTCCCAATTGTCAACGACCAAGATGCTTCCATAATTGGAAAGTGCTTTTTCCAAAATTTCACGCTTGGGAGAATCCTTCACCTGCGCTTCGACGCAATTTGAAATTTTCTTTGCAACTTCCATGCTGTCGGTGATGCAAATCGCCGCTTCGAATCCCGAACCGTGTTCTGCCTGGCTCAACAAATCTGCGGCGACAAACTCCGGATTGGACGATTTATCCGCCAGTACGAGAATTTCTGACGGACCTGCGATCATATCGATATCGACGGTTCCAAAAACTTCCTTTTTGGCGACAGCGGCAAACACGTTTCCCGGTCCCACGATTTTATCTACGGGAGCAATTCCCTTTGCACCGTAAGCCAACAGGCCGATCGCCTGGGCTCCTCCAATATGATAGACTTCCCGAATGCCCAAAACCAACAGCATGTAAGCGACAGTCGGATGAATTCCCCCTTTGGCGGGAGTCACCACCACGATTTCATCGACTCCAGCGACAAGGGCCGGAACAACATTCATCATGACTGTACTCGGATAAACGCCGGCTCCTCCGGGAACATAAAGACCGACTCGGTGCAACGGGCGCATCCGCTGCCCCAAAATTTCACCATAACGCCCTCGATAAGCGAACCGGCGCAAATCCTTCTTTTCACGCTTGTGGAAAATTTCCACATTCCGGACGGCACAACGCATGGCTTTTGCCAAAGACTGCGGCACCTGACGAGCCTGCCGAGAAAGTTCATATTCATCGATGGCCAAATCCTTTCCTTTCAAACCATCGTACATTTTCGCATATTCAATTGCTTTGGGAAGACCGCCAGTACGAATATCTCCGAGAATTTTTTTGACCGTTTGGAGAATTTCTTCCGAAGGTGCGACACCGCGGGAACAAAGGCGCTCCACTTCTTTCATGTTTTGCTTGACTTTGGTGATTTTCATGGGATTCATCCGTTTAAAGTTTCTTTGTAAATCTTATATGCCAATCCATCGATAATGGCGAACCAAGAAGCCTCGATGATATTCGAAGAGACTCCGGCAACATGCCACGTGTCCTTTTCATCGCCAAACATGGACCAAACCCTCACGTGGGCATCGGAGCCTACGTTCGAACCCAACACGCGCACCTTGAAATCGTCCATGCGGACTTTCGCCATATAAGGAAAATAAGGCGTAAGGGCTTTGCGGAGTGCGGCATCCAACGCGTTGACGGGACCGTCGCCCTCTGCCACTTGAAGGCTTACTTCATCGTTCACCCGCAATTTGACCGAAGCTTGCGACACACTCACCCCTTGCCGCGAGCGGTCTTCGATTAAGCGGTAATTTTCAACAGCAAATGGCAATGTAAAATGGCCAAGAGTTTGATAAACGAGCATTTCAAAGCTCGCTTCGGCACTGTCAAAATGCCAACCGGCATTTTCCCGCTCCTTGATCAATTGCAACAGTTTTTGAACTTTCGGATCTTTCTTGTCGATGTTCACATGGAGCAATTCGCGGACTTTTTCGACAACCAAGGATCCGCCCGCCTGGTCACTGGCGACAAATACACGGCTGTTCCCCACCAGCTGGGGACTGATGTGTTCAAAGCTCCGGGACACTTTCATGACGCCGTCTATATGGGCGCCCCCCTTATGAGCAAAAGCCGCATCGCCGACATACGGTGCATTTACGTTGCTGGGAATGTTGACAATTTGGTCGTAAGCCAAACTCACCTTCCGCAAATCCGACAAATTTTTTTCGCAAAACGGATGCTTGCCCAATTTCAAAATCAAGTCGGCGGCAATCGTCGTCAGATTCGCATTGCCGCAACGTTCGCCATAACCGTTCAAAACGCCTTGAATCATCGACATGCCACATTGTACGGCAACCAAAGAATTCGCCACAGCCAAACCGCTGTCATTGTGCGCGTGAAGTCCCAAGGGCACTGAAACTTTTTCTTGGACAACCCGAATGATCTTTTCGAGTTCCCACGGCATCGTTCCACCGTTCGTATCGCAAAGGACGATAAAGTCAGCTCCGCCGAGTTCCGCCGCTTTCAAGGTATCCAACGCATATTGCGGATTCGCTTTGTACCCGTCGAAAAAATGTTCCGCATCGTAAACGACTTCTTCGGCATTTTCTTTTAAAAAACGGACAGAAGATTCAATCATGTCGAGATTTTCTTCGAGAGTCGTGCGAATGACTTCTGTCACATGCAAATCCCAGCTTTTCCCAAAAATAGTCATTACGGGAGCCTTACTCGCCACAAGCGATTTCAGCAGGGGGTCGTCTTCCGCCAAAACCTTGGGCCGCCGCGTACTGCCAAAAGCGGCCACTTTCGCATGGGACAAATGCATGTCTCCGATTTGCTTGAAAAATTCGACATCCACCGGGTTGCTGGGATTAGGCCATCCTCCTTCGATGTAATCAAAACCGAAGGAGTCTAACAATTTCGCCGCTTGGAGCTTATCTCCCAGCGACAGCGAGATTTTACGATCTTGATTACCATCACGCAGCGTGGTGTCGTAAAGAAAAACATCGGAGTTCATGGTCAAAATCTAATAAAATCTATTCTTTAAAATGAATTGTATTTTTTTATTCTCGCGAAATCATACCCCGACGAACATCTTCCGTCCGACCAGATCCTTCTAGCAAGGAAAGCAGTCGAAAACCGAATTCTTCGGCCGTTCCCGGACCCTGACTGGTCACCACTTTTCCATCGACAACGACGCGGTCTTTTGAATAAGCTCCGCATTTATTTTGCAATTCTCCTTCGGTCGAAGGATAGCCTGTCACTTCTTTGTCTTGCAAAATGTCTGCCGCAGCCAAAACGGTTGGACCGGCACAAATGGCAGCCACCCATTTTCCAGAATCGCGGAATGTACGGACCAGTTTCAAAACCGCCGCAGAATTTCGGAGATTTTCCACCCCGCGGGATCCCCCTGGAACAAAAATCCCCGAAAACAGGGATGTGTCCACTTCGGAAAGCAGCATGTCCGCAATGACATTCAAACCGTGCGCCCCCGAAACCAGAAGTTTTCCCGAAATGCTGGCCAAGGACACCTGGACCTGTCCGCGGAGCAAGATGTCAAACGGCACGACGACTTCGGATTCTTCAAAACCATCCGCCATCAAAAACAAAATATGATTCGCCATGAAAGACTCCTTTTTACAAAAACAAATTAACCATTCCCGTCAATTTCGCGGATGCTTGATTTTCAAGACTTCGCCGGCTTTGACTTTTGTCGAATTTTTATTGTTCCATTCAACGATTTCTTCAATGGTCACGCCGAACTTTCGCGAAATATCCCAAAGGGCTTCGCCCGATTGAACGGTATAGGAAAATCCCTCCGATTTTTCCGATGCGGAAGGCGGCTCCGCCGATTTTTTGACGGGTTTCTTAACTGCTTTCGCCGACGATTTCTTCTGGGCTGGCAAATCGGACGGCTTTGAAACAAAGAGGATGTCACCCGCTTTGATTTTTCCCACATCGGAAATTCCATTCCACGTTTTGAGATTTTCTGTCGAAACGCCGAATTTACGCGAAATGGAGCTTAGATTGTCTCCGGACTTGACCTTGTATTTTCGTGCATCCGCCTTTTTCGTTTTAACCGAAACAGATGGAATCTCGGCAGAAGCGGCCGCCGGAAGCGGAATCATCAGCATTTGACCCTGCCGGATACGCGTACCTTTCAAATGATTCGCCGACTGGATATCTTTTACCGAAACACCATAACGCCGGGATATTTTCCCCAGATTTTCCCCCGCTTTCACTTTGTGGTATTGCCAACGGGAAAATTTACTTTTGTCCATCTTGGCATAAGCGACGAGGAAGGAATCGCGGGAACCTTCGGGAATGCGCAAAACATAGCCGGATTCCTTGGGCGGCGTGCACCAACGGTTGAGTTCCAGATTCAATTCCTGAATCGTTTTCGTATCCACGCCAGAAGCTTCCGCCACTTTATCCAAGGGCATGAACTCGACGACGGTCACCGTGTCGAATGGAGGGCGTTCTTTTTTTTCAACGGCCATGCCGTAATGCTCCGGATAGTGCCCAATCGTCATCGCCGCCAGAATGCGCGGAACATAATGCATCGTCTCTTTGGGGAGTTTCAAATCCCAATAAGTTACGGCAAGGCTCGAATCCCGAAGGGTATCTTCCCGCACTTCGCGAATGCGCTTGCGGACACAACCTTCACCGCAATTGTATGCGGCCATGGCCAAAAGCCAATCTCCGAATTCGCCGTGCAGGCGTTTCAAATACCGCAGCGCGGCCGTTGTCGAAAGTTCTGGATTGCGCCGCAAATCCAACCAGTAATCCTGATAAAGCCCGTAACGTTTTCCCGTAGAGGGAATGAATTGCCAAATGCCCGCCGCTTTCGCCCGACTGTAAGCTTTAATCTTGTAACCGGATTCCACCAAAGCGAGGAATATCAAATCGCGGGGCATCTCCATGGAGTCTATTTTGGCAAAGATCATGTCTTCAAATGCTGTTTTCCGCGACAGGGAGGCCTCGGTAAACGCGCGTGCCCGCGTTGACATGTATTGAATTTCTTGTAAAACGCGCTCATTGAACTCCACGGGCAATGAAAATTCAGCCAAATTCAGCGTATCCAGAAAATTGCCGATTTCTTCACGCTCCGCACTGTCAAGCGGTGGCTCGTCCAAATTTTCAAGACCCTCGTCATCAAAATCGTAGCGGATATATGCCGATGCATCCTCGCCCATTTCCAAAATTCCCGAATAGACTTCATCTAACGCGGCGATAATTCTTACCGGCATATCCTTGCGGTAAAGAGAATCCTGCGGACGCGCCAATTCGGAATACACCGGATCGTAACGCTCCTCTACCAGTTTTTTCAACGATAAATCTAAATGATGCCTGGCGACAAGATAATCACCCTCTTCCATGGCCTGGAGAGCGAACTGATATTGCTGCCATGATTCCCGCTGTTCTTCTTCGGGAGAGACCCAATCGCTCAGGGCGCGGGATAAAAAGGATTCTTCGGCTTCTGGCGTATAAACTACGCTATTAGAAGCGGCGCAGGAGCAGAGAGCACAGAAAAGAATCCCTGAAAAAAAGAAGAGGGCACCCCTCTTCAGGGCGGCCATCACTGGTCGTAGTCCAAATCTTCCGCGTAATCGTTCCAAATTTGGTCCCGCTTGAAAGTCGGCTTGTCAAAGTTGACTTCTTCGTCCAAATCTTCTTCTTCCTCTTCTTCTTCTTCGTTTTCCTCGTCGTTGGAAAGCGGAACCGACGGTTCAATGCTATCGTTCTTGGGACGACGACCGCAATACAGGGTTTCCATCGCTTCGGAATTGTCCAAGTTTTTAAGATTCATGGAAATACACCTCGTTTTTATTTGCCAAGAGCGCTGTTCACGCCAAACCAAATGATTCCCGCCGCCAAAAGGGAAAGAAACATCGTTGCGTAAATCAATACGCGATTAAACCGGTAAGCCCTTTGATTCTTTCGACTCCAAAAAGGACGTCCCGGATTGTTTGCGTGTTTTGCACTCATAGCGAAAATATACACATCGACTTGAAAAAAACAAGTAGGGCAACAAAATATTTCACATTCAGCGGATTAAAGTCCAAATCGCTCCGCTGAAAGATTTCATGCCGCCATTACCAATTTACGATAATTTCATGCCGCCATTACCAATTTACGATATCATCCTTTGCAGTATGAATCATATGGACCGATTGCGAGCCGTAATAAATGAATTGCGCCGTGGGGAGAACCATCTTGATGACGCGGTTCCAACGGGCAAGGCCGGTCGCATCCACAAAGACAATGTCGCCCGGACGCAGGGCAAATTGATCGCCGAAGACCAATGCCATCGGATTGCCTGCGTTCAAATGGTAAACATTGATTGAATTGGCCGATTCCGAACGGAAGACATAAATGTTTTCCGCTTCGGCTGACTCCGTAAGAATTCCACCGCCATTCGCCAGGGCTTCGGAAAGGGAAAGTTTGCCGTTTTTGAACGAAAGCGCCTGCTGATTCCGGACTTCGCCCATCAGATACGCCTTCGCTTCGGAAGCGTCCGGGATGCGAATGACGTCTCCATCCTTGAGAACGATGTCGCCCGGTCCAACGCCTGCGGCGTAAGATGCCAGCATATCGATTTTGTGGACTTTGCCATCGCGCGTAAATTCCACGCTGGACAAGTTCGCAGCCGAAGTCGCCCCTCCGCAACGGTTGACAGCCTCAAGGAACGTGATGGGGACATCGCTAAGGGAAACGACACCGGGCTTTTCCACGGCACCCTGAACATAAACTTTGAGACGCTGGCTTTGCAAAAGGCGCACATCGATTTGCGGATTGTTCAAGATTTTCGAGAGGCTCTGGACAATTTCTTGACGGAGTTCCGAAATGGTTTTGCCGAGAACGTTGATTTCTCCGACATAAGGATAGAACATGAGGCCCGATTCGCTGATAAGTTGGCCCGTCGCATTGTCGCTGCGGTAAGAACCCAACGGACTTGTCAATTCCGGATGTTCCCAAATGACAACCTGGACGATGTCAAAAGGTCCCAGGCGATACGCTTCTTGCTTGTAGGAAATGAGTTCTTGCGGCAACGACGCGACAAGCGCTGTTGAATCGTTATTTTCTACAAATTGAGAAAGCGTATAGGCATTGATGCTCTGCAAATGCACCTTCGCCCCTTGAAAATCGGCAAGCGTATCAATTGTGCCGTTTTCTTCCGCCGATTCGTCGAAAACCATCCCCGGAGCGGCGAAACAGCCCGAAAGAACCAAAGCCGACAGAACGAAAAAGCCCGAAAGCCAAAATTTCATAAAGGAAATCCTCTTTGAATCAAATTTTTCCAAATATATAAATCAAACTTTTTTCCATCGTCCGGAATTGTAAGACGAAAGCCAATCCAAGGCTTTTTCCGTTTTCGCATGATTCGGAATCCGGGCAAAGAAGGCGTTCACCGTTTCACCCGGCTTTCGAATAAAGCCTTGCGCGGCAAGGCTCTTTTCCGCCCGAGAAAGCAAAAGCTGCCAATGGACAATCGTTTCCGAAGCGGAGCGTCTTTTTCGGCGGCGTAAACCGTTCCGGACTGCCCACCCCAAAATTCCCCCTGAAATCACCACACCCAAAATCATGAAGAAGGTCCGGGAGCGGACAAAACTTCCCGTCCAAGTTCCAAAAGCGTCGACCGATTCGCGCCACGCCCCCTCGGTCAATTTGTGCAGAAGAAGCAGGCCTTTTCCGCGGATGCGCTCCCACCATATCCCGAAAAATGACTGTTCTTTTCCCACGGCGCGGGCCGACACCGGCGTCGGATCGAAAACATTCCAAAAACCGTCCGCATCTCGAAATTCTACCCAAGCGTGCGCATTCCTTCGGCGGAATACCCAATAATCATCCCATTTTTCCGGGTAAGCAAATCCCGTTGTATAACGGGCTTGGACTCCCAAACGGCGAAGCAACAACGTACTGAAAGAGGCGAAATATTCGCAAAAACCCGAACGTCTGCGGGCAAACGTCCGCAACGGATCTTCGTTTCCCGATAAAGGCACCTGGAGCGAATAGGAATAATTCTTCTGAAAATAAGTTTTCATTTTTTGCAAATTCCCCAAAAGGGAATCCGGCGAATTTACAAGGTTCATCGCCAAGGCGGCGGAATCTAAAAACGCTTCTAGATCTTTCGGGCAAGCCGTCCAAAGGGTGTCTTGCACAGTTAAATCCCGGGCGCGGACTCCGTCCCAATAATACCAGTCCCCAGGCATATTTCCTTCAACGGAAAAAAAATCCCCGGCAAAATAAGGGATGGAATCAAACTCCTTGATGGCGACCCCCGCAGCCCCCGGCGGCGCAAAAAGGACATTTCGCAAGGGCAAGCTCGAACGCACCCACACCGGGCTAGAATCCGCCGCCGGAATCCCAGATTCGAAGCCGCCGTAGTTGCCGACAAATGGCCCCGTTTGCAGCTGCCGGGAATGTTCCCATTTTTTCCAAAGGCCTTTCCCCGACAAATAACGGCCATAAGAAATTCCTTTAAAATAAACAGGCCGCCGAGGAGAATATATCCGGAAGACGACCGCCCCATCTTGGCTTTCCGAATAGTTTTCTGCAAAAGATCCAAGTTCCCCCACATTCGAAAATCCCATTTGCCGCCATGCCGTGCCGCGGGCCGATTTTCCCCACGAAGCGCGGGCCGATTGCAGCATATGCCAGATTCCTGCAAAGGCGAAGAACGTGAGCAAAAAAGACGTAAGCCAAAAAAACAGTCCATTTTTCATCTGCTTCCGGGGCCGGATTTCAAACAGAAACGCGCAAAATGCGACCGTGCCCGTTACAAGGCTCGGAATGTTCCATTCAAATGTTCCAAGCAAAACTGCGGCCAACGCGTCGAAAAGGACAAAAACGTTTTTCCCTCCGCGGCCAACGCTTCGCCATTCCATAAGGGCCAAATACAAAAGATACCACGCCGGAATGCAGAAGAAAAGCGGAGAAAATCCTCCCGGTGGATTCGGATACGCCGCAAACCAAATTGCAAACGGAAGAATACCCACATACAGCAAAACCCGGCGCAAAACGGAAATTTTTCCCATCCGAAGGCGGCGATAAATCAACAAGCAGAAGAGCAATGCGAACACCGCCAAAATCCATGCCGAGGACGCAAATCCCAACGAAACAATGGAGGCGACAAGGATCACCAGTGCGCTTTCCGGAGAGAATTTTCCGTTCACAGAAGATCCTCCCTGCCGGCACAGACAAACTTGATTTCATCCCCATCTGCGGCGGCAAATGTTTTGTCTACGACAACAATTTGCTTATCCACTTTCCAAGGAACCCGGCGCAAAGAAACAGAAAGGATTGGAGAATCCTCTACCGAGGTTCCGTTCCACGCATCCAGTTCGTAATGATTCCAAATTTCCGCACGGGGAATTTCCGCCAGGAATTTTAAAATTTCTCTTTGGACAAAAGGCGTTTTTAAGGGAACTTCCTTGCCGCCGATAAAAAAGCGCGAAAGGGCTCCCCGTTCCAAAAGCCAAAACGCAACACTTCCGCACAATCGGATTGCCGCTTCCACACACATTTTTTCGTACAAATGCGTTGCGGAAACATCCAAGAGCAACACGATTCCTCCGCCCGATTCCTTCTCATATTCCTTGGTAAAAGGCCTTCCGTAACGGGCAAAGGCCCGGTAATGCAAATCCCGCAAGCTGTCCCCATCCCGGTATTCGCGAACACCGTAAAATTCCTGTCCTCGGCAATTTTCGGGGCGAAGACAGCGTTCAAAACGGGCGCCGCTTTTTCCGGCTGTCAAAAAAGCAAATGACTTCAGCGGAAAAATTTTCGGTGCGACCAACAATTCAACCGTTTTCCCATAAGGTTTCAAACTTTGAACGAGTCCAGAGGGATGCCGCTCGACAAGTGCGATTCTCGGCAACTGAAAAACGCCGCGCCGATGCGGTAAAATCGTTCCGTCCCCAAGCGACTCTAACGAAGAATCCATCCGGAAAGATTTCCAAAAAACACCCGCTTTCAAAGGTTTTTCAAATAACGCCGAAAGACGGAACGGCACGCCTTCTGTCCCCTGCGGAATTTCGATTCGCAAAATGCGGTTCTTCGGTTTTCTCCGGGAAAGAAGCGCAAGGAATAGTGAAACGGCAAAAAAAAGTTCCAGACATTTCAAGGGGAAAAATCCGGGAGCGAAGAGAAAAAAAGCGCCAAACAAAAGGAGTGCGCAAATGATATGGCCCGCCGGGCTAAAAGCCTCGCTCCAGAAAAAATAAATCCGCATCAGCCATCCGGATTTTTCCGGCATCCGCGGATATGCTTTCCACAACCACGCTACTTCTTTGAAAAAACGCATTCCATCACCTGGGAACGGAAATTTCACGGCGGATTTCTTCCAAAATGGCAACGGTTGCTCCGGGAGCGGAATCCTCTGCAAAAATCCGGTGGGAAAGGACGGGGAAAAGAGCGCGTTGAATATCATCGGGAAGAACATAGTCCCGATTTTCCATATAAGCGAACGCACGTGAAAGCGCACACAAAGCCATCCCCGCCCGCGGACTTGCCCCAAGCCTCAATCCCGGACGATTTCGAGTCGCCCGTACAAGCTTTACCGCATACAGTTCGAGATCTTCGTCCATGTGGACTTTCTTTACCTCGGAACGAAGTTTCAAAACATCCGCCGGAGTCATCACCGGTTGAAGCTTTTCAATTGGCAGACCAAACCGGTGTCCGCGAACAATATCGAGTTCCGAATTTTCCGATGGGTATCCGATGGATATCCGCATAAGAAAACGGTCCATTTGCGCTTCGGGAAGAGGATAAACGCCGCGGAATTCAACAGGATTTTCCGTTGCCAGAACCAGAAAAAAGTCAGGCAGCGGAATGGAATTTCCCTCAAGCGAAACGGAGCGTTCTTCCATCGCTTCGAGCAAGGCACTTTGCGTTCGTGGACTAGCCCTGTTGATTTCATCAGCGAGCAGGATTTGCGTAAAAACGGGACCTTTCCTAATTTCAAAATCAGATTTTCCCGGCCGGAATACAGCCCCACCGGTCACGTCGGCAGGCAACAAGTCCGAAGTAAACTGGATTCGGGAATATTCGGCGGAAAGTGCTTTCGCCAACGCCTTGGCCAAAGTCGTCTTCCCTGTACCTGGAACATCTTCAATAAGCACGTGTCCATCGGCGAGAAGCGCTCCGACAAGAAGTGAAATAGAATCTTCCTTGCCTAGGATAACAGAGTTTAAAGCGTTGATCAAATGCGGAATCATTTTGAAAATCCTCGAAAAACTTTTTAAATATAATACTGAAGTTATGACAATCCTAACCGTTCCCGCTTTATTTTCTGCAGCCGCCCTGATTTTCCTTTTGGCGGATTCCTTTTTTCACATGGCGCCGGATAGGCGCAAAACGCTGATCGTTCCCGGAGGCATCCAACTTTTCGCCGTCTATACGGTTCTCGTCCGCGGTAAGGTCTTCCCCGGATTTTTCCCCGATGAAATCGTCACACTCTTCATCTACTTTTTCAGCCTGTATTTAACGTTCTACGCGTCCACCGTTTTATTTTCCTCCCAACGGCGGATTTTACAAGCTTCGCTGTGGAGCCTTTCCGCCATCGCTTGCTGGATTCTAGCCTTTTTCGGCGGAAAAGTTTAGTATAATAAGGATATGAATCAAATTAAGAACATCGTCATCGCCGGCGGAACACACGGAAACGAACTTTCGGGGGTGATGCTCTTTCGAAAATGGGCGAAGAACAACCATCTTTACGCTGACAAATGCCCATCGGCAAACACCGAACTGGTTCTCACCAATATCGAGGCGACAAGCGTTTGCAAGCGTTATGTCGACAGGGATTTAAATCGCAGTTTCGCAGACCGACTTATTTCATTGGAAAATCCACAGGCCTACGAAATTCGCCGGGCAAAAGAATTGAACGACCGCTTTGGCCCCAAAGGTGCCGCGACAAAAACGGACCTCATCATCGATGTGCACAACACAACATCAAACATGGGCGTATGCCTGATTCTCTCGACCCGCGATCCGTTCACCATGCGCGCAAGTGCAGAAATCGCAAATGAATTTTCAAACGCCTTCATCTATTATCAGCCCGAAGAACGCGGAGAATCCCCTTACTTTGGGACCATTGCCAAAGCGGACATTTGCTTAGAAGTAGGCCCTCAGCCACATGGAACTCTTGATGCGGACCTCTTTTTCGAAACGGAAAAAATTGTCGGACGTTATCTAGAACTCGCAGACGAATGGAACCGCGGCGTTTTGCAGAAAAAGCCCAAAAAGAAAGTCGATGTATTCACACAATTCAAAGACATTGATTACCCGCGGAAACCAACCGGAGAAATCACCGCCATGGTCCATCCCAATCTCCTTCACGGAGATTACAAAGAAGTCAAATCCGGAGAACCTCTTTTTATCACATTCGATGGTCAAAATGTTCCCAGCACGGAAACTCAAAGTGTTTGGCCCATCTTTATCAACGAAAGCGCCTATTACGAAAAAAAGCTCGCCATGAGCCTTACCCTGAAAACTGTCGAGGAATGGTAATGAACGAAAACGACAACGAACTGCAGAATCTTTCTACCGATGAAAAAATCAACGCCTTGCTTTCCCTCATTCAAGACCAGCGAAGCGCTCCTTACGATTCCCGCTTTGACGAAATCCTCGACGGGTTTGAAGATTTCTTGATGACGCGTCCGGAGCCTCCCCGCGAATGGCAGGAACGCTACGACGCTTCGGGGAAAAAATTTGACTACTGGCAAGTCGTGCTTCCTCAAGATTTTCAAGACCCTTTTGAAGACGATTTGGGAAACATACGACGCCTGCGAAATGAATTTTCTGAGACAAAGCCTTCGATGGCTTTGGAACACGCCCTCATTTCGCGGAACTATTTTTTATACGAAAACGGTCACGCCGCGCCCATTCCGGCCCCACGGCCCATTTTGATGCTCGAAAGCATGGACGATGAAAATTCCAAGATTGATTGGGACTGCTGTTTCACCCTCTTTGGCGACGGAAGCTTTTACGCTTACAATTTGAACAACGATGAAGAAGAAGAACTCGGCGAAGACTTCAAAAGCATTTTGAAAGACAGGATTGGAGTCCTCTCAGAAATGCGCCTGATCGTTCCTGCCGAAGGGCGCGATTACGGAGTTTTGCACAGCTGATGTCCATGTTCAAAACATTTTCCATCGCCTGCGGAATTTTTGCCGTTTCCGGATTTTCCGCATTTATCCAAGCACCGATTCCCCCATCGGAATCCGGAAATTATTTCGAAGATTCTAATGGCGATGGCAAGATTGACTTTGTGCACTTCACCTTTTTGGGAAACCTTTCTCGCACCTATCTCGATTCTGCAGTAAAAAGTTTATCGTTCAACTGGTTTGACGCAAACGGAAACAGCAAAAATTTTTCTTTTTCGGGTTCCGAACTTTCATTCGATTCCACACAAGCGAATTCCATCCGCATTCCTGTTTCCTCCGAAATCACATCGGTGACAGAGACTTCTCTTCCGCGGCAAGCCAAAACGGCGTTGATCGTTTTCAACGATTCTTCTTCCATGGAAATCCGAATGCGAGAACGAATCGCTCCACAAATCAATTCCGCAATTCTTTTTTCTGCCCAACAAAACGCTTCGGATTCTTTAATTGTGTCCTTTACCGAACCGGTGAAAGAAATTTTTCCCGGAGAATCTTTTTTAGAATTCCGGCATTCTGAAGAGACTTGCTCTTTGTCTACACAAAACGCCTCTTGGGATTTTTCTCGCTCCACGGTAAAAATAAGCCGGATACCCGGAGAGGCCTTCCCCTTTCCCGGCGATTCCATCCGCATTTTGCCGGCATCTCTTGCCGATACGCTTGGAAACAAAACCGGGAACGATTCGCCGTTTCGAAAAATTTTCAGCGTCTACCCTTTCCGATTGCATACAAATTCACTTGCCACGGCAACACTTTCCCCAAAAACGGAAATTCCCATTTTTGAACGTCTTTTCACCAGTCCAGAATTAAAAGCACCCGAAAAGAATTCATTGGGCGTTGCAATGACTTTTGGCGGCGAAGACTTGCGGGAATACCTAAAAAAATTCCGCAGCACGACAGATGATGTATCACCGGAACTTTTGTCAATGTCTTTAACCTTGCAGATTTACTCTCGCACGGGCGAATACGTGACAAGTGTCCATTCTACGACAAAATGCTCGGATGAAAAATTTCCAGACGGAAACTGCCTTGTCAATCCTCGAACCATTTTTCTCCGATGGAACTTGATGGCAAACAACCGGCAAATCGTGGGAACCGGCGTTTACCTGGTCAAAATTTTAGCAGAAGTCCGCTACCAAAAAACACTTTTGTGGCAAAGCGGAAGTGGAAAGAGCGCTGTCCAAACCTGGGGAATCAAAAGGATTGACAATGGAAGCCTTTGAACGGGATATTTATGCGCACTATTTTAAGCTCGGCCATTTTCGTCCCATGCCCAACGCCCCCTCAGACATTTCGCTGAACGCCCTGATAGAAAAATACGAAGCCTTCTTTTTTGATGCTTTTGGAACATTTTATTGCCGAGGAGAAACTCTGTATCCCGGCGCACTTGAAATGTATCAGAAAGTTCGGGCTTCGGGAAAACCGATGCGGCTTGTGACAAATGCTGCGTCCTCGGCAATTCCGCAATTTGTCGAAAGCTTGAACCGCATGAACATTCCTTTCGAAGAATCTGAAATCATTTCTTCCGGTGGACTGTTTGCTGATTTCGCAAAAGGAAAAGGAATCCGCGAAGCCTTTTACATTGGCCGCCCTGGTGGAATCGGTTTTTTAAAAGAAGGCGGCGTCTCCGTTTCCGAATCGCCTTTGGAAAACACGGTCATCATTTCTTCGGTCGCAGAGAATCAAAAGCATCTCGATAGAGCAAAAGAGATTCTTTCTCGCCCAGACGCAAAACTGATTGTTCTCAATCCAGACGCCTGGGCTCCGCGGATGCAAGGGCCCCGCGAAGGGGTTTCTGGATGCGAAGCGCACAAACTTTTTTTGGAACAGCATCCAGAAACTTTTTATTTGGGAAAGCCGTTCCTTCCCATTTTTGAAAAAGCGCTGAAAAGTCTTCCCGGAATGCCGAAAACCATTATGATTGGCGATACATTGGCAACTGACATTGGGGGCGCATTGAACGCAGGAATCGATGCGGCACTCCTTATCGGAAGGAATCAACCCGCTGCGGAACTCGCATCCGACGAAGCATTTTTAAAAATAAGACCCACCTATTACTTGCGACTTGACAAATAATCGCCATCGGTTTTCTGCAAAAGCTGTTTCTCACCACCAAAAAAAATTTTGCCGTACAAATTGACTTCTGAGACTGTTCCCTTTGCAAAAACGGTTCACCTTGGCCGTTGACACCGTGAAAAATTCACCCCATTTGCAGAAAAGATTTTTCTCTAAAACCCGACTAATACCGCTTTTACTAAGACCTTTCGATTTTTTTTCAAACGCCCCCATCAAAAAAATTATTTTTTTGCCATGAGTTGGGAATGTCGATTTTTGCGCGGAACGTTTTGCGTCAGACGCAACCAAGAATGCCACCCGGGAGATTCCGGCTGTGTTTTGGCCGGGAGATTCCACTTTCCTTTTGACGAATCCCCAAAGCGTTCAAGGCAAGAAATTTCAAAGCACACGAAATAAAAGAAGAGGACTTCCACTGAGCCTTTGTTGCAAAACGCCAGCAAACCGTTCGAAATTTTCTCTCCGATATAAAAAGATTCTTTTTGGCATCCTATAAAAATTTGTAAAGAAAATTCCCTAAATAAAATAAGAGAAAATCAAAAAGCTATCTTTATCCGGCATCGAACGATTTAGGAGACCCTTATGTTCAAGAAACTCAGCCTTACCGCATTGCTTGTCGCCACGACAGCTTTTGCCTCTTACGATTATTATCAATTGCCCGAAGCGGGAAAAGGTACCGTGAAAGGCACATTCTACTACGACTCCGATGATCCTTGGTCGCAGTGGAGCATCAACGCCAGCGCCCGTTACGTTCTCATTCCGAATTTGGAACTTTCTATCCAGTCTTTCGGTTATAAATCTTGGGAAACAACCGGTTCGGATGGTGCGGGATTCACCGATTTGACACTCGGAGCCCGTTACGCCATCATGCCCATTGTGAACCTTTTCCTCGATTTGAACCTTCCTATTGGGAGCAATGATGTCAGCGACCGTTTGAACTTTGCAATCGGTGGACAGTTTTCTCAGGAACTCGCCCCGAACCTGATGCTCGGCACAGAAGCAGGCATTATCTGGGGATTTGAACGGCACGATTTTGAACCCGGCTTGGTGACGAACATCGCCGCAGAACTCGGTTACACCATTACAAACATCGGACTGACTCCGTTTGTTGGATTGGAAATCAAATTCAAACTCACCGATGACGATTACAGTGGTCCGGGCGCTTGGGAAGACAATGCCGGCGACAACAGTTTCAAACTTTGGCTCGGCGCCCTTTACAACATCAACGAACAAATGGCCGTTGATGGAAAGCTCGTTGTCCGCTCTGGCGACAGCAGCCACTATCTCGATGGTGACGCAGCAGGCATCGCCGCCAATTTCTATTTCAATTTCTAATCTGATTTTTTAGAAGTGAAAAACCGTCGGATTCCTTCCGACGGTTTTTGTTTTAACGCAATCCGATTTCCGAAAACAGTTTTTGATATGCGGCGACTTTTTTTTCAAATGGAAGCGGATACGCACGACTAGAACTCGGAGTCCTATACAAGTGCAATTGGCGGTCGCCAATCCAAAATGGACTTTTTCCGCCAACCGGAGGAGTCGCCGTTTCAAGGAGCCGACTGAGAGTTTCTGTCGCCAGAGTTCCCGTTGTGTTGACTGCGATGCACTTCGGCAATTTTTTCAAGATGCCCATTACATCGGTCGTTTGCACAATTTTCAAAAAAGCATCCGAAGCGTTTCCCCTGAGACGGTCAACTTTTTCGGCGACATCGTAAATAGCGATTCCCGTTTCGTTCAAAAATTTGACGATTTTTTCTTTATCAAACACCCGGACATTTTGACAAATAAAATATTCCCGGTCATCAAAAAAGGCCTTTCCCAAAATTCGCCACATATCGTTGTTGAAATTCGGGTAATAAAAATTCATGCACCACCGGGCTTGCGGCGGCGGAAAACTGCCCAGCATCAAAATTTTTGAACTCGGCGGAAGAAACGGTTTCAGCGGATGCGTTTCCGCAGACAAATTAAAATTCCTCGGCAAAATCCGCAATGGGATTCCGCAACGCATGACGTGGACCCGGTCCGCCGTTTTTCGAAGCGGCGTAACCGATATCTAGCAGACAGACCAATTCCATTTTGTCCGGAATCCCCATCGCCTTTTTGACGTCTTCTGCTTTGAACCCTCTGGCCCAAAGGCTTTCCAAACCGCAATCTTTAGCGGCGAGCATCATGTGCGTTGTGACAATACTCGCGTCTTCAAATCCGCAATCATGATCATCTCCATGCGCAAGAGCTTTGTAACTCCGCGATGTATCGAAACAGACCATCAAAACGACAGGAGCGTTGTAAGCCATCCGGGTCGCCGCTCGAATTTTTTCCAAAGATTCTGAAGAGCGCAATACGTAAACGTGAACCGGTTGCGCATTTGTCGCTGTAGGGGCTATGCGGCCCGCTTCCAAGACCAAATCCAATTTTTCCTGTTCTACGGATTTATCCGAAAAGGAACGGCAGCTGTAACGGCTTCGCGCTAAATCTAAAAATGACATAAAAACCTCTCGTTCACAGGAAATATACAATAAAGCGACTCGCTCATGTGCAAAAATATTTTATTCAAAATCCCTTCTTTCTTTTTCAATTTCTCTTTGGGCTGGGAAAAGTTTCCGCATCAAAAGGAACAGTCCAAATTTCACAAAAAAGGCTCGCTGCCTGCGTTCCTCCAAGTGCGCTTTCACCGCCCCCGCAGAAAAGGCTTTCTGCATGAAATCCCATCAAGGAAACTCCACATTCCTAAAGAATCATTCCGCCGGATGCAGCACATTCTTGCGAAATTCAGGCGTTAAAACTTCACAGCGTTTATCATTTGGCCTTGACGTGTAAACCTTGAGTTCTTTCGTAAACAAGCCTGTTACTTCAAAGCTCACCTTCCACGAACTTGAATCCGGGCAATTTTCCCATGTATCCCGATTTCTCGCGCGCCAGGCGAACTTGCCTGTTTTTTCAAAGTGAAAGTATTCCGATTTCAAAGGTGCATACCCTAATTGTTCCCAAGATCCCAAGAGTTTATTCTTTGCGAAATAATCCCGTTGCAATTGATAAAAACGGGAAGCTTCCCTTTCGAGTTCAGCCACTTTCAAGGGCGTTTTCCGCGCTGGATCCGCCATTTGGAAAATTAAAAATATTCCCAAAATAGCGCCAACCGATACACCGGCAGCGATGAAAACGCCTTGGGAATGCAAACGAAAAAATTGAAGGATATTTGGAGAATCCTCCGAGGATTCTCCCGTCGAAGAAAGTTTCAAAACATGCGCAGAAAGAAGTCCCCGCGCCGCCAATTCCGGGAAAAGTACCGAAAAAATTCCAACCGAAAACAACGCAAATCCCAAAACGAATGCGCAAGGAATCAGCTTGCCAACAATGGGCAAGAGTTCATCGCGAACAGTCAAAATGATTTGCATCAATTCCCTGTCTTCCGCAAATGTATTCAGCGCTATTTTCCCCGTAAAATTTCCATAACGCGCTAACGCTTGTTCCACAATTTTCGAAGCGAATCCATCGGCAAAATTCAATGCAAAACCAATCGCAATCAAAACGATTCCAAAAACGAGAGCGACGATTCCCAAAACACGGACCGTGCGCTTTTTAGAAAAGCCTTCCCACTCTTTTGTCATTTTGCCATTTCTCCTTGTGAAGAAAGTTCAATCGCCATTTTCTTTGCCGTTGAAAAATCAGCTTTTCCCGTTCCCAGCTTGGGAACCTGTTCCACACGGAACGCCGCACCGGGAATCATCATTTGCGGAATGCCCGATTTGCGGATTTCCCGCAAAATTTCATCCGCATCCTTTTCTCCCGAAAACAGCAAGACTATTTTTTCGCCCTTGACAGCGTCCGGGATAGCGACAACGCTGTAATCGAGGCCTTTCAATATTTCCGTTTCGTTCAGTTTTCCTTCAACAGCACCAAGCGAAATCATTTCTCCGCCGAGCTTCGCAAATCGACTGTAACGGTCAACGATGACGACAAAACCATCCTTGTCGAGATACCCCTTGTCTCCCGTTTTATACCAACGATGGCCGCCGATTTCCAAAATAACGCTTTTCGTGCGTTCAGGATCCTTCAGATAACCTTTCATCACCTGACAGCCACCGATGAGAATCATTCCCTCTTCGCCTTGCGGAAGTTCCTCATCCGTTACCGGATCAATTATTTTAACGCCGACTCCCGGAATCGCCATGCCGACGGATTTCACATTGGAGCGGGGATCCGTTGTCAAGAAATCGTCAAGCAAAACATCTTCGGCATTGAACGTGGCGACAGGAGCCGTTTCCGTGCAGCCATAACCCTCGTAAATTTCTTTTTTGAACTTGCGGGCAAACAAATCCCGAATTTCCGGGCGAAGCTTTTCCGCACCCGAAAGTACAAACCTCAAGTGTTTGAAACACATCGGATGCACCCAGCGGTTGATTCCCACTGCCCGTAAGAATGTCGGCGTTCCCACCAAAATAGTTACCCGGAATTCCGCACAAACTCGCGCCATCGTCTTCACGTCCGTCGGTTCCGAGCAGGTGACTAGCGGAACGCCTTCAAAAAGGGGCAAAAGCACCGTCACCGTCAACCCGAACGAATGGAATATCGGAAGCTCCGCTAACATCACGTCGCCCGGGCAAATCGTCAAGACGGCATCCGTTTGCTGCGTATTCGCCACCAGATTCCGGTGAGAAAGCATCACGCCTTTGGGAACGCCTTCCGATCCGGAACTGAAAAGGACAACAGCGGTATCGTCCGGGCGCACCTTCGCCACAAAGAAAAATTCAAGGAGCCTCGAAGGCAAAAAGACCGCCGCCGCAAAGGCGAACATCCGGAACAGCGGACTAGAAAGCTTTTCCAAATCTTCAACGCAAATGAGTTTACAGACACTGCCCAGCTTAAAAAAGTCCTGTCCGCGGAGTTGCATTTTATTCAACAGTTCCCAACTGGTGAACACCGTTTTAACCTCGGAGCGTTCTATGCATTTGAGAACCGTTTCCACTCCAGACGTATAATTCAAATTGACACTTGTCTTGCCGCAAGCCAGAATGCCCAGCAACAGCGAAATGCTTTCGGGTGCCGGTGGGAACATGAATCCGATGCGACTTTCCTTGGAAGTGATTTTTGAAACCACGCGGGAATATGTCAATACTTGCCGAACAAGACCAAAACCCGAAAGATGATCGCCCTTGGGGCTGAAAATGGAAACACGGTGACGGACTCGCCGTTTGGCCGCCTTGATGCAAAACGGAACGACTGTCGGATAATGGGATAACGATTCGGACCAGGCGACCATAGAAAGTTCACGCAAGATATTCCGTAATTTCGCCGTATCCGTTTCCGCCGGAAATTCCTTGCCAAACGCAATGGAAACGACCCGTGTGGTTTTCTCTCCGAAATTCACGCTGTCATGGGCATAACTGGTTTTGCCGCCCCAAACGCCCTGTATATAAAAAGGGAAAAGTTTTGCATTCGTATCGCGGATGGCTTCCGAATAGTCGATAGAAAAACGCCCGATGTTGCAAGACTTCGCCAGTTCTCCTTCCGGGAAAATGATGACCGCTTCTCCGTGCAAAAGAGCCTTGCGGATGGCAGCCATCGCCGGTTCCGGATTACGGCGGTTGATGCGTATCGCTCCGAGAAGTTTCAAGAGCCAGCGGGAAAATCCGTGTTCGGATTTGTCTTCGTTCATCGCCATGCGCAACGGACGCGGACTTGCCATTTGCAATAAAATCCAATCCATATAACTTGTATGATTTCCCAACAGCAAAACGGGTCCTTCCATTGGAATATTCTCATTGCCGATCACTTTCAAATTGTAGCGGAACACGTAATACGCGCGGAACATCGTGCGGAGCAACGATTGCGGAAACCGGATAAACGCCCAGATAAAAGCCAAAAAGAGAAACAGGGAAAATACAAACAAAAAAGTTTGGCGGTCAATCGATGTGTGAGTCAAAAGCAACACTTCCAACCCGACGACAAAAAGCAAAAAGACCATCGTCACCATATTCGAAACCGCAACGATGCGCCCCGAAGATGCCGGACGGGAATACAGCAACAGCAAGGAATTCAACACGGTTCCCAAAGAACCGAAGAAAAGTCCCAAAAAAGCGTAAAGCATCCGCAAAAGCACGGGATTATCCGCAAACGGAATGAAAAACGCACAAACGCCACACCCAAGGACAGAAACCGGAATCAGTCCCACTTCAATAAAACGGTGCGAAGAATGCGAAGCCAGGTAGCCGCCCAAGATCATGCCGAACGCAGAAAAGACTAGCCCATTCCACGCCACTTGAATAAAACCTTCCCCAGAAAGGCTCTGCGACAACAGAACGAACACTTGCGCAAGTCCCCAAAAAACGGCAAGCCCTATAATCACCGTCCGCGAAAGTCCGATGTACCACGTCGCATGGAAAATCCGCCCGGGCGATCGGATTTGCAAAGATTCCCGTTCACGTCCCGTTTTCGGGATAAAAAATGCAGCGAGAGCCGAAAGTACGGCCATCCCGACGAAAATCCAAAGCAAACAATCCACACCCAAGAACGTTTCCGATTCTGAATAAAGGCTGAGCACTCCCACCGAAGCGATCAACGCTCCGATGACCATCACGCTGAAAACATGGGCAACTCCCGTTGAAAGCTTATCTGCGCCAAACATTTCCTTGACGATTCCGTATTTGGCAGGGCTTCCCAACGCAAACGAAGACGCAACCAGCAGCACAAACCAAACCGCAATTTGCGGAAGCCCAAGAGTCCAGAGCACTCCGATGACAATTGTCCCGGCGACAAAGCCGAGCGAACTCCAGGCGACAACCTTTCCCTTTCCAAATCTATCTGCAAGAAATCCAGAAATAGAAAACAGCGCAAGATACGGAATGTAGAACATGGACTGGAGAAGCGCGCTGTAAACAGGAAGTTTGGACGCTTCCACCGAGTATTTGAGCCATTGTTCAAAAAAAAGGAAAAGCCCCATCTGAATGAAAGATGAGGCTAAGACAGAGACCAAGTAAGGAACGAGACCTTTGATTTTCATGAAATTCCTTGGGGTATTTTCCTTAATTTAGAATTCATTTTTGAGCGAGTTCCAAAGCAATTTTCTTAGAAGCCTTGAAATCCGCCTTTCCTGTTCCAAGCTTTGGAATAGCCGGAACGTGGAACGCCATTCCGGGAACCATCAACGGAGGAATTCCCGATTTGCGCAAATCCCGCAAAATGTCGGCTGGTTCCCTGTCAATGCCCGAATACAAAAGAACGACACATTCGCCCTTTGCGCTGTCTGGAATCGACGTGACCATGTAATCACCGCCTTCCAGGATTTTCGTATCGTTGATGCGGAGTTCCACGGCGCCAAGAGAAATCATTTCTCCGCCGAGTTTCGCGAATCGGCTGTAGCGGTCAACAATCGTGAGGAACCCGTCTTCATCGATGTGACCTTTATCGCCCGTGCGATACCAACGTCTGCCGTCCAATTCCACAATGGCGTCTTTGGTGTGCGAAGAATCTTTCAAATAACCCTTCATCACCTGACAACCGCCGATGAGAATCATACCGTCTTCGCCGACAGGAAGTTCTTCGTTCGTTTCCGGATCGACAATTTTATAAAGTGTCCCCGGCAACGGCATACCCACCGTTCCAGGCTTGTTGTTCACCTGCATCGTCAAATAATCGTTCAACAGAATATTGTCGAAATTCACTGATGCGACAGGAGCCGTTTCCGTGCAACCATAGCCCTCGTAAATTTCCTTGCCGAATTTGAGTCGGAAGGCCGTGCTGATTTCCGGACGGAGCTTTTCTGCCCCCGCGATAATCAGCCGCAAATACTTAAAGCACATCGGATGCACCCAACGGTTCACGGTAAAGGCACGCAAAAAGGTCGGCGTTCCAACAAATGCGGTCACCCGGAATTCCGCACAAACGCGCGCCATGGTTTTCACATCCGTCGGATCGGCGACAACCACAATGGGAGTTCCTTCCACAAGGCAAAGAATCACGTTGACAGTCAACCCGAACGAGTGGAAGAGAGGCAATTCCGCAAGCATCACATCGTTTTTCGTCGCATTGAAAATGCACGAAAGCTGGGACGCATTGCCTATCATGTTGTAATGGGTCAGCTCTACCCCTTTGGGAACGCCTTCTGTTCCCGAACTGAACAGGATGACCGCCGTATCGGTGAGCTTCACCTTTTTGAAGTAAAAGAATTTGATGAGCGAAACTGGCAAAGCGACACCCATAATCATGTGGAACGCCATCGCCCAATGCGGAATACTTTTGAGAACATCTTCCGCATACACAAAACGGCACTTTTCACCGAGAACCGAATAATCTGTTCCCTTTTGCTTCAACCGTTCCAAAAAAACGCGGCTCGTAATCACTGTTTTGATTTCGGCGCGGTCCATGCATTTTTGCACGATATCCGGAGAAGACGTGTAGTTCAAATTCACATTGACCTTTCCGCAGACCCAGCCAGCCAAATTGGCGATGATTCCCCCACCGGAAGGAGGCAGCATAATGCCCATGTTTTTTTCATTGGGGAACATTTTCTTGAACACGCGGCTGAAAGCAAGCGTAGCGCAAAGCAACTTGTAACCCGAAAGATGAGCGCCATCCGGACTGTAAATCGAAGGGCCCGCCCCGACGACTTTTTTGCAGGCGATGAGCCAAGATTCCGCGATGGGCTTGTAATTCTGCAGGGAATTTCTCCAGGCATCAATGGAAATTTCACGGACGATATTCCGAATCTTGTTCGGATCCGTATCTTTGGGCTGCGGGGCACCGAAAGAAACCGTAATCACGCGCGAAAGCTTCGCTCCGAGAGACTGGGAATCTGCAGACGCAGAATAAGCGAAGCGGCTGCCCCAAAGCCCCTGAATGTAAAACGGCACAATGACCGCTTCCGTATCCTTGATGGCTTCGGAATAATCCAAACGGAACGGACCGATAAACGGCGTTTTCGCCACTTCGCCTTCCGGGAAGAGGACCACAGCTTCTCCATTTTGCAAAGCGACCCGGATCTGCGCCATGGCGGATTTTTCATTTTTCTTGTGAATGCGGATGATTCCCATCCGTTTCAACACCCAGCGCAAAGTCCATTTTTCAAAGTGATCCTTGTTGCTTGCTATGCGGAGCGGCCGCGGAGTCGCCATCTGCAAAACGGCCCAATCGATAAAGCTGAAGTGGTTTCCCAAAAGGAGCACCGGACCCGCATCAGGAATATTTTGCAAGCCGAGAACCTTCAACCGATAAGTGCTGAAGAACGTACGGAGCAAAGACCGCAACATTGCTTGCGGCAAGTGCTTTAGGGAATAGGCGAATCCGACGAAAGAAATCAGCGCAAGCAAGAAGAAAACGATTGGGAACACCAGATGCTGTTCATCGGGGAACAGTTTTTGAGTATAGTGGATGACTAGAGTTTCAAATCCCAGGAATAATCCCAAGATGACAATCTGAATCAAATTCGAAACAGCCAGAATCCGCCCAGAATTCGTCGGTTCCGTGTTGTATTGCAAAAGTGCGTTCAGCGTCACCAAGAACATCGCGCCAAAGAACCCCACCAAGAAAAACACGATGCCGATAAGGATAGGCGACGAAAGGAAGGGAATGCACAAAAGGCAAATGGATGAACCCAAAGCGCCCATGGGCACAAGCCCCGTTTCAATAAAATCTTTCGATGCGCGGGCGACAATCAAAGAACCGAGCATCAAGCCCAGCACGGCAAAGAAAATGCCGTTTTTGAAAAGCGCAATCGTTTCATTCCAAGTCGAATCCTGCTGGAACACGAAAACAAAAATCTGCACTCCCGCCCAAAAGATGGATATTCCCACGATACATGCGCGGACCGTCGGCAATTTCCACGTGTGCACCACATTGCGCACCACCGAAGACCGTCTGGCCGAAGCGTATTCTCTGCCGACTTTGGGAATAAAAAAGGCAAGCACGGTAGCCAGTAGACTCACCGTCATTATCACCCAGGGCCACGCCACCGTTTTGCGCAAAAATTCCTTCACCGTCGGAGCCGAATCAAACGTCGATTCCACGGCGGCGAGTCCGGGAACCATCAAAGCGGCTAGCACTAACGCCAATACGGTAAAGACCTGAAGAAAACCATTCGCATAACCTAAAAGCTTCGTGCCAAACATTTCTTTCAAAATGCCGTATTTCGCAGGGCTGTGAACGGCAAAAGCGGCCGCAGTCAAAAGCGTAAAGAATATCGCCAAATTGTAAAACTTCAACGTGTAAAATACACCGGTTGCAATCAGCGAAGCCGTCATCACGACAGAACTCCAGGCGATGACGCGGCTTTTCGAAAAGCGGTTCGAAAAGAAACTCGCCGGAACCACCATAAAGATAAACGGCAATAGGAAAAACGACTGGAAGAGGACATTCCAGAAGAGCAATTCCGAACCCGAATAATGCGTCGCAATCACCTTCTGCGTAAAGACAAAATGCCCCATGACCGCAAAATTCGTAAAGAATACGGAGAGAAGTAAGGGCCAAACACCTTTAATTTTCCACATTTGATAGCCAACCTTTATTTTTTAACAAAAATTAAATCCGGAAACGCGCCGCGCATCCCATAGTAAAACCGTCGATGAGCAGAGCCGAAGAGTTCGTGTATTCCCAAAGAGGGATCGAGAAATAAGGTTCCACGTCGAATTTTCCCAACCGGACAGTCACCTTCGGTTCTATGGAAATTGACATCGTATAGCCGAAATCGTCTTCGTCACCGTAACCAGTTGCGCGGACATTCCCCGGCGTATTCGAACCCCAGTAAGTATCATTTCCGAAAAGGAATTCAAACGGGAAGCCGATTCCCACCCGAAGCATTCCAAAGTCAAATTCCGGACGCACCAAAAAGTAAAGTTCATCCGCCGAATAATCGTTGAAGTCCCAAAAATACCAGGAATGCAGGCGTACCCCGAACGATTCCGGGTTGCCGTAAAGGCTCGTGCCGCCGAACACCAGCGCTGGCGCTGGCGAATCTCCGTTGCCCAGCAATTTTTTACTGCCGGATGGAAAGACGAATTCCAAAAATCCCGCTGAGGAGGGGCTGCCGTATTTGAGTCCAAGAATCGGTCCCCAAACGCCAGTCGCATTTTTAAGACCGTCATCCCGGATAGGATAAGTGAAATTGAATTCCAATCCGCGAACCGGACGGACGCGAATCGTCGGCATCAAATTCAGCTGGGATTCCTTTTCAGAAAGGGAATAATCATCCCCGTCATGAAATCCTGTCCGGTAAAAGGCTCCATAAGCGGAAAGCTCCAATTGAAATGTGGAACGGATAACGCCGTATTCGTTCATCAAGGCAAAAGCCGACGAGGCGAGCAAAGCGACAAGAGCAAAAACAATAGGACCGGATTTTTTCATCATAAACCCTTTGATTTTTGGAAAAGATAGTTTTTTATTCCTAAACGGAATGGCGGTGTTCAGAAGAAACCTTATCCATTCCAGTTTCAGCATCTACCTCAATGACTTTCGGGGGAAACGGCCGAATCCATCCGCCAGAAAGGTTTATCTAACTTGATATCTTGGGGATAGCGATATATCTCCGAGCAGGAAACAGACCTCAACCTAAGACAAAAGATTCTCCAGTTCGTCGATTTCCCGGGGAATTTCCGCCGAAAGGTCTTCACAGCCGGAATCGGTCACAAGCAAGTCGTTTTCTATGCGAATACCCACATCTTCCCTGTAGCGGATTCCGGAAATTTCAATTTCAAAGTGCCCATAAAGACCCGGTTCATTAGACAAAAGCATTCCCGGTTCCAAGGGCTTTTGCATGTAAAGCCTAAACGGATCGCCCTCGTGAATCTGTTCTCCAATCAAATGGCTTACGCCATGAGGCCGTCTATCATAAAGCAACCGATAACTCCCCCCGGCAGACACCAATCGATTTTCCAGCTCCATTAAGATATAATCCCATACGGCTCGGTCCAAATCGACAAGTTTCTCTCCGGGACGGACGTTTTTCGCATGGAACTTTTGCGCATCGAGGACTATCGAATACAGAATCCGTTGCAGCGGGTCAAATTTTCCATTCACCGGAACCGTTCTCGAAATGTCGCTGTGCAAAGTCCCCGCCCGAATTCCAAAATCCATCAGCAAGAGCCCCCCCGCTTCTAGTTTTTCGTCGTTCTTCACATAATGGAGACAACAGGCGTTTGTTCCACAAGCCATAATGGTCGGGAACGCCAAATCGCCATCGCTTTGCACTTGCATTTTGTAATCCAAGAACAGTTGCGCATCACGCTCTGTTTTGAAATTTTTCAGATTTTTCAAAAATTCACAAAAGGCGTTTTGGGTCCAGGCAATTGCACGGCGCGCATCCGAAATTTGCACGGCATCGAGAACAACCCGCTTATCCAAATGCTCTTGAGCAAGGCTTTCCACAACTGTGTTTTCCGGCAAACGCCGTTTGAGTTCCATGGCAAATTGCGCATTGTGGTCATCGGCTATTCGCCTCATTCCCGCTTCCGCAGGAAGCTCCCAATAAAAAGCCTTGACCTTTTTCAACTTTCGCCGATCAA
This sequence comes from uncultured Fibrobacter sp., assembly GCA_964587155.1. Classification (GTDB taxonomy): domain Bacteria; phylum Fibrobacterota; class Fibrobacteria; order Fibrobacterales; family Fibrobacteraceae; genus Hallerella. The sequence goes on from CAZPKF010000006.1 coordinate 85,513, forward strand.
CAAGTTCCGTCAAAAAATCCCAGAAAGATGTTTCCGGCAAAATGCGCCGAAACCCGGTGAGCGTCCGCAAAGCGTCAACGCCTTCGTTCGAAATTCCCAACTTCTCTCCTGTCCAAAACTCTTTGGCGGGATCTTTCTTCGGCAAAAAGAGAACTTCCCTGTCATCCGGATTTTCTGCCTGCGGATCCAAAATCATCTTGCATTCGGCCTGGTTGATTCCTGTCAAATACAAAAATGCCGGTTCCTGAATCATCTTGTTCCACGTTTGGACAAAGACTTCTTCTGTTCCCGGTTCACGGTTCACGCCGCAAAAGACGCCCACCGTATCGAGCTTCTGCAACAAGGCTGTCCGACGATGGCGATAAATTTCTGCTGCCGTCTTTTCGCTAGACGGCTCGATAAAAACCCTTGAATAACGATTCATGCATTCAAATTTAACATTTTCCCCGAATCAGAAACGTCCACCGCCGCTGCGCATTCTCCGCACATCTACCGCCATTTGAAAAGCCTTTTGCCAAGAGCAAGTGGATTTCAAATGGATAATTTCTATATTTTCTCTGCAAAACCTTTTTTTCATAAGGAAAATACCATGAGCTACAAACTTGTCCTCATTCGCCACGGCGAATCCGAATGGAACCTCAAGAACCTGTTCACCGGCTGGAGTGATCCCGATCTTTCCGAAACGGGCCACAAAGAAGCAAAACTCGGCGGCCAACAGCTGAAGAAAGAAGGTTTCTCTTTTGACATAGCCTACACATCCTACCTCAAGCGCGCCATCCACACTTGCAATCACGTTTTGGAAGAAATGGACCTCGAATGGATTCCGGTCGTCAAAAACTGGCGCCTCAACGAACGCCATTACGGCGCATTGCAAGGGCTGAACAAGTCCGAAACCGCCGAAAAATACGGTGAAGACCAAGTGAAAATTTGGCGTCGTTCCTTTGACATCACCCCGCCGGCCCTTGAAGAAGACGATCCGCGCAATCCCCGGAAAGAAGCGAAATACGCCGCAGAAGACCCTGCTATCCTCCCGCTCACCGAATCCCTCAAGATTACGATTGACCGCGTTGTCCCCTACTGGGAAAACGTGATTAAGAAAGATGTCGCCGCCGGAAAGAAAGTCCTCATCGCCGCGCACGGAAACTCTCTCCGCGCTTTGGTGAAATACCTGGACAATATTTCCGATGAAGAAATTATCGGATTGAACATCCCCACAGGAGTTCCTCTGGTTTACACTCTCGACGACAATTTCAAACCCGTCGAACACCATTATTTGGGCGATCAAGACGCCATCAATGCGAAAATCAACGCCGTGAAAAATCAAGGCGCGAAAAAGTAAAAAGCAGCATTCCATACACGAAAGGCCGTCCCACTGGGCGGCTTTTCGTGTGCTGTAGGGAGGGATTTATTAGGAATTAGATCAGAAATTTCTCCGTGGTGGGGTTTCGCACCAAAATCCTTTTCTGCGGATGGCGTGAATTTTGCACGATTTGCCGTCAAAGGCGAGCCGTTTTTGTGAAATTTGGGCTGTAAAATATGGAATGCGGAATTGGAAGTTAGAAGTTGATAACCAACAACTGAAAACTATCCCTGATGAAGTTCAATCGGAATCTCGCAGAGCATAAGGACTCATCATGCGATTGCCGAATGATTCAATTCGCTGCAAAATGCCGGACAAATTGATCCGTGTAACGCAGACGGTTGCTGATGATTTTCGCCAAGTTCCGCATAACGCCAAAACCGACTTCGGGATGGTTTTCCAAAAAAAGCAAAAACGCCTTGCTGTCGATTTGAATGACACTCGCCTGCGTTTTGGCAACGACCCGTGCCGAATGCACATCGTCTTCCAAAAGGGCCATTTCCCCGACAACGGAACCCACTTTTAACCGGCAAGCTTCCAAAAAGCTCCTTTGCCCAGGAACCGAAAAATACACTTCGATATCCCCTCGTTCTACCACGTAAAATTTCGAACTTACCGTACCTTCTTCAATCAGGATTTCTCCTTTTTTCAATTCCTTGCGCGATAAGATTTCATCGAGCTCTTCGATGCATTCCAGTTTCACATCCTTGAATATTTCCGATGCCAACAACGCATCTGTCGGTGAATCTTTACGGATTTGTTCCATGGGGGACCTCGTCGTTTTTCGCTTTTAATCTAAATTTGAATTGATGAATGCGCCACACCCAAATTCGAATTTTTTAAAAATTCCCGCCCTGAAGCAAATTCGGGGAACACTCCGCTTGCCCGGTTCAAAGAGCATCACCAACCGGGCTTTGATTCTTGCGGCCCTTTCCCGCGGAAAAACCCGGCTGCACCATCTTTTGTGGAGCGACGACACCATCTACATGGTCCGCGCCCTTCGGGAGCACCTCGGCGTAAACGTCCTCGGCGACATCGGAGACGACACGGTCACCGTCTTTGGGCAAAATGGGAAATTTCCGTCAACCGGGGCAAAAATTTTTGTGGGAAATTCCGGCACATCCATCCGATTTTTAACGGCAGCCATATCCCTTGGCACGGGAAACTTTTCGTTGACGGGCGTGGACCGCATGAAAGAACGCCCCATCCGCGATTTGATCAACGCCCTGCAGCAAGTCGGAGCGAAAATCGATTACGCAGAAAAAGAGGGATTTCCTCCGATAGACGTCCATGCGTCGGGTCTCTCGGGAGGAACTTTGCGAATCAAAGGAAATGTTTCCAGTCAGTATCTGACTGCCATTCTGCTCGCCGCCCCCTGTATGCGCACCCCCCTTTCTGTCGAAGTGGATGGGGAGCTGATATCAAAGCCTTACGTCACCATGACTATCCGCATGATGGAACAGTTCGGAGTCCGGGTAGAGAACGACCATTTCCAGCGGTTTTTCATTCCCAATACAGGGTATCATTCGCCCGAAGATTACGATATCGAAGGAGACGCTTCTTCGGCCAGTTACGCCTTAGCGGCGGCAGCCATCGCCACAGGGCCTGTTCGCGTCGAAGGAATCGACAAGAACAGTTTGCAGGGCGACATCCACTTCGCCGAAGTTTTAAAAGAAATGGGAGCCGATATCTCTTACGGAAAAGGTTTTGTGGAATGCCGGCAAAAAAACTTCCCTCTCTGCGCTATCGACAAGGATCTTTCCGCCATTCCCGATGCCGCAATGACAGTCGCCGCACTGTGCCTTTTTGCCAACGGAAAAAGTAGAATTCGCGGAATCCACAGCTGGAAAGTCAAAGAAACAGACCGGATTTCGGCCATGGCGACGGAGCTGCGAAAAACAGGCGCGCAAGTTTTCACCACAGAAGATTCCATCGCAATTGTTCCCCCAAAAAAATTCTCGCCCGCGGAATTCGACACTTATGACGACCACCGAATGGCCATGTGCATGAGCCTTGTCGCATTCGGCATTCAAAATGAAAATTCCATCGTCATCCGGGACCCTCTTTGCGTAAGAAAGACGTATCCGGAATACTGGAGCGACCTTTCCTCTTTGACCGGAAATTCCTTCAACCCGCCCACAGAAAAATGAAAGCGGTCCTTCTTGGCATTTTGTCGTTTTTCGCCGCATACGTAAACGCCGCGCCGGCGGACACCGTATCCTTTTTTCCAAAACCGTATCTCTCTGCCGAAGATTACCGCACCATCGCCGATTCAATGGTTCCCGGTTCCACATTCGGACTATCCATCCGTTCACTGCATTCGGGCAAGCAGTTGCTTTCTTTTAATGCGGATTCCTTCTTCACTCCGGCGAGCACCTTGAAAACGGTAACGACGGCAGCCGCTTTGGATTTTCTTCCACTTGATTTCCGCGCAAAGACTTCGGTCCATCTGAACGGAATCGTCTCCGGAAAAACGTTCCAAGGCGTTCTCCGGTTGCGCGGAGAAGGCGATCCGAACATTTCCGCCCGTTACTTTTCAGAACCGCTTTATGTTTTGCGCCATTTCGCCGACTCCATCCGATCCAAGGGAATTGATTCTCTCCGAATCCGCATGGAATTGGACACGAGCTACTTTTCCGGTCCGCGAAAACCCGAGCATTGGCGGCCCAATTATTTCAATTCATGGTATGGCGCAGAAATCACCCCGCTCGAATTCAACGACAATTGCGCTTTAGTCCGATTGTCTCCTGGGAAAAAAATTGGCGATACAGCCACCGTATCCATTGACCCGGATTTAGGCTACGTCCAGGTAAAAAATTCACTTCTCACGGTCAAAGGCAAAAAGCGCAAGTGGCGCTATGCGCTGCCCGACGAAAAACCCGTTATAGAAATCTCCGGAACGATTGGCGAAAAGGTTCCCGAGACGTCGTTTGCAATTCCCGTCCGGAATCCCAACCGCTACTTTCAAATCGCCTTTTTACAGGCGCTCCGCGAAAAGGGACTTTTTGTCTTAGAAGATTCCCTGCAGCAAGCCGGCATGGAAATCTACGCTTTCACAATCAAAGGAACTCCACTGTTGAGTTTTCTCGACGAAATCAACCAGCGGAGTCAGAACCTGCACGCCGAAACGCTTTTCCGAAATTTTGCCGCCACCAAATTCGGAACGGGAAACGTTGAAAACGGCACCCGAGGCGTTCGGGATTTCTTGATCTCCATCAAAATTTCTCCCGATGATTTTCTCCTCTATGACGGCTGCGGACTTTCGCCGAAAAACAAATTAAAACCCAGTGCCCTCACCGAAATGTTAGCCAAAATGGCAAGGCATCCCAAAGGAGCCTTTTATATTCGGAGTTTCGCATCTCCCGGTGTCGGCAGCGGAGCAAAGCGTTTTCAAAATCTTGAAAACGGAAACAGAATCCGATTCAAAACGGGTTTCATCAACGAAGCGCACGGTCTCGTCGGCTACATTCCCACCATCGACGGAGACACTCTTGTCGTCGCCACCTACCTGAACCAAACGGGAAAAATTCCGGACAACACAAGTCGAAACGCTTTGGATTCCATTTGGTCTGTCATTTACCGCAACGTGAACAGCGGTTACGCATCCCTCCTAAAAATGCGGGAACTTTACATCCGAGGCGAATCCGTTTCCGGATTAGAAAACAGGATTCGATTCTTTTCTCATGAACTACTGGGAAAACCCTATCTTTTAGGACCCACCGGCGAAGGTTATCTCGACACGACAGAACCCAAGCCGTTCGTAAACTTGGATTCTCTAGATTGCGTCACCTACTTGGAACACGTGTTGGCATTAGCGAAAAGTCCAAACGAAGACAGCCTGTTTTCAACTCTTCAAAAAATCCGCTACTTGAATGGAGAAATTGCGTATAAATTCCGCAAACATTATTTTGTCGAAGATTGGATAGGCGAAGGAATCTTCGCACGGCTGCTGCCCATGCCCGGCGACACATTGGAAACGCGAACCCTTCCCAAGAAAAAATTTTTTGCAGACAAAAAAATTCCTTTCCAAAAAGCAGACCCGACTCTCCACCTGCGTTATCTTCCTTTTGAAAAAGCGCAAATCTTTGCCCAAACGCCTTGGCAAGGCAAAAAGACCATCGTGGGAATCGGCTTTGTCAGCCGGATAAAAACTTTGGACACCTTCCATGTAGGCTTCTTGATTTTGGACAACGGAGAACTTCCCTTGCTGCGAGACGCCTCTTACAAATTCGGGAAAGTCTTAGACCATTCCCTCGATGAATATCTGGAATCCTGGAAAGGTTCTGGAAAAGTTCCCGGAATCATCCTGTTTGAATTTCTCTGAACCCCATGACCAGCGGGGAACGCTTTATTTCGAAAGCAATCCGATGCAACACTCTCGAATGCGCCACAGTTCTTCAAACGTATAAGGCAAATTTTGCGCTTTGCGCCACTTTTCCAAGAACTCCTGATGATAAGCTGTTTTTTCGTCGGCGACATTTTCCGGATGAAACAATTCACGGGAATCCAAGATGCGCCGTTCGAAATCAGAAGTAAAACTTCCCTTCCGCGTACAATCGACAATCCGTCCGTTTTCTAGCAAATAACAGTGAGCCTCGGGGATGTAATTTAGGCGGGAATTTTCCAAAACTTCCCGGAGAATCGGATGACTGTCCCCATTCATTTGAAAAACGGATACCATCAAATGCACTTCCGGAATCGCATTCTCCCGGGCAATCGCCGCCAAAACGGCATGCTTTCCGCTACACGTTCCGCAACCTTCAGAAATCACAAGGGAAATCTCTCCGGGATCAGAAGTCCGCCGGTAAGGAAGCCCGGCAACATACGTTTTCAACGCTTCCCACGAAAGAACTCCTTTGGCTTTGACCAGATTCGTCAGTGGCGCATCGGCAGACAAAATCATGGAACTTTTTCCTTTCACGTACGAAAGAGGAGGTAAGCCGTATAACCGACGTAAAATAAGAGAAATAAAATGCCTTCAACGCGGTCAAAATACCGTTTGCGGAAAGTGAACGCGACAAAGAATGTACAAAGGGCGGCAAAAATCATCACGGCAAAATCTTCAAACCGGATGCCCGTGGTGACAAGCGGTTTGACTGTCGAAGAAAAACCGAGGATGAACAGGATGTTGAACACATTTGATCCAATGACGTTGCCCAGCGCCAAATCCGAGTTCTTCTTGAGTGCGGCGACCACAGACGTAATCAATTCAGGAAGAGACGTGCCCACGGCGACAACCGTAATCGCAATGACGGCATCGCTCATTCCCCACGCCTTTGCCAAATTTTCTGCGGCATAAAGGAACAGCTTTCCGCCGCCGACAAGTCCGCCCAACGAAATCAAAGCGATGAAAACAAGAAGCATCACAGGCTTTCCGCTCAAGCGCGAAGACGCTTCGTCCGACGATGGTTGCTTGCGGCTCATGACAACCGTAAAAATGATATACGCGAAGAATAAAATCAACAGCAAGATTCCATCTAAGCGAGAAAGGATCCGTTCGGCAGAATCCGAAAAGGGAATGTAAAGAAGCAACGGCAACAGGATGGCTGCCAAAATACTGAAGGGGATATCGCGGCGGATAACGTTTTTTTGAATGGCAAAAGGCGCAATGACTACCGAAAGGCCCAAAATCAAGAACACATTGCAAATATTGGAACCGACGATGTTTCCCATGGCGACGTCCCCACTTCCCTGAAGAGCCGCCGACAGCGAGACGCAAAGCTCCGGAGAAGACGTTCCCATTCCAACAATAGTAAGACCGATGACAAAACTGGAAACCCGGGCGCGTTTGGCGATGGCGACAGAGGAATCCACAAGGAATTCCGCACCCAAAAGGAGTATTCCTAATCCGATAATGAGATATAAATAGTCCATAAAACAATAGTAGCAAAAAAGAGGAAGCCTTCCCGTCGCCGGAAAGACTTCCAAAAAGGGGGACGACTGTAAGCCGGGTTCTGTGCCGGCCGAAGTCGGCGATGACCATCTATCTGGATCCGCCATTGCTGACGGTCTCAAGCAACCTACCCGAATCCCAACTAGAAAGGCTACCTAGGCTCCCCGAAGGAAGCGGGATTCTGCTTGGTCTTGCACCGGATGGGGCTTGCCATGCCACAATTGTCACCAATTGCGCGGTGAGCTCTTACCTCGCCGTTTCACCCTTACCCCTTGCGGGGCGGTTTGCTTTCTGCTGCGCTATCCGTCGCATTGCTGCGCCTGGACGTTATCCAGCATCCTGCCTTGTGGTGCCCGGACTTTCCTCCCCCGCGTGCGCGGAAGCGGTCATCCGTCGTCCCCATCCAAATGTAGTTAAAATCCGGCATTCGGAAGGAAGCGAAAATTTGCCATTGCCCTTTGGCGAAGGGTCCCTGCACCACCAAAAGCACCTAACTTCCTGCCCGGATTTTTCTTTTTCTGCCATTTTTGTCCATTTTCTGTCGCCCTAAAGCCCGCCGTGGCCCGGAAATTCCAAATTTCGGGAATCTTCGTGAAAATTTTTTATGTATATTTCAACCAACATCCTTTTTGCATGGAGCTATACATGTCTTTTTCTCAACTTTGGAAACTCGCCCTCGCTTCTTTTTGCGCCATTTCCCTCGCAGCTTGCGCCGGTTCCCGCCAAGGCGGAGACGGCAATTACGAAGATTCTGAATACTCAGAAGACGGTGCGGCAGCAGCCCCCGGCAAAGCTCAGCAAGTCGACGAAGACGAACTGAAGAAAACGCAGGAAGAGGCTTTCAAGGCGACCGAAGAAAACCACGAACTCCGCCGCCAGATTTTCGAAGCCAAAACCAAATTGGGCATTTCGACACAAAATCAAGAAGAAGCGGCTCCCGCCGAAGAATCTTCTGCAGAAGAAACGCCCGCAGAAGTCCAGTAATCAATGGCTCCCGAAGTCCGCTATCCTCTTTCCGATGATTTGAAACGAATCATCGCCGGAGACAGTGAAACGGTTTTCCGCATGGTGGAAGACCGTTTTTGCGTTATTATCCATTCAAGGCTCCCCGGACTTCGAATCGAAGCCAAAGGAAAACAGGCGGACATCCAAGGAGCGCTCACGTTCCTCGACCAAGTGAAAATGGCGGCAAAAAACGGAACGGATATTTCTGCCGAAACATTGAACCGATTCCTTGGCGACGTGCAGCAACGCGGAAAGAATTCAAAATGCAGTGCATCGCTTCCCAGCGTTCCCATTCTCAGAAACCGCTTGGGAATCCCCGTTGTCGCCAAGACGAAATCCCAAGAAGAACTTGTCCGGGCGTGCAATGAAAACGACATTCTCTTCGCAGACGGCCCCGCGGGCACCGGGAAGACCTTTTTGGCAGTCGCCATCGCCGTCGCCAGCTTAGAAAACCATGAAGTGGAAAGAATTTGCCTAGTCCGTCCGGCAGTCGAAGCCGGAGAATCTTTAGGATTTTTACCAGGCGACCTAAAGGAGAAGATCGCTCCCTATTTGCGACCCATCCAAGACAGTCTCGCAGAGCTTCTCCCCCAAGAAAAACTCAGAAAATACCAGGAAGACGGTCTAATCGAAGTCGCTCCGCTTGCCTATATGCGCGGACGGACCTTAAAACACGCTTTTATCATCCTGGACGAAGCGCAAAACACGACCATTCCGCAAATGCAAATGTTCCTCACGCGCCTCGGGCAGCATTCGAAAGCCATCATCACCGGGGACTCTTCACAAATTGACCTAGGACCAAAACAGGTGTCCGGTTTTGCCCACGCCATCCGACTGCTGTCCAAAGTCAAGGGCATCGCCCACGTCGTCTTTCCGCCGACAGACGTGTTGCGACACCCCCTAGTCCGAGAAATTGTCAAAGCCTACGAATCCGGAGGCAGAAAATGATTCCCAAATCTTTGAAAATCCACACGCTCATCGGTTGGGCTGCGATTGTCATCTTGGCCATTGTCTTATTCCCCGACAGGGATTTGGCCCAAAAATCCGAAGTCCCCCACCTGGGCGAAATTTGCCCGCGGACAATCGTATCGCCGATTTCTTTTGACGTTCCCAAGTCTTCTCAGGAAATAGCCGCGGAAAAAGCCCGTGCGGCAGACAAAGTTTATGCGGTTTTCGAATTCAACCACGACGAAACGGTCCGTATTTCCAACGACTTGAAAAGCTATCTGGAAAAAATGACCCGATACAGGATTCTGCAGACAGAAATCAACGCCGCTTCTCCAGAAGACTCCTCTGTCCACGCCAAAGTACAACAGGCCTCCCAACTATTCCACCAACTGACCCGGAAACTTTCCAACACGGCAGTGCAACAACTCTCTTCGAACAAGGCCGCCTGCGATTCTTTAGAAAAAGTTTTCAACCGGATGCTCGAAAACGGCGTGTCCAACACGCTCCTTGCCGCGACCAACACAAGCGTTCAGCTGTTCCGGGACACGTATAACATTCAAGACGTCAAATTCATTCCGTATTCCAAAACGGAAGTCTCTTTTGTCCGCGACAATGAAGAACACAAATTAGACGCCAGCCGTCTCCAACCGCGCGAACGTTCCATCGACGAAGCCTTCACAGATCTCAAGCATTCTTTCAAAAGCCAGGGTTTGCAAAGCGCATTTTACGAAGCCCTTTACGTGTTCACATTGCCGAACGTTTTCTACTTGGAAAAAGAAACCGACCGTCGGAAAGCCCAGGCCGAAGCCCAGGTAAACGTTTCGAAAGGCATGGTTCCCCGCGGAATGGAACTGATTTCACAGGGTTCCATTGTAACGAAAGACGTTTTAGAGCGCCTCGAAGCGATGCAAAACGCCTTGCAAAAAGAAGAAGGTTCACGGCATTTTACAGCCGTCTACGGGCAAATGCTCTTTATCGCACTGATTGTCACCCTATTCTTCCTTTATTTTTTCCATTTCAACGTCAAACGGTTCAAAACCCGCCGTCAGATTTGGTCCGTCATTGTTATCGCCGCCTTGCAGCTGATTGTTTTCGCAGCGATTCACCATTTTATCGGCTATCTTCAAAAGGCGATTCCCAATTTGCCCCAGGACATCGACGCCATCTGGTTTTACCCCTTTATTCTTTCGCCCGTCCTTTCGACCGTTCTTTACGACCGCCGACTAGGAACGCTCTTCGCCGCTTTTTCCGCCTCCTTTGTCGGGATTCTTTCCGGTTATGATCTTTCGACATCGATTCTCGCTTTCGGAATTTCGTGGGCGGGATTGCACGGATTAAACAGCATCCGTTACCGTTCCCAATTCATTTGGAGCATTTTGGCCGCCGTCGTGTGCTTCACGTTCGCTTTGGGCGTACAGCTCCTGTTGCGCAACAGGTTCCACTGGGGAAACTTCTACCCCACATTCATTGCGGGAACAATCAACATCGTCTTCTGGTGCGCCATTTCATCCGTTTTGCTAGTGCATTTGGCAGAGCGCCTTTTCGGCATCACGACCGACCTCACCCTAATGGAACTTTCCGATTTCAATCGTCCCGCGCTCAAACGGATTTCGGATCTTGCCCCGGGGACATTCCACCATTCCATCCAAGTGGCAAACCTGGCCGAGAAAGTGGCGGATTTCATCGGCGCAAATCCCATTTTGGTCCGTTCCATGGCGCTTTACCACGACATCGGCAAAACGATGCGCCCCGAATACTTCACGGAGAATCAAAAACAGGGCATCAATCCGCACAAAGACATGCCGCCTTTGGATTCCGCCCAAATCATCATCAGCCATGTCGCGCAAGGAGTGGAACTAGCCAAGGAATTCAAACTCCCCTCCCTTATTTTGAATGGCATTTTACAGCACCATGGCACAAGCGTAGTCCAATATTTTTATCAAGAAGCGAAAAAGAGCGACCCGGAAAATACGCGAATCGAAGATTTCTCTTATCCCGGACCCAAGCCGCAATCCAAAGAGGCAGCCATCCTCATGATTGCGGACGTTGTCGAAGCTTCGAGCCGTTCCATGGCAAACCCCACCCAGGAAAAGCTGGAAGAACTAATCAAAACGACCATCAACGCCCGCCTAAACGAAGGTCAGCTTTCCGAAAGCGGTTTAAATTTGCGCGATTTGTCCAAGCTTTCACAAGCGTTCCTTCAAAGTCTTGACGGAACTTACCACACGCGCGTGAAATACCCTGCGGCAGCTCTCGCATCGGGTAGATTCGGCAGAAAAGTGTAATTTCAAACGCCCTTTTGCAAAAACGGCCAGGAATATTTTTCCGACCGTTTTTCGTTTTAAAACATTTTTGAAAAAGCATAAAAATAAAGCGCATACAACAAGCAAAAATATTTCTGCGGAAAAGACGATTTGGTGAAAACCCGAAATGCAGATGCGGTTTTTCCAACATCTGTGCTGAATATTTCGACATTTTTGTTCTTGACTGTTTACAAAAATGTTGGTTCATTATTCAATTTTCCCTCGAGACCTCCGTTTTTTCTCCAAAATCGGGAAATTTTCGTTGGCATGGGATTTGCATATCCGGCATTGAAAAGACTTTCCGTCTTTTTTCAAACACTGGAGATGCCAATGAAAATCGTTACAGCCTACATTCAACCCGAAAAGCTCGGCGATGTGAAAGAAGCCTTGTTCAAGGCAGAAATTTACAAGATGAGCGTTACGAACGTACTCGGCTGCGGTCAGCAAAAAGGTTACACTTCAACCTACCGCGGAACAGAAACCGAAGTTCATCTTCTCAAAAAAGTTCAACTGCAAATCGCCCTCAACGATGAATTTGTCAAGCCCTGTATCGACGCCATCATCCAAGGCGCCCGGACAGGAAACATCGGCGATGGGAAAATTTTCGTTGAAAACTTAGAACAATGTATTCGCATCCGTACTGGAGAAACCGGCGAAGCCGCCATCGGATAAGGAGTTCACTATGGAAGATTCTTTGACAAACTTAATTGCTTCTGCAAATCTCATCGGCGAAAATCCGATCATCACGAATGCGCCGGATTACAGTCTATTCGTCAGCGAAAACCTTTGGATACTCATCAGTGCGATGCTCGTGTTCATCATGGGGCTGGGCTTTGCCTGCGTTGAATCCGGACTTTGCCGCGCCAAAAGCAGTGCGAACATTTGCTTTAAAAACATCGCCGTTCCGGCAATTGGCGTGACCGTTTACGCCTTCTTGGGTTTCGGTCTCATGTATCCGGGAGATTTCAATGGATTTTTCGGATTCAAAGGATTCGGCATCGGAGATTTTGAAAATCCGTTGAACTTCACCAGCGCCTACAATGGGCACTATTCCCTTTTTGCCGACTGGCTCTTTCAGGCAATGTTCGCCGCAACAGCCGCGACAATCGTTTCGGGAGCTGTCGCGGAGCGTATCAAACTGAGTTCCTTCCTAGTCTTCACCTTTTTCTACGTTGCCTTCGTCTACCCCATCGTGGGATCTTGGACATGGGGCGGTGGCTTTCTCGGCAGCGAAAACGGACTGCTCTACGAAAAATTCGGCCACGTTTTCCATGACCTGGCGGGTTCCGCACTCGTGCATTCTGTGGGCGGCTGGGCTGCTCTCGCCGGAGTCATCGTCTTGGGACCGCGCCTTGGCAAATACAGAAACGGAAAAGCGCAAGCGATTCCCGCACACAGCATACCTCTAGCGACCATCGGCGTTTTCATCCTTTGGTTTGGCTGGTGGGGGTTCAACGGCGGTTCCGCCCTGTCCGGCAATCCATTTGACACCTCGTTTATCTTGGTAACGACAAATTTGGCTGCCGTGGCAGGCATCATCACGGCTACGGCAACCTCTTGGATTCTTTCTAAAAAGCCGGATGCGACCATGGCGTTAAACGGATGCCTCGCAGGACTTGTCGCCATCACGGCAGGAGCCGATACTGTAACGCCCACCAGCGCTTGGTGCATCGGGGCTGTCGCCGGGATCCTCGTTGTTTTCGCAGTCTTTTTCTTTGACAAAATGCACTTAGACGATCCCGTCGGGGCGCTCTCAGTCCACCTTGTCAACGGAATCTGGGGAACCCTTGCCGTGGGCATCTTCGATTACACGGACCGTTTTTCCATCATCACGCAATTCATTGGAGTCATCGTGTATGCAATTCCCTGCTTCTGCGCTGCAAGCCTCCTCTTTTTAGCCATCAAAAAGACGATCGGTTTGCGGGTGAGCGAAAAAGAAGAACTCCGCGGATTGGATTTGAGCGAACACGGTCAAGAATCTTACGGCGGATTCCAAATTTTCAGCAACACCTAAAATCGGGAATCCCTGTTTTCCCTCCTCGAGACGCTTGTTCAAACAAGCGTCTTTTGTTTTCGAAACCCGTGCGTCAATTTTTTTTACGTCAAAACGGTTCCGTGTTTTCCCGGTTGAGATAATCTATATTTGAATCACCATGAGTCTGTCGAAATTTCCTCCCGATATTCACAACATCACGCGTCCGAACTGGATTGAAATCAATTTGGATGCGCTCGCAAGCAACATTCAATTCGTCCGCAAATCCATTCCCAAAAAGACAAAAATACTGCTCCCGGTGAAAGCGGACAGCTACGGACACGGTTCTCTCGCCTGCGCTTATGCGGCTAAGTGCAGCGGCGCGGACTTTTTAGGAGTTGCGCACCTTTCTGAAGGGATCCTTCTCCGTCAATACGGCATGGACTTGCCCATCCTCGTTTTGGGACCTTGCATCCCGGCAGACTTTCCCTACCTTTCCGCATTCAAGCTCACCTCAGCGCTTTCCGATGTCAAAACGGCAATCGCCTTTGACAAATACCTAGAAGAATCCGGGCATTCGGGAAAAGCGCATTTGGCCATCAATACGGGAATGCACCGTTACGGGATTCGTTTCGATGATTTCGACTCCATCCGTCAAATTCTCAACTTAAAGCATTTGAACGTCGAAGGAATGTTTACGCATTTGGCAACTGCCGATATGTTGGACAAGGCTTCGAACGTGGCGACACAACGCCAAATCGACCGTTTTTCAAACCTTGTCGAAATGCTCACGAACGAAGGCATCCGTCCCGAAATTTGTCACTGTTCCAGTTCTGCGGGCACGCTCAGACACCCGGAAAGCCATTTTGACATGGTTCGCCCCGGACTTGTCCTTTACGGATACAATCCCATGGGAGCGACTCCGCCAGAAGGCTTTGAATACCCCGAATTGAAGCCTGTGATGACCATCAAATCTACCATCCGGACCATTCACGAAGTTCCTGCAGGAGAAGGCGTTTCTTACGGCCAATATTGGGTTGCGCAACAGCCGACTAAAGTGGCGACAATCGCCATCGGATACGGAGACGGCTATCTTCGCGGAGAATACAACAATGGACACGTACTCATCCGCGATGAGCTTTGCCCGATTTTAGGGCGCGTTTGCATGGACGCAATTATGGTCGATGTCAGCCGCATTCCAGATGTTCAAATCGGAGAAACCGTCGACGTTGTCAATGGTTCCGCAGATCCGCGCATTTCCATGGAATCCGTTGCCGAAGCGCACCACACGATTCCGTACGAAATTTCGAGCCGCGTCGCCCGGAGGCTTTACCGCAAATACATCTGGAAAAACCGCCTCATTCGCTGGGATGATTTGAAAGAGGAATTCGGCGTTCCGCCGTTTTGCGAATACCCCGTTTAATGCGCCTCCTTAAAAATCGTTGCGAAATTTTCCCTCCCAATGTGGACGTGCGAATTTCGCATTTCAAAGTTTACTTGAAGTTTCTCCATCCACAATCAGACAAGTGCAAAGTCCGCTCCGTTACAGAGCATTCCGGAGTGTAACTGCAGAGAACGGCAGGATTCATTTTCGGTCCACTTCGGGCAGGACTTTCTGCGAAAACGGCATTACCGTTGCCGTCCAAACCGTGCAAAACTCCCACCACCGCCGAAAAGTCTTCCTGTGTGCAAAACCCATCAAGAAGAGTTTTCTGATCGCGGCTCTAATTCCTCATTTCTAATTCCTAATTAGGAATTACCAACTAATCTTTTATACAGCGAACCGAGTAGGCTTCGTTCTTTTTGCCAGTCCCGTTACCCAAATAGGCGCTGTTGTACTCTGTGTTTAGAATTAGTCGGTACACTTCATCGTTTGCGTTTTCTGTGGAAGTTAAAAAGAATGCGCGGCCTCCCCCATACCTAAAGTCGCCGTTATTGTCTCGAAGACCTGTCGGGATAGCCGAAAATCCGTAATCATTAGAACCGTTGCCGCTGCTTTCGCCTTCGCCATCAAACCAACCCGTTTCCGCCTTAAGCTTCATACCGGCGATTGTTTCGCCGCCCGCGGCGTTGATCAGGGTTCTAAAATCCGTCGTGTCGGGAAGGTGCCAGCCGGTGGGGCAGGCATCGTTCTTGGCAAAGCTCCACTTGTAAAGCTTTCCATGAGTCGCACAATTGTTTGCGAAGTTCCCTGGGCAAAAATACATTGCATTCGTCCCATTCGTTCCTTGCGCACTGCCGTAGTTCAAGTTTTGCGCCATCCAGGTCTGCGTGCCAATTTGAATTGTGCGGTAAACCTGTTTGTCGCGAGAGTCAACCAAATAGCCGTAATTTCCATTTTTGAGCATGGTTTGATTCAAATACTCCGTTGTCACAAAAGAATATTCGCTGGTCTTGTAGGTGTTGCCGTTAGCGCAGAAGTGCGTTGATAAATTGTAAGAGTCTCCTCCGCAGAGTGCGAATACGGTATCCTTCGTGCCCGTGTTAGCGCAGAAGTGCGTCGACAAGTTGTAAGAGTCTCCTCCGCAGAGTGCGACTACGGTATCCTTCGTGCCCGTGTTAGCGCAGAAGTGCGTCGACAAGTTGTAAGTTGCTCCATCGCAAAAGGCGACTACGGTATCCCTCGTGCCCGTGTTAGCGCAGAAGTGCGTCGACAAGTTGTAAGTCGCTCCATCGCAAAAGGCGACTACAGTATCCTTCGTGCCCGTGTTGCCGCAGAAGTGCGTTGACAAGTTGTAAGAGTTTCCTCCGCAGAGCGCGATGAGAGAATTTCCAAAACAAAAATTTTTCGCCGGGTCGTAAGGCTCCGTTCCGCACACCGCCTTGTAAAGCGTCGCCGTGTCCGTGGCGCATATCACTTTCACGGAGCCGTTCCCGTCGTCCGAAAGGGTGCAATCTTCTCCGTCATTTCCGGGCACTCCTTGAGCTCCAATTTGTCCCTTTTGGCCATTTAAAATCACCCCGACAGAGTCTCCGCCACAAAGAACTTTATAACCTGTGCTGTCGCTCAAAAGTTCGACGTCACAAAATTCTCCGTTACCTCCAAGTTTTCCGTCTTCGCCCTTGGCGCCGTTCAAGACGACAGCGACGGAGTCTCCACCGCAAAGGAGTTTATAACCCGAACCATCTTCCAAACTTTCCATTTTGCAAAATGCACCGTTTTCTCCCACTGCGCCGTCTTTCCCATCGAGCGTTTGCCACTTGCCGTCTGCGCAATAATAAACGGCTCCCGAATCCGCGGCAAAGAGCATTTCTCCCACATTTTCAGAAGCGCACTCGGGAAAAGTTTCTCCCGCCGCCAACTGGGCAATGCCCGTCGTTTCGTTCACCGTCGTCTTGGTCACGTCATCGCCGCAACCAAAAGCAAAAAGTACTGTGGAAGCAGTCAATGCGGCTTTCGCCAAGAAACGCTTGTCAGCCATAGATACCTCTAGAATAATTTACGCGTCTATTAATATAAGTTATTTTCAAAGAAAGCAGCCTGCAAAAGTATGAGAATGGACAAAGTGCTTAAATTTCACATTTTCGCAAATTCACATCTGACTTCAAAAGCAGAGATTGCGCCATTGAACAAAAACGGCTCATCTGCGCCGTCCAAACCGTGCAAAATTCCCTCCACCGCAGAAAAGGATTCCCTCGGAGCCCCATCAACGAGACTTCCTTTTCACCATTCTAATTTCTAATTCCGAATTAACTCAACAGTTCTTCTACCCGCGAAACAATCCGGTTGCGGTCTCCGCTCCAATCCGGCGCAATTAATGTCTCGTTTTGCGCTTCTCCACTAAACCGTTCTATCGCAACTTCTTTCCCGACTATGCGGATAAATTCTGCGACTGCTAGGCAATATTCTTCAAACGAAAGCAACGAAAATTCCCCACGAGCAAAGGATTCGGCAAGTCGAGTTCCGCGTACAACATGAAGCGGGTGAATTTTGACCGCTTTCGCGCCCGAATCCCGAATCGTCTTCGCCGTTTGGACAAAATCTTCCATCGTTTCTCCGGGCAACCCCAAAATCACGTGCGACGTGACGAGGATTCCTTCCGAGCAAGCCCTTTCCGAGGCATTTAAAAAATCCGCAGTGGAATGTCCTCGGCCAATCCGATCAAGCGTTTTATCATTCGCCGTTTGCAATCCCAATTCCAAAATGACCTTTTTGCGGGAATTTTCAAACGCGAGCAGTTCCATCACGTCCGGCGGAACGGAATCCGGCCGCGTACCAATCGCCACGCCCACGATTTCTTTCGAAGCAAAAGCGGGCTCGTAAATTTCACGCAACCGGTTTACCGGAGCGTAAGTATTCGTATAAGGCTGAAAATACGCCAATATCCCGGCATCCCCATATTTACGGCGAATGCGCGGCAGGGCTTCTGCCATTTGAATTTCGACATCGACCCCAGCTTTGTCCCACACCGGACTGAACGACCGATTGTTGCAATAAGCACAGCCGCCCTTTCCCTTGGTGCCGTCCAAATTCGGACAAGACATTCCACCGTTCAACGGCAATTTGCGTACCCGCCGCCATCCGGGGAACACCTTTGCCAAAAATTCTTTATAAGTCGTGTAAAAAGCCATTCTGCATCAATCGCGCGGCTTTTTTTCTGGAATGACGACGCTGAGCAAAATACCCAAACCGACCATAACGCCGACAACTGCAAGGCTGACCCAGCTGGGCAATTCAATCACGTCTGCGGCGAGCATTTTGATTCCCACAAAGGCAAGAATCACCACTAAAGCCGTTTTCAAATAACGGAACATTCCCAACATGGCGGCCAGGGCAAAATAAAGCGACCGCAAACCGAGAATCGCCATGATATTCGACGTAAACACGATAAAGGGGTCCAAAGTCACCCCGAAAACAGCGGGAATGCTGTCCACCGCGAAAAGGACATCCGAAGTTTCAATCACAATCAACGACAGGAACAGGGGCGTCGCAAAACGCTTTCCTTCTTTGACCAAAAAGAAATCATGCCCATGACGCTCTTCTGTCACCGGAAAAATTTTCTTCGAAATCCGCAAAGCCAAATTTTTAGAAGGATCGACGTTGTCATCCTCTTTTGTCAAATGCATTTTGACGGCGGTGAACACGAGGAACGCGCCAAACAGATACATCAAAAAATGGAATTTTGAAATCAAAGCGGCACCGCCCACGATAAACACTCCCCGCAACACCAGCGCTCCGAGGATTCCCCAAAACAAAACCCTGTGTTGATATTTCCGTGGAATCCCGAAGTAAGTAAATATCGCAGCCATTACAAAGATATTGTCTAACGACAGAGATTTTTCCAAAACGTATCCCGTCAGATATTCCACAGCGGCATCAAATCCCGAAAGCGAGGCGCCGCCGTGCAAACCGATTCCCAGCCAATGATTTTCATAAGCGAAATAAATGAATACGTCGAACAGGAGCGCGAGAAAAATCCAAATTCCCGTCCATTTGAGAGCTTCCCCCACGCCGATTTCATGATCCTTTCGGTTAAGCACCAAAAGGTCAAGTGCGAGCATGACAAAGACTAGAGCCAAAAATCCAATCCAAAATATCCACATGTTCTTAATATAAAATTTTCCCGTCGCTGCTACGGGGCGTTTAATTTTTAACAACGAAATTTTCTTTCTCAAAGGCCCATCTTAAAATGCGCGATGTAATTTAAGACCAAAATTCAAGGAGTGTTACTATGAAACGATTTTTCTTTGGCCTGGCGTTCGCCGTCTTTGTGGCGCAGTCATTTGCCGCGCCGGATCCCAATTTCCACGTTTACATTGCATTCGGTCAATCGAATATGGAAGGGCAAGCCGACGTTATCGAAGAGAACAAGGTCAAAAACGATCGATTCAAAATACTCGCTTCGGTCACATGCCCCAACATGGGGAGGACTCTTGGCGAATGGGCCGTGGCTGTCCCGCCCCTTTTCCACTGCTATACAGGACTTTCCTTGGCGGATTATTTTGGAAAGACCATGGCAGAGAACCTGCCGGGCATCACCATCGGAGTCATTCCGGTCGCGGTAGCCGGTTCCAGTATCAAACTATTTGACAAAGATCAATATGCCTCCTATTTGCCCACTCAAGAGCAGTGGCTTCAGAATAAAGCAGCCGATTACGGAGGAAATCCTTATGGGCGCATTATCGATTTGGCGAAAGAAGCTCAAAAAGTCGGCGTCATCAAAGGCATTTTGATGCACCAAGGCGAAACAGACGCTTACAACGACTCCTGGGGAACGACTGTTAAAAAAGTCTATACGGACATGCTCTCGGACTTGGATCTTTCCGCCGACAGCGTTCCGCTCCTCGTTGGGCAAGTTTTGCAAAACGGCCAATGCGCAAGCGCCAACAACCAGATAAATGCCTTGCCAAATAAAATTTCCACCGCACACGTCGTCAGCTCCCAAGGATGTACCGGCGGCGATGACAATTTGCATTTCAACAACGACGGCTACCAACTTTTGGGGAAGCACTATGCGCAAAAAATGCTTTCTCTGCTCCCGAAAAGTTCCCAGCAATCCTCCAGTTCCACGACAAGTTCCAGTTCTTCGGCAAGTTCAAACCTTTCTTCTGCCTCCACCTCCCCTTATCAGGGACGCATCAACCTGCCGGGAAAACTCGAAGCGGAAAATTATGACTTGGGCGGACAGGATGTCGCTTACAACGATATCAACTCCGATGATGCCCCCAAAAACCTTTATCGTTCCGACAATGCGGGGGTCGATTCTTCTGCGGGCGCTTATTTTTACGGCTGGACGCAAAACGGAGAATGGGTCAAATACTCCATTTTTGCAAACGCTTCCGGAGAATACGATTTCAAGGCGCGCGTTGCTTCGGGCGTGGACAATTCCGGATTCTCTCTCCTGCTTGACGGCGCTGAAGTGGCGAATGTAAACGTTCCCAACACCGGCGATTTCAACACGTTTACCGAAATTCAAGGAAAAACAGCCGCCATTTCCAAAGGCGAGCATATTTTGACCTTGTCCGTCAACTCTCCTTATTTCAACGTCGACTGGATTGAATTTTCCATCGAAGGCACAGAAAGTCTCCCTCAACGGATCCATCTGGGACTTTCGCGCGTAGCGTCTTTCACCGTTTACAGTATCAATGGGCAAAAGGTCACAACATTCCAGTCAGATGCGCTCAAATGGAAAGAAACGTGGAATGCCATTCGAAAAAATTATCCCAAAGGAAATTATTACATCCAGCCAACCCGTTAAATTTTTCATCCCAAACCACCCAACGAAAGACTCTCGCGGTAAACCGCGGGAGTCTTTTTCTATTTTCAAAAGCCAAAACGAGGTTTTCCATGCCAGTCCAAATTCGAAAATACAGTTCCAAAGACCTTCCAGATATGCGACTCATTTGGAACGAAGTCGTAGAAGAAGCAAACGCCTTTCCGCAAGACACCGGATTTTCGTCGGATAGCGAAGCCGATGCATTTTTCGCCGCACAAACATACACAGCCGTCGCCGAATGCGATGGGAAAATTTCGGGGCTTTACATTCTCCACCCGAACAACATCGGACGGTGCGCCTCCATTGCGAACGCGAGCTTCGCCGTTCTCCCCGGATTCCGCGGAATGGGCGTTGGGAAAAGCCTCGTGGAAGATTGCCTGCGAAAAGGGAAAGAATTCGGTTTTCACGTTTTGCAATTCAATGCAGTCGTCGCGTCAAACCGGGGAGCCATCCACCTTTACGAAAAACTCGGATTTGAAAGACTGGGCCGGATTCCCGCCTGCTTTCAAAAGAAAGACGGCTCTTACGAAGACCTTCTGTTGTTTTTTCACCGTTTGTAATTCCCTATTCAACGCAAAAGACCACGGGAAAAAACCATGGCCTTTTCACATAACGGTTCGCGGAAAATTCTTCGAACCGTTTCCAAATCACATTTCTTCGAGCTGCTTCCCGTTCGTTTCTTGAATGAATTTCACCACGAACAAAATGCTGACCGCCGCAAAGAAGGTGTAAATCAAATAAGTCGCCCCCGCTCCGATTCCGTTTTGCCCAGTAAGTACGGGGAATGTCCACGTGACAATGAAATTGGCAAACCATTGCGCCAAGCCGCAAATCGAAAGGGCGACTGCACGGATTCGGTTGTTGAACATTTCGCCCAGCATCACCCACATGACTGGTCCCCATGTCACGGCAAAGAACGCCACATAGAGATTCGCCGCAATCAACGCGAAAACAGCTCCACCGCCAAGCGAACCATCTGCGCCAGCATTCAAGAAGCAAACGGAGAGAACGCCCAAAGTCAACGTCATGCCGATGCTGCCAATCAGCAGCAAAGGCTTTCTGCCGATTTTATCAATCAGAAGAATAGCGACAACAGTCATAATCAAATTGATGCTGCTGTTGATGAGACTCGAGAAAAACGCATCATTCGCTTCGAACCCGACGCTGCTCCACAACTTTGTCCCATAATAAAAGATGACATTGATTCCCACGAACTGCTGCAAAACGGCAAGTCCCAAGCCCGCCCAAAATACCGGAGCAATCCGTTTTTTCCCATTCGACAACGTTTCCAACAAATCCGAAAGACTTGATTTCTTTTCGCTGTGGAACGATTTTTGAATTTTCGCCAAATCTTCATCCAAATTTTCCGAACTGATTTTAGAAAGGACCGTTTTCGCTTCTTCGAGTTTTCCGCGGGAAACCAGATAACGCGGAGACTCCGGGAGTCGAAGTGCGGCAACACCATAAAGAAGAGCCGGGATGATTTCCACCCAGAACATCAGCTGCCACGTATAAAAATGCCAACCGTCAGAATTTGCGGGATCTCCGAATACAATTGCGCTCGCGGATCCCCAATGCCGGACAATCAAATAATTTGACAGCAGCGCAACAAAAATTCCGACGACAATCGCCAACTGCTGCATGGAACCCAAGCGGCCCCGCAAATGCGACGGAGCGGATTCCGCAATGTAAATCGGTGCGATAATGCTAGCCATTCCAACGCCCACACCGCCGATAACACGCCAAACGATAAAATCATAAATGCCAAAGGGCACACCAGATCCAATCGCACTCACCAAGAAAAGGAGTGCCGCCGCCAACATGCAGCGCACGCGTCCAAACGCATCCGCCAAACGCCCCGCAAAATAAGCCCCCGCAGCGGCACCAATCAACGAAAGCGCCACAGCCAAACCCAGCTTGTAATCGGTCGCCGCATCTGCCGGATCAAGCCCAAAGGCCTCAGGCAAGGCTATATTCGCCCCGTTGATGACCGAAGAATCGAATCCAAAAAGAAAGCCGCCAAGTGCCGCCGAAAGCGTAATCAAGACGACATGACTCAGAGAAATTTGACGTTCGTGTGCCATAAAAACTCCTTGAACAATACCACTAAAATACAGCTATTTTTTCAAATGGAGTAGTTTTATTCCAAACAAAAAATTCCCCCGTCAAATCTATGACGAGGGAAGTTTTTCTAAGACCGATGAACGATTATTTTTTCTTCACATTCGTCTTTCCGAAGTCCACATTGCTCTTCTTGCCAAGCAACAAGGCGCGTGTCTTCAGCGGAAGACCGAAGCAGCGGATGAATCCCGATGCGTCTTTCTGGTCATACATTTCGACGTTGGAGAATCCACCCAATTCCATATCATACAAGCTGTAGGGACTTTGCATTCCGGCAGGAATCACATTGCCCTTGTAGAGCTTGAGACGGACATCGCCCGTGACCACTTTTTGCGTTTCTGCAATGAAGGCGTCCATCGCCTGGCGGAGCGGCGTAAACCATTGTCCGTTATAAACAAGGTTCGCATAGGTCATGGCCATTTTCTGCTTTTCGAACATAGTTTCCTTGTCGAGGACCAACTGTTCCAAGCATTCGTGCGCCTTGTAAAGGAGCGTACCACCCGGAGTTTCGTAAACGCCACGGCTCTTGAGGCCGACAAGGCGGTTTTCGACAATGTCGATAAGGCCGCAAGCATGCTTTCCGGCAATGGCATTCAACTTTTCGAGAAGTTCGACAGCACCCATTTTTTTGCCATCGAGGGCGACAGGCGTTCCCTTGTCGAAAGAAATGGTCACATAGCCCGGCGTATTCGGCGCTTTTTCATAAGTATTCGTATGCTTGAGCATGTCATACTTGTGTTCCTTGTCCGGTTCTTCCAAAATGCCGCCTTCGTGAGAAAGGTGCCAAAGGTTTCCGTCTTCGGAATAAATCTTCGTTTTCGAAATGCCCGTATGCGGAATCTTGTGCGCATCGAGATAGTCGATCATGCTTTCGCGGTCGTTGAATTCCCACTTCGGATCTTTCCACGGAGCGATGACTTCGAGCGAGGGATCCAGTGCGGCATAAGTCAATTCAAAACGGACCTGGTCGTTTCCCTTACCCGTTGCACCGTGAGCCACAGCGTAAGCGCCTTCCATCTGGGCAATTTTCACTTGATACTTGGCGATGAGCGGACGGGCGAAAGACGTTCCCAAAAGATACGTGCCTTCGTATTTGGCACCGGCGCGAACTGTCGGCCAAACGTAATCTTCCAAAAATTCCTTCTTGAGGTCCAGAACATAACACTTGGACGCTCCGGTAGTGAGAGCTTTCTTTTCCAAAGCAGCTTCGCTAGGAAAATCGTTCTGACCCAAATCCGCGGCGAAAGCGATCACCTCGCAATCGTAATTTTCCTTGAGCCACGGGATGATGACGGAAGTATCAAGTCCACCGCTATAGGCGAGGACCACTTTTTTCTTGGAATTTTTAGCAATTTTTGCCATATTGAAATCCTTTGATTGTTGGCCTCTAAAATATAAAACAATTTGATTCGGGAAAGTTTTAAATTTATATTCTCCCCATGAAAATTTCCGATAAGGCTTTAGGATACATCTCGTTCGCCGTCTTAATTTTGATAATCGCCGGCGTTGCCTTCGGTATGTACCAAGCGCATCGTGAAGCTTCGACTCAAGCAATCATCGACTTTGATGAATTGGGCGCACTTTCACCCGAAGACCCACTGACCGAAAACGGTTACAAAATCGGACACGTCGGTTCCGTGAAATGGCTCGGCGACAGGTCGCGCGTATCCGTCATTTTTGACGAGCCCATCATCTTGCGCGAAGGCACCCGTTTCCGCAACGCGGCGTTCGCCATCATGGGCGGGCGGCGCATCGAAATTATCCGGTCGAAAACCGGCGACATTTTACCAGAAGACCACGTTTTTAAAGGTGAATTTGTTCCCGGCATCACCGAATCGCTACGCCACATTGCCGCCATCCGGGATCAAGTGATGCTCATGCGAGATGCCATTCTGCTCATTCTTTCTGGTTCCGATTCCACCTCCGGTGTCGTTTCCAAATACAATGAAGCCATGGAAACCGTAGAATCCCTGCTTGCGAACCTGGATAAAGCAGCCCAAATAGCCGACGGCAAAGTTCAAAGTATTTTGCACCAAGCGGATTCCGCATCCGAAAACATCGCCCGGGTCGCAGACCTCGCCGACTCCACCCTCCGCACGGTGACGGCCAACGCGAACAAATCCATATCCGGCACACAAGAATCCCTGAAAAAACTTTCCCTCGGAATTGAAAAAATCGATGCGCTTGTTCAAGCGGTAGAGACCGATTCTTTGGCAAAGAGCCTTTTGGAAACTCAAGATCTTGTCGGAAAAATTGACACGCTGGCCTTGCGGACATCCCAATTGATCCAAGCTATCAATACCAAAGGAATCGCCTTGTATGATGACGAAGGAAACAAAGTTGAACTCATCCAATGGAAAAATCTGAACATCATCGGCAAGACCGCCCGCGAAAAAGCGAAAGAAAAGCAGAAAGCCACAAACGCCCACTAA
Organism: uncultured Fibrobacter sp.; assembly: GCA_964587155.1. Classification (GTDB taxonomy): domain Bacteria; phylum Fibrobacterota; class Fibrobacteria; order Fibrobacterales; family Fibrobacteraceae; genus Hallerella. Next base: position 110,764 of record CAZPKF010000006.1, read on the forward strand.
TTTTCGCGAGGAAGTTCCCCATTTCCCGTAGAAATCCGAAGAAAAGCCTTCTTTAAGTGCTTGGGGATTTACCGCCGCACGATTATTACTTTGGAATGGAACTTCGCCGTTTCGCCAAAGACCTTTTCTGTCGCCAGTTATCAGTCCTAATTCCGAATAAAAAAGCATCCATTTCAAAACGGACAGTCCAAATTTCACCAAAAAGGCTCGCCGTCCGCGCCAGAACAAGCGCAGCCGTAAGCGACTTCGAATAAAATTCCATTTCACAAAAACAGATTAGCCTCCGCCGTCCAAATCGTGCAAAATTCACCTCACCCGCAGAAAAGGATTTTTGTGCGAAACCCCACCAAGGAGAGTTTTCCGTTCGCAGCTCTCATTCCTAATTTCTAATTCCTCATTCTTAATTATGCATTCCAAAGCCCCTCCCATTAAAATTTTTCTACTTTTTGCGCCAAATAAATGAGTACCTGAAGTACCCAAAACAGGAAATCCAAAATGGATCAAAATAAAATCAGAAACATTGCGATTATCGCGCACGTTGACCACGGTAAAACAACCCTTGTCGATCAAATTCTCAAACAATGTGGAACCTTCCACGAAGGCGAAGAAGTCAATGAACGCGTCATGGACTCTGGAGCCATTGAACGGGAACGCGGAATCACGATTCTCTCGAAAAATGCAAGCGTCAATTACAAAGGCTACCACATCAACATCGTCGATACTCCGGGGCACGCAGACTTTGGCGGACAGGTGGAACGCGTCCTTGGGACAGTCGATGGCGTATTGCTCGTCGTTGACGCTTTCGAAGGCCCCATGGCGCAAACTCGTTTTGTCACCCAAAAAGCTCTCCAGCTCGGACTTACTCCCATCGTCGTCATCAACAAAATTGACCGCGACGGATGCAATCCGCACAACGCCCTCGACAAGGTTTTCGACCTTTTCTGCGAACTTGACGCAAACGAAGACCAGCTTGATTTCTCCTGCGTTTACGCCAGCGGCCGCAAGGGCATTTGCCGCAAAGAAATTGACGATCCGGATGGCGATCTCCGCATTTTGATGGATCTGGTCATCGAAAAAATTCCCGCCCCGAAAGGCGATCCGAAAGCCGCTCCGCTGTTGCAGATTAGCACATTGGAGTACTCGAGCTTTTTAGGCCGAATGGCCGTGGGACGCGTCCAACAGGGAACGTTCAAAACCGGCATGACCGTAGCCCAAAGCTTCATGACCGACGACGAAAACGCGGCGCCGAAGGTGAAGAACATCCGCATCCAAAAAATCCTCCATTACGACGGCATCCAGTCTCTTCCGATAGAAGAAGCCGGTCCGGGAGAAATCATCCAAATTGCCGGACTTGAAATGTTCGACATTGGCGACACCCTTTCCGCTGTCGATAATCCGCAGCATTTGCCGCGCATCCACATTGACCCGCCAACGATTTCCATGCTTTTCACGGTGAACACGTCTCCGCTCGCCGGCAAAGGCGGTGGAAAATTCCTCACGGGAAACAATTTGGCAGAACGTCTAGAACGCGCACACATGGCCGACCCCGCCCTCCTCGTAGAAAAAGCGGAAGGCGCTTCCACGTTCAAAGTTTCCGGACGCGGCATTCTCCATCTGACCATCCTCATCGAAAGTATGAGGCGCGAACTTTACGAATTCACCATCGGATCTCCGCAGGTAATTTTCCAAAAAGACGAAAACGGAAAACTCCTCGAGCCGATGGAAACGTTCAAAGTGGAAGTTCCCTCGGAATACAGCGGTCCCATCATCGAAGAACTCGGCCGCCGCAAAGGCGAAATGGTCGATATGCAGACCGATGAAAACAACCGGGTGAGCCTAGAATACAAAATTCCCAGCCGCGGACTTTTGGGAGTTCGTTCCAAACTGTTGTCCCTTTCCAAGGGATATGCGATTTCCCAATCCCTGTTCCTCGGATTCGAATCTTACAAAGGCGACATTCCCGCCCGCACAAACGGCGTGCTCATTGCCAAAGAACCGGGGCAAGCAGCTAGCTACGCATTGGCCAAACTTGAAGACCGCGGTGCGCTCTTCATTCCGCCGGCGACAGAAGTCTACCCCGGCATGATTATCGGCGAACACAACCGCACCACGGACATCATCGTAAACGCCACCAAGGGAAAGCATCTGACCAACATGCGCTCCAAGGCTTCGGACGACAACATCCAGCTCACGCCTTACCGCCGCATGACCCTTGAAGAATGCGTCACGTTCATCAACGACGATGAATGCGTTGAAGTCACACCGCAAACCTTGCGCCTGCGGAAAATCACCTTGGATCCGCACAAACGGAAACAAGAGTCGAAGTCCCCCGCCGAAGAAGACGACGACGAATAAAATTCAAGAAGTCCCGCAGCTGCGGGACTTCTTTTATGTTCAACCGTTTTTTCGTGCATAGCATTTTTTGAAAGCACTAGGCGTTCACCCACTTCATTTTTTATTCCGTTGGTGGGTCTCGAACGCAGATTTTTTTTTGCAGATAATTCAACACCTGCAACCTTCTTTTCTGAACAAATTAAATCGTTATTCTTGACGTGCGGAACACTATTGAGTTCAGCAATAACTTGTGTACTATGATTAGGTTTTCAAAAACAAGACGAACTTCGTTTTCATCGTCTACTTTCAAAAGTTCGATCAAAGAGAGTTTTCTGTTTCTCATTTTCAGTTCAAATTCCGCATTCCGAATTTTTCAAAAGAACAGTCCCCTCTATACAAAAACGGCATTGTCTCTGCCGTCAACACCGTGCAATTTTTTTCAATTGCAGAAAAGCGTTCCGTTTGAACCCCCACCAAGGAAAGCGCTCATTCCTAATTTTTCATTTGATGTTACTTTTCGTAAACTTCCGTATAAGCGGCATCGGGGCGCACGCCAAACCGCACCATTTTAAACCGTTTTGCTTCGGGATAATAAGACCAGAGCATCCATTCATTCGCCATGTCCGTCCGTTTGGCTTTAATCATGACCGGCTTTTCTCCGTGGAAGAAATCCTGCTTATGCGGAATCATGCGCTCCATGGGGCGGTACTTGTGAACGCGCTCGCCGCAATGGCGTTCGATCATCCCCCTAGAATCTTTGCTCCAGACGATTTCCACATCGCATCCGTCTTCATCGCGAATTTTTTCACAGGAAGAAGGCCCTTCGGGACACCAGACGAATTTGCCGTATACTTCCCGTATTTCCGGATCATTGAAAACTTCTGCCCGGTGACGGTATTCCGCATAACTATCGTAAACGCCCTCGAGACGATTCGTTTTGGAATTGTAATCTTCACATCCTTTTTGAGCCACGCGGACTTTGCGTTCAAAGAGGTCTATCTCCAACTGGCATTCCGGTTCCGAAAAAGAAAAACGCGCATGTCCCATGGTCTCTTTTGCCGGGATATTCCCCACAGCAAATTCTGCCCGGGAAAGCCCTTGCCCATTTTGAATGCGGATGTTGAATCGCCCGGGAGAATTCGGTGATTTTGAAAGAGTCACCGCCCCTGTCGCCGAAGAGTAAATGCCGCTCAAATCGGACGCGCGTTCTTTGAACCTCGCCAAATCCGCACGGCGCACATAGCCTTTTTTCGCAAAGCGCGTTTTTACGGGAATGTATTCCGGCGGAGAGGCCTGCGGTTCTTCGACATATTTCACCACACGCTTTTTCTTTTTGGAATTTTTCACCTTGACATATTCTACGACTTTCTTTTTTTTCGGCGGAATCGGAAGTTCTTCCACTTTGTCCGCAGCCTTCAATTCTCCAAGTATCCGCGACCGGGGATTCGCCTTTTGATAAACGGGAAGAGTTTGTTCCGCAAACAGGAACGCCGCAAGACACACCACCAAACAGAAAATTTTCTTCATACGGAGTATTTACATTTTTCTACCGCTGAAAAATGTAAAAATCTGGTCACATCGGGACTTTTCAGCGCAAGATGTCGCCCGTCAGCAATTTCACCTGAATTTCCGCTTTCCGCGCCGCGATCCGGGCAGAAAGCAGTGCTTCGCGGATCGTTCTCCACTGGCTTTGCGTTTCGCGGAATTCAAAATTCGTAATGCTTCCCGCATTCAAGCGTTCCTGCCCCAAGGCGAGCATTTCTGTCGCTAAGCTGTCGTTCCCTTCGGCGACTTCCAACGATTCCAACGCCCGAAGGTGCCTGTCGACGGCGTTCGCCACAGCCGTTTCGACATTCAACCGCACGTTTTCCACTTGAAGTTCCGCAGAGCGTTCCGCAATTTTCGCCTTTTCCACTTGGGCTCCGTCCGCAAGGCCGTTGAACAGATTCCACGTCAAAGCCGCCCCGAACCGAAAATACTGGCTGTTCGATTCTTCGGGATTGCTTTTGTCCGAAGCACCCGCAGTCGCATTCCAAGAGCCGTGCAAATTCAACTTCGGATACAAATTTGAACTGGCCCCTTTGCGGCTTTCCTGAGCGTAATTCATTTGGGCTTTGGCAGAAACTAATTCCGCATTATTCAAAAGCGCTTGTTCTTTCGCCTTGCCCAGGCCTTCTTGCGTTTTCCACAACGGGGAACGTTCCACGCGGATGGAATCCGGGAGTTCGTCCGCACTTTGAATTGCGCCGCCGCCCATCAACTCATCAAGCAGGCGGACCGCCGTCGCCAAATTCGACCGGGTCAAAAGATTCGCCGCGCTGTCGCTTGAAAAATCCATTTGCGCAGAAAGATAATCCAACCGAGTCAGAGCTCCCGCTTCGTATTTGCTTTTCGCCAGTTCCCTTCTTGCGCGGGAAACTGCAAGGTTTGAATCCGAAAGCAACAGTGAAGACTTCGCGTTCACCGCATCGAAATAACTCGAAAGGACATTCGCCGCTAAATTGTCCCGTTCAGCTCGAAGCGCCGCCTTGGAACTTTCGACCAAAGCCTTGCCCGAATTGTAAGACGAAACGTCTTCAAAGCCGTCAAATACGGTATAATTGACTGCAATCTGGAATGCATCGGAATGTCCCAAATCGCCATCTATATCCGATTTGACACCCGCTTGCGTTTTGGAATAGGCGTCGCCATACGTGTAATAACGGGAAAGCGAAAGGTCCACCGTGGGAAGCAGGCCCTTGCGGGAACTTTTGACTCCGGATTCCGCACTTTTCACATTTTCTTCGTAAATCAGGGCTTTCGCATTTTTTTCCAACGCGATTTGAACAGCCTCTTCTGGCGAAAGCGCAGCCTCCGCCGACTGCGGAACAGCCATCACCGCGACAAAAACCGCAGAGAGAATCCACGAAGCAGTGCGCATTCCCGTTTGCGAAAAAGACTTCGGTTCCGGATCCGTCGAAATCCGGTTCGCCGGACGCGGGGCAAAGAATGAATAAGCGGCAGGAACGACAAAAAGGGTCAGCGCCGTGGCAAAAGTCAATCCGCAAACAATGGTGACGCCCATGGCAATGCGGCTCGGAGCTCCTGTGAGAATCAGCGGAACTGCACCCAAAACAGTCGAAAGGCTGGTCATGAGAATCGGACGAAAACGGAGACGCGCGGATTTTTTGGCGGCGGCAAGCCGGGAACATCCCGTACGCTCTGTAATCTGGTTTGCAAATTCCACAATCAAAATTCCGTTTTTGGTCACCAGCCCAAGCAGCAAGATCAATGCGATTTCACTGAAAATGTTGAGAGTTTGCCCAAAAAGATAAAGGGAAATAATCGCCCCGGCAATGGCTAACGGCACAGTGAAAAATGTGACGAACGGCGAGCGATAACTTTCAAATTGCCCGGCAAGCACCAAGAAAATGCACGCCAGAGCGAGCAAAAAGACAATGTACAATCCGGACGAGCTTTCTTCGTATTCTTTAGAAGAACCGGCTAATTCCGTCTGGATATTCAACGAATCCGGAATGACTTTTTTGGCGATGCGACGCATTTCCTGCACGCCGTCCCCAACCGTTTTCCCCGGCATAAGCCCGGCAGAAACCGTAGCCGCACTGAAACGGTTGTAACGCGGAAGCGACGGCGATGCGGATTTTTCCACATAAGAAATGAAATTCGAAACGGGAACCATTTCGCCCGAAGCATTCCGAACGCTGAGTTCATCCAAATTTGTCGGCGTGGATCGGTATTCGTAAGGAACCGCCCCAATGATATCGTATTGACGACCGTCCTTATAATATTCGCCATAAGTCTGGTCTCCCAGAGTCAACGCTATCACTTTAGCGATATCGTCGACGGAAACGCCCTGATCGTGCGCCATTTCCCTGTCTATTTCCACGTGGAGTTCCGGCTTGGTGAATTTCAAGTTCGCATTCACGACGCTGAACACGGGACTTTTCTCCGCTTCGGCGGTAAACTTCGGAAGAAGTTCGCGGAGCACTTCGATTTCACCCGCTTGCAACACGAATTGGACAGGCAATCCTCCCGATCCCGAACGGATGGTTTGCGGTTCAAAGACCATTACGCGCAAGTCCGGATAATTCGCCCCCAAGATTTGCACCTGCCGCGCAATTTCACTTTGAGACCGACGCTTGGACTTGTCACTGTTCAAAGTCACCCGGATCATGGAGCTGCCTCCGGAACGCGAGCCCGCCTGGATTTCTTCGTACTCCGAAGAATCCATGAGGGCAGTCATTTCTTCCACAAACGCTTCGGACATTTTTTTCGTTTTGCCAAGGCCCGTCCCCTCTGGCGCAGAAATATTCACCATGAACATGTTGCTGTCTTCTTGTGGCGCCATTTCACTGGAGATATTCGAAAAACAATAAAACGCCGCCGCGAGGAGTGCCGGAATCAACACGAAAATAACGCCGCGAACCCGCAAAAAACGGGAGAGCAAATAATCGTAAATCCGGTTCAAAGCCGCAAAAAAAGGTTCTGTCTTTTCGTAAAGGACTCCCTTTTTTTGAGTGCGCAAAATCTTAGAGCAGAGCATCGGGGTCAACGTCAACGCACAAAATGTCGAAATGACGACAGTTCCAATCATGACCGCCACAAATTCGCGAAAAAGAAGTCCCGTCATGCCGCCCAAAGCGAGCATCGGGACAAAAACCGCCATCAAAACGATGGATGTAGCGATCACTGCAAAAAAGATTTCATTCGTCCCGGCGACAGCAGCCTCTTTCGGCGACATCCGGCGTTCGATTTTCTGGTAAATGTTCTCCACAATCACAATGGCATCGTCAACGACAAGGCCTATCGCCAGGACCATCGCCAACAGGGTCAAGACGTTGATGGAAAAACCAAACAGGTAAAGTACAAAAAAGCTGCCGATGATGGAGACGGGAATCACCACCATGGGAATCAAAGTACTTCTGCCCTCCCGCAAAAAGATAAAGATGACCGCCACCACGAGCAAGAAAGAAATGAAAATCGTCTCAATGACTTCCCTAATCGATGAGCGAATGTTCACCGAAGAATCCCGCCCGCTCAAAATTTGGATGTCCGATGGCAAATCCTGCCGAAGCGCTTCGACGCGTTTGTAAAATTCATCCGCAATTGCGACATGGTTCGCACCCGGTTGCGCAATGACAGCCACAGAAATCACATCTTTTCCGTTGCGCTTGAATCCCGTCCGAGTATCTTTGGGTTCATAGTGGATGGTCGCCACATCCGAAAGTCGTATAATGGAGCCGTCCGAAGCCGTCCGAATCGGGACGGAGTTGAATTCCGAAGGCTTTTCCAAACGTCCCAACGTGCGAATGGAAAGATCCGTCGCCTGGCCTTCGAGTTTTCCGGCTGGGAGTTCTTCATTTTCCTTGGACAGCGCCAAAGATATGTCCGAAGGGGTCACGCCCAGAGCCTTCATGCGCAAAGGATCCAGCCAAATGCGGACAACAGGCGCTTTTTCTCCCCAAAGGTTCACTTCGGAAACGCCGGGAATCGTCTGCAGACGCTCCTTCACCACGTTCGATCCAATTTCCGAAAGGTCCATGGCATCTCGCGTATCCGAAAGGAGGCTTGCGATCAAAATCGGATCCGAATCCGAATCGGATTTGTAAACGACAGGAGCATCCGCCTCATCGGGCAATTTACGTTGCACACGGGAAACACGGTCGCGGATATCGTTTGCCGCTGCTTCCAAGTCGGTCCCCACTTCAAACTCAGCGCGGATTGTAGAATTTCCGTCGGAACTTGTCGATGTCAACGACTTGATTCCCGCGGCACTGTTCACGGACGCTTCGATGACTTCTGTCACTTCCGTTTCGACGACAGCGGCGTTGGCACCCGTATAATTGGTGCGGACCGTGATAATCGGAGAATCGACATTCGGGTATTCGCGGATGCCCAAATTCGACGCGCCAAAAGCGCCAATGAGCACAATGCCCAACGCCATCACGGTCATCAACACCGGACGGCGGATGGAAAGAGTCGAAAAGCTCATTCGTTCACCCCGTAACTCATGTTGTTCGCAATTTCGCGGATCAATACGTTGCCGCCATCACGCACGCTCATCAATCCCGAAGCGATTACCGTATCACCCGCAGAAAGGCCTTCCATGATGTTGACCGTAATCGGCGTACGGAGTCCCGTCTTGACGTTGACCTTTTTCGCTTTGCCCTCTTGAACAATAAAAACATACGCGCCATCCGCATCCAACGTAACCGCTTCGGATGGGACCGGCATTCCGGTCAATTCGCCCCGCCCAAATTCCATTTTCACACGGGCATAAGTCCCCGGAAGATATTTTCCATTCCGATTCGGCAAAGAGGCCCAGACTTTTCGCATACGGCTGGTCTCTGATACGGTCGCATCCATGAAGCGGACAACGGCTTCCGCAGAAGCGCCCTTTTCCGCATCTTCCAAAAAAATCCGGTCCCCAATTTTCAAACTGTGCGAAAAGCGCTGCGGCAAATTGAATTCCACTTTGATCTCACTCGTATTGGTGAGGTTCACGAGAGCCGTTCCCGAAGTCATCCAGGCACCCTCCGAAACGGCGACAATGCCTAGCGTTCCGGAAAACGGTGCACGGATTTCCGTTTTCTTCAACTGCGCCAAGATAAGCTCTTTTGCCGCCGTCGCCGATTCCACCGCACTTTCCGCCGATTCCAATTCTTCTGCTGTCGCCCCGTCTTTTTCATAAAGGGTCTTCGTCCGTGCCGCTTTCTTTTGGGCAAGCTCCAACGCCGCCGAAGCGCTTTTCAAATTTGCCTGCAATTCAGAATCATCGAGCTTCGCCAAAAGGGTTCCCTTCGAAACTTTTTGCCCGTCCTTGGCATAGAGCTTCACCAACTTTCCAGAGGTTTCCGCTTTGAGTTCGACTTGATCTTTCGCGACAAGTTCCCCATCTGCAGAATAAGTTCCCGAAGTCGAATCCGGCCGGGCAATGTAGCCCGTCACCCGAAGAAGTTTCCCAGCCGAGTCTCCGCGGCGCGCACCTTTGGCACCTTTGGGTTGTTCCGAAGAACAAGCGGACAAAATCATTCCCAACAAGAGGATGTATGCTAGAACTGCGATTGTTTTTTTCACGTTTAAACCTGCTGAATTTCGAGATTTGGATGTTTTTTATCCGAAACCGGTTGCCCCATCGGGGTAAAACGTTTCACTTTTTACAAAACGATGACATCGAACAGACAAACAAAATCGCCATTAGCCCATTCAATTCGCCAGTGCGATTTCAGGGAAGGCTAGCGCTGGCACTTGAAGGGCGCTCCAAGATTCCGGGTAGTCCTTTCCAATAGCCACCAGGGATTTTAACAAATCCACAAAATTCGCGCTGAGGGTAGCGCCTTCCACGGGGTGCAAAACTTGACCGTTTTCCACATAGAGTCCCTGAACTCCAATGCTCATGTCTCCGCTGATAGCGCTACAGCCGGAATTGCCTTCTAAGCGGACAACAAGCAAGCACCGGGGGAAAAGCTTCAACAATTCCGCAGTCGAATGCCTTCCCGGAAGCACCACCAAATTCGAGAACGCCGTTCCCACTTTTCCACCATAACTTCTGGCGGCAGCGCCGTTGCTTTTTTTCCCATCGATCCGCGCAGAATCCAAATTGTAAAGGAAGTCGGAAAGCACTCCATCTTCCACGACTGTCACCTTCTCCGCAAAAGTTCCTTCGGAATCGTACGTCCTCACTCCCGGAAGATCTTCGCGAGTCGGGTCCGAAAGGAGCGTCAACTTCGCCCCGGCAATTTGCTTCCCCATTTGATGTTGCAAACGGGATTGTCCCTTTTGAACTTGTTCCGCAAAAAAAGACGACGCATACATGCCCAAAACTTGCCCGGCGACGCGTTCCGAAAAGACGACCGGCATTTTTCCCGATTCTATTTTCGAAGGATTCAACAATTCGAGAGCTCGTGTCACGGCCTTTTTCGCAATCCGTTCCGCGGAAAGATCTTTCAAATCAAGCACTTCCATGTCGTAAGTGCCCATTTTTTTTGATCCATCACGCTCGGCGACAACGCCGGCCCCAGCGCCGATACCGTTTCCACGATTTTCGAAATAGACTCCATTCGAATTGGCGAAAATGGAATGGTTTTCTCCTTTTGAACAACCTAGGTAAGGCACATTGGTAACTGTTTCCGAACTTTCAAAACAACGGCGTTCAATTTCGACAGAAAGATCCGCCATTTGGGAAAGTGTAACATTCGAAAGCTCCGGCTGAAAATGCTCTTTCCGCATGGGATGACTTTCCGGCTTTGGAAGTTCGATGGGCAACGGCTGCGTGAATTGCGTGTGCGACAGGGCGTCTTTCAAAGTTTGACGGAGCGCATTTTCCGTGAGCCGTTCCGTATAAGCGTATCCCGGATTTTCTCCCCGGAACGCGCGGATGCCGATGCCGACAGATTCCGAAATTTCCGTATTCTGGACCTTCCCCTGAAAAACGGAAACCCCTTCGGATTTGGAATGCCCTCCGACGATATCAAATGCAGTCGCGGATTTCCGGGCTTCTTCCGCAAGAAACTGAACGGCTTCGGTGATGTTCATCGCAAGACCTTGTCAAATGCGTTGCGGGCTTTGAATGCGATCAGTTCCAAAACTTCTTCAGAATGAGTCGCGCTCAAAAAACTCGTTTCAAATTGCGAAGGCGGAAACAGAACTCCCTGTTCGAGCATCGCGTGGAAGAAAGTGGCAAAGCGTTTTGTATCCGCAGCCATCGCCGTTTCCGTATCGACAACGGGAACGTCCGAGAAAAAGACGGTGAACATGGAGGCAACGCGATTGATTTGAACGTTCACCCCGGCATTTTCAGCCGCGAGTCGGAGCGAAGATTCGAGCAGCGCCCCTTTTCTTTCGAGAGTTTCCCACGGGGGCATCTTGTATAAGAGCCGCAGCTGAGAAAGCCCCGCAGTCACCGCCATCGGATTCCCGGAAAGGGTTCCCGCTTGGTAAACTTTTCCCAAAGGGCTGACGTTTTGCATCAGGGAATCCTTCCCAGCATAAGCTGCCAGCGGCAATCCACCGCCGACAATTTTTCCCAAAGTGACCATGTCCGGTTCCACGCCGAACCGTTTTACCGCGCCGCCATCCGCAATGCGGAAACCCGTCATCACTTCGTCAAAAATCAAGACAGAACCATTTGCCGTGCAAAGTTCCCGAAGTCCTTCGAGGAATCCTTCTTGTGGAGGAACACATCCCATGTTACCGGCGACCGGCTCCACGATAACGGCTGCAATTTTACCCGGATGCGCATCGAACAACTCACGGACTTGTTCCAAATGATTGTAATCCGCTATCAAAGTATCACGGGCCACGCCCGGTGTCACTCCGAGAGAGCTAGGCGAACCGTGCGTCAAGGCACCGGATCCCGCCTGAATTAAAAAAGAATCGCCATGCCCGTGGTAACAGCCGCGGAATTTGATAATCTTATTTCGCTTTGTCGCACCCCGCGCTACCCGGATGGCGCTCATCGTCGCTTCGGTTCCCGAATTCACCAATCGGATTTTTTCCATTCCCGGAATTTTCGAAAGGATGAGCTCCGCCAGTTCGACTTCAATGTCCGTGCACATGCCAAAGCTCAATCCGCGGGACAATTCATCGCGCAACGCTTCGATGACTTCCGGTGGATTGTGACCCAAAATCATTGGCCCCCACGAACCGATGAGATCCACATATTGCGTTCCATCGTCCGCATAGAGAAATGGTCCCGTTGCCCGCTTCACAAAAACAGGCTCACCGCCCACGCCACCGAAGGCGCGCACCGGCGAATTCACTCCTCCGGGCAACACGTTCAACGCGCGGGTCCACCAAGAATTTTCTGCATTTTTAGTCATCAGTCCAACCTTACTTTTTTCCAACCTTCCGCTCCAAAACGCAAATCGCGTTCGACAAATTCCCACACGAGCAATTTCTTCCCCTTGAGCACACCCGATCGACGGGAGAGCTTTTCACGGACAAGCGTACTGGCGCCGCCATCAGAAACAATGTGCGCAACGGGAGTTTGCATTTCTTTGGCAAATTGAGAAATCCATCCGGCGGACATCGGAGCGTCCGTTTCGTAAATTCGAGAATAGCTGTCGCCCAAAATCAAAATTTGCGCCTTGCGGAAATCGCTGCGGAAAAGCGTTCCCGACTTTGCGCTTTTCACTTGATACGCTTCTACCGTTTGCGTCGGAAATTTCCCTTCCAAATCCGCCATGGTCGCCACATCGCCGGTGCGTTCCACAGTCACCAGCGAATCGGTCCATTCCGCCTTGGGAAACTCTTTGGCAAACGGCAATTTTTTCACGGCAGATGCCACAGCGGATGCGGCCACAGCCGCCCCGCGCGGACTCCAATGCGTATCAGTATTCAAATAAAGGAAGTCCCCATCGCGGTCATTGAGTTTGGCGTTTTGCAACACCGGATAAAGGTTCACCGTCAAAACGCCTCGCGCCGCAAGCGAATCGACAAGGCTTTCGCCCAAAGTCGAAACATCCTTGCCGGAAATTCCATACAGGGAAGGATTCAAAAATTCCGGATAGATAGAGGGCTTTCCCGGTACGACGACAACCAGCAGTTCCACTCCGCGTTTTTGCAATTCCGACTGGAAATCCAGAATGGCATCAATCGGATTGTCCAGGCTGTCGCACTCCCATGGTGCCGGTCGCACCAAAAATTCCACATCCTGACGGTAAAAAAGAAACCCAGAGTCCGCGAGAACAGCCTTTTCCCCCGGGTCCCGAAGAACATTCCAAGCAAACGCCTGATAAAAAGGACGCGTCTTTTTCACAAAGGCGTTCTCTTTGTCCAAGCGGTCTTCGTAAGCGCGCAAATACTTACCGCTTAAAAAACCGTGATTCCACCAAGCGTCCCAAATTCTCTTCCAAGAAAAACTGCCATACGTGTCGACGAGATTTTTCGCCAGATTTTCCAAAGTATCGCGCAAATCGCCATCGGTTTCAAAATCCGCAAGGTGTTTTTGCCATTCGGAAATTTGCTGCACCGCAAAAGAAGACGAATCCTCCGGCAAATACGCATTCACGTCAACAACCAGCCGTTTCATTCGCGACGCCACATCGTCTAAATCCGCGACCGCTTCTGAAAGCGACGCATTTTCCGCTTCGGCAAGAGCGAAAACTTTTTCCAGTCCTGTTTTCAGCGAGTCCGCATTCCGACGAAGCGAAGCTTCCCGTTCAAAAGGAAAACGCATGTCACGGAAAACATCCAACGGGACAAATTGCTCTCCACTACGCACCGAATGAGCGAAATCCCACAGGCCGGGCAACAGCAGCATCACAAAAAAAATGACCGTGAATAAAAAGTAGTTGCGCTTCATGGTACCTGCAAGAAAAAGAAGTACCCCCACTGCGAATCGAACGTAGATCTCACCCTTAGGAGGGGCGTGCTCTATCCATTTGAGCTATGAGGGCAATTCACAGGTAAATATAATAAAATCTTCATCAGCCTCAAGGATTCCAACAAGAGCAGGCAGTCGTCCATCCAGCTGTTAATGAGGAATGTGGAATGAGAGTCGCAACCGGAAAACTCTCCTTGGTGGGATTTCTACCCAAAGCCTTTTCTGCGATAAAGCGAAGTTTGCACGGTTTTGACCGCGCAGGCGATGCCGTTTTTGTCAAATGGGAAAATCCACCTAATCCGGGAAGACTTCGCCCTCCCCAAGCAAGCTCAAACTCCAGACAGGCAGATTTCACTCCCGTCCTTTGTTTGTAATATAAGAATAAAAACACGGCACAACGGCGAAACATAACCCATTTTTCACCATACAAATAAAAGCGTGACGTGCGTCACTTTCGCATTTTTGCATCCAATCCGGCAAAATGCTGCACAAAATAACACGAAACGATTATATTTAAATCATGATTGAAAGGTTGCACGGAATCCTCGTTGAACGCCGCCCGACATTTGCCGTCATTGAATGCGGTGGAATCGGCTACGGTGTACAAATATCGGCCAGAGCGGGTGAACAGTTACCGCCCGAAGGCTCCGAAATCACAATGCCCACCCATCTCGTCGTCAAGGAAGATTCCATGGAACTCTTCGGCTTTGCCGATACGCAGGAAAAGGAACTTTTTTTGAACATGATCGCCGTCAACGGAGTCGGTCCCAAAACAGCGCAACGCATTCTTTCCGGCGTATCTCCAAGCGAATTCCTCGCCATCATCGCCCGCGAAGACAAAGCCGCCTTGGGAAAAATCAAAGGGGTCGGCAAAAAAACAGCCGATATGTTCATCCTTTCCCTGAAAGACAAAGCATTGACGATCGCCGCCTCCGAAGGGAAAACGTTCAACGCCTTCACGCCGAACCAAAGCGAAGCTATTCAAGCGTTGCACACTCTCGGTGTCAAAGATCCCGCCGCCCAAAAAGCCGTCGAAAAAGCGCTTAAAATCTTGGGTGCAAACGCGAGCGTAACAGCCCTCATCCCCGAAGCGTTAAAGTTCATCTAACGGGAGTCTCCATGTCGGAACGCATCATCTCCCCGGAACAGGAAAACGGCGAAGAAGCCGAACTGGACAAAAGCCTCCGCCCAGGAACGCTTGCCGATTTCAGCGGAGAAGACCACATCAAAGAAAGTCTGCAAATTGCCATCGAAGCGGCAAAACGCCGGGGAGAAGCGTTGGACCATTGTCTGTTTGCCGGTCCTCCGGGATTAGGAAAAACAACCTTGGCCGGCATCATCGCCAAAGAAATGGGCGTAGGAATCCACGTGACCAGCGGTCCGGTTTTAGAAAAAGCGAGCGACATCGCCGGACTTCTCACCAGTCTAGGCGAAAACGACGTCTTGTTCATCGACGAAATTCACCGTTTAGGCCGCGTCATCGAAGAGTATCTTTACCCCGCCATGGAAGATTTTCGGCTCGACATCATGCTCGATTCCGGACCGGCAGCCAGAAGTGTGAACTTGCCGCTCAAAAGATTCACCCTCATCGGAGCAACTACCCGCACCGGGCTTTTAACCGGACCGCTCCGAGACCGATTCGGGCTTCATTTTCGCCTGGAATTGTATGCACCCAAAGATTTGGAAAAAATTTTAATCCGCAGCGCAAACATTTTGAATGTGAAAATTACTGCAGATGCCGCAAAAATCCTCAGTTCCAAATGCCGAGGAACCCCCCGCATCGCAAACCGCGTTTTGCGGCGCGCCAGGGACGTCGCAGAAGTCCGCGGAGAAGGCGTCATTGACACCGAAATTGCCACAAGGACATTAAAAATGTTGGGCATCGATGAGCGCGGGCTAGACCCGATGGACCGCAAAATCCTCTCCACTATCGCAACCCATTTCGATGGAGGCCCCGTCGGATTAGGAACCATCGGAGCCTCTCTTGGCGAAGAACCGGACACTCTTGAAGAAGTCTACGAACCTTACTTGATTCAACAAGGACTGCTTTCGCGCACGCCTCGCGGGCGAACCCTCACTCATGCTGCCTACAAGGCCCTGCACATTCCACAACCCCAAGGTTCTCAGCCGGAATTGGACTTGTAAAATTCGGAGTTAGGACAGTAATTAGGAATGAGGAATGTAGAATGAGAGCCGCGAGCTAAAAATTCTCTTGGGTGGGGTTTCACATTAAAAATCTTTTCTGCGAGTGGGTGAATTTTACACGGTTTTAACGGCAAAGAGGAGCCATTTTTTGCGAAATGGAAGTTGTCGGAGTTCGCAATGGAAGGCGCGCCTTTTAGTTAAGCCGAAACAATTCAAAACATCAAAAAACCCCGGAAAATTTCCGGGGTTTTGTATGAAAATCGGTCCCGATTACTTGACTCGGCGATAACCGCGAACCTGCTTGTATTCGGTACGACGGTATTCGCCTTCCATATATTGCTGTTCGCCATCAACCAGCACGCAATGCGGCTGCGGGAATTCGATCAGCGAAACCTGGTAAATGTAAGCGCCCGTGGCAAGTTTACGGCCATCTTGCGAAACCGGATACATTTTGACACTCGCCGCAATTTTGCCTGCACCAACCTTATCAGTGCAAACACCATTGGACGACTGGGAATTCGTAATTTTGTTGAATTCTTCCACAGAGAGTTCCTGGTTGTATTGTCCCACAAAGTGTCCCAAGTGGTCAAAGATGCGAATGTTCACGCGGAACGCTTCATCGGTTACAAACGAGAAGCTCACGCAGTTTTCGACGCCATTGCTCGTTGCGCAACGGGAAACATCCGAAGCGGAAGAACTAAGCGCTCCATTCGTCGAAGAATTGATCACCTGAAGTCCCTGAGTCGAAGAAGATCCACCGGGAGCCTGAATAAACGAATTCAAATTTTTCGAAATCCACTGACCCTGGTTTTCTGCGGTCAAGTAGTCTTCTGACTGCGAAAGGTCGGCAATGAGAATTTCACCCGTTTCTCTGTCAGAAAGTTCACCGCTGCCCAATTTGTCGATATCAAAATCCGGGCGTTCAATCGTCGGATCCGAAGGCACGATTGTGGTCGTCGAACCCATCGACATGGACGTGACTGGTCCCCATTTGTAGCTGGCAACCGGACGGCCCGTTTTGGACACAATCTGGAACAAATTCGGATTGTAGAATTTGTTGTTCAACGGAGAATTATCCGCTTCGGTCGGCAAATAATTGAACGTGAGCGAATCTCCGCGGGCTGGGTTCTTTTGAACGGTGCAAGCGGCATCGACGCAAAGCTTGCCCGAAATCTGGTAACCATAGCCCTTCGATGTCTTTGCCGTTTTCTGGAATCCCAGCACCTGGAACGCGAGCGTGTCCATCTGGAGCGGTCCTTGACGCTTGGAAAGAATCGGGAAAACGGAGCCATTCGAAGAATTGATGGCAGCGATAGTCGCATCCGAAAGTTCCGCGTTCGTATAAATAAAGGTTTCGATTTGACCGGCATCGTTTGTCTGGAGTTCCGCTTCGAGAATCTGAGGGTCGCCATACACCGAAGAACCGACGTTCGCCAAGTTGGCGCGAATGTAAAGGTTGGAACCATCCGTCTGGCGGTCAGCATAGAAGAAGTGCAAATGGTGCCAAGAACCGTCTGTCCAGCCACCCGGATAAAGCTGTCCGCCGCCGCATGCGTTTTGCGCCTGCAGCATCGACGCCAGCGGCTGACCGGCAGCCACATCGCAACCGTGGTTGTTCATCGCCAGTTTCCGCACGTCGACCATACCCGGAGTAGCCAAGTGGGTGCCGCCCAAATCCACAACCAACACGCCGTCAATAAAAATCCACATATCGTCGTCGCCGGCGAATTCAAAGATTTCTTTGATCAAATCGCTCTGGTTGTTCATTTCGAAATACTGGAACGGCGCATACCCCATCATAGTGAAGTTGTAATTGCGCAAGTGCAACTGGCCTACGACCCCTTTAGAGTTGGCAATTGCCAAAGCCTGATCGGCAGAAAGGCTTTTAGCTCCACCATACGTGTTCCAGTCACTGCACAGGGCGGAAGTCTGATTACCCAAATAGTCCGCTTGGGTTGACGCATATTGGTATGCATAAGGCGGGCAGAAAATCGAGAAGCTCTGCGCACCAAATTGGTCCGTATTCGGCTGTTTCCCCACATAGAGACCGTTTGCATCCAACAGATCCAAGGGGAAGTAACCGCCATTGTTGTAATTGTAGTTCAACTCTTTAAAATTGGGGTTATCCACAGCCACCGGCAAATCAAGAGGCATATTGGAGCGCTTGTTGACACCGCTGACATCGCTGAACCACTGATCAAAGAACTGGTTGTCGCAACGATCCGCCGCTTTCGAAATCACCGTGTTGTCCAAGAAATATTCCTTGACTTCAACGGAGGGTTTTCCCGAAAAGGCGGGCATCGTTCCTTTGAAACTGAGATAGGGATGCACCATGCCCGGCGTATAATAAACGGGATTTTCCCAATCGCCGCCGTCACTTGTGCAAGTATTCTTTTTGATGCCGGTGAACGCCGCCACGTTCTTTTTAAAGCCGCGGGCAGTTTGAATTCCCGGTATTTGAGCACCACCGACCGAAGTACCATTGCATTGCCCGTACTCCAACTTACCGCCGACAGTAGAAGATTCTTGGAGATAAGCGGGAAGAAGCGGGTTCGGCTGCAGCGGCAAACCGTCGTTGCCCAAAAGGACGCCCGCTTTGGAGTTCATGTTGCCACACGAATTGTGATAAGCAGTCTTGTTGAACCACTCTATATCGTATCCGTTTGAGCCACTTTTGTAATTGTAAATGGCGGTCGCATGGTTAACGGATTCTTCCGAGAAGTTTTCAAAATCCGGATGATTCGGCTGGAAATCGCGAACCACAACGTCTAGCGTGATCGGCAAATTGGTAACGGAAGTGACTCCCTGTGCGAACGAAACAGTAAAGGCGCCCGCTGCAAAGGCAGTCGAAAACATCAAAATCTTTTTATTCATGTACACGTCTCCACCGAAGGTGTAGAAATATTCCACCCAAATATAAATCTTTTCATTTTAAGAAATTCCCAATGCAATCCTTTTTTTACCAAATCCGGATTTTTTGACGAAATTTCGTGACCATTTTCATTGAAAAGTTCGTTTTTTTAGTCAATTTTCTAACATTATCCATCATGACAGCCAAAATTTTCGTCACCCTGCTTATCGCCCTGTTGCTCGTGCGCATTTTCATTGCCCACAAGCGTTCCTCCGACCTGAACAACCGGGAATTCAAATCCCTGCCCCGGGGAGCCCAGCTGGCTGTGTTGAAAGAGCGCATGTTGCAATCCCCCTCGGAAAAGAACCTCGACAACCTCTCCCGTTTTTTGAAGCAAGAAGGCATTTCGGCAGACACCGAAACCTACCGTCCCCTTTTTGCCGAACAGCTCCGCATTAGCCGCGAAGAGAACGCCATCGCCCTGGACAACGCCCTTTTTACCAAAGAGGCCGCCTGGATGGATGCGATAGAACCGTTTGAATTTGAAGAAGCGAACGCGCAAAAAGCAGCCGGCAACCAAGAAGAATTTGTGAAGACTTACTTATACGGCATTTTGCGCTACTACTCCGACGAAAAAATCGAAGCTGCCCTGCTGAATATCATCCCGGAATATCCCAATGCGCAAAAGATTTTGGACGACTACCAAAAACTCAAAGAATTGCGGGATTCAAGCGGAGCCGACGACAAGTCCATCGAAAAGCTTTACCACGCCAAAGCAACCTGGCGCAGCCAGCTGGATATTTAAACCAAGGGCTCCTCCGCCGTCTTCGCCCTTAGAAATTAGAACCCATCTCTAAAATTATGCAAAACGAACAGTCCAAACGGTGCCGAAAAAGCTAGTCGCTTGAGCCTAAAACTTTCATTCAACGAAAACGGCTTCGTCTGCGCCGCCTAAACCGTGCAAACTTCGTTTTATTACTGAAAAGGCTTTCCGTGAGAAATCCCATCAAAAAGAACTCTCCTATCTAAGTTCACTCTCCAAACGCCCAATTCCTCATTTCTAACTTCTCATTACAAAAAGTTTCCGCATCAAAACGAGTTGCCCGAATTTCACAAAAAAGGCTCGCCGCCGCTCAAACTCCCTTTTCCCATTTCCCATTATGAATTTCCCCTCTTTTCACAAATTCTATATTTCATTTCAATTCGATGTCGGTAAATGAAAAAATCAACGAGAAAAACGCCCTCGAGGATTCTTTATTTTTAAATGCGGGAAAAGCGAATGGATAACATACAAATTCCGGGTATGCCGAAGATGATTGATAATGTTAATCATCGTGTGCGTGATG
>CAZPKF010000007.1:0-129657 GCA_964587155.1 uncultured Fibrobacter sp.
CCCACGGAACGATGTCCCTTCAGCTGCTGGAGACCATTTTCTTTGGCGTAGGCGATAAATTCCTTTTGGAGTTCGTCGACTTTTGCCGGATCTACAGCTCCCGGACGATATACAAACGGAATGTTCATACGGGAACGGTGTTCCTTGACGGTTACCGTGTTGGTGAAGAGTTTGGAATTGTCCAAGAAATCGTAAAGAAGTCCAGACTTTTGAATGTTCACCTTTTCCATTTCGGCGATGCCGCCATTGTCATCAAGCCAATGGAGAACGCGGTTCATGACGTAAATGGCAAAGACCGGAGGCGTGTTGAACATACTCTTGCCGTCAATGTGGGTCTGGTAATTGAGCATGGTCGGAATGTAACGTTTGACCTTGCCCAAAATGTCCTTTCGAATGATGGCGACAGTGACACCGGCGCAGCTCATGTTCTTTTGCGCACCCGCATAAATAAGTCCGAAATCGCTCACGTTGATGGGACGGGAAAGAATGTCGGAGCTCATGTCGGAAACCAGGTAACCGCTTTCCGCTTTCGGAAATTCAAAGTATTCTGTACCGTAGATGGTGTTGTTGCTCGTGACGTGGAGGTACGTCGCACCGGGAGTCTGCGTGAAATCAGTCGGAAGGTGCGTGTAGTTGTCCGGTTTGGACGTTGCGATTTCTTTGACGCCAGAAGCAAGAGCTTTGGCTTCTTTCAACGCTTTGTTTGCCCAGACACCGGAATTGATGTAATCGGCCTTGCCATCTTCATCGAGAAGGTTGAACGGAACCATGCAGAATTGAAGAGATGCGCCACCGCCCAAATAAACGATTTCGTAGTTTTCCGGAATGCCCATCAATTTGCGGAGGGTTGAACCGGTATCTTCGACCATGCCTTCAACGGCGGGTGTGCGGTGACTGATTTCCAAAATACCGACTCCAGTTCCGGCGAAGTTCTTGATGGCTTCGGCGGCTTCTTGAGTGGCCTTGGGGGGCAGCGTAGAGGGACCTGCGCTGAAGTTATAGATGATTTTGCTCATGGCGTTGTCCTTTTTTAGTCTTAAAAGACATGTTCAATTTAGAAAAAGGAAGTTCACACGGGAACTTCCTTTTCACATTTCATTCTTCTAAAGCTTCGATGGCGGCTTGATACTTTTTGAGGCGGAATTTCGTCTTCAATTCGCGACGTTCGCCGCGGTGGATGTATTTGTCCTCTAAAAGGGCGCGGAGTATTGCCGCTTTAGCCTTTGCCGCAACAGGGTTTGATTTTAATGTTTTGACAAAGTTTACAAATTCTTTTTCGCGGGCTTCATAAGTTGCTTCTTCTGCAGGGATGCCTTCGGCCATTAGCTTGCAACTGTATTCATCGATCCAAGACTGGTCCTTGAAGTAGGTCATTTTTTGAATCGTATCTGCCATTTCTGTGGGGACGCCCATTTGGATAATATCTTCTTTGGATAGTTGGGTGGAGGATTTCAACAAGTCTTGCAATACGGCCAAAACTTGGACGTCTTCCGATTCGCCTTTGGATTTCAAGTCATCCGCAATGCTTTTGAGAAAATCGATGTAAGGGCCGCCGGCCTTGTCTGTTTGTCCGGCGTGGGCCTTTTCGGCGATGGCGAGAGCTTCATTCAATGTCAGCATTGTTTTTCCTTTGAAAAAGTTCTTGCTTACAATATAGATTTGTCGACGTTGAAAAAAACGGAAAAAGTTGCATTTTATCGGAAGCTTTTATTTTGAAACGGAGAACGGACTCGTTTTGAAAAATGCGCTGAATAAAGTTATATTTGGGGCAAATGCTCGCGTAGCTCAGTTGGATAGAGCAACTGCCTTCTAAGCAGTGGGTCGTGGGTTCGACTCCCGCCGTGAGTACGAAAGCCTTTCTTTGGAAAGGCTTTTTTTTGTAAAAACCGTTTCCCTCGGAATGTTCCAAGTTGTTCTATTGGCGCTTGAAAAAATATTTGACGGAGGGAAATAGGGAATTTATGTTGATGAAGTGGACGCGCCCCGGTCGCCTTGGTTTAGCGAAGGGATGCTGGAGCAAACCGCAGGGTAGGGCGGCCGGAGCGCGATCCTTTTTGCGACTCTCTTTGTGAAAAAAAGGCGAACTCAAATGAGTTCGCCTTTGCTTTTTTCTTTTGACGATTAACGCTGGCCTGCTTTGGCCTTGTCGCCGTACTTTTTGATGAGGTCGTCTTGAATGTTGCGCGGCACCGGGGCGTATTTCTTGAATTCCATGGTGAATTCAGCCTTACCCTGGGTCATGGAGCGCAAGTCTGTCATGTACCCGAACATTTCGGAAAGCGGAACTTCGGCTTCGATCGTGGTTTCGTCGCGTTCTTCGGACGTGCCCATGATGTTGCCACGGCGCTGAGAAATGTTGCCGACGACGTTTCCTTGGAATTCCGTCGGAGTGGTGATTTCGACCTTCATGATAGGTTCGAGAATTTGTGCACCGGCCTTTTCAAAAGCCTGGCGGAACGCCATGCGGGCGCAAATCTGGAACGCCATGTCAGAAGAGTCCACTTCGTGGTAAGCACCGTCCTGAAGGTCCATTTCGATGCCGACGACCGGGAATCCGATGAGGGAACCCGCTTCCATGCAGCTTTGGAAACCCTTGTCACAAGACGGGATGAATTCTTTGGGAATCCGTCCACCAACGACGCTGTTGATGAATTTGTATGTATTTTCGGAATCTCCTTCGACTGCCATCGGACGCATTTCGCCGAGCACTTTTGCAAACTGACCAGAACCGCCGGTCTGCTTTTTGTGCGTGTAGTCGAACTTGGCCGGGCGCGTAATGGTTTCGCGGTAGGCGACCTGGGGCTTTCCCTTTTCGACATCGACATTGTATTCGCGCTTCATGCGTTCAATGTAAACGTCCAGATGGAGTTCGCCCATTCCTTTGATGATGGTCTGTCCGCTTTCCTTGTCGACTTCAACTTGGAAGGTCGGGTCTTCTTTGGTGAAACGGTTCAACGCTTTGGACATGTTGGCCAAATCATCGCGGCTCTTTGCTTCGATGGCTAGTTCAATCACCGGATTCGGCACGTGCATGGAGGTCATGTTGTAGTGGAGCGTGCCATCTGTAAATGTTGTACCCGAAGCGCAATCGATTCCGAAAAGGGCGACGATGTCACCAGCACCGGCAGATTCAATGTCAATCGGGGTGTTGGAGTGCATACGGCGCAAACGTCCCACAGAGACTTTTTTGCCGGTCGCCATGTTGTAAATGGAATCGCCTTTCCGGATGGTGCCTTGGTAAATGCGGATGTAAGTGAGCTGTCCGTATTGGCCGTTTTCGAGCTTGAACGCGTAGCACACGAGAGGCTTCGAATCTTCGGGCTGGAGAACAACTTCTTTTTCTTCGTTGTCGACATCGAGAGCGATGTTTTCAACTTCGGTCGGATCCGGGAGGAAGTCGGCGACACCGTCGAGGAGCTTTTGAACGCCGATGTTCTTGTGGGCAGAACCCATGAAAACCGGAGTCATTTTGAGTTCGATAGTCGCTTTGCGGATGGTCGCTTTCAGAAGATCTTCTGGAACATCGTTGTAGTCGCCTTCCATAGCCCGTTCCATCACTTCGTCGTTGAAGTCTGCGCAGCAATCGACGAGCTTTTCGCGGTATTCTTGGGCTTGTTCTTTCAGCTCTTCCGGAATTTCGGTTTCGAGAATTTCTTTACCGTTGTCGCCGTTGAAGTAGTAAGCCTTCATCTTGAGAAGGTCGACAACGCCGCGGAGCTTGTCTTCAAGTCCGATGGGGATTTGCATGACGCAAGGATTGTGGTTGAGTTTTTCCTTGAGCATCTTGGCAACGCGGAGCGGGTTTGCTCCTGCGCGGTCGCACTTGTTCACGAACGCCACGCGGGGAACGTGATAGCGGCGCATTTGACGGTCAACGGTGATAGACTGGGACTGAACCCCTTCGACACCTGTCAAAACGAGAATGGCTCCGTCGAGAACGCGGAGTGCGCGTTCCACTTCGATTGTGAAGTCTACGTGCCCCGGTGTATCGATGATGTTGATGGAAATGTCTTTCCAGTTCACAAACGTCGCAGCAGACTGGATGGTGATACCACGTTCCTTTTCGAGTTCCATGGAGTCCATCGTGGCGCCGACGCCATCTTTTCCGCGGACTTCGTGAACCGCGTGGATTTTGTTGGTGAAGAACAGAATGCGTTCCGTGAGGGTGGTCTTACCCGAGTCAATGTGGGCAGAGATACCGATGTTTCGATGTTTGTGTATGTTTTCCATTTGTTTTTCCATGAAAAGATTGACAAAACTGAAGTGCAAGATAGAAAATCTCGCAACCGGACTCAAGGTATCAACCGTTCAGAAGACCGAAAACGGGTTGTTTTGGGCTTAGATGAACAGGGAAATGAGCTTGGCGGCGAATCCATTTATGGGAAGATGGAACGAACCGCCCTTCTGCTCTAAAGCGAGCTTTAAAATTTCGTTCATCCAGGGCTTTTCGGAATGGATGTCGAAAAGTTGGAGATCAATCCCGTTTTCCGTTGAATCGAGCGAGTACTTTGCCGAAAAATGGATGGGTGCCGGTTCGCCGACAAGTCCAAAGTCCAAGGAACAGGTTCGCTCGGATGTATCAATGGAAAACGAATGAACGGTGCCGAATCGTTTTACCAGGCTGTTCGTTTGCAAGTAATTTTTGGCAAGGGAATTCCTTGCGGAATCCATCAAGGTCATCGGGGTAGTGTTAAAATGTCAATACCGTCTTTGGTTTTGACCATGGTGTGTTCCCATTGCGCAGAAAGCGTCCCATCGGCGGTGACCGTTGTCCATTTGTCTTTCAATGTTTTGATTGCGGACCCCCCGACGTTAATCATCGGTTCAATCGTAAAGACATTTCCAATTTCAATGATGGGTGAGCGCATGTTGTTTGCATAATGAAGAACAAAAGGTTCTTCGTGGAAACCGCGTCCGATTCCGTGTCCGCCGTAATCTTCAACTACGCTGAATCCGTGTTCATCGGCGACGGGCTGAATGGCGTTGCCGATGTCAGAAAAACGGGCTTTGGGCATAGCAGCTGCCCGGATACCTTCTTCAAGGCATAATTTGGTAGTTTCAATGA
This sequence comes from uncultured Fibrobacter sp., assembly GCA_964587155.1. Lineage (GTDB taxonomy): Bacteria > Fibrobacterota > Fibrobacteria > Fibrobacterales > Fibrobacteraceae > Hallerella. Next base: position 5,066 of record CAZPKF010000007.1, read on the forward strand.
GTTCGTTCGCCAAATCGCTGACTTTTCCAACGCAAAACATGGCAGAACAATCTCCGTGGTAACCGCCGAGAATGGTTGTGATGTCAATATTGAGAATGTCGCCTTCTTTTAAAATGGTGTCTTTGCTGGGAATGCCGTGACACACCACTTCGTTTAGGCTGATGCATGAATATCGGGGATAGCGTTTTCCATCGCATTCGTAATTGAAATCGGCGGAAATGCCGCCGTGCTTTTTGGTGTAAGCGGCGATGAATTCGTCAATTTCCCAGGTGCTGACTCCCGGCTTGCACATCTCGCCTGCGCGGACCAAGGTTTCGGCGGCAAGTGCTCCGGCGGAGCGGATGAGTTCAATTTCTTTTTTTGTTTTGACAAGAATCTTAGACATTAGTGTGTTCCTTGTTCTCGTTTTTCTTCTTTTTTATCGTATTCCTTCCAGTAGAATTTATCGAGAAGATAGGCGAGGACTTCCTTATCTTCGGGATTTGACACCAGTTCGTCGACTAGCGGTAAAAAACGGCGGAGGCGTTCTTTTTTCATCTGGCCCAGCACGCGTTTTTCGCGGTCTAGTTCGGCTGCTGTGCGTTGCCGGATGCGATTTGCCAAATCTTCTTCGGTGATTGCCGGCATTTTGATGAACTGAATTCCGAAATCAACCGCCGTCTTTTGAAGTTCAATCTCTTCGACGGGCGTAATGAGCGAAATGGCGACTCCGCTGCGCCCGGCTCTGGCCGTTCTCCCGCTGCGGTGAACGTAAACTTCGTGGTCGTCGGGATGATCGTAAACGATGACGTGGGTTACGTGGGTAACGTCGATGCCTCGGGCCGCCACATCCGTGCAAATGAGGATGTTCAAACGTTTTTTGCGGAAAGCGTCTAGAGTTTCATCGCGCATTTTTTGCGAAATATCTCCAGAAAGCGCTCCAACGCGAAACCCGTAATTGGAAAGAACTTGTTCCAAGTAGCTGACATCGCGTTTCATGTTGCAAAATATCATGCAACTGTCCGGATTTTCCCATTCCAAGGCTTTGATGACCATTTTGTCTTTGTCCATCACGTCGCACATGTAATAGCGGTGTTCCAGATTGTTTGCAATGACTTTGTCGTAACTGAGCGACAGGAACCCGGCGTTTTTGCGTCCAAATTCACGGGCGAGACTTTTCACTGTTTGCGGAATAGTCGCACTGAACATGGTGCATGCGATGTCTTTTGGCAAGTAGCGGCGGATGCGTTGCATGTCTGGGTAAAATCCCATCGAAAGCATTTCGTCCGCTTCGTCAAGAACGAGGTCCCGGACGGAAAGAAAGTCGATGTGTCCGCGTTGGGCGTGGTCAAGAAGCCTTCCCGGAGTGGCGACAATGATGTGGACACCTTCCCGCAGTGCGCGGAGTTGTGGTTCGTAACCGACACCGCCGAATATGGCGGTGGATTTGATGCCGGTGCCTTCTGTAATTTTTTCGATTTCGCTTTCGACTTGTTGCGCCAGTTCTCTGGTTGGGACTAAAATCAACGCTTGCGGAAATTTGTGTTCGCGGACAATGACCTGGGCCAGCGGCAAAACAAATGCTCCTGTTTTCCCGGAACCTGTTTTGGACTGGATTAGCATATCGCGGGCGGCCAACATGTAAGGAATCGTTTTGCGTTGGACGGGCATAAGGTCTGTCCAACCGTGTTTCTCGAGAGTCGCCTTGAGGTCTGCCGGAAGAGCATCGAATGAATAATCGGGGAGTTTGTTTTCCGGTTCAACGATATGGATGGGATTTAAAAAAGGATTGACCGGTTTTTCAGTGGAATTCCCAGGGGTTTCCGGTGTGTTTGCATAAATTTCTTCATTCATAACGAGCAAATATTAGAAATATTCCCGTGAAACGTTCGGCGATCTTTCTAGAAGGGCGCAAGTCCGCTTCTTAAATGGGTAATCGAGAGAGTTCGTCTGCCTTTTGTGTCGTTTTGTTGTAGATATTATAAATTGCCTGCAAGTCGCTTTGGGTTGCTTGACGGGCAACGTTTTCTTGCGAAATTGGATTTAGAGTGAAAATTTACAGAAAGCAAAGGCATGAAAAAACAGCGAAAACGGAAAAGAATTGACCGTTCGCAGATGATGCGGGCGGTAAAGAGTGAGAATACAAAACCCGAATGGATTGTCCGCAGGGCTCTGTTCCGGGCGGGAGTGCGCTATCGCTTGCATCGGCGGGATTTGCCGGGAACGCCGGATCTTTTTGTGTTGAAATACGGCGTGGCCGTTTTTGTGAACGGGTGCTTTTGGCATCAACACGGTTGCCGTTTTTCTAGACGGCCGAAATCCAATATGGATTTTTGGAATGAAAAGTTTGATAACAACGCTGCTCGGGATGTCAAAACGTTGCAGGAACTTTTCTTGGACGGCTATCGGGTGGCTGTTGTTTGGGAATGTTCGTTGCGGATGGAATCGGAATGGGCGTTGGAACGCCTAGTCGCATTCATCCGGGGAACCGAAGAATTCGTTGAAATCTGACGGGTTATTTTATTCGGGTGACATCGTTTTTCCTTTTTTTACACAATTCTCTGTAAAAAGGGTAAAGCATACTCTTTTCGGAAATGTGCGCAAAGACGATGGCGTCGGCGATCATGGCGGCTAGGTGATTTGCGTAGCGGGAAGTGGCTAAAGAATGGCGATTTCGATGAATGCAGGAAATGAGAAATAGGCGGTTCTCGTCAACAGCGAGGCTTTCTTCGCGGGAAAATGTCTCGGGAATGGATTTTCCCAAAACCCAGATGGCTTTTCCTCCGTTTCGCAAAATGGCGGAGAGTAAAGCTTTTTCGGCATCGGAATGAAATGCGCTGACAATGCAGACCCCGCGTTTTGCCTGATTTCGTCCCCAACAGCGGATTTTTTCTTTTTCGACGTCGCTTGATTTTCGCGAAGCGAAAAAGGCAATTTTAGGTTCTTGCCAAAGTTCCGCGTTTCCCACGGAAACCCGTTCTTCAAGAAAGGAGTGTTTCATGCATACCTCAAACAAAAAGTTGTCGAAAAAAAATCTGGACAACGCTTGCAAAGTATAAAAATGGATGTCAGCAGAAAAGGACTCCTTTCCAAATATCTAAATTGAAATTATGGCTCGAGCTCGAAAATCAATCCGTCCTGATCCTTATCAAAAACCTCTCCTCAAAAAGCTTTCTCCGGAGCAAAGTAAGCCGGGAACGTTGCCGCAATTTTTGGAACCGACTTGCGCACATTTTGATTTACACAGTGCTTATGCTGCCGCAGGAGACCAGCCAGAAGCGATACGGGAATTGGATGCTGGTTTTTCTCGAGGGGAACGCTTTCAGTGCCTTTTGGGCGTGACGGGATCCGGAAAAACGTTCACCATGGCAAATGTCATCAAAGACGTGGGGAAGCCCACTCTTGTCCTGACGCACAACAAAACGCTGGCTGCGCAACTTTATCAGGAGTTCAAAACTTTTTTCCCGAATAATGCGGTTGAATATTTTGTCAGCTATTACGATTATTACCAGCCCGAAGCTTACATCGTCCACACGGACACTTATATCGAAAAAGATGCTGCGATAAATGATGAAATAGACAAGCTCCGTTTGCGGGCGACAAGTAATCTGCTCACGCGGCGCGATACGATTATTGTTGCCAGTGTCAGCTGTATTTATGGATTGGGGTCTCCGCGGGAATATTTTGATTTGATGATTCGGTTGCAAGTGGGGCAGGTTGTAGAGCGTGATTTGATTTTGATGCAACTTGTGCACATTCAGTATCAGCGGAATGACTTTGCTTTGGAACGCGGATCGTTCCGTGTGCGGGGCGATGTGATTGAAATATATCCGAGTTACGATGACGTGGGCGTCCGCATTGAACTTTTTGGTGATGAAATAGAACGCCTTTGCCGATTTGATTTGGTGACTGGAGATGTGAAAGAAGTTTTGAAAGACGTTCGCATTGCGCCGGCGAAACATTTTGTGACGCGGGAAGATTCCCGTGAACGCATTGTGCAAAATATCCAGGTGGAGCTGAGTGAACGGATAGAACAGTTGAATCGCGAAGAAGCCGCGTTCCGAAAGTCGGGCAATCAGTCCGAAGCGGATGCCCGCGTGCTAGCCCGTTCCCGTTTAGAAAGCCGCACCCGTTACGATATGGAAATGATTCGGGCCACGGGAATTTGTTCTGGGATCGAAAATTATTCGCGGATTGTCGAAGAGCGTTTGCCGGGAACGCGGCCTTTTACTCTGATTGATTATTTTGGCGATGATTGGCTTTTGATGATCGATGAAAGCCATGTGAGCGTTCCGCAGATAGGAGGAATGTCCGAAGGGGACAAATCGCGTAAGACAAATTTGGTGCAATATGGATTCCGCTTGCCCTGTGCGCTAGACAACCGTCCAATGAATTTTGCCGAATTCGAATCGATGTATCCGCAGCAAGTTCTGTTTGTCAGTGCGACTCCCGGGGATTATGAGTTGGAAAAAACGGGCGGAGCGGTTGTCGAACAGATCAACCGTCCAACGGGACTCCTTGACCCGGAAGTAGAGCTGTATCCGGTTGAAGGGCAAATGGATGTTTTGCTCAAACGTATTGAAGACGTGACTGCGCGAAACGAGCGCGTTTTGGTGACGACGTTGACAAAAAAAATGGCCCAGGATTTAACGGATTTTTTGGTTTCGGTGAATGTCAAAGCCCGTTATTTGCACAGCGAAGTCAAAACTTTTGAAAGGCATAAACTTTTACAGGGCCTTCGCCGGGGCGATTTTGATGTTTTAGTGGGCATTAATTTGCTCAGGGAAGGTTTGGATTTGCCCGAGGTTTCCCTGGTGGCGATTCTCGATGCGGACAAAGAAGGATTTTTGCGCAATTATCGCAGCCTTATTCAGACGATGGGCCGTGCAAGCCGCAATGTGCACGGCAGAGTCATTCTTTTTGCCGACGTCATGACGGAAAGTTTGGAAAAAGCCCTGACGGAAACCCGTCGCCGTCGGAAAGTGCAGGAAGATTTCAACAAAACCCATGGGATTGTTCCGAAATCCGTCACCCGAAAGCTTGACGAGGATTTGGAAATGGCGGATCCGTTGGGCGAAATCATGGGAAAGGGCAAAAAGTCTTCAAAAAACAGAAAAATGCAGAAAATGCTCCCGCCAGAAGCAGAAGATTCCGATGAAAATTCTTCGGTTGAAGAACTTGAAGCGAAAATGAAAGCGGCGGCGGCCCGCTTGGATTTTGAAGAAGCTGCGCGTTTGCGGGATATTCTTCGGGATAGACGGGGTTAAATCCGTTTTCCTTGTTCTTTTTCTCTAAAATTTGTTTATTTTCTTTGAAAAAATCAAAGAGGACATTATGAATTTGAAAAAAATCTTTACCGCGATGAGTGCCGCTTTGGCGGTTTCTTTGACTGCTTGCAGCAGTGATTCATCTTCGAGCGCGGCAAATTCGGAATCCGATGCGTCTAGCAGCAGTGCCGCAGCGATTGAAATTCCCGAAGCCAACGGAGATTCCCTGTTCATCGTTTCCAATTTCAAAGCGGATTTTGCTTCGGCAACAGAGTTGAAATTTTCGGGGAGCGTGGCAGCCAATTTGAACATCGATACTTCGGTTGTCATCGACTCGGTGAATTTCCAATTGGGAAATGAAAGCGGTTTCGCTTCGTCTTCGGATTTTTCGTTCCAACAGTTGCCAGAGCCAATGCCGATGTTGTCTGTAGGCAGCGTCTTGCAACCGAAGTTGAACATTTCTTCGCTTACGGAATGCGGTGAGTTTACTGTTTACCTGATTATTTATGGACATAACAACGAAACGAACCTGGTTGCGACCGCTTCAACGACGTTTACTCGCAGTGAAAATCAATGTGCAGTCGTTGAATCCAGTAGCTCCAGTGCCGAACAAGAAACGGAACTGTCTGTGTGGAACGTCACCCTTTCGACGAACGCTATTGCAAAGCACGGCGTTGATTTTGATTCCAAGACCACATACATCCAGTCCGATTTAGAGGCTAATGCGGCACTTATTGATCTTTATCTTGTCAAGGAGTCTGGAACCCCCGTTCTTTACACGAATGCGGCGTTGACCACCGATTGTGTGGATCAGACAAATTGTGCGGGAAGCGGTGTCACTGAATCTTCTTTAATTGCCGAAGAAATCAAGAGCGGCGCAAATTATGTGGATTATCCGCAACCGGCTTATGTCAGCTCGTTTAAATATCGTGAATCCGATTTGACTATTTCCGCTTCGGATTTTGAATTGATTACGTCCTATGTTGTCATTACTCCGGAATATGATCCGGCAACGGGAAAAGGATTCTTCGTCGTTTTGCCGAAGAGCCCGACAAAGACGGGTTCAAATTTTGACATAGAACTTACGGTTCTCGGCAATTGGAATTGATATTTTGATTGATTTTTTCAAAGGCTCCCGAAGGGGAGCCTTTTTGTGAATTTTAGTGAATAAACTTTGGAGAATCACTCTGTTGACAAATCCGGACCGCTGTAATTTGCGGTGCGCTCTGTGTTTTTTGAATCAACGAGGGAGAGCTTTTAGCAAAGGGGAAATGCCGTGGAATGTAGCGGAAAAGGCTGTTCGCTTTTATGCGGCGAAAGGAATTGGCGAAGTTATTCCGAGTACGATGGGAGAACCGTTACTTTATTCTCATTTTGAACAGTTGGAAAGTTTAGTCCGCGAGTTGGGAATTCGCTTGAATTTGACGACGAACGGTACTTTCCCCGGCAAAGGTGCAGAGGCTTGGGCTAAAGAGCTGCTTCCGATTTCAAAGGATATTAAAATCAGTTGCTGGGGAATGAAAAAACGGAGTTTGGAAAAGCTTTGTCCCGGCATGGATGGTGAACGATTTCGTGAAAATGTGAGTGCATTTGTACGAATGCGCCAGAAAATCTTGGAATCTTCTGAACTCCCACTGTCGAAAATTTCTTTGCAAATGGCGGTTTGTAAAACCAATCGGGATGACGTGGAAAGGGTTGTTGAGTGGGCTGCGGAATTGGGAATTGACCGGGTGAAGCTGAATCGGGCGGTTTTTCTTTCTGGCTCGGAATCGTTGCAAAAAATGGAACAGATTTCGCCAGAAGATTTTGGGGATTATCCAAAGTTGAAAAATGTGCCCGTGGAACTCGGAGGGACTTTTTTGCAATCCCCAAGAAAAAAGGATAGCTGTCCTTTTCTCGAACGGGAACTTTGGATTTTGCCGGACGGTTCGGTGGAGTTTTGCCCGGATCCTGAAAATCGTTTTGTGGGGATTCCTCCAGGGAAAAGTCGCTGTGAAATTTGCCATTTGTTCCCACAAAATTCCTTTTGCCGTAGATAAAATTGTTCTATAATTTGCAAAGGCTTATTTAACAGCCTGGATAAATTATGAAAAGCATCTACGTAGGTAATCTCCCCTTTGCGTATCAAGACGCCGACCTCGCCAAACTGTTTGAGGAATTCGGTGAAATCAAGAGCGCAAAGATCATCATGGACCGAGACATGGGGCGCAGCAAAGGCTTTGGTTTCGTTGAAATCGAAGACGATGGCGTTGCTATGAATGCGGTCGAACAGCTGAACGGCAAGGAAGTGAACGGTCGTCCACTCCGCGTCAATGAAGCTCGTCCGCGTGAAGTCCGCCCACGCCGTTTCCGTTAAGAGGATTTGAAAACAGATAACGACATTTGCCGTAACATTTCGAAAAGCCGCGCTCGCTTGAGTGCGGTTTTTTTTCAGGTGGGAAAAAATTTCAATAAAAGTGGAATCAAAATGGTTGTGACGATACCAGTCACGCCGATAGCCAAAGAACTCATAGCACCTTGAACCTCTCCCATTTCAACCGCTTTGGCTGTGCCTACGGCGTGAGATGCCGTTCCTATGGCGACTCCTTGGGCAACCGGGTGTTTGATTTTACAAATTTTGCAAATGGTGGGAGCGACGACTCCGCCGGAAATTCCAGAAATGACAATTGCTGCGATAGAAATGGCTGGGACGCCTCCGATTTCACGGGAAAGTTCGATTCCCATGGGAATGGTGATGGATTTAGGCAACAGTGAAAATTTTAGGATGTTTTCCATGCCCAGAATTTTTGCGCAAAGCATGACAAGGGCGAATGAGGTGAGGCTGCCGATGAAAATGCCGAACAGAATGGGGATGAAATTGGATTTTAATGCGTTCAGTTGTTTGTAAAGTGGAACCGCCAAAACGGCAGTCGCCGGGCCTAAAAAAATGGAAATGTAATCGCCACCGATATTGTAAGTTTCTATTTGAATTCCGGTCAGTAGTAAAAATCCGATGAGGAGTGTGGCGGCGACAAGCATGGGATTGCAAATTGCCAATTTGAATCGGCAGCTTAAAAAAACGCCGATTTCGTAAGCGACGATGGTCAGGACGATTCCAAAAAACGGGGTGTTCAAAACTTCATTCATGATGTTTTTTATTTTCCAAAAAATTGATTAAAAAGTCAGAGGCTTTCCCTGTTGCGGCAATTGTAAAGATCGTAGTCAGAATGCACAGGAGAAACAAAACGAGGACGTTTCCTTTTAAGACACTGTATGTGGAAATGATTCCGACGGTTGGTGGTAAAAAGAAGAAGGGAAGGCGTTTTAAAAAGAAATCGGAAATTTCTGCGATTTGTTCAACTTTGACCAGTTTCGTACAAAGTAACAAAAATAGGATGATCATCGCCAAAATGTTTCCCGGCAGAGGGATTCCGCAGATGCGGTGAAGTGTGTCGCCGATAAAGCACACGGAAAGAATTAGAGCGAATTGCAGTAAAAGTCTCATGGTTTGCCAAAAATAATTATCTTTCCGATTATGAACATATTCGATAAGCTGGGACAGGTCTTGCCCTCTGTAGAAAGTCCGGCCCGCTACATGGGCGGAGAAGCCAACAGTGTCGTTAAGGATTTATCCAAAGTATTGGCGCGGGTAGCGTTTGTATTTCCGGATTTGTATGAAATCGGTCTTTCGAATAATGGCCTTCGCGTTTTGTATCACGTAGTGAATCGTGAACCGGATTTGTTTATGGAAGTCGCTTTTGCGCCATGGGACGACATGGCGAAGCAAATGCGGGAACATCAAATCCCACTTTATACGCATGCGACGTGGACGCCTGTCCGAGAATTCGACGTCGTGGGAATGTCGCTTCAAACGGAGTTGAATTTTACCAATGTTCCTTATGTTTTGGAATTGGCGGGAATCGCCGCATTTTCCAAAGATCGAAAGGAAGATGACCCGATCGTTTTGGGCGGTGGGCCTTCTATGGCGAATCCGGAACCTGTTGCCGATTTTTTCGACGCGTTCAACATCGGCGATGGTGAAGAGATGTTCCCCAAAATTGTTCGGACGGTGGGAGAATGCAAAAAGAAGGGGATGAACCGGGCTGAAATTTTAGAAACGCTTTCGAAAATAGACGGCGTTTATGTACCCGTATTCCGTAAAATGATCCCTGGCGAATTTGGTCAAATGATTCCTGCCGAGCCGGCGACGGGCTCTTATGAACACACAAACGGCGTTCGCCGCGTTTTCATTCCGAAATTGAAAAAAGAAGATTATCCCGTTAAAAATCTGATAGCGAATATGCGCTTGATTCACAACCGGTATAGCGTTGAAGTAATGCGCGGTTGTACGCAGGGGTGCAGATTCTGTCAGGCGGGAATTTGGTATAGGCCTTGTCGCGAATTAAATCCGGACGATGTCATTGATTTGGCAAAAGAAGGACTGAAGGCGACCGGGGAACGAGAGCTTGGCCTTTTGAGCCTTTCAACGGCAGATTACAAGCCGATAGAGCCTTTAACAGATTCTATTATCGACGATGCTTATTTTGATAATGTTGACGTGTCGCTTCCCAGTATCCGCGTCAGTAGTTTCGGACAACATTTGGCAGAAAAAGTCGCAGCGTTGAAAGGTGGGCGCAGTGCGACATTTGCTCCGGAAACAGGTTCGGAAAGACTCCGAAAAATGATTAACAAGACAATTTCCGATGAAGACATGTACCATGCCGCGGAATATGCATTTTCTTCGGGAATGAACAAAATCAAACTGTATACAATGATTGGCTTCCCAACGGAAAATGAAGAGGATATGGAAGCCTTTTGCAATCTGATTGAAAATCTGGTGAAAATTGGTCGGCGGCATTTGCGCGGTGCGCAAATTTCAGTGAGTATGGGAATTTTGATTCCGAAATCGTTCACGGGTTTACAGTGGGCGGGGTTCATGGACAGAGAAACAGCCCTTTCGCACATTCAATTTGTCCGAAAACGTTTTTTCAAACATCCGAATGTGAAAGTGCAATGGGCAGATTGGGAAACGTCTCGGCTCGAAGCGTTTTACAGTCGAGGAGATCGTTCTTTAGCTCCGATGATTTACGAAGCTTATCGCCGCGGGATGATTTTCGAAAGTGATGGGAACCGAATCCGTCCCAAAGATTGGGAACAAATTTGGCAAGACTTCCATTATGATGTCGGCTGGATTTATGAAACGCGGAAAAAGGAAAGCGTGTTCCCGTGGGACTTTATGCACGTCGGTGTAACCAAAGCGTTTTTGTGGCGTGAATATCAGAAAGGATTCAACTCGGAAGTTTTTGAATCGGCAAAGCCCGTGCCCAATTGTAAATGGGGTGAGTGTCAACATTGTGGCATTCCAGGCAATGGTCAAGAAGTCCGTTTGGCGGAAAATCCGGTTCGTTATAAAGCGCCTAGTCGAACGCCAGAAGAAATTAAATCTCTTGTGGCGGCGCGTCGTCCTGTTTACACGCAGCGATTCGCTTATAAGCTGACTTTTCAAAAAACGGGACTCAGCCGGTTTCTTCCGCATCAAAACATGCTTTCTGCGTTTGTCCGCGCTTTTGGAAAAGCGGGAATTCCTCTCCGGTACAGCGAAGGGTTTAGCCCCAAGCCCAGGGTCATCAACATGGGCGCATTGCCCTTGGGGCTAGAAACAGTTTGTGAAATTCTTGGCGTTGAAACCCTCGTTCCGTTGGACATTTCCCAACAAAATTTGCCGAAGCTTTTGGAAGAACTGAACGAACCGTTCCCCATGGGAATGCGCATTTTGAAAATAGAGCCGCTTTCTTACAAGCTTTCCTCGCACTTTCCCTCGGCGATGACTTATTCGTTCAAGCCGGAAAACATTCCCGTCGGAATCGAAGAACTTTTTGCCCAAAAGAAACTGCCCGTTGTGCACAACCACCGTGGACAGGCCATCGATTTGAACGAACACATTTTGAATTTGCAAATCCGCGATGGGAAAATTTTCATTCGCGTCAAATGCAACAATCAAGGCGGAACGGCAAGTCCTTACCCATTATTCGGTGGGCTGATGGGAATGGAGAAAGAATCCGCGGCAGCGAGCCTCGACGATGTTTCCCGCCAATTCCTCATCCGAAAGGAATCCATGCATTGGAGTGGTGATGAACAGTTTTAAAATCACCTACGGAGACATTACGGCTGTTTCCGCAGATGCAATCGTCAATTCGGCGAATTGCGCTCCCGTTTGCGGAGGCTCCACCGAGGCGAAAATCCCAAAGCATTTCGCAAAAACTGTTCTGCATCATCGAAGATTACACTCAAATACATTATGAATTTTCACCTGCTTTCTGCGAATTATCCATTGAAAAATGGAACGCAAAGTTTTGTACGGCTGCTGAACAAAACCTTTCGAAAATTTTGAACGGCGTTAAGGAAGAAGAAACGTTTCGCGACCGCATGAACGAATTGATGCGCCTCCGGAACATTTTTGCACCGGAACTCCAGCGGAATGCGGACGTCGACAGAAGGCTTTTTTCAAAAATCAACGGCAAAAAAATTATCGGGTTTCCAAGAACTCGGCGCTAGCAATCGCTATCGGACTTCAACTCGATTATGCCGAAGCTTGCGACCTCATCGCCCGAGTCGGGTATGCCTTGTCGCCGGCGAGCAGAGCCGATTTGATTGTCCTCTTTTTTTTGGAGAATAAGGAAAAGTTCTTTCGGGAAGATGCAAAGATGAATCAATACAAAGTCCTAGTCCTCAACGATATCTTGATGGAACATGGAGAGGAAGTACTCGGATACAGCCGGAACATCAAAATCTCCGCTTAAAGAAATGTCGCTCGGCAAGCGACCTTTGAAAATGGGAATCTACCTAAATAAAAAACATTGCAAAGCAATTCCGCATTGCGTATTTGGCGAGGTTTAAATGAAACGGGGATTTTCGGAAATTATTTTTATCTTGGACAGAAGCGCTTCCATGGTTGGCCTGGAAAAAGACACCATTGGCAGCTTCAACAATACGATTGAAAAACAGAAAAAGGAACCGGGGACAGCCAAAGTTTCCACAGTTCTCTTCGACAGCGACACTGAAGTTCTCCATGACCGCATCGATATTTCCCAAATTGAAGCGATGACGGAAAAACAGTATTACGTTCGAGGGGCTACAGCTCTCGGCGGCACGATTCATCACATCGGTAATGTTCATAAATACGCTCGGGAAGAAGACCGTTTTCATCATCATTACAGACGGCGAAGAAAACGCCAGCTGTCGCTACTCGGCAGACAGAGTCCGTCAAATGGTAAAACGTCAAAAAAACGAAATACGGTTGGGAATTTCTCTTCTTCGGTGCAAACATCGATGCTGTCGAGACGGCGAGGGAGTACGGCATTTCAAAAGACCGCGCTGCGAATTTTTGTAATGATAAACGCGGAATTGAAATCCGCAGTCGGGTGCAGGTGGAAATGCTTCACCGTATTCGCAATGACGAATTCATCCCGGACGATTGGAATGTCGAACTCGAAAAAGACGTGCGCCGTCGGAGTCGTTAAAATCCGGAAGGGGATTATTGCATCCAGGTATTGTTGAAGTCTATTCCGATTGAAAATGAAATTTTTGTCGGTGAAATAGACTTTGGCAAAATGGGGAGGTCTATGGGGGTCATTTTTCGCCCGCCTTTTCCGTATTCATCTTCTCCGATGCGGTCAAGGCCGCGGGCTAAATTTAGAGAAATATTAAATGGCAAGGTGTAAAAAAGCCGGTTTGCCAATCTAAATTCCAGCCCAACGCTGCGATCCCAAAAATCTCGGGATTTGAATTTGGAAAGCGGAAACCCGTGGTCATTCCAAGCGGCACCAACTTGAGCGTAAATATTCACAAAGAAATCTCGGGTTGTGAAAATCCAAAATTGATTTCTCCAATCTTCAAAAATCGGAAACAGATAATGAAGCTCCGCTTTGGCGGTTTTGAGCCCGCTGCGGTTATAGTCTTCATTTGTGATCAGGTAAGGATAACCTTCGAGGAAAAGCGGTGAAAAATAATAGCTGTCAAGAGTGTCTTTTGCGTTTTCTGCGCTCCAGGCTCCCAGTCCGGCGACAGTCGCTCCAAAGGCGAAGCGGGCTCCGTTGTGAATGGGGTTTGCGATGCTGCCGTGGGCGTTGACGTAAAAATTGTGCAAGGTGTAGTTTCTGTAAATGGGTTCGATTTTTCCGCTGGGGCTGATGGTAAAACTTTCAGAAAATGTTCCCGGACGGTACAAATCGGAATTGGAAATCTGGTAACTAGCCATGATTCCGTTCCCGGCGCCAACGGTATTGGTTGCCGTTGTGTTCCCATCGTCCCAATCCAAAGAGGCTCCGATTGTCGCCGAAAATCTTTTCTGATACGTCCATTCCAAGTTTTCTTCGTACAGATTAAAATTAGCCTGATCGTAAGAACCTAAAACAAAAAGGCTGTCTCCTGCTTTGAATATGCTGTAACTGGCGGAGCCTTGGACAGAACTCATAGGAATGGCGTAATGAGTTGTTCCTATGGAATCTTCGTAACTGCGCGGATCTTCGTAACGAATAGTGTCTTTCGTGCGGAAATTCAAATTTGTATAAGAAATGCCGAAAGTGATTGGCGTTGAATGATTTTCTAGGGAAACGATAAATTCCCGCTCCATTTCGGGATTGATGCCGTCTCCGTTGATGTAATCCCAGCCATTGCCAACTTCAAGAAGCAATCCCGCAGAAAGGATGTTCTTTTTTAAAGGATCGGAAAGGGATAAAGCCATGCCGAGCTTTGGTGTAGCTTTCCCGTCGCCGGTAACCGTAAAATCTGGAGCGCGTTCTTCGACAACGAAAATGGGGGCGAGCAATAGTTGAGTCGGAATCGGTTTGTAGTTTTTGGCGCTGCCTGCAAAACCGATTTCGGACAGCTCTAATTCGGATTGTTTTTTGGGAAGGGGATTTCCGTTCAAAATCAGTGGCGGATTCTTTGCTTTTTTCAACACAGAATCGCGTTGTGAAATCAGAGTATCGATTTGACACAAAGTCAACGTCAACGTTGAATCGGCTATTTGCGATGAATCAGAAAGAGAAGTGTCGGTCTGCTGTTCGGGACAAGTGGTGACCGTTGTGTCGAAAACGGTAACGATGGAATCTGAAGTCGCTTTGTAATCGGTCAAGTTCAAAGAATACAGGGAAAAACCGTCGGCATCGTAACCGATGTAATAAATAGTTCCCGAATCGACTGCGGGTGTAAAAGCTCCTCCCAAAACATTGGTCAAGGGGTATTCTATTTCGCTATTCAGTGACTTGGAGTATAAATTGAAAATGCCGTTTTGATTGCTTGAATAGATGAGAGTTTGATTGTCAATCCAGTTGGGATCGCGCAAATCGACTCCCTTTTTTGTCCAGGTCGAGAGTCCAGAACCGTCTGCGTTGACAACGGCGATTCCGCGCTCTTTGTCGTCAAAATAGCTGAAGACAATTTTCTTTCCGTCAGGGCTGAATTTTGGCGTGTAGATGTTGTAGTAAAGATTTTTTTCGTCGGGAATGTAAACGTCTTGGTATTCGGCGGGGGATTGAGAACCGGAATCTGGCAAGGAGACTTTGCTGAGGACGAAACGCGTTGAATTCAATTCTCGCCGGGCAAAAACAATTTCTTTTCCGTCAGGTGAAATATCCGGGTAAACAGCATCTGCCAAATAGGTCGCTAGACGATGATTCCCGTTGGTGTCGGTAATGGCGATGTCGAAATGGGCATGTCCGTTTCGGTCGCGTTTTTTGTAGGTGACATAAGCGAGGAGGGGGCCCACATTTTTTATGTCGCGGACAGAAACGCCTTTGTCGAACCAAGGCTTTTCTACTTGAAATCCACTTTGAGTGTATTGAGTGATGTCCAAAATGGAATCTTGCACGGTGATTGTCAAACCGGTTGCGGTATCGGAGAATGTAGAAGAATCTGTTGCGTGCTTTGGAATTTTAAAAATCCCGCCGTCGAACCATGGACCGCCAAAATTGGAAATGCCGTAAACGGAATTCCCTGCAATGGCGGGGTAGTCGTTGTAGAATGCTTTTTCGGTCCATTTTTTGCCAGTCACCAGGCGACCGAGGCTTTTTTCCTGTTCTCGGTAATGCTGAACGGTTTCGGATTTCCAGTTGGAAAACAGAGAATCCTCGTCGATGCCAATGACTTTTTGGAGTGCGCCAGAAAGTGTTGCCCGGTAAGGTTTTGAAAGTTCGTGCCAAATATTTGGCACGGCGTTTTCCCCGTATTTGTCATGGATATAGCGGACTAAGGCAAACCCTTGCGTATAAGGTCCTAATTCCGCATCGAGAGAATTGTCTGCAAAATCATGCATGTAATTCAAGTCGAGAATCCCATCGTTTAGAGCAGCGGTGCGAAGCAGCATATCCCGGTGACTGTCCCAAGCGTCGAATCCCATTCGGGCCGATTCAAATTGAGCGGTGCCTTCGGCAAGCCAAAGTGGTTGCAGGGTAAAGGGCAAAACAACCGAGGCGTTTTCTGCCTGCCGTTCGTTATAATAGTCGATATACGAAAGCTGTAAACCGTAAATGAAGTGGGGCAGCTTGCTTCCGCTTTCAATGCTCACCAAATGGGAAAATTCATGAGAAACGACATCGCTTATCCAAGGATGAGTGCTGCGCAATTTAAAATCCCAATTAGAAAGAAATAAATTGACGGCGTTCTCATTTGGGGACGCAGAACCATTTGCATAAAGGGCGTTTTGCAGGGAAACATCAATTCGGAGTGGCATTTGCATCCGGTATCGCGATACGATGGAATCGTAAACGGCTTCGGCAGTCGATGCGACAATTCCCGCATGAGTGCTGTATTCGGCGGGGAATGCAAAATTGAAATGTTCCGAAGAAGCCGCTTTCCAGTGGATGTCGCTTTGATTTCCGGAAAAACTGATTTCGGCAGCCAAGGCGAAACTTGAAAATACCGATAGGATGGAAAAAATTTTTCGCAAATGAATCACAATAAAATCCAATATACAAACTGGCGTTCGAATTAGCGTTTAAACCGCCGGTTGATTTCGGCAAGAGGCAATCGCATCAGGGTCGGGCGTCCGCCGGGAGAACTCATCGGATCTTGAGTGGCGAGGAGCGACGCCATTAGATGGGTCATTTCTTCTGTTCCCAATTTGCTGCCCGCTTGAATGGCGTTTCCTTTTGCCCAGGCTTTCGCCAAAGTTTCGTGAGACGGCTTTCCGGGTTCGTCTCCCTCGATTACGGCGGAGATCAATTCTTTCAGCGCTTCGACGGAACGGGAAAACGGTAAATCTCGTGGTGTTCCCCGGAGCTGATACGTATTTTTGCCAAACAATTCTAAATGAAATCCCAATTGATCCAGCGTGGGGAGCAAGTCGGGAATGACGCTAGCTTCGGCAGGAGAAAATTCGACGACTTCCGGGAACAATAATTCTTGACTTTCCAAAAAAGCTTCGGTCGCTAAGGAATTTAAAGCTTGTTCATAAAGAACTCTTTGGTGTGCCGCGTTTTGGTCGATGAGCAGTAAACCTTCGCTGTCTTCGCATACAAGGTATGTGCTGGACAGTTGGAAAAATTGTGGCGGCGGCGTTTTATCAATGCGTGTGGGCGGTCGGAGATTTTGGGGAGTCAGGGGAATAATGTTGCCGTTTTCTGGCAGCGAAAAAAGATCCTGTACAATGTCGTCTTGTGGATCCGGACGGTATGCCGGCTTTCTTTCTTTGACAGTTTTTGTTTGTTCGGCAAATGGAATCGGTTGGACGGAAATTTTTTCTGTGGAATCCTCCACCAGAGGTCGAGTGAATGTCGGCGGGGAATCGGGCTTTGGCGATTCTGCGAAATGATCATGAGGAATTCCCAAGTCTTCGATGCGAATAGAAGGACCGTCGCTGGATTCTTTTTGAAAAGCGTCGCGGATGGCGTGCAATACAGTGAGAAAAACGTCATTCTCGTTGGCGAATCGGACTTCGCGTTTTGTCGGGTGTACGTTGACGTCTACGGCGACGTCTTCCATTTCCAAAAATAGAACGGCAATTGGGGCGTTTGTCGTGCCATAAGGCTCATAAGCTTGCGTCACGGCTTTGGTCATAACGGGATTCCAAATGGGCCTTTTCTGAACATAGAAATAAAGTTTGCTCCGCTTGTTTTTTAACGCGTCGGGAGGGACTGCGAATCCGGAAACGCGGATGTTCGCCTCGGTGTAATCGACGGGGAGCATGGAACGGGCTATGCCGGGGCCTAAGGCTTCGGCAATGCGGTTTTGCAGATTGTTGCTTTCGACACCGGTGAAAACATCTTTTCCGTTGACTTTGTAGTCAATTCGGACGGCGGGATTGGCCATGGCCAATCGGATGATGGTGTCTAGCGTGCGCGAATTTTCCAAAGTGTCGCTTCGCAAAAAAGTTTTCCGGACGGGGGCGTTGAAAAACAGATCCTCTACAAGGAACGTGGTTCCCCGAGGCGAGGCGTCTTCTGCTTGAAAATCGGGAGTTCCCCCGATCAAATGGATAGAGTGCGCTGCCGGGGAATCTTCTGTGCGGCTGGTGATAGTCAACTTGGAAATGGCGGCGATAGATGCGACTGCTTCACCGCGGAAACCGTTTGTTGCCAAATGAAAAAGCTCTTCGGCGCTGGTCAGTTTGGACGTTGTGTGCGGTAAATAGCAAATGTCGAGATCTTCTTTCGACATTCCGCAACCGTTGTCACGGATGAGAATGGAAGTCTTTCCGCCGTCGGTGACTTGGACTTCTATCCGGGAGGCTCCTGCATCAAGAGCGTTTTCCACAAGTTCTTTAATGACTGATGCAGGGCGTTCAATCACTTCTCCGGCGGCAATTTGATTGACGACTTCTTCCGAAAGGACACGAATTCGTTTTTTTTTCATGTCCTAAAATATAGAAAATGCGATAAAACGGCAAAAAAAACGAATAAAATGAGAATCGTGCAGCCAATTTACTGAAGAAAAAAAATAAATTATGCACATGCAGGATAAAGAAATCAAAATTCCAAATGTTTTTTTGAAATTGGCTTATAGCGAACTTCTTCTTTCATACAAAACGGAAGATTTGGTGCCGCTTGTTCAAAACGCAACCATTTCCAGTCGCAAGTTGATTGAAAATGCCTGGCAAGATGATGAAATGGTCTCGCCAGAAGACAACGCGCTCGTCATTGAAAGTTTTTCAAATTGGCTGCTTGCCAAGGGCGAAAATCTCGACACGTTCTCGGTGCGCATGTTCGACAAAATGAAGCATGTCAATTCCGTTCCCAAACGCGCTGTTTTGCGTTCCTATTTGCCTTTCATTCGCGACTTCTTCGACATGAAAGACCAACGTCAGGGATTTTTGCGGTGCTACGAAAAACGCAATCTGTTCCAACAGAATTCGTCTTTCATCGAAGGGGCTGTTGAAGGGGATACGCGGCATGACTTCATCGTGAATCGCGCTGCTGAAACGGGCCACCCTTCGGCGGTTTATGCGTCCTGGCTTTTGATGTCTTTGGTTAACGGGCCGCGCCTTTTGGATCTCCCCGCATTTGAAAAGGTTCACCTTTGGGCTTGCCAGTATACGGCGGAAGAAGCTTTGCTTGGCCGTTTGGGCGGAAACTTGGATGGTGACACTTTCTATGTCAGCGGAATCGCCGTTGGTCATGTGACGAAGTTCGGCGAACTTTTGAAGAAAATCCCGCAAGACCTCGGACTTTCGAAGTTGGCGGACAAACCTTGCATCCGTTTGGATACAGATGTCATCGACACAAGTACGGGAACGCATTTGCTTTATAAAGACCGCTATTACGGTGCTCCGGCTTCGATTGCGGAATTTATTTACGCAAAGGACAAAGCGGTCAAGGATCCGTTTGCCGGTTTGATTTCGTCTTTGGTTCAAGAAGAATTCAATGTGTGGCCGCCAGTCCAGAAAGCGCACGAGGAATTGCTGCACAAAATCAACCATGTTGCAGAAATCATCTATTACGAAGCGGATGATTCTATTTCTGTCAACGGCAAGCATTTGATGCGCAACGTCCCGGCTCGCATTTTGCGCAACATTCTCCGGGAATACACACGTACGGGTCGTGAAGAATTTGAAAACCGCGAATTCAAGCGCGATCCAGAAATTTGCATTGATCCGGTGAATCCGAATTTTGAAAGCCGTTTGAACCGCGTGGTCGATCACCTCGAAAAGATTTCCGATGTGATGGGACTCAACCGGCATCGCCGCGGAGGATTCCGCTTTGAACCTCATTGCCATATCGATTTCCGCGAGGAACCCGCTATACCTAGGAAAAAAATAACAGGGAAATAACGAATAGGTAATGGACATTGCTGCGATTCATTGATAAATTGTAGATGTTGATTTGCGAACGGTAAATCCTCTAACAACTCTATCATTGCTCCCCTCCTGGTAAGTTCGGGGTTCGATTCGCAAAACTGATGAACTCCCACATTTTGTGGGAGTTCTTTTTTTATTAACCCAAAGACATCCGCTAATAGGCGCTCAATCCGGCAAACTTTAAATGAACTTCTATTCTGCGAAAACGGCATTCGTCTTCGCTGTTGAAATCGGGCAAAGTTTATTTCGCCGACAGAAAATACTTTCCATTTGAAATCCAACGGACTCAACGCTATCCGTTTTTCGTTTCCACCTTTCATCTCTGATTTCGCCTTTCCAATTTCGCATAAACTGGGAGTGGCGTCACCTGTAATCCATTGAGTCTTTTACTTGTGAAGAAATGTTCAAGGTTTGGAAAAACATGTTTTTGGATTACCGCGCCTCTGCAACTTTTTGTTCTTTTTACGGGGTGTAACTTGTAGGTGGCGATTTTTCGGGGAATTCAAAAAATGCATTCCATTAGGATGCACTTTTTATGCTTTTTGAGCATTTGCCTTCGAAATGTGTTTAGATTTAAAACCGATGAAATCCGTTTTGGAGTATGAAGATTATAGACTTTATCTGCAGAATATACACGATTTTCACGGACGTGAACAATCGCGGTTCTCGTGGCGGGCCATTTCGAAAAGGGCGGGAATCAAAAATTCCAATTTTTTACGCCAAGTCGCATTGGGAGAACGGAATTTTAGTTCTAAAACAGCGGAACGGGTGGGGATTGCGCTGGGTTTATCTGGCCGAGAATTGGAATATTGGCATCGATTGGTACATTTTTGCCAAGCGAATGGCGATTCGATGCGGGAACGTTATCGGATGGAACTAGCGGAAATGCGCGGAAACGTTCGTTCAAATGAAATTTCTTCTGGGGGCGAAGAATATTACAGTAGTTGGTTCATTCCCTGCATTCGGGAATTGATTACGTTGTACGATTTTCAAGAGGATTATGCATTGTTGGCCAAATCGGTCATTCCGCCGATTACCGAAGCGGAAGCCCGGAAGGCGGTTCAGATGCTGGAAAAATTTCATTTTATAGAAAAGGATGGGGATGGGCGTTGGGTGGAAACGGATAGGGCTTTGCGGAGTGGATCTTCTTGCCGAAATACCGCTTTGATTCATTATCATTGTGAAATGTTGGGCAAAGCGGCCCATGCGTTGAAAACGCTGCGGAAAGAAGATCGTTTTGCGATGGGGATGACTTTGGGTGTGTCAAAAGAATGTTACCGTATGATTTTGGCGGAGGTGGAAAAATTCAAGAACCGTGTGACATCCTTGGTGCTGCACGACAGACGCAGTGACTTGGTGATGCAAATGGCCCTGCAAATTTTTCCGACGGGAGTTTCTCCGGAGAAGATGAACTTAAAAGGAGTAGACGAGATGGAGAAATGAAGCGTCGATTGGCTGCTTTGTGTTTGAAAATTCTTTGGATAACCCTGTTGTCTTGCTGTTTTGCTTTGGCAGGAGGAGTGAGTGAACACGAAAATGCTTTACAGATAACGGAAACTTTGGTCCGGCCTCTGTGCACATGGGAATTTGTTGTTGTTCCTTGAAGTTTGGGGTATTTCCCAGTGCGCACGCCGGTGTTCCCGGGTGAAAAATTATTTTTGGAACATGAATCGACGGTTGTTTTTTCTGGTGCTATTTTTTGCGGTCTTTTCGTTTGCTGAATGGAACGTGGAGCAGGAAATTCTCGCAGGACCGGTGTCTTCGAATGAACGAGTTCTTCGTGGACGTCAGCTTCTTTACAAATTGTTGGTTGCTGGGGATTCTTCGCGGGCTTTGCGTGTGATCAATTATTTGGACGGTTTTTATTCGGAAACGCTTTGCCCCTTTTCTGGGATGGAAAAGGGAATTGCCTTGTTGCGGGCGCAGAAATACGATTCGGCGTTGACCGTGTTGATCCGTTCAAGACGGCTTTGGGAACCGGAAGCCCGAAAGGCAGAATCGGTCGAGGAACGTTGCGTTGCATTTGCAGAATCCGGGGGTGACGTTCCTGTTATCCGGGACCCTCTTTACGCACTTTTGAATTCGAATTCTTTGAAAACGCAAGCGCAACTGGACAGCCTCGAAGAAAAAATTTTTGCATCTTCCGTAGAAATCTTTTATAAAGACGCTGCATCGGCTTTCATCCCAATTCTCTTCGCGCCTTCTTTAGATCGGATGGAGACTTTGCTGGTGGACCGTGTTTTGAAAGCAGGAGAATCGTTTGTACAAAAATACCCAATGAATGAAGACGGAGCTTGGTTGAATCGGAATTTTTTGTCTCCAATTCGTACTCGACAATCTTTGGGGGAAAGCGCGTCAAAAGATCCTTTCGATGGTCATTTGTATGGAAATGGAGTCGGAATGGAGCTGTTGATGGGAATCGGCTTTTTAACGGGTGATTTTAAAGCGGAATTTCATCATCGATTTTGGGATTTTTATGCGGCGGTTCCGATTCAATTGCGCCGATTTGTTTTCACGCCTTTTATTTCGTTTGGTTCTTTGGAAACCCGCGAGAATAGGCGTTTTTCGGATGTCCTTTGGGAAAAAGGCAGCGAACTTTTTGTTTATGAAGGCGGCATCTCTTTGGGATTTGTCGTTTTCGACCACCGCTTGTTCAAAGTGGAGCCATTTGTCGGCATTGCTTTTACGGATGCAGCCATACCTGAAGGCAGTGGTGATTACTACTATGTTGCGGACAAGCCCAACAATAACTACCATCGTCTTCGTGCGCATGTGAAAAGTGAAAATTCGGTCGCTTATTTATTTGGCGTTACCGGGGAAATTCGGCTGCTCACGACTTATTCCCGGCGCACGGGTGCTCCGATGAATTCTATTTCCCTTCGGTTGAAATATTTGGCCAGCTACTTGGATCACGATTTTGGGTATGCGAAAATGGAAGGCTTTTCGCATAAGGTGTTGGCGGGAATCGGCTTCTTTATCTGGTGACCGGACTGTTCTATCAGTCCAAGAACTGGTAAACGGTTTCGTTCTTTTTGGACATGCCGAATTTGGTCCGCGCGATGGATTCCATATAAAAAGAGTCGGTGAGAAGCCTTTCACCCTCGTCTTTTCGATATTCCAGGACTTTTTTCAGGGAGTCGGCTTCTTGCCCGAGAATGGCGATTTGTCTTTTCAAGTTGTTCTGCTTGTATAATCCGTTTTCGCCAAAAGAAAATGAATAAAAGGATACGGCGACGATGACGAATACGAGGACGAAAAGAATTTGCTTGACAAAGTTCTTGAATTTCAAAATTCACTCCGATGCGGAGAAATGGAACATGTTCCCGTCTTTGGAATGGACCAACCCCGCAATTTCTAATTCTGTCAATATAGCTAAAACTTGAGAAACGGAAAGGGCCGAACTTTGACAGATGGCGTCTAAGGAGTGGGAAAATCCCGCATTTTTTTGGAATAGGGATAAGGTCTCCGGATTCAAATGGATGCCTGTTGAGAGCGTATTCTCCAAAGTGGGGTCTTTGATGCGTTTTGCACCGCAAAGGTCGGCGAAATCTTGGAGTTTCCAAATCGCTTCCGCTTTTCGGCTGGCGATGCATAAATTTGTCCCTAGGGATGTTTCGATGATGGGGGAGCCGGGAACGCACAGGAGCTTGCGATGAAACTCTGTTGCAAAATTTGCCGTAATCATGCCGCCACCGTGCGCTTTGCTTTCAACGAGAGTCGTACTTTTGCAAAGGCCCGCAATGATGCGATTCCTATCGTGAAACATAAACTTTTGCGAAAATGTTTTCTTTGGATATTCCGAAAGGATGGCCCCGCCCGATTGCAAAATCTTTTCGGCGACGTTTCGTCGAGAACCGCCGATTTCGGATTCAATGCCCTGGGCGACAACGGCGACTGTCGGCAAGTGATGTTCTATGGCGGACAAATGACAGAAACAGTCAACTCCTTGAGCTAGTCCAGAAACAATGACGGCGTCAGTGCCGACAAGGCTGCGAATGAGTCTTCGGCAAATCTCTTCTGCTTGTTGGCTGGGCCTTCGCGTTCCCACCATCGCTATCCAAGAATTTTTAAAGCAGGGAAGTTTGCCGCGATAAAAAATCGCATTCGGAGGATTTGGAATGGATGTTAACACGGCGGGGTAATCTTCTTTGTGAAGAATTTGAACGGGGAAATTGCTAATTTGGGATTTCATGAAAAGCTCCTTCTCGGATTTGATTCAGTTGATGAAATGTCTCCGCTCGCCGGAGGGATGCCCTTGGGACAGGGCACAAACGATTCAAAGCCTTCTTCCGTATTTGGTGGAAGAAACATCGGAATATATTGATGCCGCCCAAGCGCAAGATAAAATCCACATGTGCGAAGAACTCGGCGACGTGTTGTTTCAGGTGGTCTTTCACGCTCAGGTGGCAAGTGAACAAGGGGACTTTGATATTGAAGATGTGACCGACGCGATTTGTGCCAAAATGCGCCGCCGCCATCCCCATGTGTTCGGAAATGCCAAAGTGGAAAACGCAGGGGAAGTTGCCGGGCGCTGGGATGCCATCAAAGCGACCGAGGAAAAAGCAAGAGGAGAAACGCGCAAATCTCCGATGGATAAAGTCTCCCGCAGTATGCCGACGCTTGCCCGTGCCCAAGAAATGGGGCGTCGCGCCGCTAAAGTGGGATTTGACTGGGCTTCTGACGGGCCTGCTTTTGAAAAGGTCCGGGAAGAATTTAAAGAATTTCAGGAGGAATGCCGCAAAGCGACTTCTGATGAGCCGAATCGGGAACGGATGGAAGAGGAATTCGGCGATTTGCTGCTTGCCCTCTGCCAACTGGCGCGTCATGTTGGCTTGAACGCGGAACTTGCACTTTGCCGCGGGGCAAATAAATTCGATCGGCGGTTCCGCGCAATGGAAGCTCTCGCTGCGGAGAAATACCCCCAAAAATCCCTGCGGGATCTTCTCCCAGAGGAATGGCTCGCTCTGTGGAGCGAAGCGAAGTCCAAGACTAGTCAAAAATCAAGTTATTGACAGAAAGACCTACGAAAAAGACTAGCAAGTAGCCGTACCAGAGGATTGTCAGCGGATAATTCAAAATGCGTTTTGACTTGCTGTCGATGGATTTGTTTTTTTCCGCGATGCGAACCAGATTCCGCCGAAAATAGTAGGCGGTCCCGGCGGTGCCTGCCAGGCTGACCAGAATCAGTAGAATGGTTGAAAGCATGTTCCAAAGATAGTTATTTCACCGGAGTTTGCCCATCTTTTGGGCGAAAAGCCTTGATTCGGAAAATCGCCGGTTGCCCATTTGCACAAAATTTTCTCTATTTGACAATGTTGACGGCTCGTTTATGTGAACGAACCTTTCTTGTATGAGGTGTATTTGGATAACCGGGAAAGATTGAATTCCCTGATTGCGGCAGCTTGCGAAGCTGTCTCTGTGGAACTTGTCGAATTCGACATGTTCAGGGCTGGCAAACGCCAGGTTCTCCGTATTTACATAGACAAGGAGAATGGCGTTGATGTGGAAGATTGCGCAGAAGTGAGCCGCCGTCTTTCGGATGCGATGGATTTAGACGAAACCCTTGTGTCGGGTGCTTACACTCTCGAAGTTTCTTCACCTGGAATCGACCGTCCCCTCAAGTCCACTCGGGATTTTGAACGGAACATCAACCGGGTCCTGCGCATTTCGCGGACTTCTGGAAAACCGCTTACGGGAACGCTTGTCGCAGTAGAGGATGAGGATTTAATCCTGTCGGTAAAAGGTGTGGCTGAGGCTGTCCGGGTATCCCGGTCGGAAGTCCTTTCTGCCAAAGTTGAAGTTCAATTCTAAAGAAAAGGCTCTTATGACAAAGAATACGGAACCAAAAATCAATTTGCTCGATGCGTTCAAGTCGGTTGTTGAAACCAAGAACATCGACAATTCCATTGTCGAAGGCGCACTCAAGGACGCATTGATCAATGCCGCCCGCAAGTACCTGAACATCGACAAGCATTTTGATGTCAAGATCGATGAAGAGACGAACGACATTTCGATTGCGCTCGTTGTGGATATTGTCGACGATTATCCGGACTACGACGAGTCGCTCTCAGCCGAAGAAGTCCAAGAAATGGATGAACATTTCATGCTGGTGGAACAGGCGCGGGATCTGAACCCCGATGTTCAACCGGGAGATCATCTCGAAATGGAACTTCCGGTTTCCGCATTTGGCCGCCAGGCGATTCAATCGGCAAAACAGTTCTTGATTCAGCGCATCCGCGACGAAGAACGCCGCAAAATTTTGGATACTTACAAAGGCCGCATTGGCACGATTGTCAATGGCGAAGTGCTTCGGATTGAAAAGCGCAATATCATTGTGTCCATTGGTCGCCAGACCGAAGCGATTCTCGACCAGAAACAATTGCTTCCCAAGGAACGTTTTCAACAAGGTGATTCGGTCAAAGCCGTTATTTCCGGTGTGAGCGAAACGTCCAAGAGCAACGTTCCGCAGGTGACTCTTTCGCGCACCAGTGAACAATTCCTTTACGAACTGTTCCGCCAGGAAGTCCCCGAAATTTTCGATGGATCTGTGGAAGTCCGCGGAGTCGTCCGCGAAGCGGGTTACCGCGCCAAAATTTCTGTTGTCGCCAGAGATGCTCGGATTGATCCGGTCGGCGCTTGCGTTGGAATGAAGGGAGCCCGAGTTCAAGCGATTGTTCGTGAACTTGGCAATGAACGAATTGACATTGTCCATTGGGATCCGGATTTGATCACGTTTATTCGCCACGCCCTTTCTCCCGCGAATATCGTCAAGTATTTTGAAGTCCCCGATACTTTCCGTTGCGTCATTGTTGTCGCCGATGAAGATTTGCCGCAGGCGATTGGCCGTAATGGTCAGAATGTCAATTTGGCATCCCGTTTGGTGCAACGCGATTTGATGGTCTTTGGAGAAAAAGACTGGGCTGCCAAGAGTGATGAAGACAAGCAGCGTATTTTGACTCCGGAACCGAAGGAAATCATCCGCTCGGAAGAGTCTGTGGCTGCTGAAAATTCCCCGTTCAAGGCGGATGCCTCCGAAAATGTCGAACCGGCATCGGTGGATGAATCATCTCCGGTCAGTGAAAATTCGGAAACGGAAGGTCAAGCTTAAGAGAGAAGCTTATTGGAGCAAAAGCATAGATGAGTAACGATATCAAAATCACACCGGGTGAATGGGCTAAGAAACATGGAGTCGACGCAAGTCGAGTCGTAACCCTGTTACACGAAAATGGTGTGCAGGTCTTGACGCCTTTTTCCCCTGTTCCCCAAGTGGCTTT
Organism: uncultured Fibrobacter sp.; assembly: GCA_964587155.1. Lineage (GTDB taxonomy): Bacteria > Fibrobacterota > Fibrobacteria > Fibrobacterales > Fibrobacteraceae > Hallerella. The sequence goes on from CAZPKF010000007.1 coordinate 31,858, forward strand.
TGCTTCAATTGAAGCTCAAGTGTTGGAAGAAAAGGCGAAGGCAGACGCTCGTAAAGCCAAAGCGCAAGGATTGCGCAAGAATTTGAAGAAAAATTCTCCGGAAGAAAAGGAAGAGGCTCCGCGCCCGGCTGCACCGCAAACGCAAGCGAATGGTCGCCGTACGATTACGGGCAAGTTTATGGGTGGAAGCGTCAAATTGACTCGTTCTGCGACAGCTCGCCCGGCTTCGAAGTCCATTTCGACGGCAAAACCGCAAACTCCGGCTGTGAAACCTGTCGCACCAGCGGCAGTCGCCAAACCTTCGGCGCCTGCACCTGCTCCCAAGCCTGTTCCACCGGCTGCTCCGGCACCGGCTGCTCCGGTTGTAAATGTCAAAACGCCGCCCACGGCTTCTGTGGAACCCAAAAAAGAAATTCCTCAGGCAAAGCCTGCGCAGCAAGCTCCCACCGCACCTGTTTCACACCCGCGGATTAACGCCTCTCCGGTTGGAGAACTCCGCCCTGTCGAAATGAAGGCTCAAGTTTTCAAGCCGGATGCGGCTATTCTTGCCCGAATTGAAAAGTCCAAGCAGCAAGCTGCCGCTCAACATCGGCGGGGCAACAACAGTTCTGGACAGGGATACACGGGGCACTTTGGACCGGGATCGAATAGCGGAAATTACCGTGGCGGTTCTGGAAATGGTCGTTATCGTTCAAATGGAACGGGAAGCACGTCTAATGCGGGCGCAAGATCGTTTGGCGGTGGACAGGTTCGCACGGGACGGTTCCCCGGCCAGAACATGCAGGATGTTTTTGCCAATGCGCAAAATAACGCTGGTGGAAACAATCGTTTTGGCAGTGGCAATAATAAGCCGGGACAATCTCGTGGCGGCAATAACGCGGATCGCTTCAAGGGAAAACGCGGAAAGAATGGCCGTGACGGCAAGGACAACCGTTTTGATCAAGGGGAACAGCAGGATTCTGTCCGGCAAAATGTTTCCCGGGTGATGGCGTCGCTTTCCAAAAATCCGGTTAAGAAAGTTTATCACAAAGATAAGAGCGCCTCTGCAGAAGGGGAACAGAAAAAGATTTTAAAGACCTCTGACTTTATCACGGTGGGCGAACTTGCCGGGATGATGGATCAGATGCCCGCCCGTGTCATCGCCAAATGCATGGAAATGGGGATGATGGTCACGATCAATGCGCGTCTGGATTTTGAAACGATCCAGGTTTTGGCTGATGAATTTGGCTATGAAGCGCAACTGATGGAAGAATACGATGAAGATGTTTTGGGTGTCGAAGAAGAAAAGTCCGAAGACTTGGAAACGCGGCATCCCGTGGTGACCGTGATGGGTCATGTGGACCACGGTAAAACCTCTCTTCTCGACTGGATTCGCAAGACGCACGTCGTTTCTGGAGAGTCTGGTGGAATTACGCAGCACATTGGCGCTTATGAAGTGACTACGGCTGTGGGAAAGGTGACATTCCTCGATACGCCGGGGCACGAAGCCTTTAGTGCAATGCGTGCCAGAGGTTCTCAGGTGACAGACGTGATTGTCTTGGTTGTCGCCGCAGATTCCATGGTGATGCCTCAAACGGTTGAATCCATTGAACTGGCGAAACGCGAAAAAGTCCCATTGGTTGTCGCCATCACTAAAATGGACTTGCCGACTGCCAATCCGGATAAGATTCGCACGCAGCTGGCGGAACGTGGCGTTGAAGTGGAACAATGGGGCGGTAGTGTCAGCTGTATCGAAGTTTCGGCGCGTACCGGTCAGGGTATGCCGCAACTTTTGGAAACGTTGGCCTTGGAAGCGGAAGTTCTTGAACTCAAGGCTTCGAAATCGGCAAGGGCTCGTGGTGCCGTTGTGGAATCCAAACTCGATGCGGGTAAGGGTTCTATGGCGACAATCCTAATTCAAAATGGTACTCTCCACGTTGGCGATCCGTTTGTCTGCGGAATTTATGCAGGTCGTGTCCGCGCCATGTTCGATGATCGCGGCAAACAAATGAAAGAAGCGGGTCCCTCAACTCCTTGCCAAGTGTTGGGATTTGACGGTACGCCGCAAGCGGGAGATGAATTGGCCGTTGTCGAAGACGAAAAGACTGCGCGTGAAATTGCCTCTAAACGCCGCATGGCGGCGCGTGAACGCGATCTTCGTGCCCGGAAGTCCATTTCCTTGGAATCCACGTACGAAGGCGTCAAGAACGGTACCGTTTCGGAATTGAATTTGATAATCAAAGCCGATGTGGGTGGCTCGTCGGAAGCGATTGCCGCAAGTCTTGAAAAACTTTCGAATAGCGAAGTCAAGATTAACATCATCCGCAAAGGCGTTGGCGCCATTACGGATTCCGACATTTTGCTCGCATCGACCTCGCAGGCGGTCATTGTCGCCTTCCACTTGATGCCGTCGTTCTCAATTCGCGAAATGGCTCAGAAAGAAGGGATTCAAATCAAGACCTACCGAGTCATTTACGAAATCATCGACGATATCAAGAATACGGTGGAAGGCCTTTTGAAGCCTACAACCCGCGAAGAATTGACTGGCGAAGCGGAAATCCGCCAAGTCTTCCGGATTCCGAAGGTTGGTCTTATCGCTGGCTGTATGGTCACAGACGGCGAAGTGGACCGCAACAGTCGCGTTCATGTCTACCGCAACGGAGTGGAATTGGGCACGACGGTTGTTCAGTCCCTCAAGCGGCATAAGGATGATGCTAAGTCGGTTGCCCGCGGATTCGAATGCGGCATTGGCCTAAAGGGTTACGACAATCTTGAAGAAGGCGATACGCTGATGTTCTTCAAGGAAGTCACTGTGGCCCGTACCCTTGACGATGTCGCCCGCGACGAAGCGGCTGCCAAAGCCGCTGCTGCTAAAAAAGCTTCCGAAGCGAAGAAGGAGAATGCCTGATGCCCAGGAATTCTCACAGTCAACGCCGAGTCCCGCGTACGGTTCGTCTCGATGAACAGTTCCGCGAAGAAATCAGCAAGCTTTTGATGAAAGGGCTGAAAGATCCGCGGATTGGATTTGTGACAATCAGCCGGGTGGAAATTTCAAACGACTTGAGCTTTGCAAAAGTTTTTGTTTCCGTGCTCGGCTCTGACCGCGAGAAGGCGGCTTCGCTTATCGGACTCCGCAATTCTGCCGGATTTATCCGCACTTATTTGGGCAAGGCTCTCAAAATTCGCAAAATTCCGCAATTGAACTTTCTTTTGGATGAAAGTCTGGATCATGCGATGCACATTGAAGAAATTCTTGCCGATTTGAAGGACCGGGGTGAGCTTTAATTTGCCACCTTCGGGACTCATCCTTTTAGACAAACCGGTGGGCGTCACCTCGTGTAACGCCCTTTTTCCTCTTCGCAAAATTTTCAAAACTAGGCGGGTCGGGCATGCGGGCTCTTTGGATATGCGGGCTTCGGGCTTGATTGTCGCTGCGGTTGGACGGGCAACGCGTTTGTTGCCTTTTGTCGAAGCGGGAGAAAAATCGTATTCTTTTTTCGCTCATTTCGGCTATTCGACTTGTACGGACGAATGGGACGGGAAATTGCTTGAACAGGATTCGAATCTGGATCCCATTTCCGAAGAAGATGTTCAGAATATTATTCCCCGTTTTGTTGGAAAAATCAGCCAAGTTCCGCCGGATTTCAGTGCAGTCAAACTTCAAGGTCATCGGGCGTCGGATTTGAAGCGCAAGGGCAGGGAAGTTGAACTGGCGGCACGTCAAATTTTTATCCGGAGTTTGCGCTTAGAAGGAAAAGCCGAAATCCCGGAAGGAGCGTCTGGCCGCATTCGTTCATCGTATCGGTTTTCTTGTGACTGTTCCAAAGGAACTTATATCCGTTCGCTTGTTCGGGATATGGCTAAAGCTTTGGGAACGTGTGGGGCTGTATCCGGCATTCGTCGGACCCGGATTGGCCATCTGAATGTGGCTGATGCCGTTCAACCGGAAAATTTAAATGAGCATTCCCTGTTGAAGCCTCAAAATTGCATGGGGTTTCCATCTATTGAAGTGACTGACCGCCAAGTGGAAGCTTTGCGCAACGGACGTTCTGTGACGTGGAACGGAAATTCCCTTGAAACGGCAGAGGCTAACTTCCTTTTGGCTGTGGGCCGTGACGGAGAAGCCAAGGCGGGCTGCGTATTTGAAGATGGGAAAATAGTCCCCAAGTTCTATTTGGGAGGAGAAGGTGCCTGAACAGGATTCCAGGGCGGTGACCGTTGGGAATTTTGACGGATGTCATTTAGGTCATCAGGAAATTTTCCAAATATTGCGCAACGAAGCGAAAGCGCGGGGATTATTGCCGACAGTCGTTTCGTTCGAACCGCATACAAGACATGTTTTGGGAATTCCGGGGCAGCCCGCATTGCTGACGACAACAGAAGAAAAGGCCTCTTTTGTGAAATCGTTGGGACTCGATTTTGTTGCACTTCCGTTTTCGCGGACTGTAGCAGCCAAGCCTTATCAGACATTTTTGTCCGAAGAAATTCTCGGCAGGTTGAATGCTAAATTTTTGGTTTTGGGACATGACCATCGATTTGGAGCCGCCGGCAAGGGAAGCTTTGAAGCCATTTTGACTGCGTTTCCGGAAATTTCTGCGATTCAGGTTTCTGCAAAATACAAAGATGGTGAAATTTTGAATTCGTCCCGAATTCGGGATGCTCTTGAAAAGGGTGCAGTCGAAAGGGCAACGACTTTTTTGGGAAGGCCTTACCGGATTCGCGGAACGATAGTCTCGGGAAAACGTCTGGGGCGAACCATCGGATTTCCGACGGCGAATGTACAAATGGGAAAATATAAGCTTGTTCCCCGATTTGGCTCTTATGTGGCTGTCGCCCGTTTGCAAGATGGCAGTGCCCATCGTGCGGTTGTCAATATCGGTTTGCAGCCTTCCATAGGAAATTTGCCGCTTTCCGTCGAAGCCCATATTTTGGATTTTCACGGGGATATTTACGGACAACAAATGGATGTGGATTTACTTGCGTTTATCCGCGCAGAGAGAAAATTTGAATCGTTGGATGCTCTCAAATGGCAAATAGGCATGGATGCGGATTTTGCCAGGAACTATTGAAACGTGTCGAACCGGATTTCAAAGACGAGTTTTTTCTTTTTGCTTTTGGCCGTATGTGCGTTTGCCGATATCCGTTTTTATTCGCAGGATACATTACAAATCGATACCACGCGGCAGGATCATTTTCAGCGTTATTCGGCAGTACCCGTGTTAGGTTATACGGAAGAAACGCGGATTCAGTGCGGTGCGATGGTGCTTCTTTTCTTGCGCCCGAATGAAGAAAACGGCAAAGTGCCCGAAATCGGTTTTACGGCTTATGGTTCATCCCGCGGACAACTTCAGCTGACTCTAGAACCTTACATTTATTTTTACCACGACAAAATAAGCTTGTGGATGGATTTGGAATATCAGGATTGGATAGCCAGTTATTTTGGACGGGGAAACTCGCCCGATATCGACGAGTATATCGGTTACAATCGGAAAAAACTTTACCTGGGCGGGCGGCTGGAATTTCGCATAGGGCTGCCGGAACAGTTTAAGTATGGCGTCTCCCTGCACATTGAAAATTCCGATATTGAATTTGACAAAGATGGCTCTGTCTTGCCGCCGGCCCCATCTTCGGGGCAGCGGAATGGAGTCGGATACTTGATTGGATTTGATTCCCGGGACAATACCAATTGGACAAAACACGGATTCTTGATTGAATGGGAACAACTGTTTTACAACAAAGCTTTCGGCGATTATTCTTTTGATGTGGAATCGTTTGATATGCGCGGGTATACAACTCTTCCAGGGAATGTCTCGGCTGCAGTGGGGGCCATTTGGAAAAGAGCTGAAGGAAACGTGCCTTTTGATATGCTCGCCGGTCCCGATGGAATCAAAAGATTTCGCGGAGTGGAAAGTCTTTATTTCGGAGACAATCAAGCACTGATTCTGCAAGCGGAATTGCGCCGGCATTTCGTATGGCTTTTGGGAGGGCACGTATTTTTTGAAGGCGGAAAGTCCGGCGAATACTTCAGTGATTTGATGCGGAATAAATGGCATCGGTCCATTGGATTTGGAGCCCTTTTGGCGTTGAATCTTCAGGAGAGTCTTTTTGCCAGGGCGGATGTCTCGTGGGTGGATGTCCATCATGTCGGGTTGTCGTTTTATGTCCGCCAGGCGTTTTGACCCGGAGTAACGTATGGAAATTTGCAAACATCGGCACACGAGTCGTATCGAAGTCCGGTATGCGGAAACGGATCAGATGGGAGTGGTTCACCATTCCAAATACGCAGTTTGGTTTGAACAGGCGCGGACTGATTTTTTCAAATCGCTGGGGGCAAGTTATGCGGAAATCGAAAAAGAAGGATTCGTGAGCCCCGTTTTGGAGTTGAACGTCCGTTACCGCAGCCCGGCGCGGTATGGGGATTTTGTCGATATCGAAACGACTCTTGAACGGGTTGGTGCGCTTCATTTTCGATTTCATTACAAGTTGTCTGTGGGAAGCCGCCTTTGTACGACAGCGTCAACCATGCATTGTTTTTTGAAAAATGGAAAGCCGACTCGGGAAATGCCTCGGCAAGTGTCTTTGTTGTTTCCTCTGAAAAAATAGGCGTTTTATCGTTTTTATCGGAAATAAGCCGCATCATATCCTTGATTTTGGGAATAGACGGATTGTTTTGGGTAAAATTTTTCTATCCTTGGTAGAAATATCAACAAGAGGTTCAAATGACTAGCGAAGAAGTGAAAAGCAAACTCAAGGAATTCTTCATGTCCGACTTGGGCGTTGACGGAAGCGTTCTCCAATACGATACGCCGCTTTTTGGCGAAGAAATCGGGCTGGACTCCGTGGATTCCTTGGAAATCATCTCTTTTGTCGATACGAATTTTGGCGTTTCGATGACGGGTGCGGGCAAGGAACCGTTCCAGAGCATTGATACGATTGCTGATTTTATCGAAAAACATAAAGCCTAACTTTTCTTTTCCGCTGCCGAAATCTCTATGACATCGAACGATTGCCGCTGTGTCGTTACCGGATTGGGCGTTATTTGCGCCATCGGTAATAATGTTGAAGAAACTTGGAACAACGCTTTAGCGTCCGTTTCCGGAATCCATAAGACGACGTCTGTCGATACGGACAAATGTTATGCGGATTTGGCGGCGGAAGTCCATTGCGATACGCTAGATGAGGTCGAAGCGCCCGAAGAAAAGGATAGGGTGTCAAAGCTTTGCATCAAAGCGGCGAATGAAGCCTTGCAGGATGCGGGATTGGGACGCTTTGCTGACGATGCCCGTGTCAGCGTTATCATCGGAAGTTGTGTCGGCGGCGTTCTCAGCGTAGAACATTATCATCAAAATGGGAAGAATGCAAACGACATTCCCAAAATGCCCATTGCTTCGATTGCTTCTCAAGTAGCGGAAATGTGCGGAGCCGGTGGCATCGTGACCAACGTTGCGAACGCCTGTGCGGCAGGAACGATTTCCATTGCGCTCGCCTGTGATTTGATTCGTGCAGGTCGTGCCGATGTTGTCGTGGCGGGCGGAGCGGATTCGTTTGCTGCGGTTCCTTATTCCGGATTCCTCTCTTTGCACGCTTTGGATGAAAACGGTTGTTCTCCGTTTAATCATTGCAATGGCATCACGCTTGGCGAAGGTGCTGGAATTGTCATTGTCGAATCATTTGAACACGCTCAAAAGCGCAACGCCAAAACGTATTGCGAAGTGCTTGGCGCGGGAGTGACCAGCGACGCCCATCACATCACGGCTCCACGGGAAGACGCTCTCTGCTTAACGGAAGCGATGGAACGTGCCGTGAAAAATTCCGGGATTCAAAAGTCTGACATTGGCTATGTGAACGCCCATGGGACGGGAACCGGTAAAAATGACAATGCAGAAATTACCGCATTCCAGAAATTTTTTGCTGCAGAAAATCCAACGGTCAGTGTCAGCTCAACGAAAGTGATGACCGGGCACTGCCTGGGAGCCGCAGGCGCTATCGAAGCGGTCTTCAGCATCAAGGCCTTGACAACGGATACGGTGCTTCCGACTTTGCATTATAGTGCAGAAGATTCCGAAGCATTGAAATCCAAGGTCGGGCAGATGGATTTTGTGCAAAATGTTCCCCACGCCAAAGAGTTGAAATGCGTGATGAGCAATAACGTGGCTTTTGGCGGAACGAATGCGAGTATTGTTTTTTCAAAAGAAGCAGGCAATGTTCCCAAGCAGCCTTGCCGCGGAAAGAAAATCGCCGTGACGGGACTCGGAATCGTTTGTCCTTTGGGAAACAGCAAAGCGGCTTACCTCGCTGCGGTAGAAAAAGATTCAAAGCCAGAAAACGCTTCGGTTCGTTCGACAATCGCGCTGGACGATTACAAGGAACTTGGCATCAAGATGGCTTTCTATCGCAAGCTGGACAATTTGGGACAGCTCCAGACTGTTTCGGGAATGCGTTCCCTGCAAGATGCTGATTTCAAGGTGACAGAAGAAAATGCCAAAGATATTGGCATTATCGTGGGAACCAGCGAAGGCGGTCTCGGATCGACTTATGACTTTGAAGAACTGATTGCCAAATTGGGCAACGCTCAGGGAAGCGCTTTCAAATTCCCGCATACGGTTTACAACGCTGCCGGCGGTTATCTTTCGATTTGTTCGGGTATCAAAGGTTATGGCGTTACGATTACGACGGGGCCTGTTTCTGGTTTGGACAGCATCGGTTACGCGATGAATGTCATTCATGAAGGGCAGGAATCGGCGATGATGGCTACCGGGACAGATGAAAACTTGCCGATTATCGAAGAATTTGCGCAGAAGTTGGGCGTTGCCGCCGACAAGCCGGTAGAACCCTATTCGAATGCAAATGGATTTGTCGTCGGAGATGGCAGCGTTTCCATTTTGATGGAAACGGAGGACTTTGCCAAGGCGCGCCAGGCGAAAGTTTATTGCTATGCGCTCGGATACGGCAATGGCCGTAAAAATGTCAAATTTGGTAAAGTAGAAGGTTCCGGAGAAGCGTTGGACAAAGCGATTTTTGATGCATTGGCCGATGCTCATATCTCTGCGGATGAAATTGATGCCGTTTGCGGTTTTGCCAACGGATATCAAAAAATTGACGACATTGAACGGAATTCGCTTTCCCGGGTTTTTGGCGACAGGCTGGCTTCGATTCCCGTGTTCGAAGTCAAGGAACGCATTGGAGAAGGAAGGGCCGGTGCATCGGCTCTTGCTGCAGCCGAAGCGGCTTTGCTTTTGAGTGGAGAACTTCCGGGTGATAATGCGTATTTTATCGGCAAAGAGGGCGCCGTTTCCAAAAAATGGGTTGCGGCAGAAGCGAAAAAAATTCTCATCATTTCTTTTGCGGCTGGCGGTTCTTACAGCGCTGTCGTCTTTGGAAAATAGCGGGTGGAGGTCTTGATGAAAGTAGCTCTGGTGACAGGCGCGTCGAAAGGTATCGGAAAAGCATGTGCGCTCCGGTTGGCCAAAGACGGTTATACGGTCGTCGTAAATTATTCGAGTTCCGATGCGGCAGCGCAGGAAACGCTCGCACAAATTCAGGCGGATGGCGGCGAAGGCATGCTTTACAAGGCGGATGTTTCGAAATTGGACCAGGTGAAGCTCATGGTTCGCGAAGTGTTCAAAGCCTATGGCCGGATAGATGTTTTGGTGAACAACGCTGGCATTGTCCGCGATGAATATCTGCTCATGATAAATCCTGACACATTGGACAAATGTTTTGATTTGAACGTGAAAGGATACATTTATTGCGCCCAGCAGGTTGCTTTGAAAATGTTCAAGCAAAAGTCCGGAGTCATCATCAACATGTCTTCGGTCAGTTCAAAGTTTGCCTTGGCAGGGCAGAGCGTTTACAGTGCGACAAAGGGCGCGGTGAATTCTTTGACCCAAACGTTGGCAAAGGAACTCGGAGCTTACGGAATTCGGGTGAATGCTGTCGCTCCGGGATTCATCGCAACGGAAATGATTGATGCCATTCCGGAAGAAAAACGCAACGCCTATTTGGAACAGATTCCTTTGAAACGCTTCGGCTCGGCGGCGGAAGTAGCGAACATGGTTTCCGCTTTGGTCTCGGATGAATTTGCCTATGTGACGGGACAAGTCTTTGTCTTGGATGGAGGACTTTCCCTGTGAACATGAACATCTTTGACATTAGCGAGAAAATTGCCCAGCGTCCGCCGTTCCAAATGCTAGAAAAGGTGGTGGATTTGGTGCCGGGAATATCGGCAAAGGGCATCAAGAATGTGAGTGTGAACGAGCCGTATTTTATGGGGCATTTTCCAGGCACTCCTATTATGCCGGGAGTCTTGATTGTGGAAAGTTGCGCTCAGCTCTGTTCACTGGTCATTGAAAAGAAACCGGAAGATTTGGAAGACAAGCTTTACGTTCTTTTGAAAATAGACGGATTTAAATTTGTGAAACCGGTCATTCCCGGTGATCAATTGGAAATTTTCGTTGAAAAAACAAAAGGCGGCGGCGTTCTTGTGGGATTCAAGTGCGAAGTCAAAGTGAATGGCGAAGCGCATGCCAAAGGCGATTTGACATTCACGACGATTCCGAAAAGTTCTCTTCGCAAATAAACTTGGAATTCGAGCGTTTTTGATGATGGAATTCTTGTTGAAAATCATTGTCCGCTTGATAGAATACGCCGGATGGTTTTATTTCCATGTGGCTTACAGGCCTAAAGTTGTTTTTTCGGATGCTTCCGTTTCATCGATGCGCTTGAAGTCGCCTCATATTATTATTGCGAATCATACATCGACAAACGATCCCATCCTTTTACTGGCGCTGTTTTTTCACAAGCGGAGCATTGTCGTAGCCAAAGACTGGTATGAAATGCCAAAGTTCCATTGGATTTTGAAACGTTCCAACGTGATTCCGTGTGACAGGTTCAATTTGGACACGGAATGGGCTTTGTTGGCGAAAAGGCAACTGGAAGCGGGCAATTCGGTGATTATCTTTCCCGAGGGAAAATGTCGCGAAGACGGTCTTTTGAATGAATTCAAAACGGGTTTTGCTTTTTTGGCCCGCAGCACGGGCGTTCCCGTCATTTCGCTCGGAATCGATGGCGTTTACAAATGGGGACATCGCACCCGGATTGTAGTCGGCAATGCCGAAAAGATCGAACGGGTCAAAGGGATTGCTTCTTCTAAGCATTTGTCTGAACGCAGTGAATATTTTCGACAAAAAGTTTGGGCTTTGAAAAGGCGGGCGTTGAATCTTTTGCCGGCAGAATTGCCGACAGCGGAAAACACCCCTCCTGAAAAGGAGGCGAATTGAAAACGGGTTTGGTTTTGGAAGGCGGTTCCCGTCAAACGATTTTTACGGCTGGCGTGTTGGACGTTTTGATGGAAGAAGGAATTGAATTTCCCTACATCGGAGGCGTTTCTGCAGGCGGCCATGCAGCGATGAATTTCGTTACGCGGCAACAGGGGCGTTTGCGTCACATTATCATGCCGACGAAATTGCAGCGGGGAAAGAAACATGCGAACCGGATTCTAGACGGCATTCAAAAAGAATCTCACGCACTGCATTACGAAGCGGCTTATGGAGATATGCCGTTTCGTTTCGATGCGTTTTTCCGCTCAAATGTGGAATGTGAATTTACGGTGACTTGTTGTGAAACGGGACGTCCGCAGTACCTTTCGGAAAAGGAAAGCGAACGCCGCTTGTTGGACATTATCAATGCCAGTTGTTCTGTCCCGATGCTTTTTCCGATTGCGCAAATTGGTGATTTGCATTATGTCGACGGCTGTGTCACGGATCCGATTCCTTTCCGCAGGGCCTTTGCCCGTGGATGTGACAAGCTTGTGGCCATTTCGACCCATTATCCGGGGGAAACGGTTACGGATTTCAGTAAATTCCGGGCTGTTTTGAGCGTTATGTTCCGGCATAAATATTTGGATTTGTACCGCGCCTTGATGGTTCGATACCGGCGTTACGAACGGATGTTTGTCGAAATGGAAAAATTGGAAAAAGAAGGAAAACTCTTTTTGATGCGCCCAGAAAAGGATCTTTGCGATTTATTCGAAACGGATTTGGGACGATTGAATGATTCTTATTTCCACGGTGTCGATTATGCGCGTCGCCGCTTGAAAAGTCTCAAGGAATTTTTGAACGGCGGCTAAAATTTTCCATTTTGCCGCATCTGTTTATTCTTCGAGGAAGTCTAAAAACTTCTTGTGATGGGGGGCGCATTGTTCCCGGCAAGGCTCTAGGGGTGAACCAAGAGGAAAATTTTCCGATATGAGTTCCTGCAACCGGGTAAACCGTTTTTGCATGCGGTTATTTTGAATGGCTTCGGAAAAGGCGCTGTTCCCGGAAAGAATCCAAACGTGGCCTTTGGCTCGGGTGATTCCCGTGTAAAGTAAATTTCGTTGCAACATCCGGAAGTGCGAGGAATCTAGGATGAGGATGACCGCAGAATATTCGCTGCCCTGGCTTTTGTGAATTGTACAGGCGTAAGCCAAAGAAAGCTCGTTCATGTTGTCGCTTTCATAGCAGACCAAATGCCCGTCAAAATCGACGGTCAATTTTTTTTCGCTTTTAATTAAAGCGATGATGGTTCCGGTGTCTCCGTTGAATACGTTCTTTTCGTAATTGTTTTTGAGTTGCATGACTCGGTCGCCCAATTTCCATTCCGTATTTTCGGCTGTGAAGGATTTTGTCGAAGGGTTCAGCAATTTTTGTAAAAAGGCGTTGAGCGCAATGGTTCCCAAAGGTCCTTTGTGCATGGGGACGAGAATCTGCAAATCGTTCTTTTTGGAAATGGTTGGGATCGTTTCCAAAACAAGATTTTCCAACATTTGAAGAGCTTCTTCCGGTTCTTCAAAGGGAAGATAATGAAAATGATTTCCATTGATGGGTGACGGCTTGATTCCTCGGTTGACAAGGGATGCTTTTTCGGCAATGTCATTGTCTTTCGCCTGTCGGAAAATATGTGTTAGACGGATACTTTGAATGTTTGGAATGGAAAGCAAGTCACGCAAAACGTTTCCGGGTCCGATGCTCGGCAGCTGATCTTTGTCGCCAATGATGATGAGTCTTGTCCGTTTTGGGATTGCTTTCATCAGTCCGGCGCAAAGCCAGGTGTCCACCATGGAAAATTCATCGACGATGATGATCCCCGTTTCAATGGGAAAGTTTTCGTCCCGCATGAATCGGCGAGTTTCTGGGTTGATTTCTAACAGCCGATGTAATGTTTTGGCGCTGTGCCCGGTAACTTCTTGCATTCGACGGGCGGCGCGGCCTGTTGGGGCTGCCAGCGTGACATCGATTTCTTTGGATTCTGCAAGGGATAGAATTCCTTTGAGAAGTGTCGTCTTACCTGTTCCCGGCCCACCGGTGATGATGAAAATTTGATTTTGAAATGCCTGGAGGATGCCTTCTTTTTGAATGGGGTCGTATGTGAATCCTTGATTTTTTTCAACTTCGGAAAGGGCGTTTTCCCATTCATCTGGTTCATTTTGAACGGAAGGGTTTTGGAGACGATTATTTACAAATTCAGCGATGAACGATTCGGCGCGGGCTAATCCCGGAATGGAAATTTTCCCATTGACTTCCCAAAGTTTTCCCGATTTCAGAATGTGTTCTAACGCATACGTCAAATTTTCGAAAGATTCCGCACTGTTCATTTGTAGGCGCAATTCTTTGGCCGTGTTGGAAAGAAGGGTCTCTTTGGGCAAGTATGTGTGTCCTTCTGCGGAAGAAGCCTTGAGGATGGTGTAGCAAAGTCCCGCTTCGAGTCTTTCGGAGCTCCATTCCGGAAGCCCCATTTTACGGGCAATTTCATCGGCTTTGACAAAACCGACGCCCCAAACTTCTTCGCAAAGGATGTAGGGATTTTCGGTGATGATGCGAATTGTGCTTTCGCCGTATTGCCGCCACAGTCGAATGGCGATGCTCCCTAAAATGCCGTGGCTGTAAAGGAACAGCATCGTTTCGCGGCTTTCGCGCATTTGCTTCCAATCGTGCAAAAATTGGGTAACTTTTTTTCCGGAAAATCCTTTGATTTTTTTCTGGAAAATCTCATCGCCTTCGCCATCCAAAATGTTCACCAAATCTTTGCCGAATGTGTCTACAAGGCGCTTTGCCGTTGCTTCGCCAATGCCTTTAAAAAATCCCCCCGAAAGATAGGCGATAAGGCCGCTTCCTGAATCGGGGAAAAAGACTTCGCTTCGCGTGCAAAGAAATTGTCTTCCGTATTTGGGGTGAACTGTCCAATCGCCATCCATGCGCAGCGATTCTCCTACGGAAAGTTCCGGAAATGTGCCTGTGACGGCGACAGGCCGCGTTTCGCCTTCAACGGTAAATTTGAGCACGGAAAAACCGTTTTCGGGATTTCGGAAAGTAATGGTTTTTAGCGTGCCTTCTAATTGCATGGGAAAAAATTAGAAATTTACTTAACAGAAAATGAAAAGACTTTCCCTTGGCATTTTATAAATTGCTAAATTGACGAACCATGGAAAAATTGATGTTTTTAAAACGCTTCTGGCGTTACCTTGCTCCGGGAGTTTCGATCATTTCTCTCGCTCAGATTCTTTGTTACTGTGTTTTCAAAAATTTTTATCTTCGGGCGGAAATCATCTGTTTTGTCGTTGCCGTTTTGCTTGTTGCGATAGTTTCTTTTGTACAAAATCAAAAGCCGGCGATCCGCACTTTTTCAATCAAAACATTTTCCTGTTTGTCCGTGTATTTATTTTTGATTGCCTTTGTAGGAATGACTTTCCGCTATGGGATGAATACGTTTCCGTTGGCAAGGTATGAAGAAGTCATTCAAACGTTGCAAATGCCTATTTCCGGATTTTCCATTATTTTCATCAAAGATTGGCTTTTGACGACAGTTCCCGTGTGTCTTCTTTTTGCTCTGACATTTCCCAAAGTTTTACAAAAACTCTATTGCTCTTTCGCGTATCCAAAACGGTTTCTTCTTTTTGTGTTCATCGGTTCGATGACTCTTGTCTTCAGTTATTTTGTTAAAGTGGTTTCTGTCGAAGGCGCAAAGCAATATGCGGAATTTTTATTGGGAATGGATGGCGATTTTACGTTAGAACATTCGGATTTTTTGGAGAAAAATTTTAAAACGGTGACAAACGCAGATGTTTCGGCGGATTCCAGCACACGGAATCTAGTGTACATTTTTGTGGAATCGTTGGAAAATTCGTTTCAAAAATATGCGGCTCCATTAGACAGCTTGGCAAAGAATTCACTGCAATTCGCATATGATTCCCTTTCAAATTTTGATGGAGGCTTTTCGACAGAGGGCGCTTTGAATACAGTCCAATCGACAATTGCCAAAACTTCGGGGATTCCCGTTTTGCTGTATTCCCATCGGACATTGGGATATGTAGGCAAATTCGGTGATTCTTTTTTTGACGAAGTCCCAAGTATTTACGATGTCCTTCATCTGTTTGGGTATAAAAATGTTTTTGTTCAAGGAACCGATTCGGATTTTGCCAAAATGCGTTCGTTCTTTTTGTCGCACGGGATTGATACGTTTTACGACAATGTTCATTTGGAATCCAGTCAAAATGCACAGTCGGAGAACGAGTCGGATTTGGTGATGCGAGTGAAGTATTCTGCCGCTTGGCGCGATCAATTTCTTTTTGAAAAATCCAGACAAATTTTAGACACGCTTTCCAAAGAAGCGCATTTTTCACTGTCGATTGCCACGATAGATACGCACTTTCCCCATGGATTTTATGACAAGAATTGTTTGGAAAAGCCGAAGGATGGTTCTGATTTAGAAACATTGAAAGCGACAATCCGCTGCTCTTCGCGGGAACTTGTGGAATTTGTCAAATGGATAGAAGATCAGCCTTTTGGAAAAAATACAACGGTTGTTATTGCGGGCGATCATATTTTCCAGGGAAAACTGTTGGTGGAAAATATTCCGGATTCTCAAAGGCGTTGGGTTGATATTTTTGTCCATCCAAGTCAGATGCCGTTGAATCGAGAAAGTCGGGTGTTGACTTCTTTTGACATGGCGCCGACTGTTTTGGAAAGTATGGGATTTTCTTTGAAAGATTCGCGGATGGGTTTGGGCGTTAGTCTGTTTTCGAATGAACGGACCCTTGCCGAAAAGTTCGGCATTGATTCTTTGAACGCCGCAATCAAAAATTTGAAAAGGTCTTATGAATATAACGATCTTTTGTTCGGGAAACCACGAGAAGAATCTCCAGAAACGAAAGCGGACAGATGAGTTTTTAAACTGCGCATTTCGCCGTTGAATGTTTTTTGAATTGCTCCAGAAAAATTTTTAAGGGACCTCCCGTTCAAAAGGTCAACGGCTCGGTTCCAAGTTCTGTTTCGCTGAGTTTCAGGATGCCTTGTGGAACCTCTATTCCGCAAAAAAATCCATTCTGCAAATCTGCGCTCCTTTTTTACAAAGGAGAGTTTTTTTCAAAAAGGACAGCCCGCACTTTGCACAAAAGGTTCGCGGTCCACATTCAAACAAATTTCCATTTTGCGAAAACGGATTCCTTCTTTGCCGTAGAAATCGTGTAAAATTCACTCCATTTTCAGAAAAGGATTTTCGTTTGACCCCCCAATCCAATTCGACAGATATCATTTAATTTTTGATTTTTCATTTCTCATTTAAATTCGCGGTCATTTTGAAAAGCGAAATTCCGTTGGAATGTTGATGTGAAAAATGAAAATTATCCGTTGGGAATCGCGGCGATCAATTTTTTCGTGTAAGAATCCTGAGGATTTTCAATGACATCACGGCTTTTTCCCGTTTCGACGATTCGCCCTTGGTACATTACGGCGACTCGATTTGTGTATTGCGCTACGAGTCCCATATTGTGCGTGATGAGCAATACAGAGGTCCCCGCATCTTGTGCCATGCGTTTTAAAACGGCGAGGACTGCTGCTTGGACGGTTACATCTAGGGCGGTCGTCGGTTCATCGGCAATGATGATTTTGGGGCCGGGCAAAAGGGCCATGACAATGCAAACGCGTTGGAGCATTCCTCCACTCATTTCGCAAGGGTAAGAGTTCAAAACGCGATCGGGGTCTGCAAAACCCGCCGATTTTAACAGCGAGTGCATTTTTTCGAGAGCTTCTTTTTTCGGGGATTCCGGAATCGCTTCCCGCAATTGGCTTTGAATGGTTCTGACAGGATCTAACGCCTGCATGGGCTCTTGGAAAATAACGGAAATTTTTTTGCCGCGAATTTGACGCAATTCGGAAATGGACATTTTCAAAAGGTCCTTGCCTTCGAAGAAGGCTTCTCCGGAAATCACTTTTGCAGAAGGCTTTGGGAGCAGACCTAAAATTCCCATCGAAGTGACGCTTTTGCCGCTGCCCGATTCGCCGACAAGGGCAAAAAATTCCCCGGAGAAAATGTCGAAAGAAACTCCAAAGGTCACTTGAGATGCCCCGAATGCGACAGAGATATTTTTGGCGGAAAGTACGGGGATGCTTTTATTCATACCGGTCTCCCGATTTGGGGTCCATCGCATCGCGGATTCCTTCGCCGACGAATGTGGTTAAAAGTAGCGTTGCAAATAGGGCGGCTACGGTGCTGATGGAAATCCATGGCGCATATAGATTGTTTAATCCTTCACTCATCAATTCTCCCCAACTCGGAGTCGGCGGTTCTAAGCCGAATCCCAAAAAGTCTAGCGATGTGAGGCTTCCAATGCCGCCGATAAGGGTGAATGGGAACAGCGTGATGACGGGAGTCAAGGCGTTGGGGAGCATTTCTTTAAAGAAAATGTGCAAACGTCCCAATCCGAGCATTTTCGCCGCTTGAATGTAGGGCTGGGAACGAAGCTTCATGTATTCTGCCCGCATATAATAACTGAGTGAAATCCAGTTGAAAATGGTCATGATGCCGATGAGCAATAAAAAGCTTCTGCCGTAAATGGAGCCAACGAGAATCACCACGTAAAGGAATGGCAACGACGACCAGATTTCAATTCCCCTTTGCATGAAAATATCCCATTTTCCGCCGAGATAACCTTGAATTCCGCCAATGATAATGCCCAAAATCGTTCCCAGTGCAGTGAGAAGCAGGCTGAAACTCATGCAAATCCGGAATCCGTGAATCAGCCGGGAGAGCACATCGCGGCCGTGAGCATCGGTTCCCAAAAGGTGCGTTTTGCTTGGAGGAAACGGCGGTGTTCCGTCTGCAGAAAGGTCCGCTTTTAATGGATCATGGGGAATGGGCGGCATCAAAACCCAAATGTCTTTTCCCGCATTTCGGGCGTTGTCGAGAAGTATTTGGTAATCGGGCTCTGTTTGGTAAGCTCCTCCGAAATCCGATTCGGCATAAGAGACGAATGCCGGAAAGTAGAAAGAACCTTCGTATCGCAGAATTAACGGTTCATCGTTTGAAAGCCATGGTGATAAGAGGGAACATGCGTATGCGATGAGAAGTGCCCATAAAGACAAACGGGCAATTCGATTCTTTTTGAAGCGATTCAACCGTTTTTGCATTTCGGGAGAAATTTTGGGCAACGTCACTTTCACTGTGTATCCTTTAATGAAACCGGATTCGCGGATCGACTACCGTGTAAAGGATGTCGCTGAACAATCTTCCGAATAGGGTGAGAACGCTTGAAAGCAAAATGATTCCCATCACGACGTTGTAATCGCGGTTCACCATGGAATTGTAATAGAGAAGTCCCATGCCGTCAATGTCGAATACTTTTTCAATCAAAAGGGCTCCGGCGAAAAGCAACGTGAACACTTCGGAAAGTCGAGTAACGATGGGAATTAAAGCGTTTCGAAGGGCGTGTTTAATCAAAGCTTCCCGGAAGGTCATTCCTTTTGCCACGGCGGTTCGCATGTAATCTTTGCCGAGTTCTTCTAGAACGCTGTTTTTCATCAAGAACGTGAGAAAGGCGAATTCGCTTATCATGTAACAAAACATGGGAAGCGTCCAGTGCAAAATGACGTCTTGAAATTTTCCCCACAAAGACAAATCTTCAAAATCTTCGGAGACGATTCCGCCCAAGGGGAAAATATCCAAGAAAGAACCGCCTGCCAAAAAAATGATGAGCAAAATTCCCAAGGCATATCCGGGCATCACATAGCCGGAAAATATAATTGCAGAAGAAACTTTGTCTACGGCGGAGTGATTTTTGACCGCTTTGAAAAGACCCAAGGGAATGCAGATTAGGTAACTCAACAAAAACGAAGTGAGTCCGAACGCAAGTGAAATGGGAAAACGTGAAGAAATGACATCCCAAACGGGAATTCCATAAGTATAAGACATTCCCAAGTCTAGGTGGAGAAGATTCCAAATCCAGTCGATGTAACGTTTCCAAGCAGGCTTGTCGAATCCGAAGTAACTTTGGATTTGCGCAATTTGTTCTGGGGAAATGGATTTTGATGCGGAAACGCCACCGTGCGCAGCCGCCGCCGATTGCACTTTTGCAATCATCTCTTCGACAGGACCGCCCGGAATTAGCTGGATCAAGGCAAAGCAGACGATGGAGATTCCCAAAAGCGTGGGAATCATCAACAAAAGTCTGCGTAAAATGTAAGCCTTCATCAAAAGGGGAATTTAGCTAAATTCCGCTGACGATTTGGAATGTTTTTTGACCCGAAGAGCTGTGGATGCGCACCAGATATTTGCCCGAGGGGTTTTCTATTTCAATGCGATTGGATCCTTTTGAAAGATTCGGCATTTGATGAATGCGTTGTCCCAAATGATTGAAAATTTCTGCGCTTTGGGCGGAACCCGTTGGATTTTCGACAAACCAGAGATTTCCTTGCCGGGAAACACCGACGTTTTCGGTAGAAAGAATCGGAGAAATCGATTCGGACGCTTTTGTGGAAAGGAGAATCGCCGTGATGGATTTTGCCGGAAGGGAAAGGTTTAACTGATTCGAAGAGACGGAAACGTTTCCCGATTTCAGCGCATTGTTGGTATGAGAAACGAAAGTCTCTCCAGAGAGGCCAAAAAGTGAGAGCGTTGGGAACGTCCCATTGGGAAGTGTTATGCCCGAAAGATTTAGGCTGGCTGTTTGTGCTGCAGATTCTGTACGGTTCACCAAAATGATGGTCAGAGAGTCTTTCTCCGCATTGACCGAAGAATAAGCGGAAACGAGAGAATCGTTTGAAGAATTGGATTGGACGCGGAATTCTTTGGCGTAACGGCTGAACAGGTGCAGGACTTCGAACATGCCGTTTTTCCAAGTCCAGGGAGTAAAGATTTCGACACCGTTGTCGGCGAAGGTTCCCATGAAAGATGCGTAAATCAGGGCAATTGTCATTGCGTCTTCGGAGGGAAGGCTGGTTTCCGTCAGAGCGAACGTGATACCGTTATTTTCTCCAAAATATTTGTCGAGCCAATCGCTGATGCGTTTGAAGATGTATTCTTTTTCGATGGAATTGTCCCAGGCTCCGTTTACGCGCTTGATGCCGTTTGCTCCGGGATAGACGTAAGTCGTGTCAAAAAAGACGCGGTGTAAATTCATCAAGTCGGCGAATGTTTTTTCTGTCGGGTACCAATGAATGTCGAAAACGTCGAGCAGCTTTACTCCGGATGTTTTTTCCGCTTCGGCGATGCGTTTGATAAAGTATTCGAGCCAACAGTAATTTCTGTCAGTGGCGGGTACCAGATTGGATGTGCCGTTTCCATAATGGACGTTGCACCAATACCATTCATTTGCGACGACAGGTCCCATCAGTTTAATTTCGGGATAAATTTGGCGGGCAAGTTTTGCTGTGGCAATATAATTGTCGATAATCCGATCTGCCGTCGAGGAACTTTTTTGGTCGTAATCATAGGGAAGGTCATCGTGCGTGCCTGCCCAGATTTCGGGTTCATTGTCCATGCTCCAGTATTGGAAACGCGACATGTCGTAACCCAAATCTTTCCAGTGGTTTAAAATTTTAACGGTGCTGTCGGCAGTCCAAGGTTCAAGATATTTGCTGTAATCCCCGGCGGATATCAGGTTCCCTGCATCGTCAACGGTTCCCCCTCCGGCCAAGTTCAGTGTTTGTGGAGCCCAAGTGTTGTTGTGGTTGATGAAGTAATCCCAATCGGCAAAGTTGTTTTTGTTGTTGCTTGCGGCGTATCCTGCCAGCTGGAATCCGTAAATGGCGTCGACACCAGGCAAATTGTCCAAAATTTTTTTGGCGGTGATGTCCCAATCGTGCGGCTGAACGTTGTTGTACCAATCGGGATGGCTGGAAATTTTTTTGCGCCAGTTGTATTTGGTTGCATTGTTTCCCTGATTCATCCGGAGCATCCGCACTCCCGCTTCTTTGAAGTTGGTTAAAGAAGTGGAGTCCCGGCTGTCGATGGCAATGTTTGTGTCGACGAGCTCGTGACCGTCATCGTTTGCGTTTAAACCATAAAGATACGGTGAAATGCGACGGATACCTTCTTGAACGTCAATGGAAATGGATATGTCGGCGAAAACAGTTCCGGCAGCGGCACAAAAAAGGGAAAGCCATTGGATTTTTTTCATAGGATTCTCAAACAAGTTCAAGCCATCACGTCGAAAATAATTCATTTATGCGTGATGGCTGTTTGAAATGAAATAGTTAGTGGAACGTTAGATTTTCCGTGGCGAGAAGTTTCCCTGTGGGAGAGGTTACCTTGGCGAAAAATTTTCCGGCAGGGGCGTGAGACAGGGAAATGTTCGAGCTTTCGTCAACGGTCTTTTGCAAATAAAGTTCTCCGTTGGATTTGAAAATTTGCAAAACGCTTTTTGGCGGGGCGAAAATCTTCAAATTCCGGGCTTCTTGTTGAATCATCGACCGAGCCAATTTGGATTGAATCACGGTGGGAACGGAAAGCCCGGTGCCTTTGGGTGCGCCGACGATGAGTCCGCGGCCAACGGTGCTCATGTAAACGACTCCAAAACGGTTCATGTCGCCCTGAACAAAGTTCCCATTGCCGGGACCTCCGTATTGATGGAAATCATCGTTTATCCTCTCGAATGTTTTGCACTTGTCCGTGCTGCGGTAAATGCCGATGGGATCGTCCGCGGCAGCTTTTCCCCAAATAAAGATGGTTTCGTAATCCGCAGAGGAATCCGCTTTTCCGATTCCGACGGCAATGGCTGATTTGACGTTTTCGCAGCGGGTCCAAGAATCGCCACCGTTTTCCGTGTAAGCCAAGCCGTTTTCTGAATATCCTTTGGCAAGCCAGGATTGCGCTTGATCCAACGGAACCCAAAGGTGCCCTTCTTTCCCCGGTACGGTGCGGATGAGGCCTCCGCCGTTGTAATATTCTCCGGCGGCATCGTTTTGAATGCGCACATCTCGTTTTTCAAAAGTCAATCCTTTGTCGAGAGAACGGAGAACGTAACCTTGAGCATCAACTGCGTAAAAAACATTCTCATTTACGGGGTCGGCTACAATCCGCGATGAAGAGGCTTGCCCGGAGAGTCCCGAAACGAGAGCCCATGTTTTTCCTGAATCTTCGGAACGGTAAACGTCTGACGCGTTTTCAGGCCGGTGCAAAATGACTTTTCCGTCGGCAGAAAGGACAACTAGTCCGTGAGCTCCTTTAAGAGTTATGGGGAGGGAATCCCATGTTTTGCCCAAATCGTCAGAACGATACATGACGCTGTATGTTTGGGAATCGTATTGCCCGTAAACGGTAATGGTTCCTGTCCGCAGCAGTTGGCCGGATTGAGGGGCGTAAGCAAGGCTTTGCGTGGTGCCGATGGGCGGGGTATGTCTGGGTGCGCTTTGGGTGATGTCGGAATAGATTGCCCCGTCGTAATCGCCGATGGCTGTAGCCAGGGGACCGCCGGGAATGCTCACAATATCTAAAGGTACAGTTTCTTCGATTCCCTTGGATTCAAATTTCCAAACGGGAACTTTTGCGGAAATATCATCGGTGTGGAACACTCCGTTCCCGCTGGTCACCCAGGCCTTTTGGGAATTGAATGGATCGAATTCGATGGAGCCTGCCCAATGGATGGCGTTTCCCGAAATCCATTGGTTGTCGCCGGCATCGGCGTTGACGCCGTCGTTGTATCCTTGACCGTGTTTCCACGAATTTCCACCGTCTGTCGTCACGTAAATTTTGTCGCCCCAACCATCTTTTTTGTCGGCGTATAGGTAGCGTCCGCCGTAATGGCAAATCGTTGTCACGGCGATGTGGTTTGCATTTTCCGGATCGACAGTCACTCCTCCGAATGGATAACTCACCCGTTTGGAATTGTCATCGTCAAAGGGAGTGATGTCTGTCCACGATTCCGTCGACGGCGAGTAACGGTATACGGCTCCGGAGTTTATGCTGTGCGGTCCGGGTCCATCGGCAAAAGTGATGATTAAATCTTTGCCGGCAAATTTGGCACGGTGCGGCATCAAGTTTGAAGGTCCGCCGGGAATCGCCGCCCAATTTTTTCCGCCGTCTGAACTGAATAGAAAATTGTCCGAAGTTTGGGAAATCCCCATGTAAATTTTTGCCGTACTTCCATCTGGAAGCGTGGACTTTTCGTCAAAAAGAACAAAGCTGATGCCGTTGACGTTGTTGATGGCGTTTCCTGTGGCGCTAGAAAGGGCGACTTGATAAAGGCTTTCCCACGTTTTGCCGTAATCTTCACTCTTGTAAAGGCCCTTGGTTCGACTGCCGCACAAGAGAATGTTGGGGCTGTTGGGGTCTACCGCCAGTTTTTCTCCCGTTTGCCGTCCCATTCCGTTTCCGTGGGCGAGAAATTCCACGTAAGTCGTGTCGAATGTGTTCCCGTAGTCCGAGGAACGGAATATGGCCGTACGACCATCGCTGAAGTAGCCTGTTCCCGCTAAAATGTAGAGCTTGGCCGGGTCTTTGGGGTCAAGGGCAAAACTTTCCGTTCCATAAAGTCCCACATCGGACTGGTTGATGAAATCCATCAGCGGAATCCATTGCCCCAAGGATTTGTCGTAGCGGTAAACGCCGCCAACGTCTGTCCGTGCGTAAACGAGGCCGTCGACAAGAGGGCTAGGCATGATGGCGCTGACGAATCCGCCGCCGTCAAAACGGACGTTTCCCCATTCGTAACTTTCAGAGGCTATGGCGTTTGCGCTCAAACAGAGCGCGAGCGAAATAAAAAACTTGGAGAAATGCATAACACGCCTTTCGTAGAAATAAAGTCCTTGTCTTTGAAATTAAGTTCTTGGCGTTTTGATTGAGCGTCTGTTCCTGAAAAAGTTTTGCAAAGCGAAATGCAAAAAGTGCGAGGGTTGCGTTTGATTTTTTGAAAGGAGGTTGCATTCAAGTTCTGCCATTGTCCCATTTTGGACTGCCGGTGAAGGTTCCCCTTGACAAACGCGGGGAATTTTTCTCTTTTTTAAAGAGCACAAACTGAAGTTTCACCTTTTTTGGAGAAAAGCACATGCCTTGCGGAAAGAAAAGAAAGCGTAAGAAGATTGCGACCCACAAACGCAAAAAACGCCGTCGTCGCGATCGTCAGAAAAAGAAAATCCGTTAATTATTGCGGTTTCTTTCCGGAGACATTCGGGCACCCAAGGAATGCAAAAGGCATTCCTTTTGTGTTTTAAACAGTGGGGAAAAGCTGAGAATTCAGCGGCAAAACGTGATCATAAGGAAAGAAACATTTGTGCAATTGAAATAATTATATGAATTGATATAACGAAAATGCTTGTGATTTAGGCAAAAATCGAGAAAATCGGAAAATTTTCCCTTGACGCTTCGGGATGGATTTCTACCTTTGCCATGACCTGTGAACGCAATTTTCGCGATCGCAGGAATTTTAGAGGAAAGACATGAAAACCATTATGGTGAACCCCAAGACGGTCACTCGTCAGTGGAAGCTCATCGACGCCGAAGGCAAACCGCTCGGTCGCGTCGCCAGTGCCGCTGCCCGCCTTTTGATGGGCAAACACAAGGCTATCTATTCCCCGAACGTCGATACAGGCGATTTCGTGGTCATCATCAATGCGGAAAAGGTTCTTGTCACCGGCAAAAAAGCCGAACAAAAACAATATTTCCATCACACGGGTCACATCGGTGGCGAACGTTGGATTACTTATAAGGATTTGATTGCGAAGCACCCGACAGAACCGCTCGCCGAAGCGATTTGGGGAATGCTCCCGCACAGCACGCTCGGCCGTAAGATGCTGAAGAAACTGAAAATTTACGCTGGTGCGGAACAGCCGCATGCAGCCCAACACCTCGAAACCGTAACTCTCGATTTCTAGGACGGAGGATAACG
The DNA here is from genome assembly GCA_964587155.1 of uncultured Fibrobacter sp. Taxonomy (GTDB): domain Bacteria; phylum Fibrobacterota; class Fibrobacteria; order Fibrobacterales; family Fibrobacteraceae; genus Hallerella. The sequence continues at coordinate 56,972 of CAZPKF010000007.1, forward strand.
CTATTACTACCGCAAAATCCAAAAAGATTTACCGTGGCACCGGGCGTCGTAAAAACGCCATCGCTGCTGTTATCTTGAAGCCGGGTACCGGCAAGCGCACCATCAACGGTCGCGATTTCAAGGAATATTTCCATTCCGATGTTCAAAACATGATTGCCAACCTCCCGTTTGCCGTTCTCGAAAACGCAGACCAGTGGGATGTTGAAGTCAACGCTCACGGCGGTGGCATTTCCGGTCAGATGGGTGCAGTCCGCTTGGGCATTGCCCGCGCTCTCGTGGCGAACAATCCGGAAGACAAGCCTGCGCTCAAGAAGCAAGGCCTGATGACTCGCGATTCCCGTGCTGTGGAACGTAAGAAGTTCGGTCGCAAGAAGGCGCGTAAGCACTTCCAGTTCAGCAAGCGCTAATCGGCATTGTCGATTTTGGAAAAGCCTCGCCTTGGTGCGGGGCTTTTCTGTTGGCGTGCAATGCAGTGTGCCTAAAAGTTCCTATTGCAGGGCTTTGATAAAAAGGTTATCTTTGCGCCATGGATTTGAAAAAAATGGAAGACGGCTTTCGGATGATTCTCGAAGGCATGGGTGAAAACATTCATCGCGAAGGACTTCTGGAAACGCCTCGCCGCGTGGCTAAAATGTATGCCGAGCTGATGACCAGTTTGAATGCGGAAAGAAATCCGGCAGACATTCTCAAAACGCGGTTTCATGAAAAATACGATGAAATGATAGTCGTGCCAGACATTGAATTCACCAGCATGTGTGAACACCATTTTTTGCCGTTTTCGGGAAAGGCGCATGTCGCTTATATTCCGGGGGATTGTGTCGTTGGCCTTTCGAAAATTCCCCGAGTCGTGGAATATTATGCCCGGATGCCGCAAATTCAAGAACGGATGACACGTCAAATCGCCGAGCTTATTCAATCGGAACTGAATCCGCGGGGAGTCGCAGTGGTGCTAGAGTCTAGTCACATGTGCATGACCATGCGCGGGGTTAAAAAACCCGGGGCGACAATGGTGACAACTCAACTATTGGGACGTTTCAAAACCGATGAAAAAACGCGCGCCGAATTTATGGCGTATTTGCATCGATGACGTTGAAAATTAAAATCCGTTTGGCTGCGGCGTTTCTTTCCCTTGCTTTTGCGGGAACGTTTGCAGCCGGCGAACCGGAAATTTCATATAAATTAAAAACGGATGGGGCCTACTATTTAAAGTCCGGGATTCGTACGGGAAATTCTCATGTTTCCCCGGTCACAGGACCCTTTGACGGATTTGAATTGCGCTCGGCATTGGAAGTTTCGGCGTTGTTGCCGACTCCACTGGGAACGCATCCGCTTTTTTCCGGAGCCACAGTGGAATGTACCGGTGGAATTGAAATTTCTCCGGTGACGCTTCGCCCGTCGGTGCAATTTGAATTTTTGCCCGTGCCTTTTTTGATTTTGAACGCAGGCGCATCAATTGGGACTGGCTGGAACATTTTGGGCTTTGACGGCTTTGGCGTTTACAACACGTCTTTGACGGATTACGAAGATTTGAAACCGTTCCGCCATTATTTTTACGATGCTTGGATGGGGGGGACTTTACAATTTGACACGGGAATCCTGTGGCCTGGCGAATGGACTCATGTTGTTCTGCAAGTTGGATACGAAGTGAAACGGGAAGCGGTCACGGGTGTTGATGACGGTGAAATTTGGGTGTGGATGGAATCGGAAAATCATGCGAACGGATTTCTTTACACGATGACGGCTTTTTTGGGCTATCAAATGCCTTGGCGCTTGAATTTGCTTGGAGTAATGTTCTTGGCGAAAGGGCATTTTGATGGCTCGGATTACGGCGATTACGATGCTACCTTTGACGGGAGTTTTCGAACTTACACCTTTAACATGTTGGCGAATTTGAAATTGAACGCGTCGAATTCCATTGCTTTTTTGGGCGTATTCAACAGTCGTCGCAGTTTTGATTCGCGGCATTCAAAAGAAACGGAAGAGCCGATACTTCGAAAAACGGGCAGGGAGTGGTTCGTGGACGGAATTTCGTTCCGTTGGGAACATCTTTTTTGAATAAAACACCGTTTTTACGATGTTACAAAAATGTCGATTTGTATAGTTTGTGTGACATTTTTGTCGTGCGAAAATTTTGAAAACCCTTTACTGAATCGGTGGCGTCAAATAATTTTTCCTTGAAAATGCTGAAAGCGATAACGCTTTTGGTTGATGAAAGGAGAAACGATGAAAGCTCAAGGCCTGTATGACCCACAAAATGAACACGATGCGTGTGGCGTGGGATTTGTTTTGAACAGAAATGGGGATAGAAACCATGGAATCGTTGAGAAAGGTGTTGAAGTCCTTTGCAAACTCCTTCACCGCGGCGCGACCGGTGCAGATGTCAACACGGGAGACGGTGCGGGACTGTTGGTGCAAATCCCGGATAAATTTTTTCGCAAAACGCTCCAGGTGAAATTGCCGCCTTTGGGACATTATGCTGTCGGAATGCTGTTTCTTCCGCAGAGTAGAGATTTACGGGAACGCTTGAATGTGCTGTTGGAAAAACTGGCAGACGAAGAAAACTTTGAAATTTTAACGGTTCGAAATGTTCCCGTGAAACCGGATGCGATCGGCACTTCTGCCCAAAAAGAGATGCCTTTGATTTCTCAAGTTTTTCTCCGCAGCCGGGAATCTTTGACGGGAGACGATTTGGAACGGCGGCTTCTTGTTCTGCGGAAACGGGCTGAACAGGAATCCGGAATCGGAGCTTCTGGGGCAAACGGTTTTTATGTGGCCAGTCTTTCTGCCCGGACTATTGTTTACAAGGGAATGATGACTGGTCCCCAGGTTCCCGCATTTTATCCAGATTTGATCGATTCGGATTTTGAAAGTGCAGTGGCTGTTGTGCATCAGCGGTATTCCACGAACACCTTTCCGAGTTGGCCTCTTGCTCAACCGTTCCGTTATTTGGCGCATAATGGAGAAATCAATACTATCCGGGGAAATCGCAACTGGATGGCCGCCCGCGAAAAGAACTTGTCATCTCCGCTTTTTGGAGAAAATATTCGCAAATTAGAACCTGTTCTCGAAAAAGAATCCAGCGATTCGGGAAATTTGGACAATGTCTTGGAATTGTTGACGTTGGGCGGTCGGGAAATCGGGCATTCGATGATGATGCTCATGCCGCAGGCATGGGGAGAAAAGCACGCCATGGGACCGGATGTCCGCGGATTTTTTGAATTCCATGCGGGAATTATGGAACCGTGGGATGGCCCTGCCGCCGTGGCCTTTACCGATGGCAAATGGGTTGGCGCAACATTGGACAGAAACGGTCTCCGCCCTGCCCGTTACACGCTTACGAAAGACGGATTCATGGTATTCGCCTCGGAAACGGGTGTCCTTGAAATTCCGCCGGAACAGGTGCAAGAAAAGGGTTCTTTGCGGCCAGGGCAAATGTTGCTTGTGAATTTGGAAACGGGGCGTTTTTATAAAGACAGGGAAATTAAAATTCGGTTTGCGCGGAAAGAGCCTTATCGCCGTTGGGTCAAAGAAAACCGCATCGATATTCATGGATTTTTCAACGCGGTCGGAGAAGTTCCCGTTGAAAGCGACACTTTGCTGAAACGGCAAATGCTGTTTGGGTATACGCAAGAGGATTTGAATATCATTCTGAACGCGATGGCTTCTAGTGGCGCAGAACCCATAGGATCAATGGGAGCGGATCAGCCGCTTGCCGTTTTTTCCGAAAAGCCGCAACTGCTGTATTGGTATTTCAAACAATTGTTCGCCCAGGTGACGAATCCGCCGATAGATCCGATTCGCGAAGAATTGGTGATGAGCCTAATGACGTTTTTGGGCATCCACGATAATTTTTTGGCGGAGGAACCTTCTCAAGCGCGGCTTGTCAAATTCCGGTATCCGGTGCTTTCGAACGAAGATTTGAGTCGTCTCCGGTCGTTGAACCGGGAAGATTTTCAATGCGTGACGCTTCCTATGGGATTTTCTGCCGTCTCCGATGGAATTTCTCCGGGGAAAATGTTGGAATCGGCGTTGTCTCACCTTTGCGAAAAAGTGGAAACGGAGGTTCTTTCTGGTCATAAAATCGTGATTTTGAGCGATCGGAATCTCCCGGAAGAAATGGCTCCGATTCCTGCGTTGTTGGCAGTTTCTGCGGTGAATCAGCACCTTTCCCAAAAGGGACTTCGCACTAGCTGCGGATTGATTCTAGAAACGGGAGAAGCTCGAGAGGTTATGCATTTGGCGTGTCTTTTGGGATTTGGAGCAACGGCGGTTAATCCGTATCTGGCGTTTGAATCCATTGCTGAAATGAGCCGTTCAAATCGTTTAGACAAAAAAATCGGGGTGACGGAAGCGATAGAACATTATATCGATGCGATGAATAAAGGCTTGAAAAAAATCATGAGCCGGATGGGAATTTCGACACTCCGCAGTTATCGAAATGCCCAAGTTTTTGAAATCGTCGGCATTTCTAAAAAAGTTGTCGATAAATATTTTACGGGAACAGCTAGCCGCGTTGGCGGAATCGGTCTTGAGGAAATTGCCGAAGAAACGTTGATGCGGTGGAAATTGACTATAGAAAGTTTGCCTTCGGCACTGCCGTCGGGTGGAGAATACAGGTATCGGAAAGATGGTGAACGCCATCTGTGGACTCCGGCGGCGATTTCGGATTTGCAGGCTTCTGTGCGGACGGGAAATCAGGAACGTTACGATTCATTTGCAAGGCGTATCAATGATCAGCGCGAACATCAAAGTACGTTGCGAGGACTTTTCTCATTCAAGAAAACACAGTCAGTTCCGTTGAATGAAGTGGAGCCGGCATCACAAATCATGAAACGGTTTGTGACAGGTGCGATGAGTTATGGTGCACTTTCAAACGAAGCACACGAAGCAATCGCCATCGCCATGAACCGAATCGGTGCAAAGAGCAATTGTGGCGAGGGCGGCGAAGATCCGGCGCGTTATGTTCCGCTGCCTAGTGGAGATTCTCTGTCGTCTGCAGTAAAGCAAGTGGCCAGTGGCCGATTTGGCGTCACCGATGAATATTTGATTCATGCGGAAGAAATTCAAATCAAAATGGCTCAGGGAGCGAAACCGGGCGAAGGCGGTCAGTTGCCCGGCTACAAAGTCAGCGAGCAAATTGCCCGCGTGCGGCATTCAACTCCAGGTGTCACGTTGATAAGCCCGCCGCCACATCACGACATTTATTCCATTGAAGATATTGCCCAGTTGATTTTTGATTTGCGTAACGCAAATGACAAAGCGCGGATTTCAGTGAAACTGGTTTCGGAAACAGGTGTGGGAACGGTGGCTGCCGGTGTTGCGAAGGCCCGCGCCGATACAATCTTGATTTCAGGGTATGACGGTGGGACAGGAGCGTCTCCGCTTTCTTCGATGAAACATGCGGGAGTCCCGTGGGAACTGGGATTGTCCGAAACACAGACGACTTTAATTTTGAACGGTCTCCGCAGCCGAGTGCGCTTACAGGTGGACGGTCAAATCAAAACGGGTCGGGATGTTGTTGTCGGAGCACTTCTTGGCGCAGAAGAATTTGGGTTTGCCACGTCGATTTTGGTTTCTCTAGGATGCGTCATGATGCGGCATTGCCATTTGAACAATTGCCCTGTTGGCGTGGCCACGCAAAATGCGGAACTTCGCAAAAAATTCAAGGGAACGCCGGAACACATCATTCAATATCTGACCTTTGTAGCAGAAGAAGTTCGCCGTTATATGGCGCAACTTGGATTCCGTTCGTTCGATGAAATGATTGGTCGCAGCGATTTGCTCGAAATGGATACTGCGGTGGAGTTCTGGAAAGCGAAAGGGTTGGATTATTCCGGAATCCTTTGCCGGGTATCTGCAGAACCTTCGGAAACTCGTTGTTCGAAAAAACAGGAATCGGGCCTTGAAGGCGCATTGGATTATGATGTGCTTCAAAAAATCGGGAATGCCTTGGAAACGAAGAAACCGTTGATTCTTGAATATCCGATTCGGAATACGGATCGCACATTCGGTACGATTGTTTCTAGTCGAATCGCTCAAAAGTATGGCTATGCGGGGCTTCCTGATGATACGATCTCGATTCATCTAAAAGGATGTGCGGGCCAAAGTCTTGGCGCTTTCGCAGCTCACGGCTTGACGATAGATTTGGAAGGCGAAGCAAACGATTACATTGGCAAAGGCCTTTCGGGTGCAAAAATCATCATTCGTCCACCGCGGCAAAGCTCCTTTGCTCCAGAAGAAAATGTAATTGCAGGAAACGTTGTCCTTTACGGGGCGACTTCTGGGGAACTTTATTTGAATGGTTGTGCCGGAGAACGTTTTTGTGTTCGCAACAGTGGAGCCCTTGCCGTTGTTGAAGGCGTTGGAGATCACGCTTGCGAATACATGACTGGTGGCCGTGTTGTCGTCTTGGGGAAGACGGGCATCAATTTTGGCGCGGGAATGAGCGGTGGAATCGCTTACGTATTCGATGAAGATGGTCGCTTTGACAGCCTTTGCAATACGGATATGATTGATTTGGAACCGTTAGAAAGCGACGATGAAAAGGAACTTCGTCGGTTGTTGGAAAACCATGTCAAATATACGGGCAGTCCCAAGGCAAAGCGCATTTTGGCCGATTGGGAACGCTGCGTTGAACTTTTTGTCAAGGTGTTCCCCATGGAGTACCGTTTTGCCTTGGACGCATTGAAGAATCAAGAAGTGCGTTAGAAGGAGATGTTGAAAAATGGTGCATTCAAAAGTCTATATTGCAAAAAAGAAACTGCAAAAGAGGTCTGGATAGATGGTAATCAAAGATGAACAAAAGATAAAGGAACTGGAATTACTTTATCGCATAGGCCAGATCCTGGATGAAAACATGGATATGCGAAACGTCCTTCGCCCGGTGATGAATACTCTTGGCGATTACATGGGATTTGAGCATGCGACGGTGACGCTCTACAACCGTCAAACAGGTGAAATTTCCATTGAACTCGCTTCGGGCCTTTCGCCAATGCAAACGAAAAAAGGCCGTTACAAAGTCGGAGAAGGCATTACGGGAATTGTCGTTGAAACGGGCAAGCCGATAGTTGTTCCGGATGTTACCAAGGACCCTCGTTTCTTGGACAGAACGGGCCGTGGCAAGATTTTGGGGAAAAGTTTCATTTGCGTTCCCATTGCAATCGACAAGGAAGTTGTCGGAGCGTTGAGCGTCGATGAATTCAATTCTCCGGCGGACCAGCTCGATGACGACTTGCGCCTTCTTGAAATTATCGCCATGATGATAGCGTCTGCCGTCAAGTTGCGTCGCCAAGCCGAAGAAGAAACGGAAATTCTCCAAGCGGAAAACGAGCGTTTGCGTTCGGAATTGAAAGACCGATTCCGTCCTTCGAATATCATTGGCAATTCCCGTGAAATGCAAGTGGTCTTTGACCAGATTGCGAAAGTGGCGAAAAGTCCTTCGACTGTGCTGATTCTCGGTGAAACGGGAACGGGAAAAGAGCTCGTGGCTCAGGCGATTCATTACAGTTCTGACCGTGCCGCAGGTCCGTTTATCCGCGTACACTGCGCCGCTTTGCCTGAGAACATTATCGAAAGTGAACTTTTTGGCCATGAAAAAGGCGCTTTTACGGGGGCGGTTTCGGAACATAAGGGCCGCTTTGAAATGGCGGATGGCGGAACGATTTTCTTGGATGAAATCGGTGAAATTTCTCCTTCGCTTCAGGTGAAACTCCTTCGTGTTTTGCAAGAACGCGAATTTGAACGTGTCGGCGGCAACAAGACAATCCGAGTGAACATTCGAGTGATTGCGGCGACAAATAAAAATTTGCTCCAAATGGTCCGCGAGGGAAAATTCCGCGAAGACCTTTATTACCGCCTTCATATTTTCCCGATTTATGTTCCGCCTCTTCGCAAACGGAAAAGCGACATCGTTCTGTTGGCGGATCACTTCCTAGAGCGGTACAACAAAATGTTGGGCAAGGATGTTCGCCGACTTTCTACGGGGACGATTGACATGCTGATGAGTTATCATTGGGCGGGAAATGTCCGCGAACTGGAAAATTGCATTGAACGGGCGATTCTTGTCGCCGAAGGGAATGTCATTTATCCGCATCATTTGCCGCCAACGTTACAAACGGCGGAGTCAACGGGAGCGCCTGTCCGCGGAGACCTCAAAAGCATGGTGGAAACTTATGAACGGGACATCATTTGCGATGCACTTAAAAGTGCGAAAGGTAAAGTGGCTCCGGCGGCGCGGGCGTTGGCGACAACGCAGCGAATCCTCGGTTACAAAATCAAAATGCTGGGAATCAACCCAAAGCGTTTTGTTTGATCCGCTCTGGGTGTCGAATCGTTAAAAATGAGAGCCTACGGAAACTTCGATTTCAAATCCCGTTTTGAATGGGGAAAGGAACTCTGATCGGTGCAGGGAATCGTCTGGTTTCGACGAAGAGTTTCCCGGCTTTGATGAAGAACGTCCCGGATGAAAAGAGGAAGTGTTTCCTTTTGCATCTGTTTTTTTCAGGTTCTTGATAACGAAAAAGGGAAAGATTTGCATCAGAGATACCGAACCAAAGAATCGCACTTTCGGGCTTTCTCTCCAAAAGTTCAGCTGGAGTATTCCCCCGGACGCTTTTACGTCGCCGCGATTGTTTCCGTGATGATTTCTGGAAGAGAAACGTGCCAAAGCCCCGGATAAAAGTGAAAGTATTTGAATCAGGGATTGGTACAAGGCGCGGTTGGGGACTAGATGAAATTCGCCGTTGAAAATGCCGACGATTGTTTGTCATCAATGGATTGAATATTTTCAACGGAAATGACTGTGAATTGCGGGTTGTTTTCGGCAGCTGAGGGGGAGGGCTGCCAGCGGAACAAGCGAAAATGCAAAAGCAAACACTAAACGAGTTTTTACCGGTTTTATTTATTTCTTCCATACAGGTTTGCCGGAAAGAAAGATGGAACAAGAACGTGGAATTTGTAAGGGAGGAATGGGAATTTCTGATTTTTTGCTATATTTCATCCCGCTTTGGGCAATTCCGCCCGGGCATCATTAAGCACCGGTCTGTGAAAAACCGCTTCGGTGGCTATACGTAGCTTTGCGGTTTGCAGGTCGGGAAGAACAACCGAAAAGGAAAACATCATGGCTAATTTGCCTTCTGTTGAAGACCTGCTCGCCGCAGGCGCCCACTTTGGTCACCAGGCTCAGCGCTGGAACCCGAAAATGAAACCTTACATTTTGGCCAAGAAGAATGACATCTACGTCATCAACTTGGACAAGACGATCAAGCTCCTCGAAGAAGCCGGCAAGGTTGCCGCCCGCGTTTCTGGCGAAGGCAAGAGCGTTCTCTTTGTCGGCACCAAGCCGACTGCCCGCGCAATCGTGGAAGAAGCTGCCAAGAAGACGAACCATTTCTTCGTCTCCAACCGCTGGCTCGGCGGTATGCTTACCAATTTCCAGACGATTCGCAAGTCCATTAAGCAAATCGACAAGATTGACAAGATGGAATCCGATGGTCTTTTCAAGGAACTTTCCAAGAAAGAAGTTCTCGACAAGACCCGTCTCCGCGAAAAGATGCTCGGCATTTTCGGCGGTATCCGCGAAATGGCCACGCTTCCGGGACTCGTTGTCATCACGGATTTGCACCACGAACATTTGGCTGTTGCTGAAGCGCGTCGTCTCCACATTCCCATTATCGGTATTTGCGATACGAACGTCGATCCGACCCTCGTGGATTATCCGGTTCCCGCCAATGACGATGCGGTGAAGTCCATCAAAATGATTATCGATTACATTTCGGAAAATGTCACAGCCCGTTCCGAAGTGGCCAAAATAGCAGATGCGGAAGCCGCTGCGAAAAAATTTGACGACGGTGCTCCGGCTTCGCGCAAGCCTTCTTCCCGTCCGCGCAAGCCGGCTGCTAAAAAGGCCGAAGACAAATCCGCCAACTCCGAGGAAAAGTAATCATGGCAATTCAAATTACAGCTTCCATGGTGAACGAACTGCGCCAAAAGACCGGCGTAGGCATGATGCAATGCAAAAAAGCCTTGATTGAAGCCGAAGGCGATCAGGAAAAGGCGTTTGAATTTTTGCGCAAGCAAGGCGCTGCCGTTGCCGCAAAACGCGCGGACAAGGCTGCCAAAGAAGGCCGCGTATTCTTGGTGAAGTGCGATAATCGCGCTGTCGCTTTTGAACTGGGCTGCGAAACCGAACCGGTGTCTCAGAATGCCGACTTCGTCGCCTTGGCCGATTTGGCTGTCAAGGCGATTCAAGCTCAGGAAATCAATTCGATTGAAGAATTGAAAGACGCGGTCGTTGACGGAGTCAAGGTGAACGATAGGCTCCAAGACGTTCTCGTGAAGATTCAAGAAAACATCGACTTCCGCAAACTCGGAGTCGTCAAGTTTGACGCGAATGATGCCGTTGGCCTTTATGACCACATGAAGGGAAAAATCGGTGTCATCACGCGTTTGACTTACGAAGGAACCCCGACAGATAAGGATGCTTTGGAACGCACGGCGAAAGACATTGCGATGCAAGCTGCTGCATTTGCTCCGGTCGCCGTCAACAATGCTGCCGTTCCCGAATCTTTCATTCAGAAAGAAAAGGAAATCGCTTTGGCTCAAATCGAAAACTCCGGCAAGAAGACCAAGCCGGAATTCGCTCAGCGCCAAATCGAAGGCCGTGTCGCCAAGGTCCTCAAGGAAGTTGTTCTCGAAGACCAAGAATTCTTTATGTCCGACAAGAACCCGAACAAGCTTTCCGTCAAGGATTACTTGCTTTCTGCAGGGGAAAAGCTCGGCGTCAAGAATTTGACCGTCGTTGACTTCCTCCGTTTCGAAAGGGGCAACTAATATGGCTAGCACCAGGTTTCAACGTGTTCTGCTGAAACTTTCCGGCGAAGCTCTTGCCGGCGAACGCGGACACGGGATCGACTCCGAAATTTTGACGGACATGGCTTCTGAAATCGCTTCTGTAGTGAAATCGGGAGTGCAGGTTGCCCTGGTTATCGGGGGCGGGAACCTGGTGCGCGGCATTTCCGCATCTGCGGGTGGCATGAACCGTGCCCAGGGCGATGCAATGGGAATGCTCGGTACTGTAATGAATGGACTTGCGATGCAAGATGCTCTAGATAAACAGGGCATTCCTTGCGTCGTGATGTCTGCTATTCGAATGGAACCGATTTGCGAATTTTTCGACCGCAGACGGGCCATTTCGCTTTTGTCTTCCGGAACCGTTGTCATTTTCTCGGCGGGAACCGGAAACCCTTATTTTACAACAGACAGTGCTGCCGCTCTCCGCGCAATTGAAACAGAATGCGATGTCATCATGAAGGCGACGAAAGTGGACGGCATTTATTCGGATGATCCGGTCAAAAATCCGCAAGCGACGCGTTTTGACGCAATTTCGTATACAGAAGTAATCCAGAAAGGACTTAAAGTCATGGATACGGCTGCGGTAGCCCTTTGTTTAGAACAAAAAATGCCGATACTGGTGTTCAAAATGGTAAAAGGACACTTGACCAAGGCCGTTGTGGAAGGTAATTTAGGAACACTCGTGCACTGCTGACCGCAGCGCGAAACCGTTTGAATTTGAAGAGGATTTTCATGGCTGAAGAATATGAAGTGAAAATGCAAAAGGCCGTTGAAGCGACCGAAAGAGAATTTTCCAAAATCCGTACGAGCGTTGCCACGCCGGCGATTTTGAACAATATTTTTGTGGATTATTATGGAACGCCGACTCCGATTCCCCAAGTGGCGAAAGTGACTGTGCCTGAACCGCGGATGCTCCTAGTGACTCCGTGGGAAAAGCCGATGGTGGAACCTGTGAACCGTGCCATTTTGATGGCGAACATCGGTGTAACTCCGATGATGGAAAGCAACAGCATTCGAGTGTCCATTCCGATTCTCACTTCGGAACGGCGCGAAGAGTTGGCTAAAATCGCCCGCAAGCACGCCGAAGAAGGCAAAGTCGCCATTCGCAACATTCGCCGGGATGCCAACGACGCCATCAAAAAGAACAAGGAATTGGCAGAAGACGAAGCGAAAAAGCGTCAAGAGCAAATTCAAAAGACGACAGACGCATACATTGCCAAAATCGATGAAATTCTGAAGGTCAAAGAAGCCGATTTGCTCGAGGTGTAAGCTTCATGGGCGCCTCACTGAAACATGTCGCCATTATCATGGACGGTAATGGCCGTTGGGCCAAAAGCCGTGGACTGGAACGTTTTTTGGGGCACCGCAAAGGGACCCAGGCGACAATCAATGCTGTCAAGTTCGGCTGTGATTTGCAGTTGGAGCATTTGACTCTTTACGTTTTCAGTTCGGAAAATTGGCTGCGCCCTTCGAAAGAAGTGGATTATTTGATGAAGCTTCTAGTGGAAATGGTTCACAAGGAACTTCCCGATCTCATGGAAAAAAACGTGAAGCTTGTCGTCATCGGCAATATAGACCGATTGCCCGAAGCTCCGCGTGAAAAATTGAAACAGGCGATAGAAACGACTGCGGGAAATACCGGGATGCAATTGAACTTGGCGATTTCTTACGGTGGTCGGCTAGAAATCGTGGAAGCTTGCAAGGCTATCGCCCAAGAAGTCCAAAACGGGCAAATTTCCATTGAATCTGTCGACGAAAGCGTCTTTGCAAAACATCTCTATTTGAAAGGTGCGCCCGATCCCGATTTGGTTATTCGCACAGGTGGAGAATTTCGCCTTTCCAATTATTTGCTTTGGCAGGCGGCTTACAGTGAATTTTATGTAACGCCAACGCTTTGGCCTGATTTTACGGATGCTGAATTCCAAAAGGCCATTGATTTTTACAATACGCGTGAACGGCGGTTTGGAAAGGTTCTTGATGAGTAACATGACTGTTCGCATTCTTTTTGCGGTATTCGCTATCCCTGTCACTTTTTTGCTGTTGTGGGCTAGCGATGCGACTCGCTTGCTGTTGATGCTGTTTATGAGCGGTGCTGCAGCGTGGGAATGGGCCCGCATGGCATCCAAAATGTATCAGGGGCCTTCGATGCAAATCATTGCCCCGGTTTCTGCCATTGCGTTGGTGCTGGCCTGGATTTTTCAATCGGGCAAATTTTTTGGACTTCCACCTGTCGAGCATTTGGTGGGTGTGGTTTTTGTGTGCGTTTTCGCTCTTTATATTGTCATCGCCTTTTCAAAAGTGCATGTGGATCATTTGTTCCCGTGGTGTGCAGCTCAATTTTCTGGCCCACTTTATGTAGGGCTTTGGGGCGGTCTCGATATTTTCTTGTTGGGTTCCGGCAATTTTTCGCTTGAACATTCCTATCGCTTTATCGTCGTTTTGACGGCAATGTGGGTGTGTGACACCATGGCGTATTTTGGTGGACGACTTTTGGGAAAGCACAAAATGGCTCCGGAAATCAGTCCGAAGAAAACGTGGGAAGGCGCAATTTGCGGCACCGTTTTTGCCGTTGGTTGGGTGATGCTTTTTTCCCCGGCGGTGTTCGGATTGAATTTGCCGAAAGCGGCTTTGCTAGGTTTTGTACTTGCTATCGCAGGCCAAGCTGGCGATTTGCTTGAATCCACGGTCAAACGGTGGTCTGGGACAAAAGATTCCAGTCAAATTTTCCCCGGGCACGGCGGCGTTCTCGACCGGATGGATTCCTTTTTCCTTTCTGCGCCGGCGGTCGTGCTGGTGATGTTCTTTGTCAACGGAGCGGTTTAATCCATGAAGCAGGTTTGCCTTTTAGGTGCCACAGGGTCAATTGGCACTTCGACTGTCGGTGTGCTGAAACAGCACCCGGAAAGATTCAAACTCTATGCGATAGCGGCAAATCGAAATTGGAAAAAAATGGCCCAGATCGCCCGCGAAATGGACGTGGAACGCCTTTGCATGTTTGATGCGGCTGCGGCGAAAGAACTTTCAAAAGAATTGGGAAAACCGGTCTTGTCCGGAATGGAAGGCCTTTGCGAATTGTGCGCCGATCCGAAGACGGATATCGTTTTGAACTCTTTGATGGGTTCTGTCGGCTGCCTCCCAACCCTTTCTGCGATAAAGGCATCCAAACACATCGCTCTTGCCAATAAAGAAACGCTGGTGATGGCTGGCGAAGTCATTGAAAAAGCTCTCCGGGAAAATCCGAAGTCGCGATTGACTCCGGTGGATTCCGAACACAATGCGATTTTCCAGTGTCTTGCGGACAGGCCGAATGCCGAAGTGGAAAACATCCAAATCACGGCTTCTGGAGGACCTTTCCGTGAATGGCCCATTGAAAAATTCAAGGAAATTCGGGTTGAAGATGCGCTAAACCATCCTGTTTGGAGCATGGGACAAAAAATTACGATTGATTCTGCCAGCATGATGAATAAAGGCCTTGAAATCATCGAAGCGCATTTCCTTTTTGACATTCCTTATGAACGGATAAACGTGGTTGTGCACCCGCAAAGTCGGGTGCATTCGCTGGTGCAATTCCGCGATGGAAGCCTAATGGCGCAGTTGGGAGCCCCGGACATGAAGATTCCCATTCAATGCGCTTTGACGTGGCCCGAACGGATTCCGCTGGATACGGAACGCTTGGATTTGGCCGAATTGGGACAATTTACTTTTTTCAAACCGGATTTTGAAAAGTTCCGCTGTTTGGCGATTGCAATGGAATGTGGAAAGCGCGGAGGCCTTTATACGGCGATGATGAATGCGGCAAATGAAGTGCTGGTGGGAGAGTTCTTGAACCGTAAAATCGGATTTTCAGATATCCCGAATGGCGTTGAAATGGTCGTGGGCAAAACACCGTCTGTTTCGGGCGATTTGGATTTGAATACGATTCTCGCCGCCGATGCCGAAGCGCGGAACCTCGCTGCAGATTGGGTGAAGAACCGCTGACGGAATCCGTTACATTCGCAAAGCCTTTGCGATGTATTTTGGCAAATCCGAAGCGAGAACGCCGTATTCCGAAAGTTCCTGCGAAGCCAGTTCTCCTGCAATACCGTGAATTTTCGCACCGAGAACGGCTGCGTCAAAAGGCTCCATCTTTTGCGCCAAAAAGCCAGCAATGACACCGGTGAGGCAATCGCCGGAACCGGCTTTTGCCAGCGCGGAATTGCCTGTTTCGTTTATCCGGTATCGGTTTCCGTCTGCGATAATTGAGCGATGACCTTTCAGCAAAACAATGGCGTCAAATTTTTGGGAAGCTTCGCACGCTGCACCGATTCTGTCTTTTAAAATGGATTCCAAATCGGTGTGTATCAAACGGGAAAGCTCTTTGGGGTGCGGAGTCATCACGACTCGTTTTTTGAATTGGAGATTTTTCTTCGAAAGCGAAAGCCGGTTTAAACCGTCTGCATCCAAAACGGCAAAATTCTGTTTGCGAAGAATCAAATCCAGCGTGTCTTCGACCAGTTCTGTTACATCGTCGGGAGTATTGCTCATGGAACCGATGCCGCAGCCCAGTGTGCAAATTGCGCCTGTCGAAAGGCGTTCTTCGATAAGGGGAAGAGCGTCTTTTGAAATGGTAACGCCTTTTTGAGGAAGAGGTAAAAAAACGGCATCGGGCAACAGGGCCGCAACAGAATCAATGACTGTGGGGATTGCGGCAAGAGTTACATAACCGGCTCCGGCCCGCAAAGCGGATGCGCTCGAAAGGTAGGCGGCTCCGCGGTAATTGACGGACCCGGCAATATTCAACACGTTGCCAAAAGTCGACTTGTTGGACTCAGCAGGACGATGGGGAATATGCATGGGAACGCGCCTCCAAAAGTGCGCTAAAAAATTCCAAATCCGAAGGTGTTGTCAATTTGTCGTTCAGGGAATTTCCTGCTACGATAAAAACGGGAATGCCGAAATGTTCAAAAATAGAAGCTTCGTCGGTGGGCAAAAAGGTCAAGGGTTCTGCCGCTAGCTTTGCATAAAGCTCGCGGAAAAGTTTTACGGAAGCGGCTTGGGGCGTTTGTGCCAGGTAAATAGAATCCCGCGGAATCGTTTTGACAATCTGACCATGTTCAACGGATTTTACTGTATCTGCCGAAGGCTTGGCGACGATACACGCCCCTTTTTTTACCGAAGTTTCCATGACCTGTTCAATCAATTCTTTGGAAACGAGAGGACGCGCTACATCGTGGACCAGTGCAAATTCCACTTGGGACGAAAGAGCTTCGATTCCATTTTTAACCGATTCCCAACGTTCTTTTCCGCCGGTGACGATTTTCAATTTGTCTGCTTTGGGAAAGTCGGAAAGTTCATCTTCGAATTGAGATTTCCAGTCTGCAGGAACAGCCAAAACGACTTCTGCAATGGATGGAATTTGGGCGAATGTTTCTAGGGAATGTCGGTAAACGGGCTTGCCTCCAAGAGAAAGGAGCTGTTTGGGGAGCTTTGCTCCCATCCGTTTGCCGAGACCGCCGGCAGGAAGCACAGCGGCAAATCGAATCGAAGAATCAATGGACATCTTGTACACAGCGCACGGCGTATCCCGCCGTTTTGAAATTGTAGTAACGGTAACTTTCGGGGGAATCATAGCTTAAACTGCGGTAGAAAGCTGTTTCGGCGTTTCTTTCTGTCGCTGTCCAAAAATAAGCGTGATGGCCCAAATACATGAAAGATCCTTCATAGACGATTCCCGAAGGCCGTGCGTCAAAACCGATGGAATCCGATCCGTTCCCCGGACCGCCATCGTTTTCCGCCCATCCTGTTTTTGATTTGAGTATCTTTCCGTTGTTTTCGCCAAGAGCTTTGACTAAACTATCCCAATCCGCATCCGTCGGGAGTCTCCAATTCGAAGGGCATGCCTGCTTTGCCGTGTTGAAATCATAAAGGCGACCGTATTTGCGGCAATTTCCTTTTTTATTCTCGTAACAGGCGGATTTTCCGGGAACTTTTGAACTTAGATTTTTTGTCATCCAGCGCAATTTGCCAATGACAACGGATGAAATGGGCGCCTCGCAGTTTTTGAATTGAGCGGAAATCCAGACCGAATCGGCGGGAGTCGTGAATACGGCTGAGTCGGCGGAATGTGCGCTTAACAATTTTTCGTAATGCGACGGCGTCACTTTCCAACTGCCAAAACAAGAAGATTCCGGATTCGGATTTGTAACCTTCAACACGATTTTCGTTCCCGGTTCGTATTCACCGCTTCCTGTGGCGTTTTGGATGGACAATGGGAAGAGAACTTGCGATGAAGAGGAACTTTTTTCTTCGCGTGGAACGTCTTGTGCCGAAGAACTGGAAAATTCCGAACGGGAAGATTGCCCTGCGGAAGAACTGGAAAAAAACTTGGCGGGTGCCGTTTTCTCTGGTTCCGGCGAAGAGCAGGCGATAAATCCGAAAATGAGCAATAAAAACATCCAAATGGGCATTTCTGTTCCTTGATTTTTGGAAAAATAATAATTTCAGCCTATGGAAAATAAAAATTTCGGCATCATCCTCGGTTTCGGCCACATGGGACACTTGCACATGTCGCATTTGAACGCTTTGGGAGTTCGAACAGCCGCTTGGGATGGCGAACGGGAATGTTTGGATTTTTTTTCATCTGATTTTTTGAAGAGGACTGCTCCATCTAAGCCTTTTGCGCTGATTGCGACACCGGCAAGCAGCCATTTTGAATACGTGAAGCGCGCTTTGGATGCTCGGTTGGATGTTTTTGTCGAAAAACCGCTGTGCACTTCTAACGAACAGGCGCAGACGTTGATTCAACTGGCTAGGGATAGAAAAAAACTGTTGTTCGTTGGGCACTGCGAAAATTTTAATCCGGCTTTTTTGCGTTTTAAAAAGGAATTTCTCGCAATGCAGGAAAATGCCCGGCTACAAGCCCTTGTTTTTACGCGGCATCATCCGTTTTCTGTCCGCGGCAGGGATGTTTCTGAAATTTGGGATATTGGCATCCACGATTTTGGACTTTTCCAAGAACTGAAAAAATCGGCGACTCAAATTGTTTGGGATTCTGTTGCGGTTCAATTTGATGAAAACCGGGAATCCTTTAAAACGGAACGGAGCATTCGCGCGGAATTTTTGTCCGAAGAGGGGCAACCGTTTGTGTTGAAAGTGGACTTGGAATGTTGGCGGCGGCAGGAAGATTCCCTTTTGCAAGACCCGCTATTTGCTGAAGAAAGGGAATTTCTCCGTTTGCGGACATTGCCGTGGGAAATTCAACGGCAACAGGTTTTGCCCAATTGGGAAACGGCCCTGTTTGCCGTTCAAATGGCGGAATCTTATACGGGAATGCCGAAAAGTCCAAAGTAATAAACGAAAAATAAATCCCCGAAACGGTAAACAATGGGTGCAGCAAGGGCGAGAAAGGGACCAAAGGGAATTTCCTTTCCCACTTTTTTTTGGAGTGCCCGGTAAGGCAACATGACCAAAATGCCAATAAACGAAGCGAGGACCAAAACGGCAAAGGCTTTTTCAAAGCCCATCAGCGCACCAAAACCGGCGAGGAGTTTGACGTCTCCCAGTCCCATGGCGTCGCGTTTTAAAATTTTCCCGGCAATAAAGCCGATGAGATAGAGTCCTCCACCGGCCAAAAGTGTACCGAAGAGGCTCTCTGCCGGGGTAATTCCACCGGGGAAAAACGAAAGCGATAAGCCCACGACAATTCCTCCGATGCTGATGGAATCGGGGATGAGCTTGTATTCGAAGTCCACGGCAGCGACAGGATAAATGCCTAAAATCAACCAGAAAAGGGCTAAGGAGTCAGCCCAGTGGGCAACGGGTTCTGTCCAAGAAAACGGATAATTGGCAAGGAGGAGCGCAGCGGCTCCCAAAAAGCCACAAAGTGCTTCGCCGATGGGATAGCGGATGCTGATGGGTCTGTGGCAGCAGGCGCTTTTTCCGCGCAAAAAAAGCCAACCGACAACGGGAAGATTGTAGCGGATGGGAATCCGTTTTTGACAATGGGGGCAAAAAGAGGGGGGTGAAAGCAGTGAAATTCCCCGGGGCATCCGGTAAACGATGACATTATAAAAACTTCCGACGCAGGCACCTAGAATGGCGAACAGGACGGCGGCATACCAAAGAGGAATTTCTTGCATATCTTAAAGATAGTTTTGAATTTTGGAAATTAGATTCTAATTTTATAAAATGGACTGTTTCAAGGGAAACCGTATGAAAAAACTTTTACTCTTGTTCACTTTTGCCGCTTTTGCCATTTTCGGCTGTTCGCGGGAATCGGACATTCGCGTCAATGGCACGTTGCGGAACAATCACTCTGTTGTCTTTGCGTTCACAGAACGCCCCGACAGTTTAGAAGCGTTCATCGATTCGATTGCCGCCTTGGATTCGGTCTATACGTATGACACGTTGACTGTCACGGTCCACGATACCCTCTTCTTTGTCGGGTTTCTCAAATACAATACGGATAAAGTTTTGCGTTATGCCTGGAAAATGCAAAGTGAAGATTCTCTTCGAAAAGGGGCGAATGGAGAAATCTTTGCTTTCGCTTATGATTCTGCCGCATTGTATTCGCCGATTTTCATCGCCGTCGACGGTGCCAGTGCGCGGGATACGGCGGGCCGAGGACAGTTTATCCGAGTCATAGACACGCCCCCTGATGTTTCCATTTCACAAGATACTGTGTGGACTCGCGGAAAACGCGATGCAGAAGTTTCTTTCTTTGCAACGGATTCTTTTGGAAAAATTGAAAAAGCGTTTCTCATTCCGATGGACGGAAAGGGCAACGCGATTGACACGGTCGACGCCAAAAAGGATTCATCCCTTGAATTTTCTTATCGGGCGAAGGTCAAATATTCGGCAGTTGAAAGTCATTTAGACAAAAACAATGAACTGAAATTCCTTTTTGGAGCGATTGACGACGACGGCAATGCATCCCAGGATACGGCTATTCTGCATTTCAACAAAATCCCGACAATTAAATTGCTGGATCCGGATTCTTCGAGTCGAAAGAACATTTACGTTTCCCGCTTTGCTTTTTACTATTCCGGCGAAGATGAAGACAACCCTGTGGACTTGCGCTATACCATTCGCGTGGGCAAAAGTCCGGACAATTCGGGCACGCCTCCTGTTTTGACCGATGCGAACCTTGTCGCTTCGGGAATCCGCGAAAAAAGCTGGGAAGCGATTACGGATTCTGTTTGGAAAATGAGTGAAGATTTGCGCGGTCGTCTTTTCTGGCAAGTTTCGGTAACGGACGGCTACGACACTGTGACTTCTCCGACGTGGAATTTTTTCTTGGGCGATTTGAATGCGACTACGGGCGCGTTCCACGGTTATGCCAAATTTCAAGGGCGGAAGGCTCATAATGGAATTCAAATTGTCTTGGAAAATTTGCAAAGCCATAATTACATATTTACTCACACCAGTGAAAAAGGTTATTTCCATGCAGATGTCGATCCGGGGACTTATCGGATTTACGCCCGGGACACAACGGGGTTTGGCTACAAGCATTTGATTCTCGACAGTCAATTTGTGGAAATGGGCGATGAACGCCTTGTCGCAACGATGCTCCTCGAAGATTCCATTGCGCCGAAAATTCGCATTGATAAATTCGATTCCATATTGACAGAAAGGACGGCGACTTTTTATGGCACTCTTTCGGATTCCGGTTCCCAAGTGGCGCAGGCGAAGGCGTGGTTGGATGATGGAGAAGTTCCACTTTCTGTGCTCAAAGTAAATGAATGGCACATGAATTTTTCAGATTTGGAAGATGGCGAGCACCGTTTCCGTTTGGTCGTTTTGGATAGCGCAGGGAATGCTTCTGATACGGCAAAAATGGATTTCAAGGTGAAGGCTTCATCGCTTGATTTGACTGTGAACGGGCAATCGACAGCCATGATTACTTCAACGGAATCCTTAAAGTTTGTCGCCAAAGTGGGGAATGTCAAACCGCTTCCGGATTCTGTCCATTGGAAAAGCGTTATCGAAGGGAAAACTTATGCTATCGAAGCTTCGGTTGTCGGCAGCGACAGTTCCGCACAAATGACGCTCACCACCGATGAACTTGAAAAGAACGGAGCCCTTCCCGGAGTCCTTTACACGTTATACGCTTCTGTTTCTAATGGGACCGTTACAGACAGCGTTCGCTTTGGTATCCGTGGCGATAAGCCGAACATTTATTTCTTGACGCCCACGTCAGACACGGCTGTATCCATCAACGATAATATTTATTTCAATCTGCAGCATTTTTTGGGGGCAGATGCGACTTCGGGCACCATCACCTGGACGTGCCCAGCGGCTCTTTCCGATGGGTATGAATGTCCTGCCGCCAATGATTCTGAAGCGACTCTTGCCTGGAAGTCCGTTGGCGTTAAAAAGTTGGTTGTGAAATTGGAAGATTCAAATGGGAATACGGCAATCGACTCGGTGATGATCCGCGTTTTGGCGGATCCGCCGACTTTGCGGATTCAGACAGACGCCGATACGGTTCGGCAAAAAATCAACGCAAAACTTTCGTTTTCAGTTTCGGCTTCCGATAAATTTGGAAACGTTCAGGCGATTGATTGGGGATGCGGACTAAATGCGGCAAAAATCACATTTGATTCCAGTGCGGTCATATCTTCGGCAAAAACGGTTTCTGCCAAAATCAATGTCGTATTACCATCCGAAGAAACGAATGCGTATAAATGCATTGCCCGGGCTACGGACGATGATGGGGAATACGGATACGATACGATTTACTTCCGCGCCGTGCTAGACAAACCCAGCATTACTTTGTTTACATCGAATGCCGAAGTGAAAATCAATTCAAAAGTACGTTTTGCCGGTTCTGCCGTGGATACCCTTGGAAAAATTACGGATTACGCCATGGCTTGTGGGACAAATATCAAAAATCCAAATTGGATTTCGCTTTCAAAGCCCGATACGACGATAACGATGCCCGGAATCGCCTGTACTTGGTATTGTGCAATGCGCGTTACGGATGATGACGGCCTGACGGCGATGGATACTGCCATTTACAAAGTCATTCTTGACCCGCCTACGGTTTCCGTTAGCGAAGGCTCGTTGACGCTCAGCATTAAAGATACGGTGGAATTAGATGCCATTGCCAAAGATGCGCTTGGAAAGATTGAACTTTACCAATGGAGTTGCGGTGAACGCGGCGGGGAAGTCAACCAAATTTTTTCATCGACTTCAACTCCGCGTTTTTCGGCCATCATGCCGACAAAGCCGACGAATAATTACCAGTGCATTATTCAAGTTACCGATGATGATGGGCAAACCGCTTCGGATACAACGCGCATCACGGTTCTTCTTGATCCGCCGACAATCCGGGTTTCCCAAAAATCCATTACGACTCGGCCCGGCTTTGCTATCGAAGTGGGAGCAGAAGCGAACGACCGTTTTGGTTTTATCGTCAAACGGGAATGGAGCTGTGGCGTCCCCAATTCCATCCAGGCGAATTGGAAGACCGTTTCGAATTTTGATACGACATGGACAGGCCCCTCGACGGCTGTTGCGTCTTATTATTGCGTAGCCCGTGCAACGGATGATGACGGAAACCAGGCTTCGGACACCATTCGCGTGTCTTTCACCACGGATCTTCCCATTATCACCGTGGAAAATGATTTGGTTTACATTTTACCGGGAACCACTACCGATTTGACAGCCAAAGTCAACAATGTTTGGCAGGGAATCAAACGTTATACATGGACGTGCGGTGCAAAAGGCTCTGCTGCTTTGTTGGATACGGCATCCAAAAATGACAGCCACGTCTGGTGGGGAGTTGATGATAATTATGCGGCTTCGGACTTCTATTTTTGGGATGATAATAATGCCGATGGAAAGCCCGATAGTACGGTTGCCAAATTGTCAAAATCCAATTCTGAATTTTTCTGCATTGTTTGGGCAGAAGAAAAAGGTACGCGTTTTATCGCAACGGATACGATGACGATTAGAACGTTGCAGTCGCTTCCGGTTGGAGTTATCAATATGCCGGATACGGCTTACCTGTGGAGCCTTGATTCTTCGGTACTTGCCAATGAATCCAAGTATTGGTACACGCCGGATGCCAATGGAAGCTCTTCTATTTTGGGAACATTGGGGGACCGGGATGCTCAGCGTTTCTGGTGGAATTTCAGCAACGTCAGCGATACTTATTGGTACGAGGGAAATCCGGATGGTTCGTTGGATACGAACATTTTGGAATTCAACTCGGCGTTTATCCGGCGCTCTTCAGAAGGATACATCACTGTCCAATTGGATTACTACGATTCTTCTAAAACGGGAATGGACCAGAATTTTGTCTCCCGTCACGAAGCGCAGATTGTCTCCAAAAAGGTTTATTTCCGAAAAGCCTGGGATAATATTTCTGGCGGAAAATCCGATTCCATCGTTGAAACGACAACGGATGGGAATGGTCCTGCTTTGACTTATTGTAAAAACAAACTGATTCTTGCGTATGTCGGTGCCGATGGCAAGGTCAAAACGCGGTATCGCAACGGTTCTTCGTGGACCAGTTTCGGCAATCCTTCGATTGAAAATGTCAAGGATCAGACACTTTTCATGGATTGCGACAACAATGGCAATGTGTATCTCTCTTACATTAAATCGACAGATGAAAAAGGTTATGTGTTCAAATCGGAGAATGCCTCGGGAAATTGGACTGCCCTGGGCTCTGGACTTGGAAATACATTGACTTCGTTCCGGTTGAAAATCAACCCTAAAACAAATCAGCCTTCGGTCGCCTGGGTGGGTACAGTGAGTGGAACTGCAGGCAAGGCCCGCATCCAGGATTACAGCGGAACTTCTTGGGGAACCGCATTCAGTCCAATTTACAGTACAGAATGGCAGAATCGCGAATTGGACATGGCGTTTGATGACAAGGGAAACCGTTTGATCATCTCTTCTGGATACACAACGAACGATTATAACATCTACTACTATTATTTGCCCAGTGGAGCGACGAAAACGAGCAGTACAGCCAACAATAAAATATCCATCAACGGTGAATCCATTCAAGCGATTTATGCAAAGGGTTATTTCTACGTTGGATTCCGCGATAGGGATAACGATGGGCAACCTCGAATTTCCCGTGCTTCAGCCAGTGAAAATACATTGAAAAAGAATGGTGCATTTGAAGTGGACGGTGCGCAATTCCGGGCGTTTGGACATCGCAGTTTCAATGTGTTCTTGTCAGTTGATAAGGATGGTTATCCGATTGTCGCCATTGACGACGCTTATTACGCGCGGAACTCACACGTCCATGTTTATCGGTTCAAGGAATCTTGGAAAGAATTGGGCGAAAATGAATTGCCCTATTTCAAAAACGTCTTTGCGGCGACTTACGGTTATTATGTGCGCGGATTCCGTCCACAGGTTGCCGTTTCTTCGGATGGGCGAATTTACATTTCCATGCGGGCGCAAGAATCTGCGGCCAGCGCCGCCCATGCAGCAAGTCTTCCGGGGACAAAAAATGGACCGATTGTCATGGAATTCCGGGGAGATGACTGGTAATGAATGTAGAAATCGCTGCCATTTGCGATGCTGCAACGGATCAGGATGGAAAACTGAATATGTTGGGCGTTTTTGATTACATCGAAGCGGAATTGCCTGTGATCATTCCCCGTTGTTCTGCGGTATTCCGTATTCGTTACACTCGTTCCGAAGCGATGGAACATACATTGAAAGTTTCCATCACAGAAGCACAAGACGATTTCGAATTGATTCCGCCTTTGTCCAAATTGGTTACTTTTTGGCCCGTCCCCGAAAAAATGGATTCGGCTGCAGTCAATTTGATTTTGAATTTGAACCAGTTCCGCATTTCTCGTGGAGGGAAATATCTCATCCGGTTCCGTATCGATGAATTTCTGGTGGATTCCGTTTTGCCGCTTTACATCCGTGATTTGACTCCCGCGGAGCCGAATCCGTTAGCCAATTGAATTGTTGGGAGCGACAGCGATTGTTGCCGCAAAAGGATTTTTTACAGGCAAATTGATGTCGTAAAAAAATGTTTCGCCTATGTTGTCTTGGAGGACTGATTGGGAAAGAATTTCGCCCAGGAATGATCCGCCGGAGCATTTGTACAGCGCTTCTTTTCGGCACCAAATGCGGTAAAATTGCTGCAGGGCATCTTCTGGTGAAAGTCCGCTGTGGAGCAGCAGGGCGATTTCCTCTTTTGCAAAAAAACGCTCCGCTATCCGCAGCGCTCTGGGGCGCAATTTTTCAATATCCACTCCGACTTTGGCTTGAAATGAATAGGCTAATACGCAAACGTCTTTGCTGTGAGTCCAGTTGGCGTCAAATCCGCAATCGGGAAATTCTGGCCGGCCTTCGGGAGTCCGCTTCATATCGGTCCGTGAAATGGCCATTCCCGAAGCGGAAGACAGTTCGGTAAAGATTCTGTCTAAATGATTTTTGACAGGGAAGATTGTCCAATAAACAGAACCGTATCGGGTTTTGAGTTCGAAGTGTGTCGTCATCATTTCCCAATATAAACACATCGCGGCAAAAGTGAATTTCTATTTTAAAGCCATGTTCGGGCGATTGGCTCTTTTGGGAATTTTCCTTTTTTCCGCTTGCAGTGATGTCAACAGCGGTTGGACTGTTGACGGTGGCGGTTATATGAAGTTGAAAGTCAACGGAGAGTCGCTCCATTTGGAAATCGACCCTGATGACGGTGACGTCAAATTGCGAATCAACAAACATTACGTTTCTTTTGTGGGCAAAAATTCTTCGGGAGATGCTCTTCAAATTTTGGTGAATAAGCCCGTTTTGGGGAAAAATGCCCCCCAAACAAATCCCAGTTATACGTATCTGGCCCTTGGCGGCGGGCTTCCTGCTCAAATTATCGATGCCAAATCCAGTTATGTCAGTTTTGATCAGAAAGACAGTCTTTTGTGGAGCGCAGATTTGCATCTTGTGTTCAATCATTGCGGAATCGATGAATGTGATTCTTCGCGCGTACTCGTGGAAGGACGGATGCGCTATTGGGTGGATCCGGATGATCGGTGAAATTTTTTGATGGATAAAAATACAGGCGAGGAATGAAAATCAGGATTATCCCTTGACAAGTCTTGCAAAACTTTCTAACTTAAGTTCACCTTAAAGGTCGATTAGCTCAGTTGGTTAGAGCGCTACCTTGACATGGTAGAGGTCACAGATTCGAGTTCTGTATCGACCACGAAACTCCGTCCAAAGCGGAGTTTTTTTTGTAAATACCGGTTCTTGTCAGGTTCCAGAGGCGAATTTTGCCTATTCAGAATGGGAATAGATTCTTTTCAAAAATTAAAGGGAACTTTTGTCAAAAGTTCCCTTGCTGAAGATCGCTTACAACTCTTGAATCCGGGATTCCAGTGCGTCAAAATAAGCATCGGCGCGTTCGATGTTTTGGGAATGCTGCAAGGCGGGTTCTTGTATGCGGAATTCTGGAAATTCTTGGAAAATGGCATCTCGATTTTGCGGAAAGGCGTTTTTCCGCAAAAAGTAAATTCCATACAGCACCGGGATTATTTCGGAGAAGGCTTCAATGAAAAAATCCATCGGCGAAAGACCGGCTTGTATGCGGGTGAATTCCCGAATCAAATGGAGCTTTCTGTTTTCCAGTTCCCGTTTGCACTCCGCTTTGAGCGCTGCGCTGTCGGGAACAAAGCCTTGCAGTGGAGAATTGCCAAAGAGGGGAACATTTTTTTGGGAAATGTGCAAAAATTCAAGCGGATAATCGTTTTGTTTGGATTGCAAGAAATCTTCGGTGAAAAAATAGCCAGTCCGGATGCAGTCCCGTTTTAGGTCTTTGTTCCATTTGCTCAAGGCGGCCAAATCGCTGGGCTTTGCCCTTTTCAAAACAAAACTGACCTGCCAGGATTCGTGCAAAGCATCGAATCCTTCATAAAGGCAATTCCCATGTAAAAAGGCAGATTCGAGGTTTTCTCCAAAAATTTCGAAGAAACGTTTTCCCCACGAGGATTGGACGATGTCTTGTAGCGTCATTACTTTTTTCATGTTTATTCTCCGAAACCGGAATCAAATGTCTGGTGAGGGAATCCGCCGAATTCCCGGATTTTTTCGCGCCGTTTGGCTTCTGCAGCTTGCTTTGAAAAATAAGCGTACGCAACAATGACTACGGCGATGACGGCAAAAATGAGAAACCAGGCTACGGTAGGGATTCCCTCTTTTGTCGGGCGGGGTAAAGGTGTTTTTAAGCGAACGTCGTTCATGCGGGCAACCGTTTTGGCGACTTCCGCTTCAAAAAGAAGAATTCCCAGTCCGGGATTTCCCTTGCGAAATTCGGGCAGCAGGACTTTTTGAGCAATGGATTCAGCTGCATCGGCAGAAAGGAATTTTTGAATCGCTGGAGCACAGGAAAATGCGCGGAATCGGGCAGAACCATCGACAAAGAAAACAGCAGACAGGGAATCCGCATTGAACGCCGCGTTTCGGAGGGAATCGGCAAAACGCTTTGGTTCTCGGACTTCGGTTTCCGCCGTGTAGAGGTAAAGTGAAAATCCGATTCGGTCGTGGAGTTCCGTTGCGATTGCCGCAAAGGTTTTACGCTCTTCTTCTGAAAGAAATTTTGCGCGATCATCGACAAAGGATTTCTCCGGAGAGAATGCGAAAAGAGAAGTGGCGAATAAAAAAAGACTAGTGAGAAAATGGGTAAGTTTCATTTTTCTGAACAAAGAGGTTCGAGTGCTTTTTGAATTTCGGAAGGGGAAATCTTACGGATGGCGTTAGCGAACGCTGACGTTTCGGAAGAGCCAGAGCCTTTGGCTGTTTTGGAATAATGAATGTTTTTTCCGCGAATTTCAACAGAAACAGATTGAGAAAAAATTTTTTTTGAAGCCCTGTCGAATACTTTTTTTTCGGAGGGGATCATTTGGATTTTGAGTGGATTTTTTCCGCCGGATTCAAACCCCGCCCGGAATAAAATTTTTTCCATTTCTGAGCAGGCTAGGGTCTCGCCTTGACATTGAAAATCATAGAGGCATGTTTTCGGCTCGGATTCGTAAGTTAGGGAAATTTCTGGAACAGAAATCTTGTTGTTGAATGGAGGCAGTTGAATGCGGAAAAGAACGGAATGAGAGCCTCTGGACTTGTCCATTTTTTCTAAAAAGAAGCGGACGGTCCCTGTGGAATCGGACTGTTGAGAGTCTAATTTTTTTTGCTTTTGCACGGCGACAACTTCGATTCCTTTTAGGGGAGTTTCCCCTTGGACAGAAAAAGAGATGGGTCCCCACGTTTCATCATTCGGTTTGGCTGGGGAATTTTCGAGAAGAATCAATTTCAAATGGGAAACGGCTTCGGTAATCTGGGATTCTCGTTGGGAAAGATTTGCTGGGAATTGAAATTCTTTCCCGGGAATATCAAAAACGGCAAGCTCTTTGCAAAGACGTTGATGGGAATGTTTCAGGGACGTTAAATCGTTGAATGTGTGTATGGCTTTCACCAAGTAGTTTTGTTTCAAAGATTCGCTTTCCAGGGAATCTAGAGCTTTTGCTTTTTGCTGAATTTGGAAAAGTTCTTGTCGGATGTCAGCCGTCGCTTTTTCTGTATCCAATCGGGCGGTCGTCTTCCAAAAGCCTTGTTCTGATTTTTCGTGTTTCAGTTCAACATTTTTTAAGGTCATGTCAGAAGATACGGAAATGGATTCCGAATAATTTGTCTGTAATTCGGAGGCTGTGTCAGAAGATTTTATTTCTGATTTTATGGTTTGGTGCTGGGAAGAAACATTCGCCCGAATTTGAAGGGCTATTCCAGCAAGCGCCTGTTTATCGGCTTCTGCTTCGGATTGGGAAGAGGTCGCCGTGAATGTGATGATTCGGGCGCTGCAGACGACCGCACTCAAAAAAAGAAATGTCCCCGGGAATTTTATCATGGGTGAATTTCCAAAATCAGAAGTTTTTGTACCAAGCTGCTCTTTTTAACGGTATATTCCGGGAGGGATTTTTGAATGGCGTCGAACACTTCGTAGGCATCCGTCATTTTCTTTGCATCGGCATAAATCGTGATGTCTGCCGTTTTTTCTGTCATGGAATTGATTTTGACTTTGGCGAAAATCTGTTTCAAAGCAGAGGATACTTGGGAGTGGACGGCATCCATGTTTTCGCTTTCCCAGGTGAAGCGTAAAATGACTTTGTATGGAATTCCGATTTTGAAATCTTCGGCAAAGTAAGCTTGAATTTTCTTTTCTAATCCGGGTAACGCTTTGTGCATGGCGCTGGCGACAAGTTCTTCTTTGCGAGTCCCGTTGTCGTTGACCGTTGCCGTTTGCGCTCCGAGCATTCTCCCCGAAGTGGATTCGTATGCGCCCAGGTTGGCTAAAATTTGTCCGCGGTGGATGTTGTAAGAGAATTTGATGTAAACGTCGGCGCCAAAACTCAAACTGGAAATGTAAGAAAGGTCTTCATCATTCCCGTCAATTTCATTTTGAATGTCGACAACCTCATTGATGAGAGTTGCGCCGTCAATGGAAATAACCGGATACGTTTTTTTGGTGAGGTAGCCTAAGATGGCGTTTGCTGCTGCAAAAGAAAGCGGATCGTTTTTCAGGATTTCTAGACTTTGATTTAAATTCCGGGTGCCGGCTGGAATCGCCATAATGGAAGGCTTTGCGATGGGCGGCTGTTGTGAATGGAGGGTTGCTGTCGGGGAGTTTGTGAAACTGCTGCTGTGAATTTTTCCTGCGGATTCTGGATGCCGTGCCGTGAAATCCTCTGAATTTTGCCGGAGTTCCGCTTCGACATTGATTTCTTTATACTTGGGCTGAGCCGCGCAAGCGAGAAGAATCATAGAGCATAGGAATGTAACGAACAGGCGTGTCATAGGGAACCCTCTTTTTGAAAATATAAAAAGAATGGAAACTTTTTTTGAAATTTGATTTCTTTCCGTGGAATTTGACTGGATGGCCGGATTTTTTCCGGGATTAATGGGGAAAATATCAAAACAAATCCATTTGCAGCTCATTTTCCGCATCGGAAAAGCGAATGCCTACGCCCAACAGGCGAACTTTTTGAGAATGATCGTAACGTTCTCGGAAAAGTCCGGAAAATCTTTTCCATGAAACATCGGAAAAGCACCGTTCAATGGTTGTGGATTTGAAATTGGCGTATTTGATTTTGACAAAACAATGAAATTCGGGGAATGTCTTTAAAGATTCTTTTTCGACAAAACGTTTTGCGCGCCTTAAAAATTCAAAATACACTGTCCGCAATTCCTGTTCGCATCGTTCAATTCCCAAAATATCCTGGGGAAAGGTGTATTCGGTAGAAATGGATTTTCGAATTCGGTTGGTTTCTACGGGGCGATTGTCGATGCCGCGGGAAAATGCGTACAAAGTATCGCCAAAACTTCCAAAATGCTGCAAAAGGGTTTCTCGGGAAATGGGCAAAATGTCCTTGCAAAAAGAAAGTCCCATAGCAGAAAGTTTCTTTAAACAGGCTTTTCCGACTCCAGGTATTTTTTCTAGGGGCAATTCCTTGGTAAAAGCTTCTACATCTTCGGGGCGGATGGTGAATTGGCCATTAGGCTTGTTCCAGTCGCTGGCGACTTTCGCTAAGAATTTGTTGGGGGCGATACCCGCGCTTGCCGTGATGCCGCCGCGTTCGTCAAAAATCGTATCTCGGATTTCTTTGGCGATTAACGATGCAGAACCGTTTTGAGTATCGCTACCGGTGACATCGAGAAAGGCTTCGTCTAAGCTTAAGCCTTCGACACGGTTTGTGTAGCGGTAAAAGATTTTGAATATTTCCTCTGATTCCGCTTTGTACATTTCGTGGTTGGGATGAATCAATTTAAGCTGCGGACAAAGTTTTAACGCTTTGAACGTTGACATGGCAGAATGGAGACCGAATTTCCGTGCGGGATAATTGCAGGTTGAAAGAACGCCGCGGTTTTCGATACTTCCTCCAACAGCCATGGGAATTTCGCGCAGTTCCGGATGATTCCGCATTTCTACGGCGGCATAAAAACAATCCATGTCGATGTGGATGATTTTTCTCATCATGGATTTTGAACGGCGTTGTACTGTTCCACTTTTTCGCGGATGGAAAGTCCGCGGTTTTTCCCAAACAAGTCTTGGATATCTTCTATGGGGGCTTGTAAAAAATCTTCGCGGCTTCGGTATTTGGAAAGTATTTTTATTCGGGTTTCGTCGCCGATGCCCGGAATGTCCAACCAAGCGACTCGCAAATCTTCTTTGCGTTTGCTCCGTTGATAGGTGATGGCGAAACGGTGGGCTTCGTCACGGGCGTTTTGCAACAGCTTTAAAGCCGCACTTGTACGGTGAAGAATAATGGACTTTCTGTCATCGGGGAATACAATTTCTTCTAAGCGTTTGGCTAGGCCTATCAAAGGCAAATCTTTGTCGTGTCCCAGTTCCTTCAAAATTTGCATGGTCGCGTCAACTTGTCCTTTTCCACCATCGCACACCCAAAGATCCGGCATGGGGGTACCCTCGGCTTCAAGGCGCTTGATTCGGCGGATCATCACTTCGCGCAT
This sequence comes from uncultured Fibrobacter sp., assembly GCA_964587155.1. Taxonomy (GTDB): domain Bacteria; phylum Fibrobacterota; class Fibrobacteria; order Fibrobacterales; family Fibrobacteraceae; genus Hallerella. The sequence goes on from CAZPKF010000007.1 coordinate 88,295, forward strand.
GCTGGCAAAATCATCAACGCCTGATACCGTTTTGATGATGAATTTTCGGTAATTTTTTTTGTCGGGCCTTCCGTTTTTAAATGCGACGAGGCTTGCGACGGTATGAGTTCCGGCCAAGTGAGAAATATCAACGCATTCAATGCGGAACGGCGTTTTGTCTAGTCCCAGTTCACGCTGCAAATCAAAAACGCTTTGATCCACTTCGTCAAAATGCTTTACTTCGGATTGGGCTTCTACAAGGAGCATTTCTGCATTGGCCAAAGCCAATTTCATAAACTGGACGCGTTCTCCGCGTTGGGGAACATTGATGAATACTTTGTGTGTAGTCTTTTCCGCAAGTTCTGATTCAATCTGCTTTCGGTCTTCTTCTGGAATTGGATTGCTGATGGCGATTTCTCCGGGGATGATTTCCGATTCTTCGTACCAATTGACTAGCATTTCACAGAGAATTTCGGATTCGTCCTGCCCTTTGTCGCATTCAAGTCGGTAATGCCTTCGACCGGCGATGACGCCTTTTCGGTATTCAAAAATTACGGCGGTTGCCAAATTTCCATTGCGGCGAACGGCAATGACATCGAGCTTTAACGTTGTGTCGGTCGTGTCTGCTTTTTGCGTTGTATTTGCCGCTTGCAAGGCTTCTATATCGTCGCGTTTTTTCGCAGCCGTTTCAAAATCCAGATTTTGGCTGGCTGTTTCCATTTCGACAGTCCATTGCCGCAACAGATCGTCTCGTTTTCCCTCTAAAACGCGTAACATTTCTTGCACGCTTTGAGCGTATTCTTCGCGGGTGCAGAGGTTTGCGCAAGGTGCCATGCATCTTCCGATGTGATAATTCAGACACGGCCTTTGGGGCTTTGCCAAGGGAAAGGTCAATTTGCATTCCCGCATTTTGAAAAGACGTGCAGAAAGGTCAATCAGAGACCGGAATGCCTTGGAACTGGGAAACGGCCCAAAAAAACGAAAACGGTTGTTTACGTGTCGCGAAAGGAATAATCGGGGAAACGCATCTTTCAAATCAATGGCGATATAAGGGTAATGTTTGTCATCTTTTAATCGTACATTGTAAAGGGGCTTGTGCTTGCGAATGAGGTTCGCTTCTAAAATAAATGCTTCTTGTTCTGTATCGGTGACAATCCATTCGATGTCGCGGATGTGGGGTAGCATGAGCATTGCCGCTCGGTGCCCTGGTTTCGGTTTTCCGTCAAAATAGCTTCGGACCCGGTGTGCAAGGACTTTTGCCTTTCCCACGTAGATGATTTTTTTGGCGGCATCCTTCATCAGATACACGCCGGGTCTAAACGGAAGCTCTTCTAGCCTTTTTTGAATAAAGTCCGGCAAGGCTCGATTCCTTTTTAAGGCGCTGTTGGATTCGGCTCGTCGCCCGCTTCTTTGTAAAGGTGGTCTTCGACGCGGTCTTTTTGGGGAGTGCTTTCGCTGAACGATTTGCCAAAATAAATAATGTTGGCGTTGATAGAGTGGTTCGCACCGACGTTGTATCCGATGACGGGACGATACGAATCGCCGAACGAGAATGCGGCTTCCAATCCTAACCGGAATCCGCCGCGTCCGCTTGTCGAAACATTTGCGTCAATCGCTCCGAAGTCAGGATCTGTCGGCGTTCCACCGGCATCCATCGATGCCGTTTGATATCCCAAAGAAAGCATCAGTTCCACCATTCGGATGGGTTTGTAACCGAAGATGATTGCCGTGTAGGTTGTTCCAAAATCCAAATCCAATTTACCGCTCCATTTATCGGGCGTATAACCGATGTATGCCGAGTTGTACCCAAAGAAAAGACTCACGTCAAAATTTTTCAAGGCTGGAGGAAGCTTATCGATAAAAAAGTGTCCAAAGCTGTGCTGAATGCCAAAAGAGAGCAGTCGATAACCTTGAAGTTCGCTGATGGATGGAATGTACATGCCGCGGAATGCAATGCGCGTATGAAAAAATCCAACGCCGATTTGCAGGTAGGGCAATGTGAAAATGGACAGTCCGTGTAAATCTTCGTTTCCGCCTAGTCCGCCGTCTGCTTTTCCGCCGAAAATCGTAGGCAATTCAACGGATCCCGCTACTGTTGAATAGTCGTAATTTCTGTCATCGCTTTCGATAAACGCAATTTGGAAGGGCATCCCGGCGTCAAACGAAAATCCCTTGGAAAGCGAAGCGGTCGAAACCCAGCTGCCGTTCAAAACGGTTCCCAAATAAGTGGCTAGAGGCTTGACATAACTTTTTCGACCAGAAGCTTTGCTGAACGCGCTCATCGATTGGTAATCGCTTGCCCATTCGGCAGCGAAAAGAGAAACGGCGGAGAAAAATAGCGAAATCAGGAAAATTTTTTTCATAGGGAGAAATTTAGAAAACGGCAAGCTGAATGAAGAAAAATTTTATTCCGGGCAATTCCCATTGTCTCAAAAAGTCGATTTGGACTGAAAATAAAAAGTAACGGTCGACAACGTACTTTGGGTTTTCGAATGTTGTATGCAACGGTTGGAGGGAGTTTCACAGCTGGCGGATTACTTTGTTTGCAATGAATTCCGTTTGGAAGATTGTGGGGTTATCGATGTGTTTCTTTAGGAGACAAAGAAATTCTAGGCTTCAAAGAGAATAGTAAACGAAAAAATAAGTAAAAATTCTAAACGGGAAAATGCGGATTTTCATCGAAAACGGGACTTTGAAAAGCTCCTAAAAAATAAACTTCCTTTGTGTTTTTACATTTGTACCATGGAACTTTCCGAAATTTTGAATTTAGCGAAGAGCTTTGCCGAAGAAGCCGGAAGCACGGCTTTCGAAATGCAAAGTCATTTGGGCGGCATCCGGTTTAAAACGCCGAAAGATGTTGTGACCTCTGCCGATATGGAAAGCGAACGCATTCTCGTATCCCGGATTCAGGAACATTTTCCAGAACACTCCATTCGCACGGAAGAAGCGGGCCACATCAAAGCGGGAAGCCGTTATGAATGGATATTGGACCCTGTTGACGGAACAGTGAATTTTAGCCGAGGCATTCCGCTTTGGGGAGTTTCTGTCGCCTTGGTCGAAAACACGGAAAGTGGCGTTTTGCCTCTTGTCGCGGCGGTGCATTTGCCCGCATTGGGAAAAATTTTCACAGCTTGCCGTGGTGGTGGCGCTTTTCGAAATGGAGAAAGAATCCGTGTCAGTGAAACTGCGGAACTTTCCCGGGCTATCGTTTCCAATGGAGACTTCAATGTTGGCGATTGGGAAAAGGTCAATGCGCAAAATTTGAAGAATTTGGAATGGGAAGCGAAATCGTGCACGCGGGTGAAGTGCCTTGGCAGTGCCGTTGTCGAAGGCACATTTGTCGCTCAAGGCTCTTTAGACGCTTTCGTAATGACCATGAGTTATCCATGGGACATTGCGGCTATCGCTTTGCTTGTGGAAGAAGCGGGAGGGCGTTCTTCGGGGTTAGACGGGGAAAATATTCATTTTGTGGATGGAGAACAGGTTCTGTTTTCCAATGGAATTTTGCATCGTCCGATGCTGCAAATTTTAAAGTGAGGTATTATGTCTAGAGAAGGTTTTAAATCGCGGATGGGCTTTTTGCTTGTGTCGGCAGGCTGCGCCATCGGAATCGGAAACGTTTGGAAGTTTCCCTATTTGGCGGGACAAAACGGCGGTGGATTCTTTGTCCTTTTTTATTTACTGTTTCTCGTTTTAATGGGTGCGCCCATTTTGACCATGGAACTTGCCGTTGGGCGAGCTTCGCGCCGTTCCGCCGTGTCTGCTTACAAAACTCTCGAACCGAAAAAGAGCAAGTGGCATATCCACGGTTATTTCTGCTTTCTCGGATGCCTGCTGTTGATGATGTATTACACAACGGTTTCTGGCTGGATGATTAATTATTTTGGCAAATTTGCATTCGGTTCGTTTGAAAACATTCCGGCGGATGAAGTCAGTGGCGTTTTCTCCACAATGCTTTCGGATCCTTTTCAAATGGTTGGCTGTATGCTCATCGCTGTCGTGGGCGGCTTTTTAGTCAATAGTTTTGGCGTCCAAAAAGGCCTTGAAGCGGTTTCCAAAGTGATGATGATAGGACTTTTGGTTTTGATTGCCGCTTTGGTCGTGCACAGCATTCTGCTTCCCAATGCATCGGAAGGACTTCGGTTTTATTTGATTCCCAGCTTGGAAAATATTCAGCACAGGGGCCTAGGAAACGTGATTACGGCAGCGATGAATCAAGCGTTTTTTACGCTTTCCTTAGGGGTTGCCGCCATGGAAATTTTCGGTTCTTACACTTCTGACAAATACACGCTTGGCGGAGAATCCATCCGCATTTGCATTTTGGATACGTTGGTCGCATTGTCTGCCGGTCTTATCATTTTTCCGGCGTGCTTTGCCTATGGCGTGGAACCCGATGCAGGTCCTGGTCTTATTTTCGAGACGCTTCCCCGCGTGTTCCTCAACATGACCGGCGGACGGTTTTGGGGTGCAGCCTTTTTCCTCTTTATGATATTTGCAAGCATGTCCACAGTTCTGGCCGTTTTCGAAAACTTGATGTCCGGGTTTATGGACGACTTCAAGTGGTCGCGGAAAAAGACGACTTTGGTCTGTTTCTTCATTGTTCTCATCACGTCGATTCCCTGTGCTTTGGGATATAACCTTTGGAGCTTTGTTGAAATTGGTGGCAAGGGAATCTTGGATTTGGAAGATTTTGCCGTGTCGAATTTCTTCTTGCCGCTCGGCTCCCTGGTGTACCTGCTGTTTTGCGTTTCCAAGTGGGGCTGGGGATTCGACAATTATCTGGCCGAAGCGAACAAGGGGGAGGGATTCAAAATTCCGCATTGGATGAAAAACTATTTCCGTTTTGTGCTTCCTGTCTTGATTTTAATCATTTTTGTCGAGGGTTTAATCGGCTGATGGGTGTTTTGAAAAAACGATTTGTATATTGAAATTATGCAATTCAAAAGCTTGATTGTCGATGATGAACCTTTGGCGCGCATGAGAATGCGCAAGCTCTTAGAACCTTATTCCGACTTGGTTTCCGTTGTAGGGGAAGCCAGTACGGGTGACGAAGCTATTTCGCAAATTCGCACATTTCATCCGGATTTGGTTTTTTTGGACATTCAGATGCCCGATAAAACAGGATTCGATGTTCTCAAGGAAGTGGACAACGAAGAAGATCCGCTGGTTGTCTTCACCACGGCGTATGACGAATATGCGATAAAGGCTTTTGCCGAAGATACGGTGGATTATTTGCTGAAACCCATCGAAGAAGAACGCCTTCAAATTTGCATGGAAAAAATTCGTCGGCTGGAAAAAGTTTTCAGCGGTGAAACGAGTATCGATTCGGATGTGTTGTCTGTTTTAAACCGTTCCCCCGACAAAGAAAAGTCTTATTTGCGCCGAATTCAGGCGAAGGTCGGGGACCGCACCATCGTCATTCCCATTGAAAACGTTTTCCGTTTTCAGAGCGAAGAAAAATACACGACAGTTTATGCGTCAAATGGCAAGTATATCATCAGCACGCCCCTTGTGGATTTGGAAAAACGCCTGGATCCGGCGTTGTTCGTCCGCGTGCACCGGGCGCATTTGATTGCCATCGATGCGATTGCGGAATACCAGCGGTTGCCGAATGGTCACTTTTGCGTAAAATTACATGACAAGGATCATTCGGTGATTCCTGTCAGCCGCAACTTCGTAAGTAGTCTCCATTCCCTGTGATAGAACCGTTTAGGGGCAAAATACCACAAATGTACCCTTGATTCAAAGTTGCACTGCTTGAAAGACGCTTTTTTTGCAATTATCTTTTAATCATGCAACCCGAAGTCAATTTGCAAGCAATTTTGATTACCAATATTCTTGGTGTCGTTTTATTGGGCGTTCTTTTTGCCGGAAATCTTTGGCGCTTCCGGGAGAAAACGCCGGAAAACAACAGTGTGATGGTCTTTATGCTGTTTGCTTTTTCCAATTGTGTCACGGAATCCATTTCTTATTATATCGACGGCTATCCGGGGAGCTTTTTCCGCGTTATCAATTATCTTTCGAATACTTGGCTGTATATATCGACTATGCTCACCAGCCTGTGCTGGATCCGTTTTTTATTCATCCACTTGACGGGTTCGTTTCCTAGGCTCCACCAGAGTATTCTCACGGTTATCATTGGAAGTGCATCGTTCTTACTCGTGATCAATCTTTTTGAACCGCTGGTTTTTTCTGTTGATGAAAACAACTTCTATTCCCGCGAAATGTTCTTCTGGCTGTATCTTTTGGTCAATTATGGAATTTTAATTGATTCGTTGATTGTTTATTTTCGTAGCCGCTGGAGAAGAAGCCCCTTGAAAAGTTTTGCTTTGTGGGCTTATATCATTCCGGTCGCCATTTGTGCGTTCATTCAGTGCTTGTTTTATGGGGTTTCTGTTATTTCTGCCAGTTACAGCATCGCGATTGCAGGAATCCTTTCGACACTCCAGAATGAATCCATTTTTAAAGACAGGCTCACGGGACTTTTCAATCGGACTTATTTGGACTACCTTCTCAAAAAAATCGCCCACACGCCGAATGCGCATATTACGGGAGTCATGATCGACTTGAACGATTTTAAACAAATCAATGATCATTATGGCCACGAAGTGGGAGATGTTGTCTTGCGAAATACGGCGCATATTTTGGAAGAGTCCATTGGAGATTTGGGAACGGCTATCCGTTATGCGGGAGATGAATTCATTCTGCTGTTGAATTCACAAATGGATGCAGTTGTTCAAATGGCCATCGGAGATATCAAAAAGAACATGGAAGAATTCAACGTGAAAAATCCTATCCGTTATTCGCTGTCTGCTTCGTTCGGCTACTGCAAATTGAATTTGACAGAACAGTCTGTGGATGAATTCTTGAATGAAATTGACAAGCGGATGTACGAAGACAAAAAAGCTTTTTACGCCACTCATTCCGAAGGTGAGGGACGGCGGGTTCCCAGCTTTTAAATCCAACCGCGGAATCCAAAGCTAAGCGGATTCCACAATTCTGCAGTGGATTCGTAAACGAGAGCGTAATCGATTTCAAATGGATAGCGTTTTTTGCCGAACCGGATGCTGAATTTATAGCCCAAACCAAAAGTATAATTCCGGTCATCAAATCCCAGTCGAACGATGCCGTCTTCAATGGCTTCCCACTCCATGCCGAATCTGCCCGTCCATACGTGCCAATCCGGGTCAAAGACAAGGAGCGTGTCTGCAACTTGGTAATCCAGGGCTTCCATCCAAACGGAGATGGGCCGGTTCAACAGTTTTGTGTGGTATCCCACTCCGATTTGCAAAATTTTGGGGCGAACGCCTTCGCTTTCCTCGACAGAGTTGTCGTTCGAAGCGTTCCGCGTCCAAGTCGCCGAAAGATTTCGGCTAAAGCTCAAATTGCGAATGACGACAGCCGTAGACCAGTGTTCGTTCCATTCCCGCTGCCAGCCCAGGTTCACAACGACGGGACTCTGATAAGAATCGACCAGATTCGCTTCGTCGTAAGAGCCGGAAACATCCAGATTGTCGTAGCTGAGCGAGAGAGAAAAGCCGATGGCGTCTTTCCGGGTAAGGCGGTAACCTATGCCCAGATACGTTGTCGTGAAATAAGGTGTTGCGCTGCCAACCGTTTCATCATCACTGTTGATGACATCGAAGTCGAGATCTGTGCGGTACAAAACGGCAACGCCGATGCCCATCCGGTTACCGATTCGGGTTTCTGCTCCGAGAGAACCTCCTAAACGGTCCAAATCGCGTTTTTCCGCAGCCAAGGAAAAACCGATGGAATTGCGAAATCCCAAAATGGCCGGGTTGAAGTAGGCTGCTGGCATTGCAGAGGTGTCGGCCGCTCCGATGTTTCCTCTGCCCAGTTCTCTTCCGCCGGTTCCCATGCGTTCGACAAAACCATCCATGCCGCCGAGTTGCGCCTTTTTGTCTGCAAAAGTAGTCGTGCACAGGCAAAGAATTCCGAAAAGTAACAAACACTTTTTCATCTTATTTGCCTCCCAATGTGATGGCTTTTCCCCAGCCGACGTGTCCGTGGTTGTCTTTGACCCGGATGTAATAAATTCCCATGGTGACCGCTTTCCCCGCATTATCGCGACCATCCCAGAAGTCTTCTGTCGCTAACGTGCTGCGCGTGTCGCTTGCCGGGCGTTCGGCATCTTTGACGATGGTGCGGACTTTTCGCATATCGTAACTGAAGACTTCAATTGTGATCTTGGAGGGTTTGCTGACTTTATACGAAACCAAGGATTGGTTGTCTGCGCCAATAACAGAGGGAATCATTCGGATGGAGCCCAAATCTTTTTTGACGGAAGTTTGATTCATGATATGCGTCCATGTTTTCCCGGTATCTGCGGAAACGGAAATTCCGGCACCATTTGTGCAAACGGCCAAACCGGTGATTTTTGAAGTCAGCGGAAAGCTGGTGACGGCGGTAACTTCGACACTCCGGTCAACGACTCCGGCGTTAAGCCCGTAAAGCCATTGGTTGGATTCGTCATCGTAAGGAACTGCTCCGATGCTGTCTAGCTTCAAAAGGCCGCTGGCGCTGCCTTCGACCGCCTGTACCGAAAGGAACGCTTTGTCTCCGATGAACGCAATGTCGCTTGTCGTAAAATCGTTTTTGTCGTAAACGTTCTTTTGAATTTTGCCCGTCGTATCGCGGAATGCGACTTCTTTGAATTCGCCGTTTTCGTAAGAACGCCACAGCTTGTCTTCGGTGCTTGTCTTGTTTCGTCTGCTTGTTTCCACGATGATTTGCAGCGGCTCTCCGCCAATCCAGACTCCGGTCACGCGGGAAGTGTCTAAGCCTTTGATTCCTGTCCGGGATAATTTTTGAGACGCTTCGTCAAAAAGGAAAAGCCCGCCGGAGGTCCCTAGGTAAAGCGTTCCGTCAGGATGCCTTGCCAAGCCGTAGATGGCCGGATGAATTGTCGAATCGATTTGCGAAGAGGATTTAAGGGAATCGAGTTTTAACGTTTTGCTGTTGATGACGAAATGAGAGCGTTTGGGCGTGTTGATTCCGCCGGAAACATCTTCTTTGTGAAGCCCGTAAATACCGCGGGCCATCCAAAGTGTGGCTTCTGTCGAATCGTAAGCGAAAGCGGAAATAGCGTGAGACATTTCCGAATGTTCTGGAAATTCACCTTTGGGAGCGGGCAAGGATTTTGTGGAAACAGCGTTGGCCGCCCTTGCGCTGAGGTATCCCCATGGGACAAGATAACCGGAGTCGCTTTCGGCGATGATGGGGACGACAAATCCCAATTTGCCGGCTTTGGCGAAAGGAGTCCGGCGGTGTTCTGCCGTGATATCCGAAAAAACGCCATCTTGGACGGGAGTAAGGGAATCCGGCAAAATTTCATTCTGCATTTTGGATACGGAAATGTTCCCAGCGCTGTGTGAAAGCGATACTAGGGTCACTCCGCTGCCAGATGTTCCCCGGCTGACGACCCAAAGTGTTCCGTTAGAAGGTCCCGGTCCCACCGAATAGGTGAAGTTGCTCGAAAATCCATCGTCTTTTGCAGAAACAAGGGAAATTCCCAAAATGGCGATGCCGAAAATCGTTTTGGTCAAGTGTTTCACGGAAGTCTCCTAGCGCATATCGATGATGTCGATGCCTTTTTCCGGTTTCAGCACAAAATCTTCTTTCTGAATTTTATTTTGCCGTTTCAAATTGGAAATATCATAAGTGGAAACATTTCCCAGCGGGTCCGTGGTGACAAGGCGGAGTGGGGATGCGTCTGTTTTCAAAAGCCAGACTTCCATCTGCGAAAAATCTTTTCCGTATTGGGAAGCGTCCAGGGTGATGACGTTCACCGCTTTATTTCCGATTTTGTCTTCGCGCATGGAAATCGGCTTGCATTGCAGATATTTGAACAGCAATTCCGATGGGTGCATATTGCTTTCCATATCTTCCATCAGTTTCCACAGGACTTGTTTTTGTTCTTTGTTCCACTGCCAAAAGTTTTTTCCGTCGGAGTAAATGGCCATGCCCGAAATTTGCAGACGGAACATGTCGGAATCGGTCACCAGAAGATTTCCGCTTTGAAATCCGGATTCGGGGGAACCCGCATAATCGACCCGTACCTTGAAGTCAAAATTCCACGCTTTGCCGGAATGGAACCATTTTTGGGAAAGGACCATGACAGAATCGGCTGGGTGAGCGTGGGCTGTCATGGCGAAAATGAAAAAAAATGCCAATAGGAAGATCTTGATATGTCCCATAATACGGCCTAATTTACAAAAAGGCGACCTGCTCCGATGGATTCTTTTCGCGCATATTTCTATTTTGATGCCCAACTGAGTTTTATACAAAGGAATTTATGACCAAGCATTTTTGCGCACTTGTCCTCCTTTCCGCTGCCGCCGCTTTCGCCGTCGATGTAGAACTGCACGGAGAAATCGATGCCGATTACGCTTCTTATTGGGATAAGGATTTCAGCCCGACCAACGCCGCCAATCAGGATATCAAGCTCGAAGGAAAAATCTTTTTGGACGAAAACGTTTCGGTGAGCGTTTTCGGACGTACACACAGTAATTACGTCAATGCCGATGGTTCTACGGGAACTTCCGAAGTCCGGCATGAAAACCGGGCGACAGCCATGGGGGATGCGGAAAACCGCTGGACATCGTTTGATTTCGATGGCGTTCAACTCGCGTGGCAATTTACACCGTTGGCCCGCATCGTCTTTGGCGACCTGACTTATAACGCAGGAGAATTTTCGTATTACTTCTGGCGGAATACAGAAACCCATGCCGCTATTTTGCAAGACCAGAATATCCGCGGTATTGGATTTGAAGTGGAAAACGGCAAAGCTTATATCGGCGCAACGGAGAACAACTCCCACTCGCTGGCCACCTTTGTTTCTTACGGCTTTGACTTGATTTCGAAAACCGAAGAGCGCTTTACCATTACGCCCAGCATTGATTGGCTTTTTGGCAAGGAAATCAGCCGTTCTTATACCTATGCTCTGGGTACGGAAATTCAATATGCGAAAAGTACGGACTTCTTCAGCTATGGAATCAATGCAACGTGGGGAACGCATCCGTATAAAGGGCACGGAGTCCACACGTTCCTTGTCGAACCCTCTTTTAGCTATCGGTTCTTCAATCTGGCGGCAAGTTATTATCAAGCGCTCCTCGCCGACGAAGACGCTCCGGCCGCCGAGCAAATCTTTACAGAAGACGAGCGGATGTTTTACATAGAGCCGTCTCTCGACTTGCACCGGAAGTTCTCCATGGGAATGGCTTATGAATTCCACGACCCCAGCACGAATGAAGGCGGAGACAGCCGTCATTTTGTCGGCCCGTCGTTTTACTTGTACCCGACTGTCGAAGCGGAAATCGTTTTTTGGGGCGGCTACAATGTATGCAGCACCGGGGCGAACCATTTTTCGATGGGCATGAGCGGCCACGTCGAATTTTAATCCGTGTCTGAATCCAAACGAATCCGCGCCCTCGATTCCATTCGGGGGCTTCTTTTGTTCCAGATGATTCTGGACCATTTTTCAGGACCGATATCCAAGCTCCTGTATCAGTGCTTTGGATTTTTTTCTGCTGCAGAGGGATTCTTTTTTCTCTCTGGATTTGTCGGAATGCTGGCCTTTGTCGGAAAACGGGAACGGGGCGAAAACGCAGCTTGGATGCGCCTTCGCGCTTTTCGAATCTGGAAATTTCACCTAGGAACGGTTGCGTTTCTCGTACTCCTTGCATTTTTCTGCCTACCTTCGATTCAGCACTTTTTTACGGGCTTTTACAGGCATCCCGGCAGAGGAATCCTTTTTGCCGGAATCCTGGCTTATACGCCGGAATGGCTGGATGTTTTGCCGCTGTATGTATTTTTGCTTTTGTTCGGCTCGGTCTTTTTCTATCCGATGACAAATGGGCGTTTGTATTTAGTGTTGTTTTTGTCGTTTGCGTTGTGGGGACTTGGGCAAGTGCCTGCTCGCCCGTTTGTGCTGCGGATTTTTCCCGATTGGGTTTATCCGGGATTCTTTGATTTGATTTCGTGGCAATTCATTTATTTTATCGGGGCTGCTTGTGGCGTCATTTGGAAAAAGGGGACATTTTTTTCTTCGTCTTCGAAATTTTTGGACCGGATGTTTCCCATGGCGTTGATTATTTGCATTGCCTGCTTTGCCTGGAAACATTCTTTGCTTGGAATTTCCGTTCCCCCGGAGTTTTGGATTTCAAAAGAACACGTCGGTTTTTTGCGGCTGGTGAACTTTTTGGCGTTTGTCTGCCTTATTTCTTATGTTGTCCGCCACAGGTCTTCGTGGCTGGACTTTTCCTTTTGCGCATTGGTGGGGCGGCACAGTTTGGAGGCTTATTCTTTTCACGTCATCCTCGTTTACCTGTGGATGGCGTTGCCGGGATTTATTCAATACCGCCAGCCTTGGACCATTCTCGCACCGATTTTTTGCATCGCTCTTGTTTGGGCGCTTTCTAAAATTTTAGACGGATGGAAAAAATCAAAAAGCCAAAACGAATCCCGTGACAAACATGCCCACGCCCAAAACGCCAAATCCTAGAGCGATTAAGCCTTTGGTGTCGCCGGAATCGTTCAAATCTTTATTTTGCTTGACCAGTTTTTGCGTGTCGCGGCTTTCGAACGCGCTCTTGTTGTAAGCTGTCTTTTTATCAGCCGCATCGCTCCAGTCGCTTTCTGCTAAATACCAGAAGACTCCGCCGGCGATAATGGGGACGATGGAACTCCACAGGAGACCACGGCCAAAATATCTTTTGGAACGCTCTCTGTCGTATTCCCGTTGCATTTCTACGATGCTTGTATTGTCGACGGCTTCGAGTTCCACATAAATCGGGTTTGGCATAAATGCCTGCACTTCGACGCTCAAAGCGGTATCCAAATAGCCGACTTTTCGCAGATAGAGAATTTTTTGAACAGAGGGCTCGGTTTCAAAGGCGACATCGGTCAGGTATTCGGGCATAACGCTTTCGTTAGGCTGCTTGTCCAAGTAAACTTCGACTCCATCGGGGATGGTGGCGACGGTCAATTTTGTTTTGGGACGTTCCACCTCGATGTGAATTTTGTTCAGGGAATCCGCATGGATGCTGACCGTTTTTGAACCCCACCAGTCCACATCTTTCAAATTTTTCCGGATGGAAATCGTGTATTTTCCGGGCTTGATTTTTTTGATGGTGTCTGGGGTGAATTGTTCAAGGGGCTCGCCGTTGATGAACATTTCGCAACTGTCAGGCGTGGAAGTCACCAAAAGATTGGCGTTGCCTTCTGGGTAAAGAGGTTCGATTTCTTCTTCAAGGTTGGAATAAGTGAAATCCGAAAGGGAAAGGTTTACGGGCTTTTGATCTTCGAGATTGGTCATCCGTTTGAATTCGTAGCGGAAAATTTTGATGTATTTCGATTCTATTGGGATGGCGCGTTCTGCCGCCAAGGAATCTTGCACTTGCTTTTCTCGCAGGGAGTCTTGAACGGCCTTTTCTTTTAAAAGGGAATCTTCTAACGCTTGTTTTTCTACAGCGAGAATGGCGGATTCAAAATCGTCTGTGGCGGCGATTTGGGCAAGGGAATCCGCTTGTTGCGCCGCCCTGGCAATGGAATCGGCCCGGAAAGCGGAGTCTTCTGCCATTTCTGCGGGAGTTAAGGCGACTTCTTCGTGAAGGGAATCTTCAGCATCTTCCGTGGTCGGGGAGATTCTGTCGAGTCGTTCTTCGTCGGCTTTTTGAATTTCGGCCTTTTCCGCTGAATCCAGCGGCAGCAGATAAACGGTGTCTTTTTCAATTTTGACAAATCGGGCGTCTTGTTCAATGGAGTCGCCGGCAAGGACATAACGGACGGGGACTTCGCGGGAGAATGCGGTCACCGCCAAAGCCAAAACTGCAAAGAAAACGGATTTGGAGAAAAAATTCATGCTCTGTAAAATAGTTTAATCCTTTTGAAAGTGGGGGACTCTTCTTGTTGAATTGAATTTTTCCGACGGAGATTTCCAAACGGCCATTCTGCGAAAACGGATTGCCTTTGCTGTCCAAATCGTGCGAAATTCGCCAAATTGCAGAAAAGATTTTTCGTTTGAAACCCCACCACGGATAGATTTCCGTTCACGGCTCTAATTACGCATTCCTAATTCCTAACTCCTCATTCCTCATTTTCAATCCCGATTTTGGTCAAAAAAGGGCGTTTTCGGTCACAGGTAAACGGTATTTTTAAGGCAAGCAAGAAAAAACTACCCCTTTTCCGTAAAAAAGCATAGTTTCACAAATGTGTGTGACGACTCCGAATGGGGCCGTTTGATTGTCAATGCAGAATCCTTTTCGGATGTTGCGATTGGTTTTGGAGAAGTTATGAAAAAAACGAAGAACGTGAAATGCGCTTGGCTTGCGAAGCTTGTTCTGGGCTTTGCTCTGTTGTCGGGGGCTGGGCAGGCGTGGGGAGCATGTGCGGGGACCGCCTATGTTGCCGTGCCGCCGGATTGGACGGATCTTTTTGTTTATTATGGAAACACCGAAAATGAAATAAATTTGACCAGTTGTAAACAGAGTAACGGATTCTGTAAAATAGAATTGGCGAAATTATCGGGAAATAACGACTCTTCTTTTGTTATTTATACAACGAATGCCCAATTTTCAAATATTGACTATCCGGGATTGTGGGGAATTAACGGGACCGTTTACAACGCCAACTTTAGCGGACGGCCCAGTGCAACGGATTTGCTATGCCCTGGGGATGGGAACGTCGTTTATATTTCAGAAGATGCTTCTGCACCGGGGGCAACATATCAATCGATGGAACCGCCCAACGCCAAGTATTTTTACTTCGTTCCTCCTGACGACCCGTCGTGGAACAGCTCCGTGCCCATGCTGAGTGTGGATGGCGGGGTCACGGGTGTGGCGATGAAGACGGACGCAACTCGTTGCGGCTGGTTTTATTACGTGTGGTTTAACGAAGAAATTCCCAATTCGATTGTGGTTTTCCGGGATTCCGATACAGACCGCGAAGAACTTATCGGTTGGGATGGTTATGACGGCGCGGGCATCAATCCGGCGGGAATTCCAATGAACGATGTGTTTACTTCGTTTGATGCGAGTACGCTGTATTTTGTGCCCGATGCCAGCATGTGGCCCGAGACGATGACGGATGCAGACAAGGGATTTTCCATTGCAGATCCGATGGTGAGTGGTTCTTGTGAATATAAACTCGCTGCGATTATTTATGACTCGGACGCTTCTTTGCATCCGGCTTTCAGCTGCTATGCCACAGGGGGTGAAGGTTGCCAATATGGAGCACAGGGAGTGGGACCTGTTCAAGCGCAAGCGGCGGTACAAGCTTGTATTGGTGTTACGACGGGAATCGTTCAAGACACTCTCGGTGTCGATAAAAAACCGCTGTTGAAAACGGCAGACATGGGCGGTAAAGGTGAAACGTGCTTTATTAACCAGGTTTATTTTGATCAACTGTTCCGCCCGACAGCGGGTGTGAACGAAATGAGCTGCTTTGACCTGACGTTCAGCCGCAACGCTTCTGGCAAGTGGGAATTCGATTCCGACAATTATACAAGCCCCGGAATTACCGTTGAAGGCGGATTCTATCCGGTAGAAGCGACAACGGATGCGAGTATTTTGACGGAATACGGCTCAATTCCGGCTCCGAAGGCACGCACAAAGAGAATGGCAGAAGGTCCCGTTTTTTATGGGCCAAAACTTCGTGAAGTGGATGCGGTAGAAGGAGTCCCTGCCATTGACCTGTTCTGCAACGGCGGCGGTTGGACTGGCGGTGTGGATTGTGAAACGCTTTTTGCGGACGGCGATGGAACAGATGCGGTGTTCAAGACGATTTATGGAGCGGATGCTTGTGGCTTTGGCTGGTCTTGCCCCAATGATGCGCCTACCGGTTGGCCTTTGTACACAGCTGGAACGGAGAAAAAGTCTGCAACGGGTGATCCTCGGTGGACTTCTAAAGAGAATGCTACAGGAACGGGTGGTCGTAACCAGCAGTTCTGCTTTGAAAGCCATGCGCAATTTGTTTACAAACCGGGATTGCGCTTTAACTTCCGCGGGGATGATGACATTTGGGTGTTTATCGGTGGAAAGCTTGCTGTGGACTTGGGCGGAACGCACTTGGCGGCTCCGGCGTATGCTGTTCTCGATAAGCTGACCGATAAAAACGGCAATCCGTTTGTTGAAGGTGAAACTTACGACCTTGACATTTTCTTCTGTGACCGCAGAACGACGATGAGTAACGTTCGTATCAATACGAATATGTATATCCAGCAGTCGAATGGAATTGAATATCCGAAAGACACGACTTATGTCGGCGAAGGAACTGCGTTCCAGATTTGTTATACGGAAACCGGTTCTGGCGATTGCGCTGCGGCCCTTTCCGGAGCTTCTGCTACAGAAAAACAGCGTTATTGTGGCGAAGCGGAGATGACTGCTGCCGGAGTCACTTTGCATTATGCGTTGTATAAAGGAAACTCGCCCTACACGACCGCATCGGGTGAAGTTTACGATGAAACCTGGTTCGATGCTCAACATGCTGCCGGAAAAACAATTTTCTTCGGTGCGCTTGATCTTTCCAACTGGTACCGCCCGGTAGTGAACAAGGCTCTTGTTTCGGGGCTTCCGTCCGGCTCATACCGAATAGTCGCAAGCATCAACGGCAAAACACAGGTGATTTCAACACTTCGCGTTGCTGGTAGTTTGGATGTCCTTACGGCGAACGGCAAAGATACGACGGGTCATGTTTACAAAGTCGTAACCAGTGCCATGGCGGGAGTCCGCGTTCCTGTGTATGTCGGTGCCATTGGCGAAGCGTTGGCCGATGGGAATTTGGATGTGGACCTTGAAAGTGCTGTTGGTGAAGCTTACACGGTGAATTTCTCGGATGGACTTTTGGTCTTTGCAGATTCGAATGGAACGACTCCGCTGACAAACACCGACCGCCTTGAAGTTGGTGCGCGCGGCGTGGATACGGTTTGGGCGACGATTCCGCTTTCGGCGATGAATGCGACTTCGATGACTGCCACGATTTCTGTTCGCAAAGCCACGCTCACGCTGACGTTTACGTTGCCGGCAATTGCCTTTGTCGATTCAACGTATTCAACGCAATTGAAAGGTTACGGCAACTGGGACATCAGCTCGGACAGCATTCTTTACCGCGGTTCTGATTACACTGCTTATGTGATGATGTTCGACCCGACCACGGGTGCTATTTGCACTTCTTGCAATTATGGGTTAGAAGTGAATCCGTTAGCGACAGCAAATGGTGTCACGGGTGTTTCCTCGTTGGGCATTGTCGAAGGCAAGGGCTTTGTAAACTTCCGCTCTTCGGTTCTTTACCCGACGGCGACAGGTGACAGTGCTTACTTCACGGTAGCAGCTACGGAAAATTCGCTGATTTCGGCGATATGGTCTGGTTTGACATTTGATGAACCGCCAGTTCCCATTCCGGATTCCGTCCTCGTGTTTGATGGCCGTGGCGGTCCCCGGACTTATACAGGATTGGATCCTGCCTATACGAATGCAGAATACCTTGACGGTATTGCGGATTCCCTTTGGATTCGTTATCACCGTCCCTTCCCGAAGGATTCTCTGCCAGATTCCATCGTTGTCCAATGGGCGTTGGATTCTGCAGATTACGTGACCATTTCCAAAGACGAAATTTTGAAAGCGGCAAAGGCGTTGAACGATACTCTTTATGATTCCGTTTTCACTTTCGGAGGACTCGAATTGTCAAAAGAAGTTCAAACGGCGACTTCGGGAAAGAAGCTCGTATCGCACGCGACTTACAAGAAAAACGGCACCCTTGCTCATGGCCAATTCTCGAAAGAATTGACAGATAATGTTGGTCCCATTATTGTGAAAGCCCATATTGGTGAACTTTCTTCTGGACTTTTCCAAGTGCGAGTCACCCTTTCGGAAAAAATCCAGGCGGATCAGGCTTCTGTCAATTCGCTGTTCAGCTACTACCTGCGTTCGGCAACGGAATTGAACAACAAGTATCAGACTGTGGCGTCGACAAGGGCGACTTACATGGATTCTACCGTGACGATGGTTTATAATTCGTCTTCGGGCGTCATTCCGCAATCGGGAGACTTTGTCCGTGCAGTTCCTGGTCTGTTGACTGATTTGAACGGTAACGGTTTGACTGATTATGTGGGTGTAACGGTGCCTTCTCCGTGGATGATGCTCGAAGGTGATGCCGCATCGACTATTGCCAGTATCAAGATGGGAACCGTTTCGGATACGGCAGATTCGCCCAATATTGTTCCGCACGTGATAGGCATTTACGATTCCATCGGAGTGGTGTCCGAAATGTATCCGAATACTATTGGTTATCTAATCAAAACGGATATGGGTAACATCATGACCGATCCGAAGTTGGATTCGCTCCTCGCCATCGGTAAAATTTCCCTAAATGACGTGAAGTTGCACTATGAACTCGACATCTTCACCAATTTGGGAACGTTCGTTGCCCACAAGAGCGGAAACATCGCTTGTTCCGACAGCTTGTTCGGTGGAAATTGCATTGAAAATCGCGGTTACGTTTATGTGAGCTGGAACGGTGTCACGGACAAGGGCCGCAAAGTGGGCGTGGGTGCTTACATTGCAAAACTGAGCACTTATGCTAAAGTCCCGACTAAGGGCAAGCTAGGCAAGCACAATGTGACGGAAACATGGGGATTCCGCAGAGTTAAAGCTAAGTAAAAAGAATCACCAAAAAGTTCCGGGTAAAACCGGAACTTTTTTTTGTAAAGAGAATCATTGCGAAAACGTTCAGGTAAAAAGGGACAAGTTTTAAGCTGATTGCGCCTCAAATTTGTTGTGAAAATTATAAATGGCGCTTTATGGTTTCTGTCACGCTCTGCGTCCAACTCAGTACAATGTTTACTCCGGTGCAATTTATTCTATCGGGTGGTAAGCCCGATAGAATCCACACCGCAAAAGAGGCACGCCTTTGCGGCATAAGTCACATTCCTTGAACGGTTAAAGTAATCCGAGGGTTTCTCGAATGGTCCGTTCATCTGTCCCGGGTGGGAACAAATCCTTTTCTTCTGGAGATACGTAAATCAATTTCCGTTCTTCATCGGGAAGGGCGGAACGGTCGCGGAGTACAATGGATTTGGGCGACATTGAATAGAAAAAAGCTCCCGTTTTTGCGAATGTTTTTCGTTCTAGTCCCAAGGAAAGCGCTTCTTTGATGGCGCGAACGACGACGGGACCTGCCCGATGCAGACCGTGTAAATGAAGAACGCGGCGAATCAAATTTTTTTCGTGAATGGGAGATTCTGCATCGACGTAAAATTTCATTTGCAAAACCAATAGCTTTGGAGAAAGCTCAGGAATAGGCACGTCGTGCACGGTCCCTTCGATTTTGGGACGGACTATTTTATAAGGTTCTACGCGGATATCCGGAATTTCTTCGGATACGGAAATATCTTTGGGCGGCGGGGCAACGCTTTGTTCTACGGCAATCGTCGTGAGAATGTGGTCGCGTTCGTCAGCCGTGGAGCGGAACCAGTTGGGGCACCAAAGGGGAATGATTTTCCATCCGATATGGTCTAAAAGCAATTTGGGACGCAGGTAGTGGCGATCTTCGACTGTTGTCCGCAAAAAGCCACCGTTAGAATCGGTGTCGATTCCCAAAAGGAGCCGGTCGGGATTGTTGGCATCGTGCACGGCGAAAGAAATTTCGGTTCCGTTGTATCCCCAGTTCCGTTCGATTTTCAAATTATCCGATTGGATGGCTTTAAAAACCTGTTCTTCGAATGGGGAAAGCAATGGATTCGATTGGCAAACGGAGGTTGTGGATGCGTTTTCGACAAAATGCAAAAAGTCCACATACGCTCGAATGCCCGGATTGGGCGAAGCCGTGTTTTCAATTTTTTCTGCAGTGAAAATCCGGAGCCCCGACAGGGCGTGCGAAGCGCAGACGTTGATTTGCTTTGTATTCAGCCCCTGCGCAGCGATGGTTGTCGTTGGTTCCGCACAAATGAAGAGTGTGTCGCGGTAATCGCCAGAAGCTTCTTCGGGCAATTTGACATAAGGATCGCGGAGAATGTCTTTAGGAGAAAGGAAATAAGCTAAATCCGGATGGCTTTGAATTTTTTCGCGAATCGCTTGGAATACGCTTTGACGGCGTTCTTCGGTAAAAACGATGATTCCCAAAGATTGCATTGGGTGCTGTTCCACATGCCTTGCCGCTTCTTCGGCAATTTGCCGCGAAAGATCCTGTGAATGGAGAATGCGAACAGATGTTGATTCGTTTGTATCGGGAGAAGGAAGCTTGTGAATTTTCTGATTGTAAAACTCCCGATTGGCGAAATCGATGAGAAGTGGATTTCGGTGAGAAATGTTCAACGACAAAAAGGAATGCGGAGCGCCTTTGTGGAGCGCCAACGCCAAGATACTTTCAAATTGAGGCAACGTAAAATTCGAATGTTCGGAAGAACCGGACAATTCGGGGAACGGCGGCGTGGGTAAGTTTGAGTCGCCAATGAGAAGGGTGCGCTGGGAACGCAGAATGGCGGGTAATGCTTGAATGGGCGAAATCGCTTCGGCATCTAAGAAAATGGCAACGTCAAATGGGGAATCTTTGGGAGAAAGCCTTGCCGCAGTTTCGGCGAGCGGCAAAATCGTGAATTGCTTGGGATTTTTTTGCAAGGCGGTTTGAGCGTTCCGCAAGTTCATCAGGCACAAATCGTCTGTGGCATCGCGGAAATCCCTGGCGCGTTGAGTATGCGCCCTGGGGGAAGACGAGAATAAATCGGGAAAAATTTTGCAGGCTTGCTGGACTTGCAGGGAATACCAGAACCGGGAAAGTTCTGATTCTAAAAAGTCCTTGTCCGGATGGCTTTCGATGGCGGCCTTTTCCAAGGCGTTTAATCCCAGCTTTTGAAATTCGCATCGTTTTGCTTGAATTTGCACATACAGCGGGAGCAACGAGTAGGCGGATTCCCATTTTTGCAGGAGTGCGTAGCGATCTTCAACAGATTCAAAATCTTCGGCAGAAGAAAAAGCCAAATCCCGGCAAAGGGTGTCGAAGTCGTCTTTTGCGCTTTCACAAAGTGCTTTGAGCGCTTTGGCATCTTGAATTTTGTCTTTGATTTGGCTGTATTTGGCCAAAATAGCGTAAGATAACGCCGCTTTTTCGTTCTTTTTATTTTTTTGCCTGAATTGATAAAACCATTCCAGTTTGGACTTTAACACATCCCAATTCGTATGTTCAAAATCCCAATCTTTTCCAAACAGCCTTCCTGCCATGACAGAGGAATTGGTGTAGAGCTTTTTGTTGTCTTGCAATTCGATGAGTTTGTCTGCCAGGTCTAACAATTCCTGATCGCTTTTGATGGATTTTGGATTTTTGATGGCGTGCAAAAGCGTTTTTTTAGCGTCGTGATAATATTCGGAAAAGGCTTTGAATGTTTTGTTCCGATGGCTGTTTAAAATTTCTCGGGCGGCGCCGAGTTGCATATCGATGGCTCCATCGGCATAAATAGGCGAACCGTTCCTGCGAAAATCCGACCAAGATGCTCCGGCTTGGGGAAGCGCGCGCAAGGCATCTTCGTAAGTTTCCCAATCTTTGGATTCTAAATTCCATCCATCAAAAGAGGGCGTTGAATCGTCGAATTCCGGGGTGATGGCGATGCTGATGTCGCTCAAGGCGGCGACGTCAATATCCCTGTCAAAGAAAAAGGCGTTGGAAACACTTTCGGCTAAAGTGGATAAAGTTCCATATTCGCTTTTTGTCTTTTCCAATAATTCGCGGATGTGCGCCGTGTTGTTCAAGGATTCTAGGGAAACGCCCGAAAAGGCTTCAATTGCGGTTTTCGCTTCATCGCGGTGGAGAATTTCGAGAAAATCTTGGAGAAGGCTTTTGGCTTGATGAAAAGATTCCTTGTCCAAAGATTCTGCACCTTTGAATGTGGAATCGGGCCAGTATTTTTTGCGCGAACCGGATTTTCCCAAAGCAATTAGAGCCTCTGCCAAAGAGGCGCTTCCGGGGGCGATGGGCAGATTGACTGCGCGGTTATAATCCATTAGGATTTTTCGGGCCTTTTTGAGGGACTCCCTCGCTTTTTCCAAGGTCGTATCTTTGAATTCTGGGACTTGTGGATTCCAAATTTTCTGAAAACGCACCAATGAGGCTTTTTTCTTGTAAGTCAGTAGAATTTTTTTCCCGTTTGCGATGCATTCCGAAGTAAAGTTTGCCAGAAATTCTTCTTTTGATGCGCCGGGGGCAGCTTCGATGGCGAATAAGGGGTTTGCCGGGGAAAGGGATTCGATGAGTGCCGTGCAAGCCGAAGAATCGAGAGTTTTTACAAAGTGATGTTCGGCGGGATCAATCGTTTCGTCTGTTGCATCCACGTCTGATTCGACCATACGGAATCCTTCTTCGGAAAGAAGTTGTGGAAGCAACTGGGAATCCGTTTGTTTCCAAGTTTCGGAGTCCCCGTAAGCATAAAGGCTTGCCGCGTCATAAAATCCGATGAACAATCCGCGCCCGGTGCTTTTCCACCCAACGACGGCATCAACGGCTCTTTCGACTGCGGCAAAATATTTGCGGATATGGAAAACTTTTCCATCCCAAAATGGACGGGCAGAGGGGAGTTCAACGAAATCCTTGTTTTTCAACCGCAAAGGAATGTTTTCGATGGGGGCAGAGGGAACAAGGGTGACGTTTAAGCTGGCCGGGTCGATGTTGACAGGAACAAGAAGCAGCGGTGCCGTATTCTGCGTGCGCAAAAAGCCGATAGCCAAAAAGGCGTTTTGAAATCCGGTGGAATCATCTAAAGTGCGCAGAGCGTAACGGAAATCTGCAAATAAATTTGCCTGTTCTTCGGCGGAAAACTGTTCTCCAATGGGAGCGAAAACGGAAAGGGGAATGGGCGCACAATTTTCAGTCCATTTTTCGATGAAAGAAATGCCGTCTTCCGCTAATAGAGGGGTTTGGTATTTGGCTTTTGTCGCTACGCGCAATAGGCGGTTTTGGGGACCAAAGTCAAAAGAAGATTCGCATAGTTTTTGGAGTTTGTTGTAGATTTCTTCCGCCATGTATTGGAATATAAATTTAATTCGGGCAATCATTTAGTGCATTTATCGTATTTTAAAAAGTTTCTTGCGGAAAGATGGTGTTGGTTGGGAATTAGAAATTATAGTCATGAACGGAAAACTCTCCTTGGTGGGGTTTTAACGAAAAGCCTTTTCGGTGAATGGGGTGAGTTTTGCACGTGGTAGAACGCAGGCGGCGAGCCGTTTTTGTGAAATATGTGCGGTTTGCTTTGAATAAAGAGGAGTGAGGAGTTAGATCTTAGAACTGATAGCTCCCGTAGCGTTTTTTACTCAAGGGTGACAGCAGCGGGAAAGAGATGGTTCGAAACCAACTGTATCGCTTCGGCGGTGGACAACGGAATGGCTGCAGGGAGAATGCCTGCATCTTGGCAAACTTCGCCAAGGAGGCGTGCTGCCGACATTCCGGCTTCTCTTTCGCTGCGGATGCTTGCCGCGTGATCGCGCTTTGAAAGTTTTTTCCCGCTTGGTGAAGAAAGTAATTCGTGATGCAAAAAATACGGTGGAATTTTTCGGCCTAGCGCTTTTGCCAAAGCGATTTGGCGGGCTGTCGAATGCAGCAAATCTTTTCCGCGGACAACAAGTTCCACGTTTTCTTCGAAGTCATCTGCGACAACGGCGAATTGGTAAGTCCATTGGCCTAGTCTGTCTTTGATGGCGAAATCTCCACATTGTTCCTGCGGATTTTCGTAAAAAAATCCCAACCGGAGATCGTTCCATTCCACTGTTTCGTTTGGCGTTTTGAATCGGATGGCCAAATGGGGAGAATAAGGCAAATTCGCTGTGCGGCAATGCCCTTGATAAATGATTTCCCCGTCGGGATTTATCGGATTGGTGTCAAATGTGAATTTTCGCGAGCAGGAACAGGCGTAAACGAGGTCTTGTTTTTTCAATAATTGCAAAAATTGTTCGTAACGCTCTTGATTTTGACTTTGGATGGATTCTGCGGCAAAGGAAAATCCCAGCCATTCAAGATCTTCGCGGATGGCGTCTATATAAGCGATCCGCGCGCGGCTTTGGTCGTGGTCTTCGATGCGCAGGCGCACGGGGTAGTCGAATTTTTGGGCGGCGGCAAAAACGCACAAGGCGGAAAGGATGTGTCCACGGTGCAAGTAGCCGGTGGGGCTTGGTGCGAACCGGGTGAAAGGCTTTCGATCGGGGCTTGTCATTGTCTGCAGAGGAAAGTTCCTGAGTCTTCCGAGTAACCGCCTTTTTCGTCTTTGGCAAAAATTCTGTAAAAATGTTTGCCGGGAAGCATCGGAAATGCCGCACTTGCGCTTTTTTCAAAAGTCGCTTTGCTTACGGGAACGCCGTCGACGGATTCTTCGACAAGGACTTTTCCATTGCGAACACCGCTCAATTCAAATTGCAAAAGGCATTTGTCCGAATGGGATCCGGTGATGTGGAGCTTTGGCGGAAACGAGATGCCGGCAGAATCGACAAGCGTTTTTTTAGAAGATTGGATGACGGCTTTCACAATGGTTTCTTCACTGTTTATCAGGGAATCTTCTGGGGAAAAAGTGAACGAAAAATGCCCATTTGCATTGCGTTCGTTCAAATTTTTGGACTTGGAATTTCCTATGGAAACGGTGACGGTTGCCGAGGTGTCTTCGCTGAAAAATTCTCCTGTGACAGTGAGTCCGTTGACGCTGTTCATCGAAAGTGGCTGTTCTTTGTGAATGCGAATAAAGGCGCTGTCATCGTTCAAAGTGGGCTTGATGTATTCGATGAAAGCTTCTTTGCAAAGTTTTTCCACGTTGCCAATGGAGCATTTGATGCGGATTCTTTTGGTTCCATAAGAATCTTTTTCCCAATTCAAAGGCAGGCGGAATGTTCCCTGGGTAAGGTTTGCCGCGATTCCGTTGACTTTCACGGAAACGTTTTCCCGGCAAGTTCCGGCAATGGAAATTTCCGTTTGAGACGTTTTGGTCGGAATCTGTTCGAATTGGCACGGTTCCGCTTTGAACAAGGAATCTGCTTTTTTTCCATTTTCCGCGTCCATTTTCCGCGCCTTCTGCTCGAGTTTTTCAATTTGAATTTTGCCTGAGTTTCTTTCGGAAGAGATTTCCTTGGCCAATCCCCGCGAACCGGAACTGGGCGATTTGAATTTTTTCAGGCCCTGGTCTTTTTCTTGGACTAAAGTTTCTCCTCCGTTCACTTCCAGCGTTTGACCTTTTTCGTCTGTCACCAGCATTTTTCCGCTTTCCAAGGAGACGATGATTCCTTCTTCGCCGCTTTCGACAAAACCGTTCGTGCCGCGGATGGCGGCAGTCGCTGTTCCCGTTTTGAACTGGAAAGAGTTTCCGTTGGATTGTTTTTGAACGTCGAAAAAGACGCGTCCCTTTTGCAAATCGACAGAGGTTACTTTTTCGTTTTGATTGTTTACAGCTGTTTCGAAAAGAATTGTCGTGTTTTCTTCGATGGTCACAAGGCTTCCGTCCGAAAGAGCGATTCCCGCTTCACTTTCGACTAGCGTGCGGATGAGATCGTTTTCGCGGACTTTGAGACCGATCCGGAGCGGATTCCAGTTGTTTTTTGCATTTTTTTGAATGGTCACTTCGCCTAAAATGTAACGGACTTTTCCAACGGGTGACGGGTTTTCGGCGGCAACGGCCAATGAGGGTATTCCCAAAAGGCTCACAGCGAGAGAAAAACGCACGAATAGGGAGTGCTGGAGTTTGAAAATCGGTTTCAAAAGTTCCTCCTTTAAAAAGGGGCAGAATCATTCGGAATATAGATTTTTATCTTTTGAACAGAGACTAACAAATGGAACGAGGTGATTATGGATACAGAAAATATGGAACCGACAATCGAATATACGGACGAAGAAACCGGCGAACTTGTCATTAAGCAGCTTGCGCGGGAATATCTGAGCAAGGGCGCTTGGTCGACCATCATGTTCCTGTATCAAGAACGCAATGCCAAAACGGGTGAATTTGGGGAACCGAAAGTTTCCATTCGCCGCTATCAAAAGCAACAGGGCGTTTTCAAGCAGCGGAGCAAATTCAATATTTCGAATCAGGCTCAGGCGGCTGCCATCATTTCCGTTTTGCAAAAATGGTATAATATTTAATATGGCCGAAAAAAAAAGCGCTCCGTCATTTTTGGTGAATTTTCTCACAGAAGATGAACAAAAAGAGTTCCCTTGGAAATCCCGTTTTGAACCACTCGCCCGGAAAATTCTCCTGGAAGAGGGGCATCCGGAAAATGTGAATATCGTTCTTTGTGATGATGGGACGGTTCGCGAGTTGAACAGGCAATATCGCCATCTGGACAAGGTGACGGACGTGTTGAGCTTTGAATGGCACGAAGATTATCTGCTCGGAGAAATTTACATTGCCAGTGAACAGGTGAAGCGTCAGGCTCCGAAGTTTGGAAACACCTTTTACGCGGAGCTCAAACGGATGATTGTCCATGGGCTGTTGCACCTTTCCGGCTATGACCACCATACGGTTTCGGAACGTTCCGTGATGCGCCGTCGGGAACGGGAAATTTTGGGTCGTGACATTTATCGTGCCGATACGGGTATGGCTTCCCCGAGTAAAGAACGCCGAAGGAAAAAATAATGCTGGATTTGAACTGGATGATGCAAGGTACAACGGTTTTCATTGTTGTTGCTGTCGTTTTGGTTGTCCTTTCGGGGCTTTTTTCCCTGGTCAAAACGGTTTTTTTGTCGCTATCCGTGACGACCGAAAGCGAAGAGGATGAAAAATTGGTGGCGCGGGTGAACGCCTATGTGGATGCGCCCGGGTTCAACGAGACGATTTCCATTGCACGCATCATTTTGAACGCTTCGGCGGGAGTTCTTGGCTTTTTGGCCGCCTATGCGCTGACCTGTGGATTTTATGGGCATCCGGTTTTGGGTCTTTGCCTTTATGTGATTTTGGCTGGATTCGTGGAATATGTGGTGGTCATTTTGATTCCGAATATGTTCGGCGTTTTCCGGCCAGAAACGTTTTCCCGGATGCTTTTGCCTGTTTACAAGATATTGCGGTTGCCGTTTGCGTTAGAAGCGAAATGCGCCAATTGGGTTTATTTGAAAGTTCACAAAGCGTTGGGATACAATCCGAAGTTGAGCTTTCTTTCGGAAGACAAACGGGATGCGCTGGAATCCGATATGTCTGACGAAGATGAAGACGCATTAGACGAAGATGAGCGGCAGATGGTGCTGAATATTTTTGATTTTGTCGAAACGCCTGTTCGCGAAATCATGACTCCCCGCGTTGACATGGTGACGATCGACATTTCTTCGACATTAGAAGAAACGATTCACGTCTTGAACGAAGAGCGCCATTCCCGCGTACCTGTTTACAGGGATTCCATCGACAACATCGTCGGAGTCCTTTCCGCCAGGGATTTTTTGGAATGGTATACGGAACATGGGAAAGAACCTTTCGACCTCCAATCCCTGTTGAATCCGGTCGTTTTTGTTCCTCAGCAAAAGCAAATCGATGATTTGCTCCGCGAGTTGCGTGAAAACGGAAATCAGCTTGCGATTGTCGTCGATGAATACGGCGGCGTGGCGGGCCTTGTCACCGTCGAAGATATCGTCGAAGAAATCGTCGGTGAAATCAAGGACGAAGACGACTTGGAAGAAGACGCGATGATTCAAAAATTGAAAGATGGACGATACATCTTCAATCCGCTGATTACCATTTCCGATTTTGAAGATGCGACTGGGATTGCACTCAAAGAGCCGGAAGGCGTGCACGTGGAAACCGTTTCTGGATTGATTTTGGCAAAGCTTGGCGCGATTCCTTCGGCTGGTGCGGAAGTGGATATTGGCGGGCATAAGTTCCGCGTTATCAAAATGGACGGCACCCGCATGACGAAAGCGATGCTTGTTCCCCAAGACAGGCTTACCCGGAAAGTGTCCAGCATTCCGCGATAGCTCGGACCGCCGTTTATTGTTAGACGAAACTAAAACAAATGTACTCACGGTAGTTTTTAAGCGCCTTTTCCCGAAAACAGGCGGAATCGTCGGTCTTTTTGTTCTTTTTTGGTCGATGAATCCCAAATTTCATATATTTGAAATGCTGTAAAAAATCGATTAAGCAAAGGAGAATCTTATGATTCAGAACGAAGCTTGGGAAGGCTTTGAAGGACGAATTTGGAAAGACGAAATCAACGTCCGCGACTTTATTCAAAAAAATTATAAGCCGTATAATGGTGACGAAACATTTTTGGCAAATCCGACCGAGGCGACAGACAAACTTTGGGGAAAACTGAAGCAGCTTCAAAAGGAAGAACGCAAAAAAGGCGGAGTCCTTGACATGGACACGGAAGTCGTCTCTTCCATCACGTCGCATGCGCCCGGCTACATTGACGAATCCATGAAGGAGCTAGAACAGATTGTCGGACTCCAAACTGATAAGCCGTTAAAACGCGCCTTTATGCCGTTTGGCGGAATCCGCATGGCCGAAGAAGCTTGCTCAACCTATGGTTACACGCCTTCGCCGAAATTGCATGAAATTTTCACAAAGTATCATAAAACGCATAATGACGGCGTTTTTGACGTTTATACGCCAGAAATGAAATTGGCTCGTCACAGCCACATTGTGACTGGACTTCCGGATACTTATGGCCGTGGGCGGATTGTCGGCGATTATCGTCGGGTGGCCCTTTATGGAATTGATTTTTTGATTGCCAAAAAGCAAGAAGACAAGGCAAATTGTGGCGACGGCACCATGACGGACGCTGTTATTCGTCTGCGTGAAGAACTTTCCATGCAGATCAAGGCCTTGAAAGAATTGAAAGTGATGGCCGCTTCCTATGGGTTTGATATTTCGGGCCCAGCGAAAACGGCAAAAGAAGCTGTTCAGTGGCTTTACTTTGGCTATTTGGGAGCTATTAAAACGCAAAATGGCGCTGCGATGAGCGTTGGACGCGTTTCCACATTCCTAGATATTTACATGGAACGCGATTTGGAAAAGGGAATTCTCACAGAGCAAGAAGCGCAGGAACTGATCGACCATCTGGTGATGAAATGCCGTATGGTCAAATTTGCCCGTATCCCGTCTTACAATCAGCTGTTCTCCGGGGATCCGGTGTGGGCGACACTTGAAGTGGCCGGCATGGGAATCGACGGAAGGCACATGGTGACGAAAAACGATTACCGCTTTTTGCACACTTTGGAAAACATGGGGCCGTCTCCGGAGCCGAACCTCACCGTCCTTTACACAGACAAGCTTCCGGAAAATTTCAAGAAGTATGCCGCCAAGATTTCTGTGAAAACGAGTTCCATCCAATATGAAAATGATGATGTGATGAAGCCGGTTTGGGGGGACGATTATTCCATTTGCTGTTGCGTTTCGGCGACCCAAACGGGTAAAGAAATGCAATTCTTTGGAGCCCGCGCCAATTTGGCCAAAGCGCTCCTTTATGCGATTAACGGCGGTGTTGACGAAAAGAGCGGCGAACAGGTTGGCCCTGCGTACAAGCCAATCACATCGGAGTATTTGGATTACGAAGAAGTGATGAAAAAGTACGATGCCATGCTCGAATGGTTGGCGGATTTGTATGTGAATACGCTGAATGCAATTCAGTATATGCACGACAAGTATTATTACGAAGCGGAAGAAATGGCTTTGATCGATACGGATGTCCGCCGGACTTTTGCAACGGGCATTGCCGGGTTCTCACATGTGATTGATTCCCTTTCTGCGATTAAATATGCGAAAGTGAAAGTTATCCGCAACGAAAAAGGCGTAGCCGTCGATTACAAGGTCGAGGGGGAATTCCCGAAATACGGCAATGATGATGACCGGGCAGATGAAATCGGCGTGGAATTGCTCCGCAGCTTCATGACGAAGATTCGGAAGCATCACACTTATCGCGATTCTGAACCGACGACTTCGATTTTGACGATTACGTCGAATGTGGTTTATGGAAAGGCGACGGGTGCCATGCCGGATGGCCGTAAAGAGGGTGAACCGCTTTCTCCGGGAGCGAATCCGAGTTATGGTGCGGAACAGAATGGACTTCTCGCGTCACTCAATTCTGTTGCCAAGGTGCCGTATCATTGGGCACTTGACGGTATCAGCAACACCCAGACAATCAATCCGGAAGCGTTGGGTCACAGCGATGAAGAACGTACGAACAATTTGGTGCAGGTCTTAGACGGTTATTTCGCCCAAGGCCCTCATCATTTGAACGTAAATGTCTTTGGCCGTGAAAAGCTCCTTGATGCGATGGAACATCCGGAAAAAGAAGAATACCAGAACTTCACCATTCGAGTGTCCGGTTACGCGGTCAAGTTCATCGATTTGACAAAAGAACAGCAGATGGATGTGATTTCGCGTACTTGCCACGATAGAATGTAGCATGACGGTTGGGCGCATTCACAAATTGGAATCTTTCGGACTTGTGGATGGGCCCGGAGTGCGGTATGTCGTGTTTTTGCAGGGCTGCCGCATGCGTTGCCGTTATTGTCATAATCCAGAATCTTGGAATAGCACCGGGGGAAAACTCTACACTCCTCAGGAGCTGTTTTCGCAAGTATACCGTTACAAATCTTATTGGAAAAACAATGGGGGCGTGACGGTCAGCGGTGGGGAACCCCTGCTGCAAATGGATTTCTTGTTGGAATTTTTTGAATTATGCCGGGAACATTCGGTCAATACGGCTTTGGATACCAGCGGGAATCCGTTTTCGGAAGAGGCGGATTATTTGTCCAAATTCGACAGGCTTTTGGAGGCGACTTCCATTGTCCTGTTGGATTTGAAAATGTGGGATTCCGATGGGCACAAAAGCCTTACTGGCCAATCGAATGAAAACATTTTGAAAATGGCGACTCACCTTTCCGAGAAAGGCGTTCCCATTTGGATTCGCCGCGTTTTGGTTCCTGGACTCACCGATGATGATAAGGATTTGGAAAATACATATAAATTCATCTGTTCCCTGAAAACGGTCCGCCGGGTGGAAGTCCTGCCTTATCACGCATTTGCGATTCCCAAATGGCAACAGCTGGGAATTCCCTACACGTTGATGGAAGCGAAGTCTCCGACAGAGGAACAGGTGAAACGCGCGGAAGAAATTTTGCACGTTAAAAGTTTTCCCGATTATTCGTAACAGCTTTGATTCTGTTTGGCAAAATTTCCATTTAAAAATAAGAGATCCGTTCAAAGAAAACATTCTTTTTTGCAAGAGAAGTTTGCCGGTGCGGTTAAGAAGGGAATCCTTACTGCGAAAACGGCACTACCGTTGCCGCCCAAATCGTGCAAATTTCCAACCCCTGCAGAAAAGATTTTCCGTGTGAAATCCACTCATATCAACCCATTCCGCAGCCTTAATTTTCAACAGCTGCTTCTTAATTCCGCATGATGCGTTGTGGTTTCACTCCGGGCTTCATACAGAAAACCCCGGAAGTTGTGTTCAACTTTCGGGGGCAATGATGCAATTTAATTTATTCGGAATGGATTACTCTGCAGAATCCAAATCTTCGTCGCTGATTTCGGCGTTGTGGTAAACGTCTTGAACGTCGTCGTCGTCTTCGAATTTGTCGAGTAATTTCAACAGCTTCTGGGCATCGGCGTGTTCCAGTTTGACAGGATCATTGGGAACGTAGCTGATTTCTGCGCTGAGCATTTCAATGCCGGCCGCTTCAAGAGCTTTGGTTACGGCATCGAAAGATTCCGGGGACGTAGAAATTTCATGCACGTCGTCTTCTGTGGCCATGTCGTCTGCGCCAGCTTCGAGAGCAACATCCATCACCTGATCTTCGGTGTATTTGGATGCGTCGACATCGATAACGCCTTTATGGGTGAACGCCCAAGCAACGGAACCCGCTTCGCCGAGGCTGCCGCCGTTTTTGTTGAAAATGTTGCGGATGTTCGAAACGGTACGCGTTTTGTTGTCTGTCATGCATTTGACGAAAATGGCGACTCCGCCGGGGCCGCGGCCTTCGTAAATCGGTTCTTCCATGATGACGTCTTTGCCTTCGCCGGTTCCCTTTGCAATTGCCGATTCAATGTTCTTGGCCGGAAGGCTTTGGCTTTTTGCTTTGAGGATGGCTGCGCGGAGACGCGGGTTGGCATCTGGATTGCCGCCGCCGAGTTTGGCTGCAATGGAAATTTCTTTAATGAATTTGTTCCAAGCTTTGGCGCGGGCGACATCCGTTTTTGCTTTCTTGCGTTTTGTCGTTGCCCATTTGGAATGTCCGGACATAAATACCTCGGAGGTTCAAAATTGATGTTCCAAAAATAGCATTCTGAAGTGGAACGAAAAAGATTTTTCATCAAAAATTGTTGAAAGAATGGCTGTTTTATGAAATAGAAGGGAAAATTTTAGTGGGAAAGCGTTTTCAGATATTCGTCAATCGCTTTGCGGTATTCTTCAACTCCAGCCGCGATGCGTTTCGCCATCTCTTTTTGCCCTTTTTCGGAATTCATGTATTTTTCTTCTTCGGGGTTGCTGATGAATCCCAGTTCAATGAGCGTTGCCGGCATGAGTGCTCCGACGAGAACCATGAATCCGGCTCCACCTGCGCCAGAACCTTGCTTGGGAATTTTTCCGCCTTCGTAAGCGCGGATTGTCTTTTCTGTGAAGGTGTAACTGGCGTGTTTGTACTGTTCGAGGCGTGCTTGGAGCTTTAACCAGTCGAGAGGGGAAAGTTCTTCTTTGGAGTTTTTGTCACCGTAGGTTTTGGCCACTTTGTTTTCGCGGCGGGCGATGGCGCGGTCTTCTTCGTTTTCGGGATCGCGTAAAACATAAATGCGGAATCCCCGCGTCTTTTTTTTGCGGGCGGCATTTCCGTCAATGGCGTTGCAGTGCAGACTGATGAAAAGGTCGCCGTTCCATTTGTTGGCTAATTGCGGACGTTCGGAAAGCTGAATGAATTTATCTGTATCGCGGGTGAGTTTTACCTGAAACCCTTTCGAAAGTAATTCCTTTTCGAGAAGTTTTGCTACAGAAAGTACGATGTCTTTTTCGTTTGAAATTTTTCCGATGGCTCCGGGGTCTTTTCCTCCGTGACCAGGATCGATGATGATTGTTTTGACTTCGCGTGAACCGGGGGGGGCGTTCTTATTTTTGACCGTGGCCTTTGACGATGAGGATGGCGCGGATGAAGATGAAATTGCGGCGGACGAAATATTTTTTTCGGGAGGGGCTGCTTTGGTTTCGTCTGATTTTAAAAAGTTGGCGGCAGTATCTAAAACGTAGCGTTTTGAAAACGCCTTGGAAAAAATCTCGACGGTTTCATTCAGCGGAGCCCAAAGAGCATCGTTTTCGAAAAGGGTGGGCGTAGACAGCTTGTGGGCGTTTCCGTTGGCGAAGATGTAGGGAACGCCTAATACGAATGCGCAGGAAAGGGGCTTGCCTTCGGCTTTGAAGTGCCTTTCGACGGGATGCCAAGAAGTAGACAAACCTTCTGCTTTGGAGAGGGAGTCAATGTTCACCATCCAGATGCCGTTTTTTTGCATTGCGGGAATGTCGGCGAGGATTGCCGAAAAGAGTCCAAAAAAGAGAATGGCGAAGAG
Organism: uncultured Fibrobacter sp.; assembly: GCA_964587155.1. GTDB lineage: Bacteria > Fibrobacterota > Fibrobacteria > Fibrobacterales > Fibrobacteraceae > Hallerella. The sequence continues at coordinate 121,788 of CAZPKF010000007.1, forward strand.
AGCTTTCAACGGTGACCGGCCTTGACGATTCGCGCAATGGCGAGTTTTTCATCGCGGGCGATAAGGTCTGCCCGTTTGTCGCGTTGATCCTTGCCCCTGCAAATTCCCACATCGATTTTGGCGTATCGGTTTTTGAAGTATAATTTTAACGGGATGAGGGTTAATCCTTTGAGTTCGGTCGCCTTGCGCATTTTTTGAATTTCGGACTTGTGCGCGAGCAATTTGCGCTTGCGTTGCGGTTCGTGCCCAAAGGCGCGGGCGAACGAATAGTCGTCAATGTGCGCGGCGACCAGCCAAAGTTCATTTTTGTCTTTGGAAACTTCGACCCATGCTTCGTTCAAGTTGCATTTTCCTGCGCGGATGGATTTGATTTCGGAACCGACGAGCATGATGCCGACTTCAAAATGATCCTCGATGAAGTAGAGATGGTTTGCTTTTCGGTTGGTGATGGTCGGCGTCCCGGCGGTTTGTTTTTTGTCAGCCATGGTCTTCGTTCTCAATTTTTTCAATGAAGCTGATGTCGGACTGCATGGAGTCTAGTAGGCGGCTCAGTTCCCGGCTCGCTTCAAAAACGGGGCGGATTTGGGCGTCGACATCGACTTTTTCTCCGGTATGCGGATTTCGGGCTGTCCGGGCGTTCCGCTTTCGCAATTTGAACCTGCCGAATCCGCGGATTTCGATGTTCTTTCCATCGATTAGGGCTTTTGCTATGGCATCCAAAAAACTTTCGACGATGATTTTCGTTTCCACCTGCGTTAAACCTGCGCGGGAGGCGATATCTTCGACCAACTCTTTTTTGGTGATGTTGTTTTTGGATGCGGACATTTATTTTCCCCAGCCGGAAGCTTTTTTGCGCTTGTCCGGAACAAGCCCACCTAGGGCTTTTTTCAAATCTTGAAGCCCGATGCCGGTGACGGCGGATGTCGAAATGAACGGCTGCTTTTTGGCCCGGAATGCCTTCTCGGCTTTTTCGATGCCCAAATCGGCTTTGTTCAGGGCGACAAGGAACGGCTTTTCGACAAGTTTGGGATGGAACTTTTCAAGTTCCGTGCGCAGTGTCTGGAATTTTTCCCAGGCGTCTTCTTCAAAAGCGTCGATGACAAAGAGCAGGGCGTAAGTGCGTTCGATGTGCTTCAAAAATTCGTGCCCGAGTCCGCGGCCTTCGCTAGCTCCTTCGATGAGTCCGGGGATGTCGGCAATGACAAAGCTGCGGGATGATTCGGAAACAATGCCTAAAACCGGTTCTAACGTGGTGAACGGATAATCGCCGACTTTGGGCTTTCCGCTAGAAACTCGGTTTACCAAGGAAGATTTTCCAGCATTTGGGAAACCGACAAGGCCCACGTCTGCGACCAGTTTCAGTTCTAGGAATAGTTCCCGTTTTTCGCCGCTTTGTCCGCGAGTCGCTTTTTCTGGCCCTTGCATGGATGGGGTTACAAAGTGGACGTTTCCGAGTCCGCCGCGCCCGCCTTTGGCGGCTATCCAACGTTGGTTGGGCTCTGTCAAATCCGACAGGATGTGCCCTTCGGCATCTTTGACTAGCGTGCCACAGGGAACGTCGATGATTAAATCTTTGGCGGATTTTCCGGTGCACCGTGCCGCACCGCCGTCTTCTCCGTTGGCTGCTTTGTAAATATGCGTATTGCCCATGTCGAGAAGAGTGGAGTATTGTTCGTTCGCGCGCAGGATGACGCTCCCACCGCGTCCGCCGTCGCCGCCGTCTGGCCCGCCTAGGGGAACGAATTTTTCGCGACGGAAACTGCTGAGTCCGTTGCCGCCTTTGCCGGAGCGCACTTCAATGGTTTTTTCGTCTAAAAACATAGGTTAAATATAGAAAAGAAAAAGACGCTGGCGGCTGGCGTTGTCCGCGGGCGCTGTTTGGGGTGCTTGATTGAATTTGAAGTGAAAATATGAAAAAAAATTAAAACGTATTGACAAACTGTTTTTTTTTTTACTTTTTAGAATGAAAAAAATGAAATTTAGAATGGTGTGTGATAATAATACGATTAGTTTGATTTTTTTTCGCGACGGGATTCGCGTAATCATTTGTACAATTTTCTTTTTGGGTATTTTTGTCGGCTGCATTGAAGTCGAAAAGGTCTCGGAGAAAAAGCCTTATGCCGTCTCGGTCAAAAAAGAACGCTCCTATTATCAGGCGCAAAAGATAGTCGAACATTTGTCCGACTTGGGAATCCCTTCCTATGTGGTGGAAAAAGGCGTGGACAAGGACAGGTATTACCATGTCGTGACGAAATCCTTTCGGACCGAGGGCGAAGCCAAAAAATTTCGAGAACTTCTTGCTTCCAAGGAAATGGAAAAAGGCGAGATATTTTCTTTCGACGACTTGTCCGAGGAGGAACGGAAAAATCTGGCAAATCGGAAAATCTATATGCAAGAGGAACGCAAACGCATTCCTGCTGAAACCCCGGATGTTCCCCGGTCTATCTTGTTCACGATTCGAAAAGTTCCCGCTTCAAACGCATTCTACATCGGCAGGATGAATTTGGTCAATTTGGGCATGACGGATAAGGGGAAGATTTATTCTCTCGACCTTTCAACGGATTTGCCCCGCGGCGTGAAGCTTTCCTATTTTGCCGAACACGGGAACGCCTTTGCCGAAATCCGGCTGGTCGATAATCTGTACGGCGACCAGGTGACGTTTGAAATTTTGAATCTGAAATCTGGCGAGAGTGTCGAGGATCTCGCTTCCGAAATTGCGGACAATATTTTGGCTACTGGCGAGTATGCTGTAGAAGAGAAAATTCCGTATTTTGTTGCTTCATACGATAGGCTTGGCGGCTACCGCGTAACGATTGAAGTTCCCGCAACCAAAAAAATCGCGGCCAAACGGCGGAGCTATACCATCGTGGGAGACCGTTCAAACGAATATCTTTTCATTGTGCAAGATGCCGGACGGGATGATCCGGAGAGAATCGCACGGCTGCTTTCTCAAATCGGCAAGTCGAACGGGCTTGAAGATTACGACGAGTTCTGGAATTCCTTCTACTTGATTCCGAAAAATCTGGAGGGGGACATTTTCATCGCTTATGCTAGCGAAAAAATGGGACCCTCTTATGCGCGAAATAAAGGCAACACTCTTTGGGCGAAGCGGATAATTGGGCACTGGACTTACAGTATGTATTTTTACGCTCCGGAGAAAGGCGTTTGGAATTATACGGCTTTTGATCTTCTAACCGAACCGTATTGCGGAAAAACGTGGGAAATCTATTCGAAGCAAGTATGGAATGCCGGACTGAATTTTTGCGGGACTCGGGGACACGCCATCAAGAATTGGTGGGGTGAGGTTAATGAATTGAATTACAGGTTCGACCGCTATGTTTTGACCATCAATCCACGTTCGGGAAATTTTACGCAAAGTTCTTTGATTTCAAGGGCGGAACGCTTCCAGTACGCCTGTGGAAAATAACGAAATGATTTTTACACATTCATCAACAAGAGGAAAAAAATGAAAAACATTCTCACATTTTTACAAAAAATTCCATCAGCACTTAAAAAGTGGCTCGCTAAGCCGATGCCAATGCTTGAAAAGGTCGAAGAAGGCTATCACTTTCCTTTTTCGCACCTGTTTTTTTCCATCATTTCATGGGTTGGAATCCTTGCGATTTGTGTTGGATTCTTCATTTTCCTATACTCCATTTTCCCCGTATTTGAGCGTTCCGTGGATGAACCGGAATTGCTTTCGCAGAGAGAGATTACCGCGGAAGAAGTCTTGTCTTGTGCAAAACCTGTACAATCCAAAATAAAAAAGCGAACAACGTCTCATACCAGCCCGACGTCTAATACCAACACCGCATACCCGGAATCGGAGTCTTGCACAAGGCCTCAAATTTCGCTTGCCAATTTGGCTTCGGCTCTTCCCAGTGTTACTTTTTCCAAAAAAGGACGCAAGAATATTTGCGATAAAAGCGAAGGCTATTATGAATATGGGGACTGGGGCGATTTTATCTATCCTAGTCGGTGCTATGAATATGGCGATGTTGATTCCAAGTTTTCCGAAAATGTGCGGTCAAAAATGCAGCAATGGTTCCCGTGCGACAGCGCTGTTCAGCAGGAAATCGTCAATAAGCTGGCTTCGCACTTGATGTTCTATGCGGAAAAATCCCGCCTGCAAATATTCGAGACATCCATCAATTGGATTGGACGTGCGGAGGACATGAACGCCGTGACGGAAACCTTTGAAATCTTTGCTGCGGTTGATGCTGTCATAGGCAATGCGGGTAACGAAGATGTCACTCAAAAGGTGGAAAGCTTGTTTGCCGCCTTCGAAAACTTCATTGGAAAAAATCCGAAAAATGGAAAACAGGTTCTTTTCAAATCTTTGGAATTGGTAAAAATCGCGGATGGTTCCAAACGGTTTGATGTATTCAAAACGGCGCGGGCCTATTATAAGGGACTCGATATCGATATGAATGCAAGTGGGGAATGGGCGAAAGCATCGGATAGATTCCTTGTTCTAAAAGAATTGCATGTAGGATCCAATATCGTCAACAATTTAAAATGTTTCTACGACGCCTATATTAAGGAAGCTTCGGATCGCGTTGCGGAAAATAAAAGGCGAGAACAATCTTATGATTCGGAAGTGTCGAAAGCAAAATTCGATGCGGACATGGCACGCATGGCGCATCGAGCTGCAATGCCTGTTTCGGGAATTGTCGTGCTGGCCGGATTGGCTCTATTCATTGTAATTGGGATTCTTTTGCTGCTGTTCTCCTTGCAGCGCAGCGTCAAGCACCTTGAAAAAATCATTGCGGAAAAAGATAACACGAAGAAATAAAGGTTGAAAATGAAAAGACTGTTTGCGCTTGCGATTTTTGGGGCAATAGCAATCGTTTTGGGACAGAATCCTTGCACACTAAGCGACTCCTATTTTGCGGAAAGGAAGACCTGCGTGGCAAACTTTCGCGAAGCGACGGCTCCGAGCAAATTGCCGAAGGAGGGGCTTTTCGATGCCGACTCTTGGAAGCAGTGCTTTGATGATTGGAAAAAGAAATTTTCCGTTTCCCAAAACAAAGTGAATGAATGCTGTAAGAAGGATTCTTTGAATTTTGAAAAAGTGTCCAAAATATGTATTCTCAAGCTTTGGAACGAGCAAGCTTGCGAGCAGGCTCTTGCTCAGACCGTAGGCGATGGCGGTCTGGATGTCTTGCAAAATTCCATCGGTTTGACGCTTCTTCTCCGTGCTGCCGAAAATCTGAACCGGCAAGCATTCGACTTCTTTCTTTCGAAGGGGGCGGATATCCATGCTACAGATGGGAACGGGAAAAACGCATTAATGTATGCCTTGTCGCAATGGTATCCGGGAGATACAGTCGATGCCTTTTTGCAGGAATATTACGGAGAAAAACGGCGGACGCAACTCGCTTTGGTCAATTCGATTTTAAAGGAGGGCGTTTCGCCAAACGAAATCGCCATAAATGGCATGAACGCTTTGGATTATGCCTTGTTTGTGCCTGGAATCGATCAAATTATCGATGCGTTCCTCGCTGCCGGCGCTCGTCCCGGCGTGATTCTCTCCAAGAATTTCAAACAGGGCGAGAAAAAGGTTACGAAGCGTAGCAGCCCTTTTTTGCGCACATTGGATTCCCTTTCACCTTATGCGCAAAAAATCTGGAAGGCGACCAAGGATTGGAAAGGGCAGCTGAGACAAGGGGCTTATGAGGATGCCGCTTTTTGGCAATCGGCGGTACAGTATTACAAACAGGGCTTAATCTCCGAAGAGATGGTGGCAATGGCTCTCGCTAAGGGGATTTCTCCCAATGAAGTCGATTCGGCGGGAACCTCCTTTTTCCTCTATTTTATGGATGGGGAACCGCTCGCTTCATCAAAAATTACCGATGCTTTCCAAAAAGCCAAAGTAAAAATGGATGCGTTGAAAAGGGAAGGGGAACCCTTTAATTTGTTGAAATACGCGATTTTGAAGGACAATGCCAAATTGCTGAAGCTTGCCTTGTCCTCGAAACCCGACCTGAAAAAAGATATAGGCAGTGTAGTAACGATGAGATTTTCTAATGGAGAAGAGAGCGTTGTACCGCTTACCCCTTTGGAATTCGCCGTTAGTAATCGAAAACCGAAAATGGTCAAGATGCTCATCAAGGCGAAGGCGCCCGTGAAGGAAAGCTTTGCGCTGGGAATCGCCGTGCTGAATGACGATGTGGAAATGGCGAAAATCCTGATTGCGGCAAAAGCGAATGTCAATGACAATTTCCCCAATGGGGTAGCGCTTATCGAAAGTGCCAAGTCGGATGCCATGACGGCTTTGCTAAAAAAGAACGGGGCGACTGTTCCATTCCATGGTTCCTTCATTGATTATTGCAAAAATTCGGAATTGAGCGTAAAAGACGTTTTGGCGGCATTTGACGGTGGCGCAGATGTGAACGAGGTGGATAGCGATGGATTTACCCCTTTGCATGTGATTTCTGCCTTCTCCAAGGACCCGAAGATGGTGGATGTGTTGGTCGAACGGGGCGCTGTGGTCAATGCGATGACCAACAACGGCTGTACGCCATTCTTTTTTGCGGCAAGACAGAACACCAATCCGGCAATTTTGACCTCGTTGATTAGGCATGGCGCCGATGCAACCTTGACTCCAAAAAACGAAAACAACTGGGATGTGCTTTTTTATGCGGTTGCAAATAACCCAAATCCGGCGGTGACGGCAACGTTGCTGTCAATGGGGCTTGACGAAAATTACAGTGATCGGGACAAAAATACGCTGATTCTGGTCGCCATCAAGAACAACCCGAACGAAAAAATCCTTATCCAACTGTTCAAACGGGGTTACAAGGTAAATCCCGACGAAAATTACAGGTGGGGTAATCCTTTGGTGAAAGCGGTTGAAAATCAAGCCAATTTAAAGATTGTCAAGGTATTGCTGCAGGCGCATGCGAAAGTTACTGATGATGCGGTGCGTGCCGCACAAAATCTTCCGACCGGAAAATACAAAAACCAGCTGCTGGATATTCTTATCAAGGCAAAAAAATCACAAAAGCGCTGGGAGAACTAGATGATATGAAACGATACCTATTCACAGCCCTCGCCCTTTCCGCCTTCATCGGCTTCGCTTCCGCGAAGCTGGTCTGTACGGAGAGCGAGTACAAGGGCCGCACCATCAAGAAGTGCAATGTTGTCGCACAGGATAAAGAAGAGTTGATCGAGCTTATTCAGCAGGAACTTTCGGCGACTCCGGCAGGAAAAGTCGTGGACCTGAATTTTATTGACGTGTCGAAAATTACGGATATGCAAGGTCTTTTTAACACAATCGATCTGCGATATCGGGTAGACATCAGCAAGTGGGACGTCAGCAACGTGACGGATATGAGCGGGATGTTCAAAAATTCCAGCTTCAACGGCGACATCAGCAAGTGGGACGTAAGCAACGTGACGGATATGGGCGGGATGTTCAAAAATTCCCGCTTCAACGGCGACATCAGCAAGTGGGACGTAAGCAACGTGAGGGATATGAGCTGGATGTTCCTCGCATCCTCATTCAACGGCGACATCAGCAAGTGGGACGTAAGCAACGTGACGGATATGAGCGGAATGTTCGGGGCATTAGACTTCGTGTGTGACATCTCCGAATCCTCATTCGACGGCGACATCAGCAAGTGGGACGTCAGCAACGTGACGGATATGAGTGAAATGTTCTTCCATTCCTCATTCACCGGCGACATCAGCAAGTGGGACGTCAGCAACGTGAGGAGTATGAGCGGGATGTTCTCCGAATCCTCATTCAACGGCGACATCAGCAAGTGGGACGTCAGCAACGTGAGGGATATGAGCTCGATGTTCTCCTTCTCCTCATTCACCGGCGACATCTCCAAGTGGTGTGCGAAAAATCGCCAAGAAGCTT